>NC_015388.1:2500000-3125000 GCF_000195295.1 Desulfobacca acetoxidans DSM 11109
TGCAGCATGATATTGACAACATCAGGGGCAACGTAGTTTTGGAAGGCGGCTTTAATGCGCTTTCGCTCCGCTTCCTCGGCCAGGAACCGCATCAGACCCAGAGCAACATAAACGACCGCTAGGCAGTTGAGCGGGTATATCACCTGTAAGTAAATATTGTTGTTGGCAAAAAGAAAACAATCGATAGAGAAATAGCTCAGTGCCAGGGTGATAAAGAGTACTAGACCAAACCAGGCCCTTACCTTAGGTAATAGCAGGCAGGCGACTAGACTCAAAGCAACCAGTGCCAAGGCGGCTGGGTTGATCAGGCCGGTCGGAGCCCAGAGATAATCCTGCCGCAGGATATTGTCGATAACGTTGGCATGCACTTCGACCCCTGGGTAGATGCTAGAAAACGGCGTTACCCGAATGTCGTAAATACCCACGGCGGAGGCCCCTATCAAAACGATCTTATCCCGAAAGGTCTCAGGTGGTATCTTCCCGTCGACAACGTCAACAAAAGCATAATACGGGAAGGTTCTGGCCGGTCCCCGAAAATTAACCCGGAACCTGCCGTGTTCGTCCACTGGAATCTGGTGTCGACCCAACCTGATGCCGTTCACGCCACCCTCTGAGATGACTAGTTGCAGCAAAGGATTGCCCAGATACCGTTGCAGAATAGAAAGTGCCAGCGGGGCGTAAAGATCTTCCTGGTATCGAATGACCAGGGGGACGGAGCGAATCGAACCGTCAGCATCCGGAACGGCGTTGAAATAACCGGTTTCAGCCGCAGCTCGGGTAAGACGCGGCAGGTTGACTTCCACCCCCTGGGCGGTTATGAGCCAACTGGGAATGCACTGCGCTGAGGACCAGCGCACCAGATCATAAGTAGATGATTTAATAATATCTTTGGAAATCTGCAGGCTAAAAGCGCCTGGGGCGGTCTGGCGGGTCTCCAGCCCCTGAAAATAATATCCCAGGACAACCCGGTCTGATTCCTTAAATCTCTGCGCCAGATCGCTGTCCGGATCAATACTTTGATATTCCCTATCAATCCACTGTTGCAACTCTGGCGACTTCCAGGAGCGGCGACCCATCTCCTGCTCCAACCGATGAAGCAGCCCAACCCCGGTCTCCTCTTCTTTTTCGGCAAAGATGATATCAAAACCGATGATCTTGGCGTCGGCCTGCTGCAACACCTCCATCAGACGGGTGATCTGCCGCCGCGACCAGGGCCAGCGACCGATAGCTTTGAGGCTGCGATCATCGATCGCAATAATCGCCACCTCCGGACCCGGGTTGCGAGGACCTCGCAATTGGAACATCAGATCATAAAACTTCATCTCCAGGTTGCGCACAAAGGCGGGATTATAGGCCATTACCAACAAATGCATTATGATAATCCCGAGGGTAACCTTTAAATAGCTAGGGCGCAGAATCTTTTTCAGAAAATCTTTCATGAGCTCTCCGCTCTGAAGAGTTCTTATAAGTGCACATGTTCTGCCGAACACAACGAAGCATAAAAACAGAATCGTGGCGGCTGCTCACAATAATGTTTTTGCTGCTCACGGCTCACGGCTCACTGCTCACTGTTTTTATACAAGAAGCAGGAAGGTCCCAACCTTTGCTGCTCAAAGTATTCTCCACTCATTCAACCTATTGCGGCCTGACCTCGATCCCAAATTGGAATTGAGAGACTGTGCGACAGAGATGCCTCTCCCTTGGGCAGCAATATTTTATCACCTTAACCTATTTGTATCTCATCTTTGGAGCAATCGGCAAGGGAATTGCTGCGGATCAGCTCGTTTCAGGAGTCTGGACGCAAATGTTCTTTAAACCAGGGGTAAAAACGTTTATAATCTCAAAAAAATCTTAATAAGCCGGTATCCATCTGAATTTACGGGAGGCGGTGGCTTATGGATCGTCGTCTTTTTTTAAAACACCTGGGGTTCTGTCTGGCGGCCAACGCCATCGGGATACCGTTGACCTCTGGGCCGTCTGGAGCTCCGGCGCAGGATGAATCGTCTGCAACAACGTTCAAGGTGGCATTTCTAGCCGACGCCCATCTGCCGGATGGCAACCCCGACTCTATTGCAGCCCGCCACCTGGCCCTGGCCCTGGAGGAGATCAACGGTCAAGAACCACCGGTAGACCTGGTATTTTTCGGGGGTGACTTGACCCACGACGGCAATCCCAAGGCCCTTTCCCTGGCCAAAGAGTTCTTTTCCTCTTTGAGGCCCCCTGTCTGGCTGCTTCCCGGAGAAAAAGACTACCCGATTGCTTCGGGATCATTGTGGACCGAGATATTCGGCCGGAGCACTTTTTCCTTCCTCCATAAAGGCGTCCATTTTATCGGATTGAACACCGTTCATTTCGGCCAGAAGGCCGGTTCCGGCCTCTTTCAGATCAGTCACCCACAACATCACTGGCTGGCTGCAGAATTAGCCGAAACTCCATGCGAACTGCCTTTGATCATCGTCTCTCATGCCCCGCTCTATCGCCTCTTTCACCCCTGGCAGTGGTGGACGGAAGGCGCCGAAACCGTGCATGACCTCCTTCAGGCGCGGCAACGGGTAATCTTACTGCATGGTCATGTACATCAACACATCGGTTTAGAACATAAAAATCTGCAGTTTTTAGGAGTGCGATCGACGGCCTGGCCCCTGCCGGATGTACGTCTGGGTGTCCCTCAAAAACAGCGGGAGGCGACGGCTTCAGACCGAACCGGCTGCGGTTGGCTGCTATTGACTATTAGCAGTGACGGCGCAATAAAGGGACACGATTGCCTCTGGGAGGGATAGAAATCCGAAGAGCGGAGATGTATGAAAGTCATTTTCTAAGTAGTCTCCATCCGGAAAGTCCTTTATTATTGGGGGCATCCCTTGTAGCAACGGGGTAACCCCGTCCCTGCAAACCAGATATCCGTTTTTCCCTCTGGGCTGCAAGAGGAACCGCCGCAGTTTCCGGGTGGGCCCTAACTAGATTGAAGAGTGAGGTTATTAAAGTGAAATATGTTCATGGATATAACCAGAGAGAAAATATTCGATTGCGTGACCAAGCTTCAACGCTGGCGGAATTACTACATTATGATACCTTTTATCCGGCCGGATGTTAGGTTCTTGAGGCCGGTTGCGGCGTCGGTGCCCAAACCATAACCCTGGCCTCTAACAGCCCTGACGCCCATATAACCTCGATTGATATATCAGCAAGCTCGCTGGCCGAGGCCAGCATGAGAATCACCGAAGCCGGCATCACCAATGTCAGCTTTCAACAGGGTGATATTTTTAATTTGCCGTTTAAACCGGATTCATTCGATCATATTTTTGTCTGTTTTGTTCTGGAACATCTGCCCATGCCGGGAAAGGCTCTGGAATGCCTGAAAAACCTGCTCAAGCTTGGTGGTACAATTACGGTCATCGAGGGAGATCATGGCTCGACCTATTTTTATCCTGATAGTGACGCGGCGCGCCGGGCTATTCTGTGTCAAGTCGAACTCCAAAAGCGAGCCGGTGGGAATGCCAATATCGGCAGAGAGCTCTACCCTCTGTTAAACGCCGTAGGGTTCAGTTCCATCCACGTCTCTCCGCGCCTGGTTTATGTCGATTCGAGCAGACCTTTGCTTGTCGAAGGCTTTACCAAAAATACCTTCACGGCAATGATTGAAGGCATTCGCCAAGGCTCTGTGGAAGCCGGTTTGATTGACGAAAAGACCTTTGATGAGGGTATTAGGGCTTTATACCGAACAACCGAAGACGATGGGGTTTTCTGCTACACATTTTTCAAGGCAATCGGGAAAAAATAATGGACAGGCACATATGGGCATTAGGAGGAAAGGCCCCTAAACCGGACACCACTCACAACGGGGGTTCATCCTCTCCCCCGCATAACCTCTGCCACCCTCTCCTCGAAGGATGTCCAATTCCATTTTCTTCTATTTCCCGGAGGGAACATGTCCGTAACCGGTTATGTCTATGATAAACGCTATCTCCTGCATAACCCTGGACCTAAACATCCGGAGAGGCCGGACCGCTTGCGGGCCATCCACCGGCGGGTGGTATTTTCCGGTTTAATAAAGCAGATTAGACTCATTGAACCTTATGAGGCCTCCCTGGCCTGGATCGAAAGGCTTCACGATCACCGATATATCGAACGGTTCCGGACTGCCTGCCAACAGGGCCAACCCTTTCTGGATGAAACCGAGAATGGCATCTGTAGGGAATCTTTTAATATCGCCAGGTTGGCCGTGGGCGGGGTATTTGCCGCCTGCGATGCGATGATGCACGGAGCAGTTAATAATGCATTTTGCGCAGTGCGTCCGGCCGGCCATCATGCCGAACGGGCTCAGGCCCGGGGGTTTTGCTTTTTTAACAATGTGGCCCTCGGTGCCAAATACCTCCAGGAAAAATACGGCTTGGCCAGGATTGCCATCGTCGATTGGGATGCTCATCATGGCAATGGCACCCAACACCTCCTGGAAGAAGACCCAACGGTCCTCTTTATCTCGCTGCATGAAAGCCCTGGCACCTGTTATCCCGGCACGGGCTGGGAAAGCGAGAGGGGCAAAGGGGAAGGTTTTGGCTACACGCTGAATTTTCCCTTTCCCGCTTACAGTCGCGATCCTGATTATCTAGAGGTCATGGATGAAGAAGTTCTGCCCGCCCTGGAAGAGTTTAGACCCGATTGTTTGATGATTTCAGCCGGTTTTGATGGTCATGCCCGGGACCCCATGAGCCGTTTGCGCCTCTCCGATAAGGCCTATATGATTATGGGTGCCCTGTTGCTTACTTTTGCCCGGGATTTTTGCCAGGGTCGCATTATTTCGGTGCTGGAAGGCGGCTATAACCTGGAGGTTTTGGAGGATTGTGTTTTTGATCATATTCGGGTCTTGAATAGCCTTTAAAATTACATAAGGTAGGAAATGGAAAAAGACCATCTCGATTATCTGTTCAAACCGGAATCAGTTGCGGTTATTGGTGCCAGCGAGAAGGCGGACAGCCCGGGTTGGAGCCTGCTGCATAATTTGCAGCAGGGCGGTTTCCCCGGCCAAGTCTTCCCCATCAATCCCAAAATCCAGGAGATCTTGGGTCTGCCAGCCTATCCCGCCGTGACTGAGGTGCCAGGAACCATCGATCTGGCAGTCATAGCCATTCCCATTGCTGACATTCCACCTGTCCTGAGGCAATGCGGCCAGGTAGGGGTGAAGACCGCAGTCATTATCTCTGTCGGAGGCAAAGAGGTCGGAGCCGAAGGGGATCGGATTGAGGCGGAGATCCAGGCTGCGGCCGAGGAGGCCGGCATCCGTTATCTCGGTCACAGTTCCCTGGGTCTCATCTGTCCCTGGGTCGGCTTGCACGCCAGCCTTGCCAGGCAAGCAGTACATCCCGGCCATCTGGCCTTTATTTCCCAAAGCGGCGCTCTCTGCAGTTCCGTGTTAGGATGGGCGGCGCGGAAAAATATCGGCTTCAGCCATTTTATCAGTGTCGGTTCCAAAACCGACCTGGACTTTGCCGATCTTATCGACTATCTGGGCAACCAAGAACCGGCCCGGAGCATTATTATCTATATGGAAAGCCTGACCCGACACCGCAAGTTCATGAGTGCGGCCCGCTCCGTTTCGCGAATTAAACCCATCATTGTCATTAAAGCGGGAAGACAGCAGACCAAGACCCGAACCGGCGAGCACCGGAATGATCCCCTTATTAGTGAGGACACAGCCTACGAGGCTTTCTTCCGGCGGGCCGGTATTGTCCGGGTTGATACCATCGGCCAGCTCTTCGACTGCGCCGAGACCCTGGGAAAAATACAGCGACCGCTGGGAGGGGAGATCGCGATCATTACCAATGGCGGCGGTCCGGCCTTGATGGCCGTTGACGCCCTGCGCCGTTGGAACAAGGCCCCTGGAGAATTAAGTCCCGAAATCCAGGTGAAATTGGCAAATGTGTTGCCTGCTGTCTGGAAACCCGGAAATCCTATAAACATCCTCCGGGACGCGACCCCGGAACGCTACGCTCAAACCGTGCACACAGTGATGGAGAAAAGGGAATTTTCCGGATTGGTTATCATCCTTTCGCCTCAGACCTTAACCAACCCCACTGAGGTGGCGGCGACCCTGGTCCGGGAAACGGAAAATCAAAATCTTCCGATCTTTGCTGTGTGGATGGGTGGGGACGAAGTCGCCCCCGGCATAAAGATTCTCAACCAGGCTGGCATCCCCACCTTTAAAACTCCGGAAGCGGCGGTGGATACCTTCATGGAGATGTATTCTTATAGCCGCCATCTTGTTTTGCTTCAGGAAACCCCGTCTCGCCAGCCCACCGATTTGAAAGTGAATACCAAACAGGCCCGGGCCTTTTTGAATCAATGTCTGGCTCCCGCGCCGAAGCACCTGACCGAGCTCGAAGCAAAGGCCATTTTGTCTACCTACGGTATTCCAGTAAATCGCACTGTGGCCGCAGCCTCGGCCGCCGAAGCAAAAATGGCGGCCCAGGAGATCGGTTTTCCCGTGTTGTTAAAGATCAATGCTCCGGAACTCGAGGCCCTAACTGAAAGGACGAGGGTTATCTATCACTTAAATGATGACTTGCAGGTTGAGAGGGCGTTCGACCGATTAACCGGAGAGACCCGGATCCGACATCCCCAATTCCGGAATCTGGGGGTAACCGTCCAGGCCCAGGAACGAAAACCACACTTTGAGTTGTTCATCGGCTGCCGCCAAGACCCTCACTTCGGACCTTTACTGGGGTTTGGCACCGGAGGACCATTTGTCGAAATTTTCCGCGATATTGCAGTTGATCTCCCCCCCTTAAACCTGCTGCTGGCCCGCCGTTTAATGGAAAGAACCAGGATTTTCCAAGCCCTGGCGGGAGAGAGCCAGTTGCCCGCGGCAGACCTCGACCAGTTGGCCGAGATCCTGGTACGCGTTTCCCAATTGGCTACCGACTTTCCAGAGATCGGTTTTCTCGAAATCAATCCCTTATTTATCATCAATGGCCGGGCCACCGCCGTAGCAGCCAGGCTGATCGTGGAAGCCAGCGAGCTTCCAGCTCCCCGGCATCTGATCATTGCCCCCTATCCCAACCAGTATGAAAACGACTGGATGTTACGAGATGGGACGCCGGTGCTGCTCCGGCCCATGAAGCCCGAAGATGAGCCTCTGGTGTCAGCTTTCCTTATGAAGTGTTCCAGTGAGACAATCTTTTTCCGCTATTTTAAAAAGGTTAAACAATGGACGCATGAGATGCTCATCCGGTTTACCCAAAATGATTATGATCGGGAGGTGGGTTTGATGGCCTTGGGGCAGCCACCGGGTCCGGAGGTCATGATGGGAGTGGGTCGCTTGATCATGGCCGCAGATCGCTCCAGTGCGGAATTCGCCGTTATTGTGGCAGACCCGTGGCAGGGCAAGGGTCTGGGGCCCAAATTGGTGGAGCAGGTCATCGCCATTGCCCAAGACCAACAGGTGAAGCTTTTGTACGGTGAAGTCCTGACCCAAAACCAACCCATGCTGGACCTGGCGAAGAAGTTGGGATTCAAAGTCAGGCGGGCTGAAGATCCTCAGTTGTGCCACATTGAAATGGCTCTCTAAATACAGCAGACCGGCGCGAGTATACGAACCAAGCGCAGCCATTGCCTTCCGGCATCCGGACAAAAGAAGGAAAGGGAACCCCTGGTCCTTACCGGTTTTTCTTTTTTAGCTTTGACTGCAATGAACCAAAACCCGTTCATATCCAAAGGGAAAAGCTTGTCTGTAAATTCTGGCTGGATCATTTAGATCTGAGCAAAAATTACGGCTTTCCCCCAAAAGAATTGGGCGAGATTCGTCGTTTAGAGGCATGGCATGGGCATTGCGGTTGGGGCAATCGAACCAAGGCTTGTCAGTGTCCAGGTTTCAGAAGATGAGATTACCCGCTTTCCTGGTTGACGGCCGGACCATTAGCGTGCCCATCGCCTGGTCATGGAGACTTTCCGAAGCAACGAGTGAACAGCGGTTGAATTTCGAAATTATCGGTGGTGGCATAGGGATACTCTGGCCCAAAATCGACGAAGATATTAGCGTCGAAGGCATGCTCTATGGCTCACCTGCACCCCGCCCCCGTAATAATTAGGCGATTGCCATCTCATAACTGGAAGATTTTTTGGAATTGCCATGAGAAGTTAATGGCTAGCTAGACGCACTCTTGGGCATTTCCAAGCAATGCCGTCCCACGAAATTATCACCTTTCGGCAGCCAGATGAAGTATCAGTTTTTATAAGAATCATCTCTGCCCGAAAGGCCACCAAAAAAGAACGACAACAGTATGAGGGTTAAAACCAATGAAAAAGGAATATGATTTTTCCCAGGGGGAACGCGGGAAATTTTATCATCCCGATATGGAATTGAAACTTCCCGTCTATCTTGAGAAGGATATAGCTGAATTTCTGCAGGAACTGTCAGAAAGAAAGGGCACAGACATCGAGAAGATCGTAAATGATTGGCTTAGGAAAGACATCCACTTGGTTCAAAGCACAAAATAAGTTGCTGAAAGGAATCCCCTCTTGGTTCCGATACGATTTTCAAATTTGAATTTTAGGCAAAAAACCTTTTTTAGAAATATTGGCAAGATATTTTGAGACTGTTGCATTAAGGGGATTTTCCATTTGCCTTCAATTTCGGCTAAATTTTACCATCACCAAGGAACTATGTCTTCATGTGCATTTGTAAGCACCGTTTTAAGTCTTTCCTGCTGGCGAGAAAGCAGTTGATGCAGGAGGTGCGATCGCCGGGCCAAAAGATTTTCATAAATATGGTTTCCAAAGAATGATCCGTTGGCTCTGCCTTTCTTGGTCATATCAACCTCGAAATATTATTCCCTTGATATTACCACAGGTTAAGCAATTCCGAGAGCCTTCTTGATATCAATTTTACGTTGTATTTTCGATACGTTTTGTAACAGTCACAATTTCCGGAAGTGGCAAGTTAAATTTAAATAAAAATATCAATTATAGTTTAATAATAAATTTATTATCAACTTAAAATGGGATGAAAGTTATTTATTATTATACAGTCTTGAAAAGATTTTTACTTCGAACAAAATTAATATAGTGAAATGTGAAAAGTGCTGATGCGAGGAGGGTAGCCGTATTGCGCCTGGTGAGCGGTATTTTTGGAATACCCTCATGGATTATATCATTCCTTAACGTTCTTAATTCGTCGACTTTATTAGCGATATGCACTGGAAGCGGTAATACTTCAAATAACTTTGCTATTAATGGAATGATTTTTAATTCTTTTGCGTAATTAAATTTTATTTTTATTGAATGCTCTCTCATTGCATCGCACACGAATCTTCCGATTAATAACTCCATAGCTTGGTGTGCCGGAATAACGACGCGGTTCCATTGTGGATCGAAGCCTGTTATCTGGTCTATTCGAGTTTGAGTGCCGAATTCATAAAATGCATCGAAGAGATACTCCCTTACCATATCGCCAGATCTGCAATAATAGGTCACCATGATAGCCAGTTCTACCTCTTCTGGAACTACCTGATTTCTCGGGAATGTTGGATGAAGTAAGAGTTTATGAGGAATTCTATCATGGGAAAAGTAGCTCCCTATCCTTTCGGCTGGGAACAAGGGTCCTCCTTGTGGGGTAATATTAATCGCCACGATCAGAGCATCGGCAGGAATATCATAATTGCCGAAATCAAGTTCAAGAGAGGAATCTCGCCTAAATTTTTCCACGAGCACCATTGACTGTGCGCCTGCTAACTCCATTGCGGTTTTAAAAAAAAAGTTAGTTTCAATAGCATCAACGACTAGTAACCACCAATCTAATTCTTTCCCACAACTTTTGCACTTTGGTTTTTCTGGAAAATTTGCGAGGTACATAATGATTTGGTCGGGTTTTGATTCAAGCAATCCGTGGCAATAATTACATGCTATCCAAGGGGATATAATTTTCTGGTTCCAATCCATTTATCCATCTCACTGTAAAAATTATAATTAAAAGGAGCTTTTAAGAATCAATCGAGCTGAACCCGCTTTATTCATGATATTTTGAAAAAGATAGCTAACTCATTTTAATGAAATGGATTAACAGGCTTACCTGAAATACAGACTGTTTTTTTGCACAGGCTGGAAAGCCTGTGCCACCGGGTATATGGGATTTTGGTGAATTATCCGGGCTAGGCAATCTCGATCAATGTATTTCCTCCACCCGTGGCTGGAGGTCGTAGGGCAAAAAGACGTTCTCCTTATACAACTCCCAGCCACAAACGACGGGCAAGTTCCTCTTTGGAAATCTTCAGATGTTGGGCCACATCTTTTAAAATGCCATTGAGAGTGCCCAGCTTCAAGTATTCATGACAAGGAATGGTAACATGATGCTCACGGGGGATGGTTGTTGTCAGGCGCAGGTGGCTGCCGGTCTGCCGGGCGACCTGATAACCGAGCTTTTCCAGGAGTCGGGCCAAGTCTTCGCCGCTAATATCCCGAGGCAGCTTCATACCGCCAAGAGTTCGTCTTTAACCAGATGCAGGCGAATGATCCGGGGTAATTGGTCGTCCTCAAAATGACAGCGGACAGCGTCTTTCACCGCCTCCCGAACTTCTTCCAGGGTCTCGCCCTGAGTAAAGATGGAATGCCCCAGGGCCTTGGCCTCATAGCCGCCTTCGGCGGCTTCTTCCACCACAAAAATAATTTCGGCACTCATAGGTTACCTCGTTTTCATTATTGCCTGGATACTTCCATCCATTTGCGCTCCGGGATTTTGGGTAGGGCCGTAGGGCGGGGAAGCGCCGCGCATCCCACCTTCCGCGTCATTTTATCTCTAAACGCCGAACTTCATCATTCGTCATCCGATCAGGGGCAGAAATACCATCTTCCACGTAGCAATGAAAGCTTGGATAAGGCCAATCCACCACCCTTGTCACGTAACCGTGCTTTCCCGGGTTATCAGGCAACGTCCGGATACAATGCAGATCATCCGGTAAGATGATAATGCCTTCTAAAGGAAATGGTCGGCGTTGCCGGACCGACTTGAATTCCCCCCCCCCGGAGAACGTCAATATGCCCGGTCAAAAGCTTACGGCGACGTTCCAATCGCGTAACTGTATAAAAAAACGTGCCACCCGGAACAAAGGCCCGGATGTACTGTGGCATGTTTTATGTTTTTATCCACTTTCTAAAGGCGGGATGCGCGGCGCTTTCCCGCCCTACGCCAAAAAAGCTACAAGTTTACAAAGTAATTATATACTCAAAATGGTCCGATACCAAATCACTCAATCTGCCCACATCTTCCTGATGCAGGCGTGCTGCTTGATACCCAAGATTATTTAAGAAACTCACCATGTTGGGGGTGCCAATGTCATAAGAACTTGATAGTAGCGGCCGACAACTCTCGAATGCGGCTCATGAATCAAAAAAGTGAGATTGTGACAGATGTTTTCTAACTATTAGCAGAAATTTTGATTTTTGGTAGGTTTATTTCATAATTTCATCTGTCATTGTTTTCATGAGAAATTTTTCTTAAAGTCTGGCTTTTATCTTGACATATGTTTATGTTTAAGTAAACTTGTTGACATGTCGAATAAGCAAGAGAGAGTTTTCCATAAGGGACAATCTCGAATCATATTATTTGCAATTAATGAGAATTCGTGCCCTGCAGAGGATTTTCTAGAAAATGAACTCTCCAAAGCGGAACGTGCCAAAATAGCGGCAATTATTAAACGCTATGCCGAGTTTGGAAAAATAAATAACAGAAAACAATTTAAAAAAATTGAGGGAGAAGATTTTTGGGAATTTAAATCTTTTCAAATACGCATCTTTTGTTATTTCAAAACCGAGGGAAGAGTAGTCCTCACACACGGTTGCAAGAAAAAAGATCAAAAGCTTAGGCGAGCGGAAATAGAAAGAATGAAACGTATTAAGATGGAATACGAAAAGGAGGATGAACAATGAACCTTCTTGACGAATATATGCAAGATAAAGATTTTAAGAAATTGATGGCTCAAGAAGATCTGATCATGGAAGTGACGGAGACTCTTTGCTACCTGCTTGAACAAGAAGGTGTAACCAGGCAGGAATTGGCTAAAAGACTCAATAAATCCAAGGGATTCATCTCCCAATTATTGAATGGCGGGCGTAATCTCACTCTGCGCACTATTGCAGATATTGCAGAGTCTTTAGGCTATCGTGTCACTATTGGCGCTGAAAAAAAATTTGACTTGCAAAATGTTAAATTTTTGAAATTTCCTACCAAAGAATGGGGATTCAAGATTCCATGTTTTACGGAAGATGGATATCGCATTCCTGATGAGGTGGCTGCATGACGGCCAAAGGTAACGATAAATCCATTAAAGAGGGCAGCGGGTTGGATTTCAAAGTGATCCAACGTGTTGCTGAGAAAGCTAGCCTTGAAGATATTTTCCTTATCGATGCTGAAATCAAAAGTGACCCTGTCCATCGAGATGGTCGCGGTGCGACCTTACGACTTGTTTTCGGTTCCGATATTCGCCCCAAAGGGTCCATTGATAAATTAGCCGTATTGTGTAATTTCCTTGTTTCGGCCGTTAAGGAAGGTGACAAGGAAGATTTTTCTTTAGAAATTAAGGCAACTTTTTCGGTAAATTATAAAATTCATTCTCCTGATACTTTTTCCGCTAGTGACATCGAAATGTTCGCCAAAATTAACCCCATTTATAATTGTTGGCCATATTGGCGTGAATTTGTGCAAAATATAACTGCACGAATGGGGTTGCCAACCCTGACTATTCCTTTGTTTAAAATTTCCAAGCCGATGGAAGATTCTGGAAACCCGGAAGAGAAATCTTCTAAAGCAAGCAACAGAAAATCCACTAGCAAATCTGAATGATCTGGATGTTTATACAGATACTAATTGGACAGGGGCGGAGATTATAACTTTATCCCCGCCCTGTCAGAAGTTTTAAATTCCCTTCTATCTCCCCTATCAAGCAATCTATTTCTTCTGCCCTCGCAAAACTAAATTGGTTCATTTCCGCTCGGTTTTGAAGTTGCCGGATGGGATCAGGTTTGCGGGAGAAATTGGTCTTCTTGTGGGAAGCTATCAACCATTTTTACCTTAAAAGTCGGCAAAAAACAAGGCAGGGGTAGCTTCGACCCTGCCTTGTTTGGCTATATTACTGCTAGGTTGGTTAACCCTTCCTGCACCTCTTCCAGCCCACCAGACGCACTAAACCGGAGCCGAGGAGGAGGATAGCTGGGGGAAGGGGAACAGTTGAAGAGGTAAACATAAAATTCGATAGGGCATACACGTTTTGCCCTACATATCCGCCTGGTGAAGAGGGAAAATGCAGCGTCCCACCTTCCCCAAGCAGATACTGTACGAAAGACACGGGCGTTGAGTAATTAGCGTACGCGGCTCCGTTGCCCCATGTATCGTCAGGAATGGGGCCGGGCCGTAGCACTATCCTTGCTCCCATGTCACCTCTTTGTCCTGAAACAGACCCTTGGCTTCCCGTGCCCTCTCCAAAGTGATTTGGCTTTCTCTTCGCTATGACTTCTAGCAATAATCATGCTAACATGGCACTATGAAATACCTGAGTAAATTGAAAAAATAAATCAATAGCTTTCATTATATCCCCGATTCGTACAATTTATTAAATGTTCAATTATTTTAATATAATGTTCAATGAAATGAACACAACCTTCTTGGCACAATACGATGCGATCATCGAAGCATATTAGAGCTAATCTGCTCGGGCATCCGTTTCAATCACTGCTATATACGCAACCGTACATTTACTCATCATAGTTCCTATCGCGAAACCATAACTGCACCTCGAATCACGCCGCCTACCTGGATTTTCACCCCTTTATAATCTTTAATCTGATATCGATCTGATGATTGTCAGATAAATCCTGCCTCATTCCGTTTTGGAAAAAACCGCCGCGCCCCCGAACCATCCATAGGTTAGGCGGGAGGCGCAACTTTCATTTGCCTCATCATTAATAATCGGATATAATAACTATTTTAATTAAGTTAACTAATTGCATATCTTGAGATAAATCGGCGGGGGCGGGGAATGCTCGTTATACCAGCGATCGACTTAAAAAATGGGCAATGTGTAAGACTGCGCCAGGGATTGATGGATCAGGCAACGGTCTATGGCGAAGACCCGGCGGCGATGGCCCGGCGCTGGCAAGAGGCTGGAGCACAGTGGCTGCACGTGGTGGATCTAGACGGCGCCTTCAATAAAAAGCCGACCAACGATCAGGCCGTTGAGAAAATCCGCCAGAGTATTGCTATCCCCATGCAGTTGGGCGGCGGCCTGCGCACCCTGGCGCATCTGGAGATGTATCTGGCTATGGGGATCGATCGACTGATTTTGGGAACAAGCGTCTTAAAGGACCGAGATATGGTGGTGCATGCCCTCGAGCGTTTCCCGGGCCGGATCGCTATTGCTTTGGACGCCCGGGAAGGTAGGCTGGCCAGCGAAGGCTGGGTGGAGACCAGCGGCACCGACGCCGTGGAAGTGGCTCAGATTCTGGCCCCTTTAGAGCCAGCGGCTTTTATCTATACCGATATCAAGCGCGATGGCATGCAGACCGGGCCGAATATTGCCGCCACAAAACGGCTGGCCCAGGCAGTGGCGATCCCGGTTATTGCCTCCGGGGGCGTAGCGACAATCAAGGATATCGAAGATCTTTTGCCTCTTAGAAAAGACGGCGTCATCGGGGTCATCACCGGCAAGGCCTTATACGCCGGGACCTTGGATTTTCAAGCCGCCCTGCAATTGACCGCCAGCCTTGCGAAACAATGATTACGCGGATGGAAAGTACTTCCAGGCCTCATAAGTTATACCGACTGCCCAAAATTATAGCCTTTATCTTTTTCTCGCCACTTGAGGTAAGAGGATCAGGGTAAGGGATGAATAAGACAAATTTTCTACCGACTTCTATAACTTTTTAATGTCAAAAAAACCTATACAACCGATCGAAACAATCCTGCCTGAGGTAAAAAAACCGGCGAGGTATCTGGGGGGCGAGGTCAATGCGGTCTATAAAGACCCCCGCAGTGTCAGATTGCGGGTGGCTTTACTTTTCCCGGATCTCTACGAAATCGGCATGTCCCACCTGGGGTTGGCGCTGCTCTATCAGATTCTCAACCAGGATGAGGCGATCTGGGCTGAGCGGGCCTATGCCCCGGCCATTGACCTGGAGCAGGAGCTTCGGCGGCGCGGAGTTCTTTTTAGCAGCCTGGAATCCGGCACTCCCCTGAACAATTTTGATCTCGTCGGGGTGAGTCTGCAGTATGAGCTGGGCTATACCAATTTCCTTACCATGTTGGAGTTGGGGGGCATCCCATGGCTGGCCTCAAACCGTGGGCCGGATGACCCCGTAGTCATCGCCGGCGGGCCGAGCTGCTGCAACCCGGAGCCGGTGGCGCCTTTCTTTGACGCCATTCTGATCGGCGAAGGCGAGGCGGCAATCCTGGAAATCACCCACCTGGTCCGCCAGTGGCGGGAAAACAGCGGCAGCAGGCGAGAGTTATGGCAGGCTCTAGAAGATATTGAAGGGGTCTACGTTCCGGCTCTCTTTGACATGATCTATGATGCGGAGGGTCGGTTCCGGGAGATTGTTCCCCACGGCCGCCGGCAGCACATCCGACGCCGGTTGATTCCGGATTTGAATCAATATGCTATCCCAGCTAAACCGCTGGTTCCCCAGGTACAGATTGTCCATGACCGGCTGAATGCCGAAATCTTCCGGGGATGTACCCGAGGCTGCCGCTTCTGTCAGGCCGGTATTATCTATCGGCCGGTGCGGGAACGACGTCCGGAATCCATTCTGAATTGGGTGGAAGAAGCCCTGTCAGCAAGCGGCTTTGAGGAAGTATCCCTACTGTCCTTAAGCTCCGGAGATTATAGCTGTTTGACTCCGTTGCTCACCGGTCTCATGGACCGGTTGGTAGAAAGCCGGATCGCGGTCTCGCTCCCTTCATTGCGGGCCGATACTCTAAACTCTGACCTCATGCAGCAGATCAAGCGGGTCCGCAAGACCGGCTTCACCATCGCTCCCGAGGCCGGCAGCGATCGGCTGCGGCGCGCCATCAATAAAAACCTCAGCGAAGCCGAGATCATGGCGACGGTGGAACAGGCATTCGAACTGGGCTGGCATCTCCTGAAGATGTATTTCATGATCGGTTTCCCCATGGAGGAGAGAGAAGATCTCCAGGCCATTGCGGACCTCTGCCGCCGGGCGTTAGCGGCTGCCAAAAAGATTAACCGGCGGGGTAAAATGCATGTCAGCATCAATACTTTTATTCCGAAGCCGCATACCCCGTTTCAATGGGAGCGCCAGCTTTCGCGTCCAGAGAGCCAGGAAAGATTGCATCTGCTTAAAGATTCGCTCCGACAACGCGATTTGGAGATACGCTGGAATCCCTGTGATCAGAGTTGGCTTGAGGGCGTTTTATCCAGGGGTGACCGACGGCTGGCGCCGGTGCTGATGCAGGCCCAGCGGCTGGGCTGCCGGTTCGACGCCTGGACCGAACACGCCCGGATTGCCAGATGGCAGGAAGCCTTCGCAAACTGTCAGATAGAAGGTGATTTTTATCTCAGGGAACGGTCCGAAGATGAACTGTTGCCCTGGGGCCATATCCACAGCGGCGTGAGCCGGGAATATCTTCTTTCCGAACGCCGCCGGGCCTGGGAGGGCGTACAGACACCTGATTGCCGGGAAGCCGGCTGCCTTGAATGCGGTGTCTGCGACTGGCATGAAGTGCAGCCGCGCCTGGTCGACGCGACATTGGCAACCCCGGCCCCCGCACCCCAACAATCATACGCAGGTAACGGTATTACCCGCTATCGGCTGCACTACACTAAGGTAGATGGGGCCAGGTGGTTCAGCCATTTAGAGTTGATGCATCTTATCTACCGCAGCCTGCGTCGTTCCGGCCTGCCGCTGCATTTCTCCCAAGGATTTCATCCATTGCCGCGGGTCTCTTTTCACGGAGCCCTGCCGGTAGGGGTAGAAAGCCTCGCAGAAACCCTGGATATCGAATTAGCCCAACCACTGCCATGCCCAGAAGTTGCTGCCAGACTCAACCAGGTCTTGCCAACGGGATTGTCGATCCTCGATTCGAAGAAACTGGCAGAAAACGCCGCCCCACCTCAGACCAATCGTGTTTTCTATGAGGTAAAGAGTCCGGAACAGGCATTTTTCCCAGAGGCGGTCTTCCATTTCACAGCGGCGACAGAATTTTGGGCTGTCCGCAGGAAACCTAAAGAAATCAAAAAAATCGATATTCGCCCCCTGGTAGCATCTATCCACCTCCAAGACGCTTCCAATGTATCACTCACAGTTAAGACGAGGGAAAAAGACAATCTGAGAATTGCAGAACTAGTAGCGGCGATTTTCCATCTGGAGGAAACCCAGACGCGGCAGCTTCAGATTCTTAAGCAGGCAAGCTTCGCCGGTCTTTAACGTTCCAGAATCATTAGGATTATCATCATGGCGAGTGAATTAATCATCAATGTTTCCCCTTTTGAGAGCCGGGTGGCTCTTATCGAAAACGGGAATGTCGTTGAACTGTATATTGAGCGAGACTCGGCCAGCTCGCTAATCGGCAATATTTATAAAGGAAGAGTCATTAAGGTATTGCCCGGCATGGGAGCGGCATTTGTCGATATCGGCCTGGAGCGCTCGGCATTCCTCTATGTGGCTGACGTAGTTGACCATTATGATGATTTCTACGCCGAATGGCATAAAGATGACCGGAATGGCAACCAGGTGTCTTTAGCTCCTCATTTTACCGAAACCCAGACTATTCCGATTGAAGACATGCTTCAGGAAGGGCAGGAAGTTTTGGTCCAGGTAGCCAAACCGCCATTGTGCGGCAAGGGTGCCAGGCTTACCTCCCATATTACGCTTCCGGGGAGGCACCTCGTCCTGATGCCTACCGTGAATCATGTCGGAGTTTCTCGCCGCATTGCCGATGAGGCGGAGCGCGCCCGGTTAAAAGATGCCCTGTTGGCCATTAAGCCTCCTGATTGCGGCCTTATCGCTCGGACCGCCAGTGAAGGCGTCGAGGGAGATAAATTGCGCAGTGAAATAGAATTTCTTCTGCAGATCTGGAATAACATCTTGCGCAAAAAAGAGACCGCGCCTACGGCTTCGCTTCTGCACCGGGAACTAGATATCGTTCTGCGGGTCGTCCGGGACCTATTCACCAAAGAGGTTGACTGCCTGATTGTTGATGATTTCGAGACGCATGCTAAAATAATTCAATTTGTCGAATCATTCCAACCTTTGATGAAGTTCAATGTAGAACTTTACCAGAGTAGGGAGCCTCTTTTTGAACACTACGACATTGAAATTGAACTGCAGCGAGCCTTGGGCAAGAAAGTCTGGCTCAAGTCCGGCGGCTATATCATTATTGAGCCCACTGAGGCCTTGGTCGTTATCGATGTCAATACCGGTCGTTATGTGGGAAAACATAACCTCGAAGAAACCATTTTGAAAACCAATCTGGAGGCGGTTAAAGAGATTGCTTATCAACTGCGTCTGCGAAATATCGGCGGATTGATTGTCATTGACTTCATCGATATGGAAAAAGAGGCAAACCGAGAGAAAGTATATAACGTCCTGAAAGAGGCACTTAAAAAAGACCGGGCCAAAACCAGCGTTCTGAAGATGTCAGAACTTGGTCTGGTGGAAATGACCCGACAGCGGTCACGCCAGAGTCTGCACCACATGCTGACCGAGCCGTGTCCCTACTGCGATCAGAAGGGCTTTATCCGCTCACGTCTGACGGTAGCCTTCGATATGTTGCGAGAATTGACCACCATGATAGGTTCCTTAGATAGTCAGCAGGTTACCCTCGAGGCCCATCCGGAGGTGGCCGGTGTGCTCATGGATCTTGGCGGTGCTACCATTGAAAGCCTGGAAGGCGAATACCATAAAAAGATTGTTATCCGGAGTAACCCGCATTTTCACCAGGAAAAGTACGAAATCAGCATCTAGAACATATTCACGCTTAGCTCTAACCGCCGGATCATGATAATATAATCGGATATTTTGGTCTGCATCCACCAAGCAAAAAAGGAAGAATATTGTGCACCCCATCATTCTCGGCACCGCCGGGCACATTGATCACGGCAAAACTTCTCTCATCAAGGCTCTGACCGGCGTTGATACTGATCGTCTGAAAGAAGAGAAGCTTCGGGGCATAACCATAGAGTTGGGTTTTGCCTCCCTTACCCTGCCCAATGGCCAGCGTTTGGGAATAGTCGATGTACCGGGACATGAGCGGTTTGTGCGACATATGTTGGCGGGAGCTACCGGCATGGACCTAGTGGCCCTCATCATTGCCGCTGACGAAGGGGTCATGCCACAGACCCGGGAGCATCTGGAAATCTGCCAGCTCCTAAAGGTGAAGCGCGGCCTGGTGGTCTTGACCAAGATTGATCTGGTAGAGGAAGAATGGCTGGAGTTGGTAGAGGAAGATGTCCGAAATTTCCTGTCTAATACCTTCTTGGAGGGTGCTCCCATCATCCGTTTCTCAGCGGTGAGTGGGCAAGGCACCTCAGAATTGCTCCAGACCCTGATGGCTCTCGGTGCTGTTGTGCCTCCCAAACCGGTCAGCGGTATTTTTCGACTTCCTATCGACCGGGTCTTCACCATCAAAGGTTTCGGCACCGTAGTTACCGGTACTGCCATATCCGGACAGCTGCGGGTAAGCGATCTGGTGACGATCTATCCGCCGCAGTACAAAGCCAAGGTCCGCAATATCCAGGTTCATGATGAGTATGTGGAAGAAACCCTGGCAGGATTCCGTACCGCAATAAATCTGCAGGGGATTGACAAGTTCGAGCTGGAGCGGGGCATGGTGGCAGCAACTCCGGATTCCCTGCGATGCAGCTTACGTTTGGATGCCCGTCTCGAGATTTTGCCCAGCACCCCCCGCCCGCTCAAAAATCGGCGGGAAGTAAGACTCCACACCGGCGCCAGCGAACAGTTGGCCACTGTAATCCTGCTCTCCCAAGAAGAATTAGCCCCGGGAGAGAGTGGACTGGTGCAATTCCGTCTGAGTAAACCTCTGGCCCTAAAACCTTTTGACCGCTTTGTGATCCGGGAGGTGTCTCCGGTCATCACCGTCGGCGGCGGTCATGTTATCCACATCAACCCACCAGTACACCGGCGTCTTCAGAAAGACATTATCAAGAAATTAGAATTGCTTGAGAGCTGTCCGGAAGCGGAAAGGATTGCCTCTCATCTTGAGGAGTCGGCAGCAGCCGGACTTTCCCGTCAAGAACTCGTGCAATTGCTCACTCTTTCCGCTGCCGAACTCACCCCAATTTTGGAGCAGTTGCAGAAAGACGGACGGATCATCGCCTACGATACCGAAAACAACCGCTATGCCCTTAAAACAGTAGTTGCAGCTCTACAGTCCCAGGCAGTCCAACGGCTGCAAAAATTTCACCAGACTCAGCCCCTGAAGCTGGGCCTTTCTAAAGAAGAATTGCGCCGCCGCCTGCCAGAGAATCTGGAGGTACGCCTTTTCAATTATTTACTGGTAGACCTCGAACAACAGAAGCAGGTAGCAGTCGAGAAGGAACTGGTCCGGCTGGCCGGCCATCAGGTGGTGTTAGCTGGAGAGCAGGAGGAATTGGCCAATCGATTGGAAGTCCTGTATGAAAAAAGCGGGCTGACTCCCCCGACCTTGAAAGAGGCCGGGACAGCGGTGCAGGCCAGAGGCAGCCAACTCAATGAGATCATTAAATTACTGACCGGCAAGGGCCTGTTGGTCAAGGTGAAAGAGGACCTTTTCTTCCATCAGAGTGTCATAGCTGCCTTAAAAACCAAACTGGTGCACTACTTAAAGGAGCACCAGGAGATTTCAGTGCCGCAGTTTAAGGACCTGACTCAAACCAGCCGCAAATTCAGTATTCCGCTTATGGAATACTTCGATGCCGCCCGCGTTACGGTCAGGGTCGGTGAGAATCGCCGTCTGCGGTGATTGCCATGGCATCCTAATTCAAAAAACAACACCAATTCCATAAGCCGAACTTTTATCTCGCAGGCGGGTCAGGTTGCCCTACTGACGGGAATATTTTTCTTTAATCTCAGGCAGCATTTGCTTGATCGCGGAGATCCGCTGCTCATCGGTGGGGTGGGTGGACAAAAAAGCTGGCGGCTTGGCCTTGCCTTTACTATCATCCATCATCCTCTGCCAGAAACCCAAGGCCGCCTCGGGGTCGTAACCCGCCTTGGCCATCAGGATCAGACCGACCTGGTCCGCCTCGTATTCCTGTTTACGGCTATACGGCAAGATAACGCCAACATTGGCGCCTAAACCATAAGCTTGCATCGCGGCCTGGGAGACATAGGCGCTCTGTCCCGCCAGGGCGGCGCTCAGTCCGACGCCTCCGATTTGCGCCAGCATGCCCTGACTCATACGTTCACCGGCATGCCGCAGAATAGCGTGGGCCGCTTCGTGGGAGATAACCGTCGCCAGACCGGCATCATCCTTGGTATATTTGAATATGCCGGTAAATATGCCCACTTTACCACCCGGCAGACAAAAGGCGTTGGCCATTTTGTCATCCTTGAAGACGACGAATTCCCAACGAAAATCCGGCCGGTTAGCAGCCTCGGCAATCCGCTGGCCAACCCGGTTTACCAACTCATTGCTCTGCGGATCTTTGGCAACGGGATATTGTCGCCGGATCTGGGAAAATGCCTGAAAACCCAGGTTGCTTTCCTGGCTCTCCGATGTAAGCATGAGCTGACGTCGGCCTGTATAAGGAGCTGTAGCGCAGGCTGCGGTCATTAGACAGACCAGCACCAGATACCATGACCAGAACCTGAGGAGATCGTTCTTTTCCATTTCCCCTATAAAATAAAATCATCTCTGATAAATGTCAACAGGACGAAGAACCTCTGATTCACAATTAATCAATTCGCCCTACTTCAGATATCTGAGAGAATAGATCAAGGAATGGTGGGCGATGTCCCCCCTACAGCACTACAACACCGACAAATCCATCCGTAGGGACAAATCTTGTATCCGCCCCATGTATCTGAGGTGTTATATTAAGAGATTATGTTGCCTCACCAAGTTCGACCTGCACCGCTCGTGACCTCCCCCCGTTTGAACGGCATCTTTTCATCCCCCTATCAACCCTGCTTTCCAAAGACAGTACCCTCTACTTAATCTAAGTTTCTTGAAAATCCTTATCATTCGAATAAATTTATGTTAATAACAAATGAGTGCCTCAGTAGCCTTTTTGGGGGGGCATGGTTTGCGGGATAATTGAGGGTGACCTAGCAACATCGGGTGCTCTCAGCGGCCTGGAGGAGATTTCTGGGAAACTTAAACTCACAACCTGGGAGACTATCGATGCATGATAAGGCTCAAGCTCTGCGTCGTCTGCTGGCTCGCCCTGGCATCATACAGGTTGCCGGGGCGCATAATGGATTGGGGGCCCGTCTCGTAGAGGAGGCCGGCTTTGATGCGGTCTGGGCCAGTGGCCTGGAAATTTCGGCTGCCAATGCGGTTCCCGATGCCAATATACTGACTATGACAGACTACCAGGAAGCGGCCGCCAATATCAACGAGGCTACCGATCTGCCGGTAATCGCCGACTGTGATACCGGCTACGGAAACTATGGCAATGTCATCCGGTTAATAAAAAAATATGAAGCCTTGGGGATCGCAGCCGTCTGTATTGAGGATAAGTGCTTTCCAAAGGTCAACAGTTATATTCCGGGCCGCCAGGAACTGGCACCCCTACCGGAGTTTGTCGGCAAGATTATGGCTGCTAAAGATGCTCAGATATCAGCGGCATTCATGGTCATTGCCCGGGTGGAAGCATTGATCGCCGGCTGGGGGTTGGAAGAGGCCTGGCGGCGGGCCGAAGCTTATGCCGCAGCCGGGGCTGATGCCATCCTGATCCATTCCAAAGCAAAAACCCCTGATGAAATCCAGGCCTTTATTCGGGGTTGGCGGCGGGCCGAACCTCTGGTAGTGGTACCCACCAGTTACTCTCAGGTAACGGTGGAAGAATTGGCAGCCTGGGGAGTCAAAATTGTCATCTATGCCAATGCCGGTCTGCGGGCGGCGGTGCGGGCGATGAGTCAAGTTCTGCGGAAGCTTCGGCAGGCCGGTTCCCTGGCTGCAGTGGAAGCCGATATCACCCCGATGAGCACCATCTTCGAACTCCAGGATATGCCCCGCCTGCGAGCTGCAGAGAAAAAATACTCATGCCGGCCTTATGATGATTATACAGTGATTATCCCGGCGGCAGGGCGGCCCCAAGGTGGAGATAGGCTCTCGCTTCTGTTGACCGATCAGCCCGCAGCGATGTTGCCTCTAAAAGGCAAACCGTTATTGCAACATAATGTCGAAACCCTCAGGCGCCTGGGATTAGACCGGATACTGGTGATCACCGGCTATAAGGCCGAGGCCATCGATATTACTGGCATTAAGACAGTTTTTAATCCGGATTTCGCCGCTTGTCATATCCTCCATTCCATTATGCAGGCCGGGAGTCATTTCAATCGGCAGACCCTGCTCATATACGCTGATATTCTGTTCGAACCCTTCATTATCCAGAAACTCCTGGATTGCCGAGCAGATATTGTCCTGGTGGTGGACAATTCTTTCAGATACGGATATAATCCCAATAAGAATTTAGATCTGGTAGTGGCCCGGGAAAAACCCCTCCCCCGAAAGCGGCGGTTTCTGGAGCGGACCGACAACCTGGCAATGCGTATCGGTCACGATACTATCAGTGATGCAGAAGCTGACTATGAATTCATTGGCATCGTCAAAAGTTCGGCAGCCGGGACTAAGGCCTTAAAAGAGATCTACGACGACTGTCGCCAGAAATATCAACACCGGCCTTTTCACGAAGCCGCCACCTTTTATCAGGCCTCTTTTACCGACCTGCTGCAAGAGGTCATTGACCGCGGCCTGCCGGTAAAACTCCTCGAGGTCAACTCGGGTTGGATGGAAATACAGACCTTCGAGGATTATCAACGGGCCTTGTCTCTCTTTAACCTGCCTGGGCAGGGAATCACCGCACACGATGAAAGTGAGGTACCCCCTCTTGCGCTGCAGGCCCTGAACCTCTCCTGACATTGGCATTTAGAGAGAAGATTGGTTAAGGCGATGGTCGATGCCATTGAACTTATTGAATTTTTTGATAATTTAGGTTTTGGCCCTTACACCGGAGTCCCCTGCTCGCTGCTTAATCCCCTGATCAGCTACCTGGAACGGGATTCGAACCGACTATACGTTGCTGCGGCCAGCGAAGGGGAGGCCATGGGAATAGCAGCGGGCTGGAACCTGGCCGGACGCCAGCCGGTTATCCTGATGCAGAACTCCGGTTTTGGGAATGCAGTCAATCCCTTGACCTCTTTGCAATTGATCTACCATTTCCCCTGCCTGCTGGTCATTTCCTGGCGGGGAGAACCTGGGCGGCCGGATGCGGTGCAACACCGGATTATGGGTCTAAAAATGCCGGGGCTGCTGGCCCTCCTGGGTCTTTCCTATACTGTGCTGACGGGCGACTGGGAGGTTGACCGGGAAAAACTGCAATGGCTGCAGGGGCAGATGACGGTCTTAAATCAACCGGCAGCGCTTATCGTTCCGAGAGGCACAATCGCTCCGGTAACTAAGTATATTCAACAACCCCAGCGGTCTCTGAAGCGCCAGGAGGCCATTGCTATCATCTGTCAGACCCTGCGGGGTGATGAACTCTTGATCTCTACAACCGGCAAAATCTCCCGGGAATTGTATAACACTAAAGATGCCGGGAACAATTTTTATATGGTGGGATCTATGGGATGTGCCAGCGCCATTGGCCTGGGTCTAGCCCTGGCCCAGCCGCAGCGGCGTGTGGTGGTCCTGGACGGCGACGGCGCCTGTCTGATGAAAATGGGCAACCTTAGCACCATCGGCCATTATCGCCCGGCCAATCTGATCCACTTAGTACTGGATAACGAGGCCTATGATTCCACCGGCGGCCAGGCCAGCAACTCCGCAACCGCCTCCCTAAGTGGGGTGGCGAAGGAGGCAGGCTACCGGACAGCCCAGCAGGTGAGCGACCCCGAGGCACTGACCGAACGGTTGCAGACCATCTTAGGCCAGCCGGGGCCGCATTTCCTTTTAATAAAAGTGGCAACCGGGGCCGCAGTAGATCTGCCGCGACCGTCTCTAACCCCTCCGGAGATGAAGGACCGGTTTCAGACCGTCCTCAAGACTTATCCCAGGATCTGACCGTGATTGCCGTCATTTTAAGCGCTGGCGTCGGCCGCCGGTTGGCGCCGCTAACTGAGAGCATCCCTAAAGCCCTGATTGAGGTCGGCGGTCGCCCCCTCATCTGGCATACTCTGGTAGCCCTACGTTATTTCGGTGTCTCCGAGGTGGTGTTGGTCGTCGGACATCGGCGGGAACTGCTGCAAAAGCAACTCCGCTCCGGCTTCTCGGGAATCACCCTCCACTGGGTGGAAAACGAACACTACGCCCAAACCGGCAGCCTCTACTCCCTCTGGCTGAGTCGGGGCTATCTTGGAGGACCATTTCTCTTTATGGATGCCGACCTGTTATTTAACCCCTTCATTCTGGCCGGTCTGCCCGAATGGACTGAAAGAAGCCGCCTCCTGGTAGGCCCGCTCGACCACGACAGCGGCGAAGAAGTCAAAGTGTACCAGGAGCAGGGTTTGGCGGTGGCTATCGGCAAGAATGTTCGCGTTCAGGCACCTCTGGCCGGCGAGGCACTAGGCATCATCAGCGTCGCCGCTGCAGACGCACCCCTGGCGATCAGCCTGATGGATGCCTTAATCAGAATGGCACCGCAGACCGAACACGAGGAGTTGTCCCAGGCCCTTTGTCAACACCGGCGCCTCTGGGTAGAGGATATCGGCCACCAGGCATGGCTGGAAATCGATTTTCTGGAAGATGTCTCTCGGGCTCGGCAAGAGGTTTGGCCTGCCATTCAACAACAGGTGGCTGCCGTCGGTCGCCAGGATATTTTTGCGGATAGCTAGGAGAGAGAATGACAAGAGAGAGGAGACAGTATCACGTTGCAATTACCGCCGCGTAAAGTATTGTTGAACCCCGGACCGGCAACAACTACCGATACCGTCAAAACCGCCCTGGTGGTGGCCGATATCTGCCCGCGTGAAACTGAATTTGCCGAGGTTATGCGGCAAGTCCGACACGATCTGGTAAAGATTGCCGGGGGAAGCCCTGAAAGTCACACGGCGGTGCTTTTTACCGGTTCGGGCACTGCGGTGATGGATGCGGTGCTCAATTCGGTGGTGCCATCCGGCAGGGCTGTAATTGTTATTAACAACGGTGCTTATGGGGAACGTCTGGCGGCCATCGTCCGATGTTACCGATTGCCGCTATTGGAATTGCGCTATCCTTGGGGCGAATGGCCTGATTTGGCCCAGGTGGAAGCTACCATGAAAGCCCATCCGGAGGCCTCGCATCTGGCTCTGGTACATCATGAGACCAGTACCGGGTTATTAAATCCACTCTCGGAGGTGGCTGCTTTGGCCCGCCGTCACGGCGTCGGACTGATCGTCGATGCCATCTCCAGTCTGGGCGGACTACCGCTTGATGTACGGCAGGAGAATATTGATTTTCTCCTATCGACGTCAAATAAGTGTCTACAGGGAATGCCAGGATTGTCTTTCGCCATCTGCCGACGGCAGGCTCTGGAAGAGATTCGGGAAGTGCCGCGGCGAACCTTCTACCTCAACCTCTATCAGCAGTACCAACATTTTGCGGCCAATGGCCAGATGCAGTTCACCCCGCCGGTACAGGTAATCTACGCCCTGTCCCAGGCCATCAGGGAATATTTTGCCGAAGGCGCGGCCAATCGTTTTGAGCGCTACCGCCGCAACTGGCAGACGTTGTTTGCAGGCCTCAAACAATTAGGATTCCAAACCCTGCTGCCTCTTGAGCGTCAATCACCTCTATTGACCACAGTGCTGGAGCCTGATGACCCCAACTACAGTTTTGACAAGATCCACGATGCCTGCTACCGGAGAGGTTTTACTATTTATCCCGGCAAATTGCAGGCAGAGCGGACGTTCCGGGTGGCTAACCTCGGGGCGATTGATTATCACGATATACAGGCCTTTTTAAGAGCCTTGGAGGAGGTCTTGGGCGAATTTCAGGTCAAGATACCGGTGATCTACCACTAATGACGATCGCCGCTTGTATCAGCGTTCCGACGGAGGGATTTGCCGCTGACCTTTTTGGGATGGTGGCCGGACTGCCCCTATGGCAAAGGCAGCTTCTGATGCTTTCTCGCACCGGGGCGACGCCTATTGCTATCCTGGAACAACCGGACAGGAAGGAGAAGCTGCGGCGGGAGTTGGCAGCGGTGCAGAAATTGCCGCCAGTCAGGATCATCTCCGATCCTCGGGAGTTGGCGCATACATCGCTTAACCACGAAGTGGAAGGTTGCCTGTACCTGCCGCTTAATCTTTTGATCGAGCCCGAGCGGCTGGCTGCCTTTGCTGCCCAGGACCTGCCGCAGGGACAGGTTGCGGTCGGAATAGTTTCGATGAGCCATGCGACGGGCGCGGATACAGGTAAGTTAGAAAATCGGTCACCGGTACTATTATCCGGCGATCGGGTGGTGTCCTGGGGAGAGAGAGAGTCGGCAACGACCGAACAGGCGTCCCGCCTGCTGCTCTTTTCAACCTCCGCTTGGCAGGAGTGGCGAAATAGCGGCCATGATCTTGACTTATTTCTGACCCGCTTAGCGCGTCAGGACCGGCTCCGGGGGATAGAGTTGCATAGCGGTGAGGTTTTTTTCATCCGGCAACAGCAGGATCTTGAGTCGGCTACAAATTGGCTGATTAGCCGGGAAGAAAGTTCACCGGTTGGAGAAGGAATACTCGAGAATTCCTGGAATCGCGCCTTGGCGCGGCGGCTTCTGCCCTGGATACTTCGACAACAGATTGCCCCGAATCAAATCACCCTGACCGCCTTCCTGTTCGGTCTATTGGCCGCCTGGGCTTTTGCTCAAGGTTCCCATGGTTGGTCCGTGGCTGCGGGCCTGTTGTTGCCTCTGCTCCTGGTATTGGATTGCTTGGATGGGGCCGTAGCTCGATTGAAATTTAAAGAGTCCCGTCTGGGCGCCTGGCTGGATCGGCAGGGTGATAGCCTGCTTAATCTGCTATTGTTTTGGGGGATAGCCCGCGGGTGCTATCTAGCTTCCTCCCATCCCGTTTTTCTGGTTGCGGGAGTTCTTTTAACTTTCGGTTATCTGAGCTGTTGGTGGCTATTGGACATGCCAGGGGTTGTTGCCCTGCCAACTGCCCAGGCTCCTGAAAGCTGGAAAGAAAAAATCCTGGCGGAGCTGTCAAGTCGGGACTTCTTTTATCTGATCTTATTATTAGCCTGTTTGAATCGATTAGAATGGCTGATTGTCGGCAGTGCGGTGGGAACCAACATTTTTGCAATAGTTCTCCTTAGGCAGAAATATTATGACCAAGGCTAAGATACTCTTAGTAGTTATCGCATCCCTATTTCTATTCTGGATGCTCAGATCGGTTGGCTGGGAGGCAATCCTACAGCATCTCAGAATGGTCGGCTGGTATTGGCCGCTGATTCTCCTGCCCTACCTGCTGGTGAACCTTTTGGATTCCATGTCCTGGTATTTCAGCTTTGGAAGTCCACCGACCGGTTTGACGATCCGATACCTGTTCTTCAATCGGTTGGCCGGTGAAGCCATTAATATCCTGACCCCGATGGCCAGTTTAGGGGGTGAACCGGTCAAGGCCATGTTATTACAGAAAAAGGGAGTTTCCTTGACCAACTCCACCGCCTCTTTGGTCATCAGCAAGGGAATTATGGCGTTGTCGATGGTGCTGTATATCCTTTTAGGGCTGGCGCTGGCGCCGTTTCTCTTTCACCTGTCATCGGCGTGGCTGTGGGGGCTGTTGGCGGCTGCCTTAGTGCTGGGTGGCGGGGCGTTGGGATTTGTCCTGTTGCAGAGATATGGATTATGCCAGCTCGGCCTGGCAGTACTGGAAAGATGCCGTTTCCTGCCTGGCCGCTTGAAAGAAAAAGAAGAGGCCATCTGTCGTCTGGACGCCCAAATGTCGACTTTTTACCGGCAACATGGGAGGAAATTTTTTCTGGCCTTGGGGCTGTACTTCCTCAGTTGGCTAATCCACGGCCTGGAAGTATATATTATCTTTTACCTCTTAGGACATCCCATCGGATTGGTGACCGCTCTCTGCCTGGACGCCCTGGCCACCCTGATCGGCGGTCTGGCCTTTTTTATTCCGGGGAATCTGGCGGTACAGGATGGCGGCATTATCCTGTTGACCATCGGATTGCACTTAGGTTCGCTGCTTGGCGCTGCCTGTAGTGTGATCCGGCGCCTGCGAGAGGGTTTTTGGCTGGCCGTCGGGCTCGTGGCGCTGGCCTACGACCGCTAAAAACAGGACGTGCAGCAGTTTCCTTCAGACCTGAGAACGAAAAGACGATTACTGGCGAGGTGGAAAGATAGTCGACATTGATTGACCGCTTAACCTCTGCTTGCAATACGACGATGGTTGCCTTATAGTTAAATATAAGATTGATTATAATGCCATTACGCGACTATCGATCAGCAGGTACAGCAATAAGGAGATGAAAAGAACATGCCCATTTTTGAATTCCATTGCAATGACTGTGGCCAAGATTTTGAGAAATTAGTTTTTGGGAGCGGCGAAGTTGTAGAGTGTCCGGCCTGTCATCAGACTAATTGTGAAAAGTTGATGAGTGCTTGCAATGCTAAGGTCGGCTTCAAGCTCACGTCCACTTCTTCCGGAGGCAAAGGAGCTTCCTGTACCGGCTGCACTGCGACCAGTTGCAGCACCTGCCATTAAGCTGTGAGACCGCCCTTCCTAAAGTCGGGAAGGGCGATACTTCATACACGCACCAGTAATATTCCGGCGTGGTCTAGGATCAAGACACCTGCGAGAAACACCGCCATTTCTTTTACCGTAATGACCCCGTGATCAACAACAAGAGATTTTTCTTGCAATTCCCGTAAAATCCTCTTAGAATATATTTTTGTTTAACAAGGAGGCGGTTTTCATGGCTAAGTTCTGCGAAATATGCGGCAAAGGGCCGCAGGTGGGCAATAACGTCTCGCATGCCAACAACAAGACCAAACGGCGCTGGCTGCCAAATCTCAGGCGGGTACGGGCGCTGCAGAACGGTCAGGTGAAATATATTCAGGTATGTACCCGCTGCCTCCGGTCTGGCCGGGTGGTAAAGCCGGCTTGATGATACCGGAGGCGGAAGCTCAATCGGTTGAAGCCAGACCATACTGAGCGCTGCCAAACAAGCTGCAGAGTTAAAAAGGGCCATTTCCTGAGGGCTTCTCTGCCATCCTGTTTTATGGCGGCTTTTTAATGAGCGTTTGGAGATATAGAAGGTCGTGTCGCGGGTAAACCCGGATCGCCTCAGTAAGTGGTTCTACCGAACCATGCGTTGGCTGACGCGTCAGAGTTTTCAGCGGTATTTTAGGTTGGCAGTGGAAGGCCTGGACCATTGGCCGATGCAGGGACCGGCCATCCTCTGTCCCAAGCACCAGCGGTGGGAAGACGTGCCGATCGTCGGCCTGACATTTCCCCGCCCTCTGTATTATGTGGCCAAGGTCGAACTTTTTCAGAATCTTGCCAGCCGCACCCTGGTGCAGGCCTTGGGAGGCATTCCCTTGGATCGCCAGAGACCGCAGGCGACTCTATCGACGTTTCGGTCCCTCAACCGTATCCTGCAGCGCCAGGAGCAGATCGTCCTTTTTCCCGAGGGTACCTATGTTCCCGGTCAGGTAGGTTGTGGCAAGCATCGCTTCATTCAACTTCTGCTGCGACTGCAGACACACCTGCCGCAAAAACGCCTGCCGTTCATTCCGGTGGGTATAAGATACCAACCCGATCCACCCGGATGCCGGGTTCGGGTCCGCATCGGCCTCCCCATCACGACTGATGGCCCGGAGCAGGCCGGCAACCTCACTCGGCAAATCATGGCCGCCATAGAGAAATTGCAAGCTCCGGACTAGAGTCGCCCGCCCTCCCCTACTTGTCCCAGCAAACGTTTTTACTGCTCTCGTTAATAGACAGACTTCCGATCCGCCCTTGGCGCCGGTCATCTCTAAGCTTTTCTCCCATAAAACAGACAGACAACCCCAAAAGTCAGCCGCCGATATCTGACCTGGCGGAATCCTACCTCCTGCAGTTCTTGGCAAAATGCCGTGGCCGGGGGAAAATGAACGATAGATTCGGCCAGATAGCGGTAGGCAAAGGCATGTCGCGAGAAGACCCGGCCGATTAAGGGCAGAAGATGATTGAGGTAGAGGCGGTAGAGTTGCAAACGCCAGCCAACCTCGGGCGGAATGAATTCTAAAATGGCCGCCACGCCACCCGGCCGCAGCACCCGCAGGATTTCCTGTAAAACTGCACCGCGATCCGGCAGGTTGCGGATACCGAAGGCAATAGTCAAACCGTCAAACTGGTCGTTGGCAAATGGCAGGGCCATGGCGTCGGCGGCAATGGGCAATATCCGGGGCTGGCCTTGGGCGGCCAATTTCTCCCGGCCGCGATGCAGCATCGGCAGGCTGAAGTCGACTGCTGCAACCAGGGCCTGAGGGTGTTGGCGAACTGTTTCCAGGGAGACATCTAGAGTCCCGGCTGCCAGGTCCAGGATGAAAGGTTCGGATGGAAGCTGAAGGCCTTTTACTAGAGCCCGCCGCCAGTAGACGTCTTGCCTGAGGCTGAGGCCGCGGTTGAGGAAATCATACCAGGGGGCGATACTGGAAAACATGCGTTCAATCCGGGTCCCGAGCAGATTTTCCGCAGTCAAGGTCTTTTCTTTTTCATTCATGCCGTTATTGTGGAAAAGCCTAACCATTTTGTCAACTGACGAAGGAAAATATGTAAATATCAACAATCCGTCTGCATTGAGTTGTTTGGGGCGAATACAAGATTCGCCCCTACAGACGGGTCTGTCGATGCTGTGGTGCTTTACGGTGGGGGCCGCCAACCATGTCACAGACGGGTCTGTCGATGCTGTGGTGCTGTAGGGTGGGGGCCGCCAACCATGTTCCTGATCTATTATCTCAGATAGCTGAAGTATTACCAGAGATGAACTTTTTAAACTGTTGATGATTCCTGTACGCAGAAATTCAGCCTGCCGATATGTCCTTTCAGCGAACTCGGACAGATGCCGGAGGTTTCCCAATTTATTTTTTCATTGACTCTTGGCTGGATTATTGCTAATTAATGAAAAAATGCACAAAAGTTATGAACGTTAATCCACTAAAGGAGAGGTATCCTATGGCTGCCACCTTAATTAAGGGGGCCGAAGTTGCGGCCCAGATTCGGGAAGAGTTGAAACAGGAAGTCGCCGACCTCAAGGCCAAACACAATATCGTCCCTGGCCTGGTCACCATCCTGGTAGGTGAAGACCCTGGTTCGGTGAGCTATGTCACCGCCAAACAGAAGACTGCCCATGAGCTGGGTTTTTATTCTGTTCAGGACAGTCAGCCTCCCACTATTTCAGAGGCCGACTTGTTGGCCCTGATCGACAAGTATAACAAGGACCCCAAACTTCACGGCATCCTAGTCCAGCTCCCCCTGCCCAAGAGCATCGACACCAACAAGGTCCTGTATGCCATCGACCCCAATAAAGACGTCGACGCTTTTCATCCGGTAAATGTGGGCCGCATCCTGATTGGCCAGTATGCCTTCCTGCCCTGTACCCCGGCTGGCTGTCAAGAACTCATCGTTAGAGCCACCGGCGACCCGAAGGGTAAAGAGCTGGTAGTGGTGGGCCGCTCCAATATCGTCGGCAAACCTATGGTGGCCATCATGATCCAGAAGCTTCCCGGGGCCAACTGCACCGTCACCTGCGTCCATACCGGCACCCCCAAGGATAAGATGATCGAACACTGCCGTCGGGCCGATATCCTCGTCGTGGCCGCCGGCGTACCCAAATATGTACAAGCCGACTGGGTCAAAGAAGGCGCGGTGGTCATCGATGTAGGCGTTAACCGTATCGGTATGACCGAGTCCGGCAAGGCCAAACTGGCCGGCGACGTAGACTTTGACACTGTGAAGGAAAAGGCCTCCTTCATCACCCCGGTTCCTGGTGGGGTCGGCCCGATGACCATCACCATGCTCATGAAGAACACCGTCATGGCTGCCAAATTGGCTGCGGGGTTGGTTAAGGTTTAAGGGAAAATAGTACAGGATTCTGTTTAAGTTGTTCCTGATAAGGTAACACTTCGGTTGCTTGAGGCGAATACAAGATTCGCCCCTACAGATGGGTCTGTCGATGCTTTGGTGCTGTAGGGTGGGCACCACAAACCATGCTCCTGATCTACTATCTCAGATAGCTGAAGTATTACCTGATAAGAAAGCAAGGGGGAGGATCGCAGATCTGCCCCCTTAATGTTTTATTGACCATATTGCACTTGATTTAACTGGTTAAACATGCTATAAAAATAATTATCTTTTTACAATGGCGGAGGATAGCATGGTCACCAGAGAAATCGTCCTGGCTGCCCTAAAAGAACTCATCCTGCCGGAATTACAGGTTATTAAACAGGATCAGGCGGAGTTTAAAACGGCTCTGGCGTTGACCAATAAGCGCCTGGACGATATCAACGCCCACTTGGTGGATCAGAGCCGACGCATTGATGACACCAATAAACGCATCGATGCTATTCATACCGATCTAATCAAGCGCATCGATGATACCAATAAATACATCGGTGCTATTCATACCGATGTGATCAGGCGCATCGATGATAGCAATAAACGCATCGATGAAACGAATAAACGCATTGATGACACCAATAAGTACATCGGTGCTATTCATACCGATCTAATCAAGCGCATCGATGACACCAATAAACGTATCGATGCTATTCATACCGATGTGATCAGCCGGATTGATGATGCCAATAGACGTATCTCAGAAGTGCACGATGATCTGTTGGCCCGCTTTGACGGAACCCATCTGCGTATCGATATGATCAACCAGCGTCTTGATCGTCAGAATGAAGTCGTTGTGCAACGGGAAGAACATTATTCCCTTGATCAGCGGGTGAGGCACCTGGAATTGGAGATGCAGCAAGTAAAGAGTCGTCCGGCGGCCTAGACTCCTCTGAAAAGTATTTATCTCTCTGAGCCGGAAGTTCTTGAGAGCCGAGAAGGTCTCATGGTCCGATCTGAACCCGATCTCCGATCCGGATGCCAGCTTGAGCAACAAAACCGGCCGGTACTTCCAAGACATAATTAACCGGACCTGGTGAGGTGAAGGTTCCCTGGTCTTGGGGGGAAAGATTGGAATGCCAACCTACTACCCGGTCAGTCGCAATCCAGATAATGTCGATGGGGATCAACATCCCCCGCATGCAGAACTGTTGCCACGCCATTGCTGGCATTAAAAACAACATGCCCGTGCCCGCCTTCAGATGGCGGCGTCCCCCCAGCCCGAGATAAATCTTATCCAGACTGGAAACTACCTCCGCTTCTACGACGACCCGATTGAGGCGTACGAGTTCTAGAGGATTACCGGCGGCGGACAACCTTTGCGCCGATATTGGCGCTGACCAAAACCATGTCAGCAATACTGCAACGAGAACCCCCACCGGCAACCTAAAAATTCTCATGCTGGTCCTTTTGCTGAGCCAACGCTGCAAGCGCAGGTTAAATGAAGAAATTTATCTTTAATTTCTGGTATATCTATAACCACATAATTATATTGCATTTATTACTAATGACCGGCAACCAAAAACCAGAAACCGGCAGTAAACGTTCACAGATGGCATTTACAACCGCTCGCCTCCCAATCCGCAACGAGTTTTTGATATTTTGCAAGAGCGAACCCTCGGTCAAGATCAGCCATCTGGGACAGGATGACTTCTTTCTCTTCTCGGGTAAAATATTCCATGGCAGGAAGAAAGAAGTGTCTGTCTTCCTTAGCGATATGTTGGGAATAAAAATCCGCTAATGTCCCAAGGCTATTGAGGAGGTCAGGCAGTATCTCTAAACACCCTTCGTTATACTGCTTACTGGCTACCTCCAGGTTTGTTGTGGTCTGACGGCCCCAGATATGTTCCTGCTGTAATTCTTTCATCATTCTGAGATGTCCGGTCGACAGCGGTTTTTCTGCCAGGGCGGCAAACAAGATGCCCTCCTCCTTACTATGATGCAGCCGGTTGACGTAGTGATTGTGGAAATCCACTGCAGCATCGAGAAAGCGCTGGTCTACAAAGGCAAATCCCACGTCAACGGCGATGTTGTCCCGGATCCTCACCATCTCCTGATGTATAAGGCGTGTCATCCGTTCAATGAGGCGATGTTCAAGCATCAACGGATCGATGGGCAACATAAATCCTCTTTCCTTTCTTACGATAAGCTACCGTAAATCTATCCGCACATATGATCTATTCTGTTTTCCGAACACCTCAATTATGGATTCTCTCAGGCTTCGTCTGACATCCGCCCTTCCTGCAGATACCATCGGTCAAAATAGTGCAGGTGGAGGCGGGCTGCAGCAAAGCCGATCAGGGCCATGCCGAGGCCGACGCCGACTTGGGCCAGGGTCTTGCGATAATTTATTGCCTTAACCACGATCGGCCCGACAATCGAAGTCAAAATAGCCGTGATGAGAACAGTGGCAGTACTGCCGACGGTGAACAAGGCTGAATTCCACCATTTGGAGCAGATCCAATAAAATAGCGCCAGGCCGATCGCAGCCAGGCCTACGGCGGCAACCTGGAGAATTGGTTTCAGTTTCCAGATCTTGAATGCCGAGGAGTGAGCCGCTTCCAAGATATTCATCAGCTTCCGATGCTCCGCCTCCTTTCCGGGGACATTTTTCAGGGCGGGTTCAATTGCTAAGAAACCCCAGTCCGGCGGCGGTCCTTGCAAGGAAAAGCCCTTGATGTACTTTGGAAACTCATGATCGGTCATCAGATAGCCGCTTGTCATCAGGGCATAGGCCTCCTGGTCATTGAAGGAATCGAGATCGGTGCGGATTGCCGCCAGTTTTTGCTGCACGTCTTTGGGCAGGCCGTAGCTGGTAACATCGCCTGGGATAACCGCGGAAAGGGGTTCATCGCCGGGATCATGAGGGTCGTTACAGCCAATCCAGTCGATCGGTTTGACATTCAGGTCTTTTTTTAGATGGACAAACATAAAGGCCCGGATTTGAGAAGATCGGCGTCGGGAGTCAACATCCAAATACTGGGCCTCCCGTACCCGAGATTGCAGGATGCTGCTCGAGCGTAATGGTACGCTTACCATTCCACTTTTGGGATAGTTTTGGGATTCCATCTGGCCGCTGGCATCGCTGATCAGCATAATATCGCAGTCTTCCCCCAACAACCCGGCAATACCCTGATTATCGTGTACGCCGCCATCCACCATACGTACTATCCGATCCGGATAGAGCCTATCAAGTGCCAACGGTTCAAAGAGACCCGGAACACAGGAGGAGGCCGCTACGGCGTGCCCCAGGCGGATACTTTGATGCGGTACCGGGGCCTGGTCATAATAGAACCGGCGCAGACGGTCATTGCCATCGACTTCACTGCTGACCCCGGCAGGCGGCTCGCCCATCCAGGAGGCGGTAAATTGCCAGTTATGGCCGGTGTTGAGAGTGGCGGCGTTGAGAATCAGGATGGGGACCTTGGCGGCCCGGCGCCAGTTATCCTGCCGGGGGCTGAAAGCCTCCGAATGGCCCGCGGGTTCCACCAAGAGCTCATTTAGCCACCTTGGTGCTGCCGCCTCACCGTCCTCCACCAGCCGGTAAATCTCTTCTTCGTATAGCTCTCCCACCCGCTCTGTCCGGGAGTAATTCGGTTTGTAGATCATCTTGAGGTTGCTATACCAGTCTGCTGCCACCCGGGTGCGGATATTGCGCTGTACTCCGGCTAAAAAGTTTTTTTCGAGACGTTTGACAATGTCGATATAGTCCTGGCAGGTGATTTCGCTATCTTTTTTGGTTTTAAGGAGGTGACGGACCTCAAGATAATAGTAGGCTCCGACAATGGAACCCCCGGAAACGCAGGACAACACCTCTACGTGGCGCAGGATATCAAATTCGGCCAGTTTGGCCAGCACGCCGATGTGGAATAAAGAGGCCCGAAATCCGCCGCCGGATAGGGCCAGCCCGATTTTTCCGGTCAGGATTCCCCGGAGTGCTTCGGGGCTGACCGCAAACAACTGCATAAGCATCTCAGCGGCAGGATGCCCGGCAATGATTTCACGATCAGTAGATTGTCCACCATGAAGCTGCACCAAGCGGATTAGCCGACGTATGGTAGATTCATACTGCCAAGCGGGGATTTTTGGTAAAGCCATGGCTGTCTGCAGCCACTGGCTGGCTTCCTCATAGCGTCCGAGACCGAAATAGGCCTCGGCAACAGTGGCCAGGAATCCCCAATCTTGTATGAGCCCTTGGTGTTCTTTTGTCTTCGCTAATTCCGGAAGTTCTGCTATCAGCGTTTCCCGAAGCCGTCTGGCTTCCTGCTCTCTTTGGACCGCGGTTGCCGAAACAGCCCCGCTGCGCTCGGCCGCAACAGATTCGAGGTCAGCCAAAATGTCCAGCACCAGGGCAGCGTTTATGGCACAATAACCATAATCGCCCGTTACCCCTTCTTGACATCCTCGTAAAAAATAAGCTCGGGAGCGCTCCAGATGCTGCACCTGCCCATCAATTTCCCACCGGCTTTTACAGATTGAGCCAGCAATTCCCAGGGTTTCCGGGTCAATGCGGCTCTGGAGATCGTCTCCGGATTGCTGCAGAATCTGGAAGGCCAGATCTAAGCGGACGTCTGCCGGCAGCTCTAGATCGTGTGAAGTACAAAGGGCCTGCTGTTGGATGATGGCTCGGAGTAGTGCCGAATCTCCTTGAACTGCGGGTTCTTGGCGCGCCTGAGCCAACAGCCGACGGGCCAGGCTGAAAGCCTTTTCTTTAGTCAACTCCTTGGCCAATTGAAGCACCTCCCGGGATGAAACAGCCCGGCCCCGGAGGATTTCCCTGGCCCGACTCACCTTCACGCTCTCAGGTCGGGGACGTGTCTGTGACACTGCCATGGCTCCGATCTCCTCTATAGAGGTTTTCTCGATAGGGAGGGCACTGCCCTGTGCCGGGGATGCCCTCGTCTAACTAACCTACTGTCAATGCCCGATAATACTCGACGGTAAAGAGACTCTCGTTTAGATTTTGGGGATCAAAATGATTTAACTCACCCGCTGTATTTGTTCAGACCCAGGCTTAAGAGTTCGGTGGCCACTCGCTGTTCAAAGGTTTCGCCGACCAACTCCTCCAGCCAGGATTGATCGCCATCGACGATTTCCAGCCATCGGTGTCCCTGATTGTCTTCATAGAGCCGGAAGGTGGCAAAAGGCGTCTGACGGGACTTGATCAAGCGGCAATAGAGCCTTTTTTCCTGGCCATTGGAAAGGACAAATCTTGTTATTGTAAAGGTATCCACGAACACCCCCAACCTGCATGCAGGCAAGAGATGAGACGCAATCTGTGCAGCGATCAAGCCCCAGGAAGAAAACGGGGGTTAAGGTAATCTCCCTAACCCCCCTGATATAAATGGTGCCGAAGCGGGGATTTGAACCCCGACGGGCGTACGCCCACTAGACCCTGAACCTAGCGCGTCTACCAATTCCGCCACTTCGGCAAAAGTGGACTTTCTCATGGCAACGGCTACAGCCACATTATTTAGTATGATTAATCTGATATTATTTGTATAATATAAAATTTAGGTTGTCAATTCTATATTGACTTCGCTTGAAAGAAGAAGAAAAATAGTGGGTAACAAAGGAAGTTCATCTGGCGAGAGGCTTTCTTGATGAGAAAAAAGGCCGGATGAATCGGGATGCCAATGGTCCTCTATCGAGATCTTAACCTTATTACACAGCCTTTCAGTAGGCCTGTCATTACGATCGGCAATTTTGACGGTGTCCATTTAGGCCACCAGACGCTCTTTGGGTTGGTGCGAGAGCGGGCTGCAGCAGTAAACGGGCATTCAGTGGTAATCACCTTTGACCCGCATCCCATTAAGTTGATGCAGCCAGGGAGACAATTGCCACTACTTACTACGACGGATCAGAAGATCAGGCTACTGGGCGAATTGAACCTGGATATAGTTATCGTACACCCTTTCACCAAAGAGTTCGGGGCGATGCCGGCTCGGGAATTTATTCAGCACTACCTGCTGGAGCGATTGGGGGTTCAGGAAATAGTAATCGGTCACGACTATCGGTTTGGCCATAACCGCGAGGGGAATATTGCCCTACTGCAAACACTTGGTGCAGCCTGGGGATTTCCGGTACATGTGGTTGACGCTATTCAGGTCGATGAGATCATCGTCAGCAGCACCTTGATTCGCAACCTCATTAGGGACGGCAAGGTAGCGGCGGCGCGGACATTCTTGGGTCGGTCCTACGAGGTAACCGGGGAGGTAATCCACGGCCATGGCCGCGGCGCTCGACTGCTGGGTTTTCCCACTGCTAATATCAGAGCCGACAATGAACTTTTACCTGTTGCCGGCATCTATGCGGTTCGGGCTACCCTTTGGGGTCGGACCTATGCTGCGGTGGCTAATATCGGCGTCTGCCCGACCTTCGATAATGACGAATTATCGTTGGAAGTTCATATATTGGATTTTAACCAGGATATATACGGCTCGCATCTGGCGGTGGAATTCGTTCAGCGTCTTCGAGATGAGCGACGTTTCCCCAATATCCCGGCCCTGGTGGATCAGATCAAAACAGATGTGGAGGCGGCTCGACAGATCGTCAGACTCGAGGGCCGCGATCGACATGAGGTTGAAGTATCACGACAAAATACCTCTTGACATAATCATCTGAAATCTTTAAAATCTAAGTCAGGCGGGCATAGCTCAGTTGGTAGAGTACAAGCTTCCCAAGCTTGGTGTCGCGGGTTCGAATCCCGTTGCCCGCTCCAGAGTCTGGGTGCAGTGAGAGGTTCAATCTGCGCCAGTACCCGCTTCCCCTTTTGAGGTGACTCATAAACCGTGGGAAACTTTGAAGGCGGATGAATCGTGCGCTTTCGGGCGTAGCCGAGATGAGGAAAAGTCTTGGGATTTGGAAGTGGGCACACGCCCGCTTTTTTTTTTACGGTTAGTCTTTTGGGTTGGACCGAGGTCTTGGGATGCAGCCGGATGATGTGACCGGGCGTGTTACTGAACTTATCCTCCCGGTTCTGCAGGCTCATGACGTTGAGTTAGTAGAAACTGAGTTCGTGAGAGCCGGCAGGAGGTACATTCTGCGCCTGTTTTTGGATAAACCCGGAGGGATTTCACTAGAAGATTGTGCTTATTTAAGTAATCTTTTAGGAGAGCTCATCGATGTCCATGACGTTATTAGACATGCTTATATCCTGGAGGTCTCCTCTCCCGGCCTGACTCGACCGATAAAAAAGATTGAAGATTTTAGCCGTTATGCCGGACGCTTGGTCCGTATCACCGTCCGCGGCGGCGTTGGCAAACGTTCCTTGTATCGAGGTGAACTTTTAGGATTGGACGGGGAGACAGTGAAGGTTAAAGAAGGCTCCCGGGTTTATGCCATCCCGGTAAAAGACATCGCCCGCGCTCGCCTTGATATTGATTTATAGCCGCTAGGCTTTCAGCAAAAACACCAACGTAGGGGTAAGCTCGCAATCTTGATAGGATATCGATAATTCATCACTTTACTGTCATAACAACTTACCTTATGAAGCTAACACCTGAAAGTTGACTGCTAAGCGCTTGCATTGATTTTTAAACCGTCAATAAGAACGGCAGAGGAATTTATGATCGGAGATTTAAGGCGTCTCATTGAGCAAGTCAGTAGAGATAAAGGTATTGACAAGGACCTACTGCTCAACACTGTCATGGAAGCAGTGCGTTCAGCGGCTAAGAAAAGATATGGGGCCAAGCAGGACAATATCGAGGTAGGTTTTTCGGAGGACACCGGGGAAATTGAGGTCTTTCAATTTAAAGAAGTGGTGGATGAGGTAATCGACTCTGATAGGCAGATTACGCTGCCGGAAGCACGCCAGCTCGACCCGGAATGTGATCTGGGCGACAGCCTGGGTATTAAATTAGACGCCGGCAGTTTTGGCAGGATCGCTGCCCAATCTGCCAAGCAGGTAATTATTCAGGGAATGCGGGACGCCGAACGAGACATTGTTTTTGAAGATTATAAAGACCGCAAAGGTGAGATCATCAACGGCATTGTGCAGCGACAGGATAAGTCAGGCATCATCGTCAACCTAGGGAGAACGGAAGCGCTTCTGCCCATCACCGAACAGGTTCCCCGCGAACTTTATCGGCAGGGAGACCGGATCCGGGCTTATGTCGTAGATGTCAAACGGCAGACTAAAGGACCACAGATAATTCTTTCCCGGGTTGATGAAAATTTCCTCATCATGTTGTTTGAGGCCGAGGTGCCTGAAATACAGGAAGGCATAGTCAAAATTATGGCAGTAGCCCGAGAGCCTGGCAGCCGTTCGAAGATTGCCGTCGCCTCCCGGGATGCAGACGTAGATCCGGTAGGTGCCTGCGTTGGTATGAAAGGTTCTCGGGTACAGAATATCGTTCAGGAACTCCGGGGGGAAAAGATCGATATTATTCCCTGGAACCCTGATCCGGCGAAATTTGTCACCCAGGCCCTGGCTCCAGCCGAGGTCAGTCGCATAATTATTGATGAAGATAGCCAAAACATGGAGATCATTGTTCCGGATGACCAGCTTTTTCTGGCCATCGGGAAGCGGGGCCAAAACGTCCGGTTGGCAGCGAAACTAACCGGTTGGAAGATCGATGTCAAGAGTGAAAGCAAATACTCGAAATCGATGAAAGAGGGTTATCTGTCCCTCTTGAAAATTCCCGGGGTAGGCGAGATGACCGCCAGCGCCCTGTACGAAGCCGGATTCACCTCGGCCAAAGAAGTGGCGGAGGCAAATCTGGCCGAACTAATGCAAGTACCTGGTATTAATGAGAAAAAGGCCACACAGATATTGGGTGCGGCTCAAACCCTTATGAAGGCTTCCGAAGACAATCCGGAGACAACCGGTGTTGAAGAAATAGGTAATTTGGAGACCGGTTCCAACGATGTGGTCCAGGATGCCGATCAGGTATGAGACTAGGATGTTTTTACCTGGATACACAAAAGGTAACTCTTCAGTTGTTTGAGGCGAATACAAGATTCGCCCCTGTGGATGGGACTGTCGGTGCTGTAACGCTGGATGGTGAGCATTCCCCACCATTCCTTGATCTATTCTTTCAGATAGCTGAAGTATTACCACAAAAAAACTATTTAACTCGTTTCTGCTACAAGGATAAAAATATTTATGGCCAAAACCAGGGTTACGCATTTAGCCAAAGAATTTAATCTGGATGTTAAAGAACTTATTTTGCGCTTGCGGGAAATAAACATCGAGGTGGAGAACTATCTCAGCTCCATAGACGCTACCGATGTAGCCCGAGCCCGAGAAGTGCTCGCTAAAACTGTACCTCTGGTTGAGGAGCAACGGGTAGGATCGAATGTGAAACGTCGTCGAACATTGGCCAGACCGAAACCGATGTCAGAAAAAACCTCTGTTTCTGCATTTCGCGCCGGTCAAACTGTAGAGCAGGGATCTATCTTGCCGTCTGATAGTCCTGTTGCTGAAATCCAAGCACTACCGCCAGATGCCCCAGTTGCCGCTGTAAAGCCTGGAAAGCCTTTGGCAGCGCCGCCGAAGCGGCGTAGAACCGTCGATAAACCGGCCAAAATCATTGCCTTGCCGGAAGCTCCAAAAAAACCAGTCACGGTCGTAGAAGAGGCGCCGGCCGAGATTGCCCCTGAAATTCAAATACCGATCCAGTTAGAAATAAAGTCTGAGACCCCTGCTGCTTACCCCGCTGAGCAGGTTGAGGTTCAGCCCGATGGAATGCCGCTTACCGTGGAACCTGAAGAGACGACGGTTGCTCCTGAGATTAGTGGCCGAAAATCTTCCAGACTGGCAGAGGCCAAAACTCCGGATGCTTCTATGGCTTTGAAGCGCCAGAAAGCCAAGAAGGCCAGGAAAGATACTCCAGCACGTATCATCAGTCTACCCCCGGTGGAGGAGGCGGCTGCTCCTGTGGCAACCTCTACGCCAGCCCGCAGAACTCCCCGAGTAATTGAAATCACCAAGACCAAAGAAGAAAAACCCGTAGTGGCGGTAGCTGATAAGGAAGAAAAAAAAGGCAGGGTCAAAAAGAAACGCGGCAAAAAACCGGGGGCAGCAGAAGATGACGCTTCCAAGAAAAAAGCCTTCCGGAAAAAGGAAATCAGAGAAGGTGCCGAGCTCTACGAGGGCAAAGAGGCGGAAAGTATCGGGGGGGTTAAGAAGAAAGGGGTTAGGAAGGCTATCCGCAAGATGGCCAAGACCGAGTTGACGGTTCCTAAGGCCATAAAACGCCGGGTCAAAGTGGGGGACGCCATCACCGTAGGGGAATTGGCCAAAAAGATGGGCATCAAGTTCAGTGAATTGGTCAAGAAGCTTATGGGACTAGGCATTATGGCCAACATTAATCAACCCTTGGATTATGATGCGGCGGTTTTGGTTGCCAGCGAATTCGGATACGAGGTAGAACGGGCGACTCTCCTTGAAGAAGATATCCTCAATCTTCCAACCAAAGAAGAGGGTGAGCTCCTGCCCCGGCCACCCGTAGTGACCATTATGGGCCATGTTGATCATGGCAAAACTTCGTTATTGGACGCCATCCGGCAAAGTCATCTGATTGATCGCGAGGCGGGCGGCATAACCCAGCATATCGGCGCCTACCAGGTTTCTTTCGATCATGGGGAAGTAGTCTTTTTAGATACACCCGGCCATGAAGCCTTTACTGCCATGCGCGCCCGGGGTGCTCAGGTCACTGACATAGTTGTCCTAGTTGTAGCTGCTGATGACGGCGTCATGCCGCAGACCCTGGAAGCCATCAATCACGCCAAGGCTGCCGGAGTGCCCTTGGTAGTGGCGGTGAATAAAATTGACAAACCGGACGCTAATCCCGATCGGGTGAAGCGGGAACTGGCCGATCGCGGGGTTGTCCCGGAAGAATGGGGCGGCGATGTGCAGTTTGCTGAGGTCTCCGCCAAAAAAATTATCGGGATCGATGACCTCTTGGAAAAAATCCTCCTGCAGGCCGAAATCCTTGAGCTTAAATCTAACTCCGACACTCTGGCCCGGGGGCGGATTATCGAGGCCAAACTTGACAAAGGAAGGGGCGCCGTGGGAACAGTCCTGGTACAAAACGGCACCCTCAAGGCTGGTGATGTCTTTGTCTGCGGACTGGAATACGGGCGGGTACGGGCTATGTTCGATGATCGGGGGCTGCGGGTGGAACAGGCTTCTCCCTCAACACCGGTTGAAGTACAAGGGTTCAGTGGCGTTCCTCAGGCCGGAGATGAGTTCATTGTCTTGGAAAACGAACGCGTGGCCAAACAGGTAGCCCAGATGCGGCAACTGAAACAGCGGGAAGCTGCCATGGCCAGGCTCAGCAAGGTTACCCTGGAAAAGCTGTACGAACGTTTTCAGGAGGGTATGGTCAAAGAGCTCAATCTTATTTTAAAGGCTGACGTTCAAGGTTCTATCGAAGCCCTGACGCAGGCCTTGCAAGAGCTCGGCAACAAGGAAATCAAGGTCAACATCATCCATACGGGTGCCGGAGATATTTCCGAAACCGATATCATGTTGGCCTCGGCCTCCAACGCCATTGTCATCGGCTTTAATGTCCGGGCCAATCCCAAGGCCCAGAGCCTGGCTGAGCAGGAGCAGGTGGACGTACGTTTCTATGATGTTATCTATAATCTAGTGAACGATGTGCATTCCGCCCTTGAAGGAATGTTGGAACCGATTTTTGAAGAACGCTCCCTCGGTCGCGTTGAGGTTCGCCAGGTCTTCACGATCTCTAAATTGGGTACTATTGCTGGATCCTACGTGTTGGATGGCAAAGTGGAACGGAATTCCTTGGTGCGGGTCAAACGCAATGATGCCGTCATCTATGAAGGCAAGATTGCTTCTCTAAAACGCTTTAAGGATGATGTCAAAGAAGTTCAGGCCGGGTATGAGTGCGGCATCGGCCTGGAGAAATTTAACGAGCTTCATCCGGGCGACATTATAGAGATTTACCAGATGGAGGAAATTAAGCCCCATCTGGCGCCGATTGCCAGCAAAACCGAATAGCCCCCTTCCCCGCCTATGATCGTTGCGATGGCTTGCATAACCCTGCATCTGCCTGAAAACCGTTCGCTCAAAGGCAAACGCAGTGTATTGAAGAGTCTGATCGAAAAGATCAGGCATCGATACAACGCCGCCATTGCCGAAGTTGACGATCACGATCTGTGGCAGCAGGCAAAATTAGGCCTAGCACTGGTGAGCAACGACTCTCAATTATTAGATGCTATGATCACAAAAATTATTCGCTATATCGAAGATCAGCATGTGGCGCAGGTGGTCGACTCCCAAGTGGAACTCTGGCATTGGTAGCTATGCAGTTTCCAACGTCCCAGCAATGGAAGATATTCTGATGCTTACAGATTATAAGAGGCGCGATCGAATCGGAGAATTGCTGCGGGAAAAGATTGCCCTTATTTTACTGCGCAAGAGCCGCGATCCTCGGTTGCAGCAGATCACTATTACCAGCGTCGCGATTAGCGATGATCTGCGGCGCGCCAAGGTTTACTATCTAACCCGCGGGCAGGAGGCGGAAGTCCCCGCCAATCAGAAGGCATTGCAAAAGGCCTCGGGTTTCATTAAGCAGGAGTTGGCGCAGGAACATATCCTGCGAGTGATGCCGGAATTGATTTTTCAGCTTGACGACTCCTGGCGCCGCGGCGAGCGGGTGGATTCTCTCCTGCGGCGACTTGGCCAAGAGTCCACTCCCCCCGATGATTCCCAGGGATCGTCATGAACCCAAAGCCCCAGGGAATTATTGTTATCGACAAACCGGCCGGACCTTCCTCTTTTGGAGTAGTAAAGGCCGTCCGACGACTCTTGAAAGTAAAGAAGATCGGTCACTTGGGAACCCTGGATCCCTTTGCCGTCGGAGTGCTGCCTCTTTGTCTGAATGAAGCCACCAAGCTTGTTCCCTTCTTGATCGATGCTCCCAAGACCTATAGGGCCACCATCGTCCTGGGAACTGAAACCAATACCCAGGATAGTACCGGTGAAGTAATAGCGCACTGCCCGCAACTACCTGCTCCGGAAGAAGTTTATCGAGTCGCCGCGACGTTCATCGGAGAGCAATGGCAGACTCCGCCGTTGTTCTCGGCACTTCACTACCAGGGGCAGCGCCTCTACCAATTGGCCCGACAGGGAACCCTTATTGATATTCCGGCAAGGCGGATTAGTATTCTAGACCTGTCGGTAGAATCAGTGAATCTTCCGGAACTTATCATGACGGTAACGTGTTCCAAGGGCACCTATATCCGCACCCTGGCGGCTGATATCGGTTCCCGTCTGGGCTGTGGTGCTCACCTCAAAGCCCTGCAACGTCAGCGGGTTGGTCCTTTTACTCTCGACCAGGCCATATGTCTTTCCAGCAACCCGGACGAAGCAGATGTGCCTGGGCTCCTCGACCATCTTATTCCTCTTGTCGATTGTCTGCCACACCTGCCAACACTAGAGGTAGATTCCGGGATGACTGCCAAGCTGCGGCAGGGACAATCCATGCTGCTGGATGGGAAACTGATGGAGATGACCTGGGCCCGACCGGAAGAGCGATTAAAAGTTGTCTGTGAGCGCAGCCTCATAGCCGTTGCCGAGGTCAGAGATAGTGTTTCAGCAAGAAAAGTGCAACCTGTGCGAGTATTTAATCCCTGATAGAAGGGCATCTCATCCGGTCCAGGCGATGCTGGACGATGTTCCATTTATATATGAATAATATTTCTGAGGAGGTAGAACGTGGCATTAAACGTTGAACAGAAGAGTAATATCATCAATCGGTTCCGACTGCATGAAGCAGATACCGGATCACCGGAGGTGCAGGTAGCTATCCTGAGCGAACGCATCAGTTATCTGACCGATCATTTTAAAACTCACGCCAAGGATCACCATTCCCGGCGCGGTTTAATCAAGCTGGTGGGTCAACGGCGGCGTCTGCTCAATTATCTAAAAAAGAAGGATATTGAACGTTATCGCAGTCTTATCGATCAGTTAGGCCTGCGGAAATAATGGCCCAGCAAACGGAGGCGTTTACAAAGATTATGGCAAAAACCTTTGAAGTAGAGGTTGGAGGAAGAATTCTGGCCTTTGAAATTGACAAAATGGCGGCTCAGGCCAGCGGCGCGGTATTTGCCCGTTACGGCGACACCGGGGTACTGGTAACTGCGGTCGCGTCAGATCGCCTCCGCGAAGGCATCGACTTTCTGCCCCTCACGGTGGATTATTTGGAAATGTCTTATGCAGCCGGCCGGATACCTGGGGGTTTCTTCCGTCGGGAGATTGGCCGTCCGAGTGAAAAGGAGACCCTGACCTCACGGCTGATTGATCGTCCCATCCGCCCTCTGTTCCCCAAAGGCTTCTTTCACGAATTACAGATTATTGCGACGGTGCTCTCCGTCGATATGGAAAACGATCCGGACATTATCGCCTTAAACGGTGCCTCTGCGGCCCTGGCAATTTCGGATATCCCCTTTCAGGGTCCGATTGCCGCAGTCCGGATGGGCAAAGTTGGCGGCGAACTGATGGTCAACCCGACTATTTCACAACTTAAAGAAAGCACCCTCAATCTTATCGTCGCCGGCTCCAATGACGCCCTGGTGATGGTAGAGGGTGGGGCTGAACTGGCCTCAGAAGAAGAGATCCTGGAGGCCCTGTTCACCGCGCACGCCGAGATGCAGCCGATCCTGAGATTGCAAGAGCAGATGCGGGTCGAAGCGGGCAAAACCAAAAGACCTGTTTCAGAGATAATCATCGATGAGACCCTGAAAACCAGGGTGGAGGAACTGAGTCGGGCGTTAATCCTCCAAGCTATAGCCCAAGCAGAAAAAAAGGTCCGCCACCAGGCGATGGAGGATGGTCTGCAGACAGTCCTCACAACTCTGGAGTCTGAATACGAAGGACGTGAAAAAGAAATTACCGGATTTTATCATGACTTAGAAAAGACCCTGGTACGGGACCTAGTGCTTAATCAAAAACGGCGGATCGACGGCCGCAGCTATACCGACATTCGACCCATCTCCTGTGAAGTAGGGCTCCTCAGCCGGACGCACGGTTCAGCGTTGTTTTCCCGGGGCGAAACCCAGGCCCTGGCTGTCGCCACCTTGGGAACCGTCTCTGATGAACAGCGTATTGAGACGCTTACCGGAGACACCTTCAAGGCTTTTATGCTGCATTATAATTTCCCTCCTTACAGCGTCGGCGAAACCCGGATGCTGCGGGGACCAAGCCGCCGCGAAATCGGTCATGGAGCCCTGGCAGAGCGGGCCCTCAGTCGGGTTCTGCCCCAACCCGAGGAATTTCCTTATACTATTCGCGTTGTTTCCGAAATCCTTTCCTCAAATGGTTCTTCCTCCATGGCCACTGTCTGCGGTGGCTCCTTGGCCATGATGGACGCCGGCATTCCCATTAAAGCTCCGGTGGCCGGGGTGGCCATGGGACTCATTAAAGAGGAGAATAATATCGCCATCCTGTCTGACATCTTAGGCGACGAAGATCATTTAGGGGATATGGATTTTAAAGTAGCGGGCACGGCTGCGGGTATCACCGCCCTTCAGATGGACATCAAGATCGGCGGTATCAATCGGGAGATCATGAGCCAGGCGCTGCACCAGGCACGGGAAGCCAGGCTGCACATCCTGAGTCGAATGAATGAGGCCATCGACCAGCCACGGACTCAACTCAAAGAGAACGCTCCTAAAATCGTCGTGATGACCATTAATCCCGATAAGATTCGGGAGGTAATCGGACCCGGCGGCAAAACGGTGAAAAACATCGTGGCTGTTACGGGCGCCAAAATTGACATCGAAGATGATGGCCGGATTCATATCGCCTCGCCGGACGCCCTGGCTGCCAACCAGGCCATTCGAATGATCCAGGAACTCACCCAAGAACCGGAAATTGGACAGTTATACCGCGGAAAGGTTAAGAAGATTGTCGATTTCGGTGCCTTCGTAGAGATCCTGCCCGGCACCGACGGTCTGGTCCACATCTCGGAATTGGATAAACAGCGGGTCAAAAAGGTAACCGACATCCTCAAAGAAGGCGACGAAGTCCTGGTAAAAGTGTTAGATGTCGATCGACAGGGAAAAATCCGCCTGTCACGTAAAGCGGCGTTGGATCTCGATCAGGATTCGGTAAATCCTTAAAAGGCGCTCCCACGAAATGTATCAGAAAACCGTACTGCCCCATGGCGTCCGGGTGGTAACCGAGGCGCTTCCCCATTTTCATTCGGTTTCATTGGGAATCTGGCTTAACACCGGCTCTCGGGATGAGACCGCCGGAGAAAATGGCATGGCCCACTTCCTGGAACATATGGCCTTCAAAGGAACAGGGCGCCGCTCGGCCAGCGAGCTGGCCTGTCAAATCGACCAGTTGGGGGGAACTGCCAATGCCTTTACCACCCAGGAAAATACCTGTTTTCACGGCAAGGTGTTGGCTGCTGAGCTTCCCCGACTCTTCGATCTGTTGAGCGATATCCTGCTCAACCCGGTGTATGATACTGCCGAATTAGAGAAGGAACGCCAGGTAATTCTCCAGGAAATCGATGAACTCGAAGATACTCCGGATGAATATGTCCATGTTCTCTTTAACCGGCATTTTTATGGTGACTCCGCCTTCGGTCGACCGATCATGGGCAGTGCTGATACCGTATGTAATTTTACCCGCCTGCTGCTTTTGGACTACCGCCAGTCCCATTACCACCCCCAAGATATAGTAATCGCTGCGGCTGGCCGCTTAGAGCATGAGGCCCTGGTAAATCTAGCCGCCGCCGCTTTTGGGGATTTCCACAATTGCCGCTGCTCCCGTCCACGACAGAAGGTCGCCACCTATCCTGGGGCTCACAATTTCCTAAAGGATCTGGAACAGGTACATCTGGTCGCCGGCGGCAAGGCACCTGCCGCCGGAGAGGACAGCCGGTATATGGCAATTCTGTTGAACCTGATCCTGGGCGGCAATATGAGTTCACGCCTTTTTCAAGAAATACGGGAGAGGCAGGGATTGTGCTACTCCATTTATTCCTTCTTACACTGCTTCAGTGATGCTGGCCTATTAGCCATTAGCGCTTCCGTTAGTCCGGAAAATTTTGAGCAACTGCTAGACACCATTCGACGTGAAATCGAGGCCCTGAAAACCACCGGAGTCTCCCCCCAGGAATTGCAGGCGGCGGTCGATTATTCCCGCGCCTCATTGTATCTGAGTGCCGAAGACAGCGACAATCGGATGATGCGGTTGGCCAGGAACGAACTTAGCTTCGGCCATTACCTCTCCTATGAGGAAATAATCGATCATCTGGCCAGTGTCACTCCCCACCAGGTTATCGAAAAAGCTCAGGATTGGCTGGATCTGGGTAGCTGGCAAATCGTCTGCCTGGGGCCGCTCAAGGCATCTACTATTTCTATTGGCTGAACAACTATGGATTTATCCTGTTTTTGCCGATAGAATAATTGCATCGTAGGGGGATTGTCACTCTTGTCAAGTAGATAGTTTTTTGATACTAGTTTAACTACGATGAATTATCTAACATTCGGCAGTTATAATTATTCCGACGCCCTGGCTCCTGCCGGTTCGTTACTGAAACCAGACCTAATGATACAGAGGGTATCCATCAAACTGCGCCCGAACGATATGGCGGCGGGATGAGAAAAGGCCTCTTGGCTGCCAGCGGTGGCGCAAACCGGAAGCTTGCTTTTGCCGATAATCAACTGGTGCAGATTCTTTTCGGCCAGCAGTGCCAACATCTGCGGATTATTGACCGTCTGTTGCATATCAAAACGAATGTCCGGGGCAATGAGGTGATCCTGGAAGGAGCCGAACCCGCAGTTGAACTGGCCGGACGGACTTTGGAGGAGCTCTATGGCTTGATTCAGGCGGGCTATCCCATTACTGGCCAGGACGTTCAATACGCTCTGAGAATCCTCAAGGAGAACCAGGAAGCCGACCTCAAAAGTATCTTTCTGGATACGGTTTATATCACCGCCCTGAAGCGTCGCATCACGCCCAAAAGCCTCAACCAGAAGCGTTACCTTCAGGCCATTCGCACTTATGACATGGTCTTCGGCATCGGTCCGGCCGGCACAGGCAAGACATATCTTGCCATGGCGATGGCGGTGGCGGCTTTAGTTAACAACGACTGCAACCGTATTGTCTTGACCCGGCCGGCAGTAGAAGCCGGAGAGAAATTGGGCTTCTTGCCCGGCGATCTGTTTGAAAAGGTCAATCCCTATCTGCGCCCGCTCTATGATGCCCTCCACGATATGATGGATTTTGACAAAGCCTCACAGCTTATGCAGCGCGGCGTTATTGAGGTAGCCCCCTTGGCTTTTATGCGCGGCCGCACCCTGAATAATGCCTTCGTAATATTAGACGAGGCCCAGAACACTACTTCGGAGCAGATGATGATGTTCCTCACCCGGCTGGGTTTTGGCTCTCGGGCCGTGATCACCGGCGATATTACGCAGGTTGATCTGCCTGCCGGAGCCAGCTCGGGCCTGAAAGAGGCTATAACGATACTTCAAAATATCGATGGCATTGATTTTGTGTATTTTAATAAGAATGACGTGGTGCGCCATCCCCTGGTGCAGGATATCATATTAGCCTACGAAAACTTTCAATCCCAGAAACACCGACCTGTTGCTCGAGAAACTGCCGCCTTGCGGTACGACGACGTTCATGATCGAAAAGAAAAACAACCATAAAGTCAGAAGATTTTTGGAATTGAACCAGATTCAGCGGCTCTGGCGACAACTCCCCGCAGGGAAACGCGCCGCAGCCGGAGCGGCTGGACAGGGAAAATGGTTTAGGATCTTTTTGTTGGTTGTATTCAGCCTGCTTGCAGCCATTATCGTCTATCCCCGCTCTCAGGTATCCTATCCTGATTATCGGGTGAATGACATTGCCCAAGCCAACATCAAAGCAACCGCGGATTTTTTGGTCGAAGATCAAGAATCAACCGCCAAACGGCAGCAAGAATGCATAACTGAAAGTCCTTTGGTATACGATCTGGACGAGCGGGTCGGAGCGGAGATCAATGCCCGGTTGCATGACGCCTTCGAATTTATGCGGCAGGCCAGACAGGAAGCATTACAAGAAGCGACAAGCCATCGGGGCGAACCCGGCGCTGCTATAACCTCGCCTCCCTTCTCGCAGGTATACAAGATAATACTTGATAAAAAACCGGAATTCGAGCGGCGCCTGGGTGTTGTCCTGCCTAACAATATCTTCTACCTGTTGGCGCGCGATAATTTCTCCGTACAGTGGGAGGATATTATCAGTCAACAGGTAAATTTTGTCGTCTCCCAGGGTGTTTTCAGTGAGCAGTCCTCGGGGTTGCAGAACCAACGCCGGCACATTATTATCCGTCACCTGCCCTCCTGGAATGAGAAAGTCGAAAACAATCCCGAGCGTTTCTTACCAGTTGAGGAAGCGAGAAAAAAGGTCGGACTCTATTGTCGGGAGACCGTTACCCTGCCGACGGGATCGCGCTATGCGGTTTGCGAGGTCGCCCAATCCCTGGTCGTTCCCAACCTGGCTTTAAACCGGGCTGAAACCGAGCGCCGTAAACTTAAACGTCTGCAGGAACTGCGTCCGGTCTACTTTCAGATAAAACAGGGCGAGATGCTGGTGCGCGAAGGTGAGAAAATAACCCCCACCCACCTAATTAAGCTTCAGACAATGAAGAAAGAAACCCCTCAGGGATGGTGGCTCTGGAAGTTTTTAGGCTCTTTCTTCATCATTGTCCTGCTCTTTGGCGCCTGTTATCAGTTAAGCCGTCTCTTTGCCAAAAAATCGTCTCACAATAACACTGAGCTGACCTTTCTGGCCTTAATTCTTCTGAGCGTAACCCTGTTGAATTTGGGTCTGACAATCTTTGGCGATGCCCTAACCCGCCTTAGCCCCCTTATCTCCAAAAATTTCATCTTTTATCTACCGGTGGCATTGGCTCCGATCCTGGCGAATATCTTTATCGGCTTAGAAGTCGCAGTCATGATCTCTTTTCTGGCCTCCATACTCACCGCCATGTTGCTGGAAAACCCTTTTTTATTTTTTGTCTATTTTTCAGTAAGTAACCTGGTGGGTGTTTGGGGGACCCGTTATTGCCGCAACCGCTGGGTCCTCATCCGTACGGGCCTTAGTGTGGCGGTGGTTAATTTTGCCATGGTCCTCGCCATAAAACTCTTAGACTTGCCGCTGGATCTGGAAGACGTTTTTTTCGGCGGCGTCTTTGCCCTAGGCGGTGGCATCCAGGTAGGTATCCTGGCGTCCGGACTGGCGCCAATTTTGGAGATGTTATTTGATCTGACTTCGGATATCAAACTGCTGGAGTTGTTAAATTTGGAGCGCCCGATGTTGCGGCAGTTGATGTTGGCAGCCCCTGGAACCTATCATCACTCCATCATCGTGGGGAACATGGTGGAGGCGGCGGCGGAAAAAATCGGCGCCAACCCTCTGCTGGCCAAGGCCGCAGCCTATTACCATGACATCGGCAAGATCAAAAAGCCCACCTACTTTGTGGAGAATCAGCTAGGCGGCGAAAATAAACATGAAAAACTGGCCCCTTCCATGAGCAGTCTGATTCTGCAGGCCCACGTCAAAGACGGGATGGAGCTTGCCCGACAGGACAGGGTCGGCCAGAAGATTATTGATATCATCCAGCAACACCACGGCACCAGTTTCATGGCCTATTTTTTCAATAAGGCCAAACAGCAGGCGGCTAACCCGCAGCAGGTAAATATTGAAGACTACCGCTATCCCGGACCCCGACCGCAGACCAAAGAGGCCGGATTAGTCTTGCTGGCGGATCAGGTGGAGGCCGCCTCCAAGACCCTTCTGGATCCGACCCCGGCCAGAATTCAGGGATTAGTACAAAAGATCATCAACAATATCTTTGCCGACGGACAGTTGGATGAATGCGAACTTACTCTCAAAGACTTGCATGAAATCGCCAAAAGTTTCATAAAAATCCTCAGCGGCATCTTCCACCACCGAGTAGATTACCCCCAGGCAGCCGATAAAGGCGGCGAAAAAAAGAAAAGTAGTGACGATCTGGATAAACAACCGGCAGAGAAAGATTCCCTTAAACCCCACAAAGATCAGGAAAAGGGTCGAGAAGATCTTAAGCGCCTTGGATTGTCCTAAGGCCGAATTGAGCCTCACCTTCGTGAATGACCCGGCTATGGCTCGTCTCAATCGGACCATCATGCAACGGCGAGGCACCACCAATGTCATCGCCCTGCCCCAGCAGGGAGGTCCTTTCCCTGAGGTCCAACCCCAGATTCTGGGCGATGTCATTATTTCGCTTGAGACGACCCAGCGCCAGGCCTGGCAGCAAGGTTGGGAGTTCGCCGAACTCTTTGATCTTTACCTCATTCATGGCATTCTCCATCTTTTGGGGTACGATCATGAAACCAGCGAAGCCGCAGCCCAGTGCATGGCCGTCAAAACCAAAGAACTTTTTTTGCGGTTGTATCCGGAATTGAAGGAGGTTATTGCGTGGCCAGATTGGAAGTAAATGTAGATCATATCGCAACTTTGCGGCAGGCACGGCTGATTGATGAACCCGATCCGGTAACCGCGGCGGCGCTAGCGGAATTGGCCGGCGCCGACGGTATTATTGTGCACCTGCGCGAGGATCGGCGACATATCCAGGACCGGGATGTCAGAATTCTGCGACAGACGGTTAAGACCCGTCTCAATCTGGAAATGGCGGCTACCGCCGAAATAATCGGTATTGCCAAAGAAATCAGACCCGATGTCGCAACCCTGGTCCCGGAAAAACGTGAGGAATTGACCACCGAAGGCGGATTGGACGTTGCCGGCTATCAGGATCATATCCATCAGGCCGTCCAACAATTGCAGCAGGCGGGTATTCGGGTCAGCCTTTTCGTTGACCCGCAGCCGGAGCAGCTCAAGGCCGCATCGGTGGTAGGCGCTAACTACGTGGAACTGCATACCGGCACCTATGCCGAGGCTCGTTCAGAAGATGAAGCAGACCGGTTATTCGAAGAATTACTGGCTGCCGCAGCCCATGCCCGGCAATTGGGGCTGGCGGTAAAAGCCGGGCATGGCCTTAATTACCGCAATATTAAACGCTTCCGGGGCCGCAAAGAGTTTGACGAGTATAGCATCGGCCACAGCATCATCTCCCGAGCAGTACTGGTCGGCCTCGAGAGGGCGGTCAGGGAAATGATAGCCTTGATTAAATCATGAAAGAGCTTGCGAGGAAAAGCGAAGCATAGTTTACCTTGGGACAAAAATTGTAAAGTGGGCACCGCCCGCCATTACTTCAGGAGGTCAACAATGAAAAAAACTCTTTTGGTATCGGCTGCGTTACTACTGGCATCGTTAGTTTTCACCGGCTGCGACAAGAAAGAAGAACCCCCTAAACCCAAAGAAGGAATCTCCAAAGATCAAATACAAGAGCAGGCCGGGAAACTCCTTGATATGACCAAAGATTTCCTTGAGGAGCAGAAAGCCAAATATTTTAATGACCTGCAGTCAAAAATGCAGGATTTCAATCAGAAGCTGGACGAACTTCAGGCCCGTGCCGAAAAGGCGACCCCGGAGATGAAGTCCAAACTCCAGAACTTGGTCCAACAATTACAGCAGAAACAAGAAGTAGCCAAGAAGCAATTGGAGGAGTCCAAGGGAGCGGTTGGCCAGACCTGGGATGACATGAAGTCCAAACTGGATAACACCCTCAAACAGATGGACCAGGATCTAGAAAAAGGCAAGGATATTTAGGGATTATCTTCCCAAGGGCTATACACCCAAAGGTTTCCGGATTCTACCAGGAGGTTAGAGCAGCCGATTCTAATAATGAATTTCATTCCGGTTCATTCCCCGCCAGTTTCTCAACCTCCTGGCAGCAGAGGGGATGGCCCAGGCGGCAGCCTTCTTTAAAATCAACCAGGGCCTTGTCCGGTCGATTCATATGATGCAGATACAGATTACCGCGGAAAAAGTAGGCATGCGGCAGATCCGGGCGCAGCTTGATGGCGGTAGAAAAGTCGTTTAACGCCGTCTGATATTTGTTTTGACATAACCAGGCCATCCCACGATGATTAAAGGCCCAGGGGTCATTGGGAAGCAATTTGACCGCCCGGTTGAGATCACGCATGGCCGCTCCGATCTTACCCTCATTGGCCAGATTAGCCCCGCGTTCCTTCAGGGCCTCGCCATTCTGCGGGTCAGCCCTCAAAACCTGGCTGAAAACCTCGATAGCCTCCTTCCGGCGAGATAGTTCACCCAACAATCCGCCTTTCAGGAGGAGGAGACTGATTTCGTTCGGACGCTGTTTCAAGCCCTGATTTACTTCGGTTAGAGCCTCTTCCGGATACCCTAAACGTGCCAAGGCCTGGACCCGATAGCGCCGGGCCTCCACCGAGTCAGGTTGATTTTGGAGGTATTTCCCCAACAGCTCTATTACTTCCCCATATCTTTGGGCTTTGAAGGCCTCCTTTCCCTGATCCAAAAGACTCTGCCCGGCAAGGCCAGGACAGGAAAACCCCGCCACTAGGATGACCACTCCAATCCAAGCTCCGCTTGATCTTCTCATAAACCAATCCCCCTCAATAAAAAGCTCCAGTCATAGTCTCTTTATATCTCAACCTTAGAACCTGCTTTCCCCCTTCATCCCTCTTCCCTCCACCGTTTTCCCTCTAAAAAAAATGGGCCACCGGTCTACCAGATGGCCCGCGGGGATTGTAGTAAAACCTCCCCTGAAAGTTAACTGGCGCGCATTGCTCTAAGTCGGGCGATCCGCTCTTCAATAGGGGGATGGGTGCTAAACAGACTCATTAAACCGCCGCCTGCAAAAGGACTGACAATAAACATGTTTTCGGTTGCGGGATTAGCCTGCATCGGAATCCGCTCATTGCCATAAGCCAGTTTTTCGAGAGCGCGGGCCAGAGACTCGGGGTTGTGGCAGAGCCGGGCCCCGGTTTCATCGGCAATATACTCCCGGGAGCGGGAGATGGCCATCTGGATGAGCATAGCTGCGATGGGCGCCAAAATGGTAAACAGCAAGGTGGTAAAGATATTGCTTCCACCCTCCTCATCCTGGCTGCTGCCGCCGAAGATCGCCGAGAAACGGGCCATATCGGCCAGCACCATGATGGCTCCGCCCAACGTCGCGGCGATGGATTGGATCAGGATATCCCGATTGCGAACATGCCCCATTTCATGAGCCAACACCCCCTTCAATTCCGTCGGCGTCAACAGACGCAGGATGCCCTGAGTAACGGCCACTGCGGCATGTTCAGGGTTGCGGCCGGTAGCAAAGGCGTTGGGAGTCTCCTCAGGAATAATGTACAGCCGTGGCATGGGCACCTCAGCCTGCCTGGCTAGATCAGCCACCATAGCGAAGAGGTCCGGGGCCTCCTGTTGCGTGACCTCCTGGGCGTTATACATTTTTAGAACAATCCGGTCAGAGAACCAGTAGCTGAAGAAGTTCATGGCCGCAGCCAGGATCAGGGCGATCTGCATGCCGCGGGTCCCGCCCAGAACCTTGCCGAAAAATATGATCAAAGCGGTAAGCGCCCCTAAAAGCAGGACGGTTTTTATCTGATTGGTCATCGGTTTGCCTCCTGGGAAATTATATCTCTACCTTGGCAGATTATTATCACTGTGATTATTTCCAATAATCATAATAATATGCTCCCAAAGTCTTGTCAATAGGAAGAGAATCGGGGCGATCGGATTCAAAAAACGCCATAACAGTAGGCGTATTTACCATCTTAGAATCAGCAATTCACCCGAACTTCATAAACCAATCAAAATGTGATAATATGAGAACAAAATGCTGCAAGAAGAATCTCAGGGCCGTTACATGCCGATGCTTATTTTTCACGGCAATTTTGAGGGTTAAGGTGAGGTAGACTTATGAATCCTAAATTCGCCGCTTCTGGTACTGCAAAGTGGCAATGTCGACTACTGCCCATTATGGTGGGTTTGCTGGCAGGATTATTGTGCTACCCCACCCCGGCGCTGGCCTTCATGCCCCACTGGGATCCTGAGGAGGCGTTTTTTGTCCGGCAATTCGCCTATCTCTTTTGGGCCTTGGCCATGCTGTTTTTCATTTTTGAGCTGCGGCAGCAAAAACTGCAGCAGTACCGGAGCTTCCGGCTGTTGGCCCGGTCTGGCGGATTTTTCGTTGCGTGGAATATCGTCTGTTTTATCGGGCAGTTTATCAGATTGATCCTGGCCCCCAATGACCGCGCCGAACCGGCAGCCGCCTTCGTTCAAGGACTGGCTTATTGGCTGTATGTGATAACCAAACTGGATAACCTACTGCTGGCACCAGCCTTTATCTTTTTATATCTGGGTATCAGGGCATTTGGTCGAGAGGGGACGGTGAGACCCCAATGAATGTCATGCCCCTGTTCATCGCCATAGACGATATCGCCGGTTCGGTTCTGATCGTCATCGTCAGTTTGGCAGCTTTTATCCGCTGTCGCCGCCTGGTAATCCGGGAGGCCGAAAACGCCTTATGGCTGTTCCTCTATTGGCTCACCCTGGCTCTGTTTGTCTTTAGTCTTTCTCGAGCCTTGGGACACATAGCTGGCCACCTCCTGATGTATGCCGACCTGGACTTTTTATGGAGACAGATGCGTCCTTTCAGCGGCGGCCTCAACGCCATTATTTCGATCATTGTCGCTTCCATTACTCTATTTTTTCATAATATTCAAAAGCTTTATCGGCGCATGGAGGCCGATCACTACCATATTGAGGCTACCAGCCAGGAAATTATGGCGCTCAACCGCGAGATGGAGGCCCTGGTGATGGAACGCACCATGAGTGAGATGGCCCTGGGAATTGCCGACGGCATCCGCAACCCGCTGCAGGTCATCGGGGGATTCAGCAACCGCCTGCTTCGGAAGACGGCCCCGGAAGATCCGGCCCGAGACTGGGCTCTAGCCATCTCGGAGGCGGCCAAACGTTTAGAAGAGATGGTAGTGCGATTCGAAAGTCTGGCGCAGAATAAAAAATCCTTCTTCTCTCAGGATGATCTGAACAAAATCGTGCGGGATATCGTGGAGATGCTGCGGGGAGAATTCGAACGCAAACACGTTCACCTGATTACCGGCTATCACTCCTATCCGGTTTATTGCCAGTTAAATCGGCATCTCCTCAAGGTGGCCATTGCCCACCTGATCCGCAATGCCTTGGAAGCCACCGGCCCCCAGGGAGAAATCCACGTTACTACCACTTGTGATAAAAACTATGCCACCCTGGTGATCCAAGACAGCGGCAAAGGCATGCCTCCTGAGGTAGTCAGCAAGGTTTTTGAACCGTATTTTACTACTAAAGTCGGCGGCACCGGCCTGGGAATGGTCTTTGCCCGCCAGATCGTGGACGAGCATCGGGGGATTATTAATCTGGAAAGCCAGGAAGGCAAAGGAACTACGGTGACTATCAATCTGCCGGTGCGGTTCGGTGAACCGATAATCTAACCCCTTGACCAACAGGCAGAATGCGCTCCACTTCGCCGCCCCGCAATTCCAGCTTTTGACTCTTTTCTGACAGTAAGATTCAAGGTAACCTTAGCGCATCTAGAACACGCCGGTCTGGCCAAGGAATTTCTGGACCGGAAAGAACAACGGCGCTTGCAGGTCAAGGTGGTTTTTCAGGAGACTTTTCCAGCTTTGGCGCCAGACTTTATCTGTCTATCAGAACAGGCAAATGCTCTTAACGCCTCCTATCATCCGAATAATATCCTGGATCTGCACTCAATTTTTGTGCCGGACACTAATGATATAATTTTACATTTTAAGGCAAAACCAAAAAAGAGCAAATGTTTTTGTGGGAATGTGTGACACTATTATTAAGGTTATGTAATTCAAATGAGTTATGAGCCTACTTTCAAAGACAATATTTTTATCACAATCCAAAAGTTAAGTATTAAACTGGAATCAAAACCGCTGCGTTCTCGCCTCAAGTTCGAGCCTCAACTGATCTTCCTCCCAGGTAGTCAAGTCTCCTGGCATCAGGGTGATGTTCAGCTCCTCCCGCAGTCCCTGCTGCAAAGCGGTCTTGAGCGAGCTGATAGACACCGGTCTCTCTAAAATTTCGCTCAGGCAGGTCGTGTTTGGCGGGAAGGGCTGATTTAAGTCTGGCAGGGTCTGAAACCGCTGCCAGTTCGCCGCGGGCGGGTCAACCATGATGCTGCCGTGCTGCAGAAATGTTCCATTCCGCCAGACCTGGGCCCCGCCGGCAAACTTTTTCCCTTGAAAAGACAGATCGCCGTCCGAAATCCAGGCAAAACAGTGAAATTCCTTCCTGCTGTTGCGGCTGGGGGTCCCCGTTGAGACGGTTATGCCCAATCGCGCCAGACCGGCCTGCAGTCCCCGGCAGAGCCGCCGGTACACCGCCCGCACCGAAGGGGGAAATCCCTCTCTTTGTCCGGCCACCACACTATAAGTAAGATCGCCGCCGTGCAGCACTGCCCGCCCGCCGCTGGGTCGGCGGACGAAAGCCCAACCCAAGGCCTCCAACCGTTCCTTTGTTAGGTCTGGGGGAAGTTTCTGGCCGGCCCCGACCGAAAGAGTCGGTTGGACCCATTGGTAGAACCGGATGGTAGGGGGGCCGCCGTTTTCGGCATGGGAGCGCCATAACGCGCAGTCCACTGCCATATTCCAAGCGGGAGGACAGGGACCGTGGTCAAGGAGGCGAAACATAAGCAGTCGGGAATGGCGGGCGCGGCACGCCCTATTTTGTAATATATTTAAAATTGCTTAAGAAACCGCAGGTCGTTGTCGAAGAAGAGGCGGAGGTCGTCAATGCCAAATTTGAGCATGGCGATGCGTTCAATGCCCATACCGAAGGCAAAACCGACGTACACCTCCGGGTCATAATTGACAAAGCGAAAGACTTCCGGGTCCACCATGCCGGCGCCCAGAATCTCCAGCCAACCGGTCTGCTTGCAGACCCGACAGCCGGCGCCTTGACAGATAACACACCGAATATCAACTTCGGCGCTAGGCTCGGTAAAGGGAAAGAAACTGGGACGGAAGCGCAGTCCCACTTCGGGACCGAACATTTCGTGGACAAAGGTCGTAAGCACACCTTTAAGGTCGGCAAAGGAGACGTCCGTATCTACCAGGAGCCCCTCCACCTGGTGAAACATTGGCGTATGGGTCAGGTCGGAATCCCGCCGGAAGGTCTTGCCCGGCGCAACAATACGCACCGGCGGCTGTTGCTGTTCCATAACCCGGACCTGCATGGGAGAGGTGTGGGTGCGGAGAACAATGCTATCAGAGATATAAAAGGTGTCCTGCATATCCCGAGCCGGGTGGTCCCGGGGGATGTTGAGGGCCTCAAAGTTATAGTAATCGGTTTCGACTTCCGGCCCTTCTACCACCTGAAAGCCCATACGGGTGAAGATGTCGCAGATTTCCCGGGTAATCTGGGTGATGGGATGCAGCCGCCCCCTGTCCAACTGCCGCCCCGGCAGGGTGAGGTCCAAACCCGCAGCCGTTTCGGCCTCCAGAGCTGCTTTTTTGAGGCAATCGTGGGCCGATGCCAGTTGCTGCTCCAGCAGTTTTTTCAGGCGGTTGGCCTCCTGCCCGAATTGCGGCCGCACTTCTACGGGAAGCCCCCCTAAAGAACGCAGGGCTTGAGTAATGATGCCTTTGCGGCCCAGATATTTTACCCTGATCTGATCAAGAGCTGGCGCCGAGCCCGCCGCATTAATTTCTGCCAGAGCCTCTGGTTCCAGTCGTTGGAGTTCCTCGAAAGTCACGCCTGGCGTTCCTTATCTGCCGAAGTCGCGCATGAGCACACGGAATCGAAAAATACCTGAAGATCTTTCCACTTTTATGATGCAGAGGAACGTATCAGGCGGCTTTTTGGGCCAGTTCAACGATGCGGGAGAAATCTTCGGGATGATACACCGCCAGATCAGCCAGGACCTTGCGATCCAGCCTGATATTGGCTTTATCCAGTTGGTGGATGAAACGGCTGTAAGAGAGTCCGAAGGGTCGGACCGCGGCGTTGAGTCGCACAATCCACAGATTGCGAAATTCCCGCTTCCGGACCTTGCGGTCGCGATAGGCAAAACACAGGGCCCGATCCACAGCCTCGCGGGCGGACCGATAGAGGCTGCGACGGCCGCCGCGATAGCCCTTGGCGAGCTTCATTACTTTTTTATGACGGGCTCGAGCCCGCACACCTCGTTTAACTCGTGGCATGAGTAGACCTCACTAAAGATAAGGTAGTAATTTCTTCAAATTCTTCTCACTGGATTTGGCAACCATCTCCGGCGCCCGCAGATGACGTTTGCGTTTGGACGACTTTGAGGTCAGAATATGTCGCCGGAAGGCTTTGGTCTTTTTTAACCGGCCACCGCCGGTCAGCTTGAACCGCTTGGCAGCTCCGCGGTGGGTTTTTATCTTAGGCATACCTTCATCCTCTCACCATTATTTAGGTGCAATAATCATAGTCAGGTTGCGTCCCTCGATCTTGGGAGGCTGTTCCACCGTCCCGATATCCTCCAATTCGGTGGCAACACGGTTTAATAAATCAATACCGATCTGGGGATGAGCGATTTCACGTCCGCGAAAGATCAAGGAGATTTTGGTCTTGTCCTTCTGGGCCAGGAACCGGCGGATATTTTTGATTTTAAAAGCAACATCGTGCTCTTCAATCTTCGGCCTGAATTTAACTTCCTTGACCTGGATAATAGTCTGTTTCTTACGTGCCTCCTGGACCTTTTTACTCTGCAAATACTTGAACTTGCCGTAATCCATGATGCGGCAGACCGGCGGATTGGCCTGGGGAGCCACCTCGACGAGATCAAGGGCGGCTTCTGCGGCGCGAGCCAGGGCTTCGGTCAGGGGCATGATTCCAACCTGTTCGCCTTCGGGACCAATAAGGCGAACCTCTGTGGCCCGGATCATCCGGTTGATATTCACTTTTGGTTTCTGGATAGTTTGTCCTCCCAGCGTAGGTGTTTAGGTTTTGCCGAGCCGCGGCGGTTGCCCTTCGGTTTTCAAAAGCCTCACGAACTCTTCCCAGGGTGTGTCTTTGATCTCGGTACCGTCTAATCGCCGCACTGAGAGAGTCTGAGCGGCTACTTCCCGATCACCGATAATAATCATATAGGGGATTTTCTGCAACTGTGCCTCTCGAATTTTCAGCCCCAATTTTTCATTGCGCAGGTCGGTTTCTACCCGCAACTCTTCGGCCTGCAGGCGCCGGGCAACGTCCAGCGCAAAGGGATGAGCCCGATCGGTCACCGGCAGAATGATGGCCTGGACCGGCGCCAGCCAGACTGGGAAAGCACCGGCATAATGTTCGATCAGCACACCCAGAAAGCGCTCCAAAGAACCTAAAATTACCCGGTGCAGCATTACCGGCCTATGCGGGTTGCCATCCGGACCTATGTAGGTCAGATCAAAACGCTCCGGCAGGGTAAAATCACATTGAACAGTAGCACACTGCCAGCGCCGGTTAATGGCGTCCTTGAGCTTGATATCGATCTTGGGACCATAAAAGGCGCCTTCCCCCTCGCAGGTAGCAAAGGGAAGGTTACGGGTTTGCAGAGCATTGATCAGGGCGGAGGTGGCCCGCTCCCAATCCTCATCAGACCCGATGGATTTTTCCGGGCGGGTGGAAAGTTCCACCTCATACTCAAAGCCGAATACGGCCATAACTTCAGCCACAAAGTCGATCACCCCGGCGATTTCAGTCTCTACCTGATCCGGACGGCAAAGGATGTGGGCATCGTCCTGCGTGAACTGCCGGACCCGAGTCAGACCATGCAAAACCCCGGAGCGCTCGTGACGGTGCACAGTCCCCAACTCAAACAGCCGCAACGGCAACTCCCGATAGCTGCGGATGCTGGACTTGTAAATCAGCATATGAGCAAGGCAGTTCATAGGCTTAATGCCGTAGTCAATGCCCTCGATCTCGGTAAAATACATGTTTTCCCGATAATTTTCAAAATGCCCGGATCGTTTCCAGAGATCGAGTTTTAGCAATGTCGGGCCCATGACTATCTGATAGCCCCGGCGCAAATGCTCTCGCCGTTCAAAATCCTCCAACACCAGGCGTAAACGGGCGCCTTTAGGATGATAGATAACGAGTCCCGGCCCAGCCTCCTCCTCGATGGAGAACAGACCCAATTCTCTCCCCAAACGGCGGTGGTCCCGACGTTTGGCCTCTTCCAGAAAATGGAGGTGCTGGTCCAGTTCGGCTCCGGTGGCAAAGGCGGCTCCGTAAATGCGTTGCAGCATGGGATTGCGTTCATCTCCCCGCCAGTACGCTCCGGCGACGCTGGTGAGCTTAAAAGCGCTTAAATACCCCGAGGATGGGATGTGCGGTCCGCGGCAGAGATCTACAAAACCGCCCTGTTGATACAGGCTGACCTGCTGGTCCTTGAGATCCTGCAACAGCTCTACTTTATAGGTTTCGCCCTGGGCCTGAAAATAATCTAGCGCCTCCTGCCAGGAGACCTCGCGGCGGATAAAAGGCAGATCTTGCTCGACCAGATTCCACATCCGGGCCTCTATGCGGCCAAGGTCTTCCGTAGTAAAAGGTCGGGGCGGATCAAAATCGTAATAGAAACCGTTTTCAATAGCCGGACCGATAGTAATTTTTACCCCTGGAAAGAGGGAACGCACCGCTTCCGCCATGATGTGGGCGGCGCTGTGGCGCAGAATCTGAAGCCCCTCGGGATCGTCTTTGGCCACCGGCACCACGGTGCTGTCGATCTGGAGCAGGGAGTTTAAATCTACCAGTTCCCCATTGACCCGCGCCGCCACCACATTGTGATCTCTAGCCACCCCCAAAAGTTGAAGGGCCTTGCCGACGCTCAGGCCGGCCTCTACCTGATGGCTGTCGCCGTCTAAAAGCTGCACCCGGATAACTGACATGTCACCTTCATAAAAAAAGCACCTTTCGTAACCGACCGCATTACGCCAGATGCACTCGATTGCCTTAAAATGTCTGGTATTGCCGCTGGTTCTGGTTCATCTGGATTTATAAGACATCGGAAAACAGTTCGCCCCTCTGGCCACACGATATTCAAATGTCGCATAACTCCCTCAGACTGTCAAGATTTTTATGTTTTGCGCCAGAGAGTTTCCATGGTCATAATTACGATTGCCTTTTTCAGTTCGGCTAGGTATGCTAAGCAGAGATAAGTTTCCAATTATAGTGGGGTTTCGCATATCTTCGTTATTAAAAAGACTAAATACAGGTGGCAAAACGAATGGCTAGGAATGGAAATTATCTCTTGCAGCCCATCGGCTGGGTGCGTCGGGAGAATAACCAGGTGTCGATTGAGGTGGAAGAGCGGTATATGCCGGGTCTATTAGGGCTGGAGCAGCATTCCCACCTTTGGATCATTTACTACTTTCATGAGAACGAAACTTCGCCGGACCGGGGACTCCTGCAGATACACCCGCGCCGCAATCCGGCCAATCCTTTAACCGGTGTTTTTGCCTCCCGTTCGTCGGTGCGCCCCAATCTTCTCGCTTTATCTGTGGCTCGACTGCTGCAGGTAGACGGCCGACACCTCATCCTGGAGAAGTTGGATGCCCGTGATGGCGCCCCTGTACTGGATATTAAGCCTTATATGCCGGTCAGCGACCTAATTCCCGATGCTACTAATCCAACCTGGCTCCCGCGACTCCGGAAAGAATAACCCGCTGCGCTCCAATAAATCATCACTGATGGTAGAAAGTTGGACGCCTTAGAAGGTCTTGCCGCAAACCGGGCAGGTTGGGGTCACCTTGAGTTTCTCCGTTTCGCATCGGCAGAGGTTACCATCGAAGCCAAACAACTGGCCCAAAAAAGCTGGCTCTAGACCTCCAAGGAGGCGCATTGTCTCCAGGGCTATCAGACTGCCTGCCAAAGTGCTCATCGGGCCTAGAGAAGCCTCGTTGTCTCTGACCCGATCATGTAATCCGGTGCATTCCAAACAGAGCCCTTTGCCTGGTTGAAGGGTGATAATATTGCACCGCATATTTTGAATCCAACCAACTATAAGAGGGAGCCGCCGCCGGCTGGCGGCGCGATTAAGAGCCAAAGACGTCGGCTTATCACGCAAGTCCGCCAGGATCAGGTCTGTTCCCTCGATAAGTCTCAGGGCATTGTGATCACTGATTTTCCTTTCAAAAGCCTCTACCTCTATGAAAGGATTAGTCTCGCGCAGACGCTGCTGGGCCACTGCCACTCTGAACTTGTTCAGATCTTTCTCCCGATAAAGCATCTGATTGCACAAGTCCGTAAGCAAGACACGGCGACAATCCACCACCTTTAGGCGTCCGACGCCAGCTGCGGCCAGATTGAGGGCGGCGGTAATCATCGGACCACTGGCGCTAGCTATGAACACCCTGGAGTTCTTAAATTTTTGTTGGGCTGTCAACCCCCATTCCGGCAGGTTCATTTGCCTTTCATAGCGTGTCAGTTCCGCCGGACTCAGAGCGCTAAACAAGGACAGGGGCAGTTCTTTCATCAATTCCAACAAAACGCCTCCATGATTAAGGATATCCCGTATATTAATTTCCTGTATCCATATCGGTTTTTGGAGACTAGAGCTTGAAGGATTTTTTCTGTTGTCGCGATTGATCATTAATAATAAAAAGATAATGCGAATATGGCCAAAAAATGCCTGGTTGTGGGTTTATTCTGAAGCTATCATGCGGGTTGCAAGCCTATTGCCGATCAATGTCTTACGGGCAAGTTTCCCTCTTTTGATTTTTAAACTCAAAAAGATTCACCTCTCAAAATTTGCATGATTGATTTTTCTATTGATTCTGTGCTATCGTACTAGCTGTCACCGCCTTGATGGCAGTATGACCTCATATCGAAAGCCAGCAGGAGGAGAGAAAAGGAGACTGTTATGCCAGAATGCCCAGGGTGCCAAACCCCTTATGAGGAAGGTCAGCATTATTGCAAACAATGTGGCAGGGATTTAAGCATCGAACCAGCCCCCACACCCCGCTGCCCCCGCTGCGGCGCTGAGGTGACGGCGGAGCAGAATTTTTGTCACGAATGCGATGCCCCTTTAAAAGAAAAGCAGATGTCACCAGCCTTCGCGATCAATAAGAATTGGTTGTTGGCAGGAGCAGCGGCGATCGGAGTAATCATCGTATTGATTGTGGTCATACAATTCACCCGCCAGACCTCTCCACCGCCGGATAAACTTGCCGAATCTCCGGTATCTCAGGAGGCGCCCACCCCGCCTGGCGTTAAACCCGCCCAGCCATTGGGACCTAAGGCAACGGAACCAGGAATAGTTCCCAAAACAGATATTTCCGGTCTGCAAGCAGACTTGGAAAGGGTTTTAAACAACCTCAAAGACGCCAATTTGAACAAAGATATCCTGCTTTACATGAGCACAATTTCCCTACTCTATCCGGAAATGGATAAAAAACGGCAGGATATCTTAAAAAATTGGGAGAAATTCGACTTCAAGAGCATGACCTACACCGTCTCCAAAATCAGAGACCTGGGCGACAATGACGCGGTAGCGGAAGTAAACTGGAGCACTTTGAGTCAGAATCGAGCCAATAAAAATCTGCAGACCGATGACTTCCGTTACCGGGTGTGGTTTGCCAAGGAATTAGGACAGTGGAAAATTAAAAAGATAGAAGAGATTGAGGATTGAGCTGAAAGGAGAGAACCATGGCACCATACCGGTTTTGGTCCATGCTGGCTGTTTTACTTGCCCTCGCCGCGATTAACTTCCTAGATTTGCGCCAGAGCGAGGCGGCAGGACCTTTCTATGTTATTGCCGGGGAGGCTTATCTGAGGGAATGCCCCGGACCTGATTGCAGCGTGGTTTGCCGATTATATCGCTCCGATCAGGTGGAGTATTTAGATACCAATGGTTACGGCTGGTGGAAGGTACGCGCCCTGCGGAATAACGCCGTTGGTTGGATGACCGCCGATCTGCTTTCAGCGGTAACCCCCACTCCCCCACCCTCCCCGCCACCCTATCCGGGCTATTATTATATCAACGCCTCCCGAATCAATCTGCACACCTACCCGATGTATTCTTCCGGGGTGACCGGCGTAGTCCAACTTAATGAGCGGGTTGAAAAATTGGGTGATTCGCCGCAGGGCTGGGCCAAAGTGCGAAGCCTCCGGAATGGCAGCGAAGGGTGGCTGTTAAGGGGATATCTCTCTCTAGAACCAGTTTCCTACCCGCGGCGATCATATACGACGAAAAAAAGAAGCCGACCTGCCGCACCAACCCAGAAAAAGGAAGAAGAGAGCACCCCGTCCACTGAAAAGGCCAAACCCATGTAGCATACCTTGATTACCGGTGCTCCCATTTTCCGGGAGCACCACTACCCTTGTGAGAAGGCCTCCAACCCGGACTTTCCGGCGGCGACCTTGCCAACCGCCTCAGGTTTTTCCTTTGTTTCTCAAGATATTCATGATAACATCTTATTTTTAAAAATCCTTATTAAGATTATACTCCAAATCCGGAAGGCGGTTATGGAACTTGTCCTGATTCTGCTGGGCATCTTCAGTTCGTCCTTTCTTGTGGCATTGTCAGGCGCCCTTATGCCAGGACCCTTATTGACGTATACCGTGGCGGAAGCGGCGCGGCGGGGTTTCTGGGTCGGCCCGGTAATTATCTTAGGACATGGGGTCCTGGAACTCGGACTGCTCATCCTCCTCTTGCTGGGTATCGGCGCGATTATTAATCAACCTTTGATCATGGGGGTCATCGCCCTTGCGGGAGCATGTATTCTCTTCTGGCTGGGATACGAACTCTTTACCTCGGCGCGCCACGCTCGTCTCAGCTTTGATGCCGAAGATGTCAAGACTCTCTCCCCTTTCTGGGCCGGTATCATCATGAGCCTGTCCAACCCCTACTGGCTAATCTGGTGGGTTACTCTGGGATTGGGATATGTTCTCTTTGCGTCGCAGTACGGCCTCTGGGGCGTGGTTTTTTTCTACATCGGTCATATCCTGGCTGATTTAGGTTGGTACAGCCTGGTATCCCTGGCCGTGGCCCAGGGCAAAAAGTTCATTTCCGACCGGGTGTACCATGGTTTTATGGTAGTCTGCGCCCTCTTCCTGATGATTTTTGGCTGTTACTTCGGCTACCAGGGCGTCAAGACGCTCGTCGGAGCCTAAAGAAAGGCCAGCGTACGGAAAGACAATGATCAGAGGGCAGGGGCAGTGCCAAGAAAGACAAATACAGGCATCATACCGGAAACCGGCAATCGACAAGTCCCTCTCATCGGTTGTAGGTAAATTATATTTAATATTCGTTAGTTAGGTGAAATCCAGATGATCCAGAAAGTTATGAGCGTCGGCATGTTGGAATCGAATTGTTATATTTTGGGGGATGAGCTTACCCGAGAGGCCGTAGTAATCGATCCGGGTGGAGACGGCCCCGATATTTTGGCAGTCTTGCAGCAAGAGAACCTCAAACTCAAGATAATCATCAACACCCATGGCCACTTCGACCATGTCGGCGCCAACCAGGAACTTAAGGAGGCTACGGGAGCACCCATTGCCATCCATACGGCCGACGCCGACATGCTGAATCAACCCTCTGCCGAAGCCTTATTTTTTACCGGGGGACGGTTACGGCCCTCTCAGGCCGATATATTATTGAAAGAAGATGACATCCTCGAATTTGGGGAGTATCAGCTAAAGGTCCTCCACACCCCGGGACACACCGTGGGTGGAATCTGCCTGGTCCTGCAGAACGAACCCATAGTCTACGTAGGCGACACCCTGTTCGCCGGCTCCATCGGTCGGACCGATTTCCCGGGCGGTTCCTACAATGATCTGATCGCCTCGGTGCGAACCAAGATTTTCCCTTTGGGAGATCATTATCTGGTTATGCCAGGTCATGGGCCGGCCACCACGGTAGGCCAGGAACGGCAATATAATCCTTTCTTTTAAAAGATCAACACCTTTTAAACCTCTGGCTATCTCTCGGAAACGAATCCATTTGGGGCCAAAGGAGCTTTAAATTGGAAAGAGGGAAACAAAACTTGCGGATCCAAGTATATTCCTGCTAATATGCTATGTTAGCCATCTTGCAAGCTAAAAAGATTATTTTGGGCGTCACCGGCGGCATTGCCGCTTATAAGGCGGTAGAATTGCTCCGCCGGCTGATCAAAGCCGAAGCTCGGGTACAGGTGGTGATGACCAGGAGCGCCCAGGAATTTGTCGCGCCGCTCACGTTCCAGGCTCTATCCGGGGTTCCGGTGCGCACGGCGCTCTTCGGCGTAGATGCCGCCCCCTTGGAGCATATCTCCCTGGGCCAGGATGTCGACGCCCTGGTAATTGCACCTGCTACCGCTAACATTATCGGCAAAATAGCCGCTGGCTTAGGCGATGATCTTCTTACTACCGTGGTTCTGGCAGCTACCCGACCTATCCTGGTCTGCCCCGCCATGAACGTCAAGATGTACGAAAACCCTGTGGTGCAGGAAAACCTGGAACGCCTCAGGCTGCGGGGGTTTCACCTGATGCCGCCTGATTCGGGAGAAATGGCCTGCGGCGCTTATGGGTCTGGCCGGTTGCCGGAGCCTGCCGACATCGTCGAGGCACTGGCAACGCTGTTGACCCCCAAAGACCTACAGGGACGCCGCATCCTCGTGAGCGCCGGCCCCACCCATGAAGACCTGGATCCGGTGCGCTTTTTAACCAACCGCTCGACCGGTAAGATGGGCTATGCCCTGGCACAGATGGCCAGACGGCGCGGTGCTGATGTCTGTCTGGTCAGCGGCCCTTCTTCCCTGGCGGCGCCCCTGGGAGTGGAACGCCTCATGGTGAGATCGGCGCTGGAGATGCAGCAGGTGTTGTTGGAACGATTCCCGGAAACCGATGCCTTGTTGATGGCCGCAGCAGTGAGCGATTATCGGCCGGCCAGTTTTGCCGGTCAGAAAATTAAGCGGGGCGGCGACGAAATGATCGTCCGACTTACCCACAACCCGGATATCCTGCAAAGTTTGAGTTCCCTCAAAACCAGACAGGTGATGGTGGGGTTCGCCGCCGAGACCGAGGACATTTACACCCATGCCAGACAGAAATTGGAACGCAAACATCTAGACCTGATCGTGGCCAACGACGTCAAGGCATTGAATTCCGGTTTTGCTGTAGACACCAACCAGGTAACCATCATACACCGTTCGGGACAGGTGGAACCGTTGCCGCTGCTCAGCAAAGCCGCCGCCGCCGACCGGGTTTTGGATCGCCTGGTCGCTTTGCTGGACGCCCCTTTGGTAAGGTGATGCCCCGATGTCTGCGACAGCTCAAGAGGAGTTGCACCGCCTGACCGTCACGCTCAAGGAATATGTGCGTTATCAACAGCGTCTGGGCCTGCGGTTGGTGGAGCATATCTCAAAACCCATTGTCGCAGAGCCGGTCGTAAAGTCCGAGTCGATCCCGGCTCCGGAATTAACTCTGCAACCGGCGTCGGAGGTGCCACCGCAGGAGGTGATAACCCTGGAAGAGGTCAGGGCCGAATTGGGCGACTGTCAGCGCTGCAAGCTCTGGCGAACGCGCACGCACCTGGTCTTTGGCGCTGGCGACCCCCACGCCCGTCTGGTTTTCATCGGTGAAGCACCGGGTGAGGCTGAAGACCGGCAGGGTGAGCCTTTTGTCGGCCGGGCCGGGCAACTCCTGAACCGGCTGTTGTCCAAACTGGAGATCAGCCGCCAGGAAGTTTATATCACCAATATTAATAAGTGCCGGCCTCCCAATAATCGAACCCCGGAGGCTGACGAAATTGCTGCCTGTCGGCCCTTTCTATGGAAGCAGCTCCAAGCCATCAGGCCACAGGTTATCGTTACCCTGGGGGCAGTGGCTATCCATGCGCTTTTGGAGACGAAAGCGCCTTTGAACCGACTCCGGGGACACTGGCAACAGTGGCGCGGTATTGCCGTCATGCCCACGTTTCACCCCTCCTATCTCCTTCGGGTGCCTCAGGAGAGGGTCAAAACCTGGGAGGATATGCAGCAGGTACTGGCCCTTTATAGACCTTCAAAGGATTAATCGGCAGGTGTTAGGACTACCGGTCCAAATCGCTAAACTTGATTGAGTTGAGTAAATGATTAGACCATCGCAGAATCCTTGCTGCCTCACTCGGCGGGCTGCCATGTATAAAGCATACCGGCGTTTCCCGGTGGTGATCGCTATGGTCGGGATCTGGTTGCTGGTCAGCGCCGGGGTTTATCCGGCAATGAGCTCTGAGCAGGCCCCCGGACAGATATATATCCTTACGGCTGCGGGATCGATTAATCCCGGTCTGGCCGACTTTATTCTGGAAGGCATCCGGAGTGCGGAGAAGGCCCAGGCCGAGGCTTTGGTGGTACAGTTAGACACTCCAGGCGGTTTGGACACTGCCATGCGTCGGATTGTCCAGGGTATCATTAACGCCAAGGTTCCTGTCGTGGTGTATGTTGCCCCCAAAGGCGCCCGAGCCGCTTCGGCTGGATTGATGATTACTCTGGCCGCTCATATCTCTGCGATGGCGCCGGGGACGAACATTGGCGCCGCCCATCCGGTGGCCATCGGCACCCAGAAACTCGACAAGGTCATGGGAGCAAAAGTGATCAATGACATGGTCGCCTATGTCCGCTCCCTGGCCGCCGACCGGGGCCGCAATGCTGATTGGGCCGAAAAAGCGGTCCGTCAGAGTGTCTCGGTTACCGCCGGTGATGCCCTAAAGTTAAAGGTTATCGACGTCCTGGCCGATGATCTTCCAGATTTACTAAAAAAGATCGACGGTCGGTCGGTGCGCCTAACCCAGGATCTTAAAACGCTGAAAACAGCCAAGGCCTCGACGGTTTTTATCACCGAAGGACTGCACCATCGCATTTTAAAGCATCTGGCCGACCCCAACATCGCCATGATCCTGATGATGGTGGGGTTGGCCGGGCTGTATTTTGAGTTGGCCCATCCCGGAGTGATTCTGCCCGGGGTGATTGGCGGTATCTGTTTACTGCTGGCATTCTATGCCTTTCAGACTCTGCCGGTGAATTTTATCGGCATCCTTTTGATTATATTGGCCTTCATCTTTTTTCTGCTGGAAATTTATGTTACCAGTTACGGTATGCTGTCAATAGCCGGGATTATCTCCCTGGCTTTAGGCGGCATGATGTTATACCGCAGAGAGGAACTGGAAGTGGGGGTTTCACTCGGTGTACTACTCACCACCGTTGTGGCGGTGTCAGTCTTTTTCCTGGCCGTTGCCTATCTGGCAATGCGGGCCCAACTCCGCAAACCTTTGACTGGCATGGCCGGTCTGGTGGGAGAAAGGGGAGTAGCCCTGATTGATCTCAACCCTAACGGCAAGATCCTGGTACATGGAGAGTATTGGGAGGCTCGGGCCGAGGAATTTATTCCCCAGGGCGAGCCGGTGGAAGTTGTGCAGGTGGATAATCTTAATCTCTTGGTACGTCGAGTCTCACAACCCGCGAAAGGAGGAGTATAATGGGGTTTTCAACTCCGATAATTCTGTTGGTACTAATTGTCTTCTTTCTATTCAGCGCCATTAAAATTCTCAACGAATATGAACGTGGCGTGATCTTCCGGCTCGGTCGGGCCCTGCCGGCGGCCAAAGGTCCCGGCGTCATCATCCTGATTCCCATAATCGATCAACTACGGAAAGTCAATCTCCAACTGGTTACCTATGATGTTCCTACCCAGGACGTCATCACCCGAGACAACGTCAGTGTGAAGGTCAACGCCGTGGTGTATTTCCGGGTAATGGAACCGGTCAAGGCTATCATCGAGGTCCAGGACTATTTTCAGGCCACGGCTCTTTTGGCACAGACGACCCTACGGAGCGTCTGCGGTCAATCGGAGCTGGATGAACTCCTGAGCTTTCGGGAAAAGATCAACCTGAGGCTGGCGGAAATACTGGACCAACACACCGACCCCTGGGGAATCAAGGTAACCCTGGTAGAAATCAAGGCCATAGACCTGCCTATTGAGATGCAGCGGGCCATGGCCAAACAGGCAGAGGCGGAGCGGGAACGCCGGGCCAAGGTCATTGCTGCCGAGGGCGAGTTTCAGGCTGCCACCAAGCTTTCGGAGGCAGCGCAGATCATGGCCGCTGAGCCGATTACCCTGCAGTTGCGGTATCTGCAGACTCTCCGGGAAATTGCCGCCGAAAAGAACTCCACGACCCTCTTCCCGATCCCCATCGATCTGCTCACTCCCTTTATTAAGCTTGCGGACAGACTAAAAACTGATTAAAATACGCCATTGATAATAATATAAGGTGGATATTTATGGGAAAGAAAGAGAGAAAAGAAAAGAAGGAAAAGCCCCTAGATCGCATGACAGCCAAAGAACTCCGGGAACATGCCCTGTCTCTAGGAGAAATCGTTGGTGTCCACGGCATGAATAAAGAAGAACTCATTGCCGCTATCAAAGAAATCAAAGGCATTACGGATGAGGGAAACAAAAAGGTCAAAACCGTTAATGTTCGAGAACTGAAAGAAAAAATTAATCTGCTGCGTCAGGCCAAACTGACCGCCAGCGAAGGTGGAGAAGGCCGCGCCCGGATCAATGTCTTGCGCCGAAGAATTAACCGCCTGAAAAAAAGAACTCGGAAAGCCGCTTAGTTACCTGCAACCATCTACCAAAAAGGTGCGTCCGCTATGGCGATCGAAGAAAAGCAGCCCCAAGGCGGCAATGAGTCCAAAAACAGCCACGAGTCTTCCCATCCGGGACCGGCAGAATTAAAAATTTCGGCCATCGGCACCGATAAATCGTTTCCGAAGGGCAGTATTATCGTCCGACAGGGTGATAGTCCGGATAACTTTTATGTCATCCGGAAAGGGTCAGTGAAGGTCTTCCGTCTCAGCTCCGAGGGCATCCGCACCGATCTGACTACTTTGGGACCGGGGTCATATTTTGGCGAGTTGGCTATTATTACCCGCCAGCCCCGCACTGCTTTTGTCGAGGCCGAGCAAGACACCCTGGTTACCGAGATCAGTCGGGAGGAATTCGAACAATTATTGGACGATAATCCTCCTCTGGCGAGACAGATCATCAGACAATTGACCCATTGGCTGGTGGAAGGCGACCGGCGCCTGGAAAAGCAGGTCGTACAGCAGGTGCGGCTGCGGGAAATATCCTTCTTCGATTATGTATTGATATTGGGCCTGAGCCTGATTTTTGCCCTCGGCTTCAATTTTTATAACGATAATCAGATTCCACTGATCGAGGGCTGGGGCGTGCCTGATTCAGTCACCACCATCTCCGTAAAGGATGCCCTGGAACGCTACCAGAAAAATGAACTCACTGTTATTGATGCCCGCAAAGACGGCTTTTTTCAACAGGAGCACATTAAGGAAGCAGTAAATTTCCAGGTAGTCTTTTTCGATCTGATGTTCCCCATGTACCGATTTACCTTGGAACATAAACAGGTAACCAAGGATTCACCGATCTTAATCTATGGTGGGACGTTCAGCCGCCGTTTTGATGTTGACCTGGCCCTGGCCCTTAAAAGCCGCGGATATGATAACGTCATGGTGTTGGACAATTATGGCGCCTGGCGGCATGCCTTTCCCCTCGAACATAAAGCCGTCAAGCCCCCGCCGCCCATGGATCTGGGATGGGCCGAATATCTTGAGTGGATCCCGGTTTCCATCTTTGTATTGCTGCTGCTGCCTCCGGTGCGCCGCAGCCCGTATCTCTCGGCCTTTTGCCGCCTGATTTTGGGAATCATCTTCATTCAGTTTGCTTTAAGCAAGATTATGCGGCCAGCGGTTTTTGCCTTGAACGTCGTGGATTACCAGATGATGCCCGCTTTAGGGGTGAATCTTTGGGCCCTTTTCCTCCCTTGGTGTGAACTGGTTTCCGGCCTCTTCCTCCTCCTGGGCATCCGCACCAGGGCCGCGGCCACAATTATTGGCGGTATGAATATCATGTTTATCACGGGGTTGGCTAACGCCATCATCCAGGGATTCCCCATCAACTGCGGTTGCGTAGGTGAAACCGGTGAACCCGTTAATTGGTGGAAGGTTTTGAAGAATACCGGGATGTTGGTCATGACCATCCAGATCTTCCTCTATGATCGCCTCTTTGTTCTGGATCGAGGCGGTTTTGTCTGGCGGGAAAGAAGAATATGAACAGAACCCTTTTCAAACTGATGGCAGCCCTGGGATTGGTCCTAGGCCTGCTTATATTAAGCAGTTGCGGTGAATCCCGGACCCCTTTTGTGGGTTCCTATAAATCCGATGCCCCCCTCGGCGGCAAAACATATGTTGAACTCCTGCTCCGGGACAATGGCGAAGCTGATTGGACCATGGTGGAGGAGAATAAGACCTTAAAGTTCAAATGGCGGGTAGAAGACGGTCGTGTCTGGTTGTACACCAAAGAAGGCGGTATCATAATCGCCACCCCTACGGATGGCGGCAGGCATCTCTCCGCCGACCTGAGCGGCGATTGGCATCCTGGCTGTCCGCCCGAGAATTGCCTTACTTTTACCCGTCAGAAGAAGTAGAATAAGGTTTGCCGGTGAATATACGCCTTTTGAGACTGGCGCTCCTGGGTTGGTTTGCAATAGGATTGGGTTTCACGCCACAGCCCGGCTGGGGGCAGGAAAACGATCTCATTATCACTCGGTTGGGTTTGAGTCAGGTGCGTGGCACTTCTTTGTTGACCATCATGCTCAATCGTTCCGCCCAACCCAAGGTTTATCCCGTATCGGATCGCCGGTCCCCCCAGTTACTGATTGATTTTCCCCAGGCTAGAACCCTGGATCTGCCTCCAAATCAACCGGGAGATCATCATCTAGTTCAACAGGTGCGTCTGGTGGCCCTTCCAGGCGGCCAGGGGGTAAGGATCATTATGGATATCTCTCCCGGACAGCCATATGTGTATTGGCGCCTGAGTCGGGCTGGGACCAGTGGCGGCTATATGTATCTGGTCGGACTGAAACCTGATCTCCAGAGCGGCGGCTCCCCTCCTGGCCTGGCGTTAGAAAAACGCTCATATGCCGGCTCTCCGCCCCCACCCGCTGCCGATGCCTCCCGCCGGCCGGCTGCTTCAGCCCTTTCTTCTGAGAATCGGACCTTGGCTGCTGGTGGTGCCACCTCAACGGCCACCTCAGAGTATCAGCAACCCTCATCCAATTCTATGCTTGAAATTGCTCAATTGCTGCCCCAAGCCGGGCCGGTGCTGGCTCTTTTGGAACAAAAGGGTTGGCAGGTCCAAGAAAATACTACCGCACGTGGTGGCGCCAAGGAATCCCGCAAATTTGCTCTCTCCAGTACGCAATATCCTGATCTGTCGGTGATCATTGAATATATCCCCGGGCACCCTGAAGTCTCCCCCGACATCGGTGTACTGGCTCTGTCCACTAATAATTATACCAGTAGTGAGGCCCAGAAATACAAGGAAATGAAACGTTGGGATATGCCCACCATCAAAAAACATTTTGAAGACATCGGTGATTATTACGACGACGGCCTCAAACCTCTGCGCCTCATCCTGCGTGAACAGACCAAAGCGACGGTACTTAGAAACTATGAATTCTATCGGCAGTATCTTCAGACGGCGGTGCCGCAGCAATCGAATTTACCTGAAACTATCCTGAAACACACTCAGGAAAAGGTGAACAAGCGTCTGGAAGGAGTACAATACACCGAGTCGGAAAATCCTTTGGTAATCTATGACCAGGTGGATTTTTATTCCATCCGGATTTATTACGTGGGGAAATAACTACTTAGGCTATACCTCCTGAAAAATTTGATATCTTAGGAATTCCTGATAGGGTCGGGTCCGTGGCCCGCCCCTGCAGGCCTTATTTTTTCACCTCCCGTCCCTTTTCTACCCATCCCTTACACCCCATGAGATTCTCCATTAATACTATCATTGCATGTTTTTCTGTGTGAAATAAGGATTAAGGGGTCATTTATTGGACATTCGCTCTTTCCCCCTTATTTTACTATTAATTTATTCTAAAATATTTTCCTAGAGTCGGTTTTTAGACAAATACGGTTTAATTTTCTTAACTATTCAAAATCTTTTATATACTTACACAGTAAGAAAGTGAAGGTTATCCATTGTTAGCACTTGACTGATTAACAAATCCATGAATCTTCTTGAAACCGATTTTTGGCATATGACTTGCTGATTTCCACTTGAAGACTTTGCCTACCCCGCCGGCAGCGATTCCACAAACACGCCGCCGGAAAAATTCTTTTTATGAAGACCACCTGGCATCGTTGCAACCGGAAAGTCAGGTTAAAGGTTCTGAGCAGATGACAAAGGCGTGCTTTAGTCCGGTGCAGCAGCCCATAGACGCAACCCAATGATACCAGCCGGAAAACCTATCCCTATCAGCCTCTTGGTGCTCAATGAGGATATCCGCCGGCATATGCAGATTATTCTGGAGCGGAACAACTTCCAGCCGGTGATCATAGCCAATCCCAGTGAATTGCTGCTTGAATTAAAAGAGCGCCAGAATCCTATTATCTTTATCGATTGGGAGGCTGAAACCCAGTACGGGCCGTCTATCATCATGAACATCAAGGCCGCCTGTAAGGAAGGTGGGATAATCTTCCTTTACGACAGAGAGCATCGCAATCTTATCCGAGAAGTCATGCAACTCGGGGTCTACGGCTGCATCCTAGATCCGTATAATGAATGGGAAATTCTTACCATGGTGAAACATCTTCTCACCAAAAAAACTGCCAAACCCGACCGCCGTAAGAAACCGATCACAAATCACTGACTTCTCACCTGAAAAGTTCAAGATTCAGAGTCGAAAAGCGGTAGACAAAGGCCTGAAGATTCTCGAGGGAAATCCGATCTATCTGTTTGAAAAGGATATGCTGCGGGAGAAAAAAACACCTTACCCTGCCGCCAGCCGTGCCCCCAGCCTGGAGTGCCGTTTTTTAGTCTTATCGTTATGTATTGCCATGGCCAATGCCTTCTTGGCCCCGACTATGACTACGAGCTTCTTGCCGCGTGTCACCGCCGTATAAATCAGGTTGCGCTGCAGCAGCAGATAATGCTGGGTTACCATCGGCAGCACCACCGCCGGGTATTCCGACCCTTGAGATTTGTGTACTGAAATAGCATAGGCCAGGACAATTTCGTCCAATTCACCGAAATCGTATATTACTTCACGGTTCTCAAAGATAATCGTTAATTCTTGCATCTCTTGGTCAATGCGGCTGATGCGGCCGATATCGCCATTGAAGACATCCTTGTCATAGTTATTCCTGATCTGCATCACTTTGTCATTGACTTTGAACATTCGCCCCCCACGGTCAAGTCCCGGACCGTCGGGGTTGAGTTCCCGCTGCAGAGTCTGGTTGAGCATTCCGGCCCCCACCACGCCCCGATGCATCGGCGTAAGGACCTGAATATCCTCCACCGGATCAAACCCGAAACGCTTCGGTATGCGCTCCTTGACCAATTCTAGAACGAGGTGCAGGACTTCTTGCGGTTCTTCCTGCTCCAGGAAGAAAAAATCAGCTAATTTGTCGGGCTCGGCTTTCCATTGCGGCAACTGCCCGCGGTTGATCCGGTGGGCGTTGACGATGATCAGGCTTTCCTGGGCCTGCCGAAAGATTTCGGTTAGCTCGACTAAAGGAATTGTGCCGGAAGCGATCAGGTCGCGGAAGACATTGCCCGGACCCACCGATGGCAGTTGGTTGGCGTCGCCTACCAGGATGAGGGTGGCCCCCCGAGGTGTAGCCTTCAAAAGGTGGTGCAGGAGGACAACATCGATCATGGAGGCTTCATCGATGATCAGCAGGTCGCAGGGCAAGGTCTTTCCTTCGCTAACCTGAAACCCACCCTTCTGTTGGCTATACTGCAGCAACCGATGAATGGTCTTGGCCTCCCAGCCGGTGACCTCGCTCATGCGTTTGGCGGCCCGACCGGTGGGCGCCGCCATCATGACATTCACCCCCAAGCGCTCCCAAATCTTCAAAATAGCGTTGATGATAGTGGTCTTGCCGGTACCCGGACCGCCGGTGATGAGAAGCACCTTATGACGCAAAGACATGGTAACGGCATCGGCCTGCTGGGGCGCCAGAGTGAGGCCCAGACGCTCCTGCACCCAGGCGAGGGCCTTGGCAGGCTCTATAAAAGGGAGCTGCTGCTGGGCTTGCATCAAGGCCTTAAGGCGTTTGGCGGCATTAGTCTCGGCGAGATAAAAACCGCTCAAGTAGACGGGCCGCTGGTCTTGATCCAGGGACTCCTCGACCACAACCTCCTGCCGAAACGCCAGACGGCTGAGTGCCTGGACAATCAACTGCTCCTCGACTGCCAGAATCTCACGGGCCTTTTCCAACAGCGGTCGATAGGGAAAGAATACATGTCCTTCGTTACTCACGTTCTTTAGGGTATGGAGGATGCCAGCCTCCAATCTGGCCGGAGTCTCTTTTTCAAAACCCAATTTCATGGCAATGCGGTCGGCGGTAAGAAAACCGATGCCGAAGATATCGGCGGCCAGTTGGTAAGGATTTTCCTGCATAACAGTGACGGCCTGGTGCCCGTACTGCTTGAAGATCTTGGCTGCATAGGCGGTGCTGATGTTGTGCGTCTGCAAGAACAGCATCACCTCCCGGATCTGTTTCTGTTCCTCCCAGGCCCGCTGGATCATCTGGCGCCGCTTGGGACCGATGCCCTCTACTTCTGCCAACCGCTCAATCCCGGTCTCAATGATATCAAAGGTCTGGCCCCCGAATTTCTGGACGATGCGCTGCGCCATAACCGGTCCGATTCCCTTGATAAAACCGGAACTCAGATATTTTTTCATACCAGAGGCAGTAGCCGGAGTCATGGTTTCGTGCTCGGTGAATTTGAACTGTTCACCGTATTTGGGGTGGAGACTCCATTCTCCCTTTAAACGCAGCCCCTCGCCTGCTTTGGGCGCCAACAGGTGGCCGATTATGGTCACTAGATGTTTTTGACCGCGCACCTTGAGTTGAGCTACCACAAAGCCGGTGTCTTCACTAAAAAACGTGACCCGCTCAATCTGCCCCTGAAGTTCCACCAGCATCTCATAGCTCTTAAAAACAATTTCTTGTAAGCAGTCAGCCTGATTAAATTATCCTGATTAGCCCAGTCTCGCCTTAAGACGCAAAAACGGCCCACCATCCGAGACCTTGACCCATTCCTTATGTCCTTTGCCGCACATCCCCAAACCGGAGATCTGCACCTGCGGGCCAACCATAGTAATGGATTGCAGCAGGTCAGGAACATATCCGGTGACGATGACCGGTGAGAAGACGCTGCCGGTCAACTTCCCCTCTCGAATCTCTTCGGCATACAGTCCTTCCAACTGTATGCCCCATCCTTTGGGATCTTCCATGCCATTGGAGGGATGATCCAAAAAATAGCCAAATTTGATATCCTGCAGCATCTCTTCGAAGTCCCGGTTTCCGGGACCGAAATAGGTATTGGTCATGCGGGCGTAAATCTTGTGGGCATAGGATTCCCGGCGACCGTTGGGAGTACGTCTCAAACCCAGGCGGAGGGCCGAATTGAGATCGGTAATAGGACACTTGAGAACGCCATTCTCAATAATCCTGGTCTCCTCTGCCAATCTGCCTTCGTGATCAAAGAAAAAGCTGGCCGCCTGTCCCGGTAACGCCGGCGAATCAGACAGGTTTACCAGAGGCGAGGCCACCTGATGACCCAGATATTCCTGACCACGGGAGCGCCGTTCCAGGAATAAATCTGCTTCCGTACCATGGCCAAAGGCCTCGTGCGCAAAGATGCCGGCAAAATCGGGTGAAAAGATACAATCATACATACCGGGAGACAGGCGCGGCGCCGTGAGAATCCGTCCCGCATCTCGGATCAGACGGCCCTGTTCCTCTTCCTTGATATAGGTATGTTCATACCCTCCCAGATAGCAATGCCCACCATGCAGACATGCCGTCCGATCCCCCTCCCGCAATACTACCTGGGCTACCATTTGGGTACGGGGCAGTTCTTGATAAAGGCTGCGGGTACGGTTGACAAATAATTCCCGACTCCTCGTATGGGAGTAGAAAACCGTGGCATTGACAACCCTGGCATCCCGAATCTGGAGATCATCCCTGATGGTTTTGAGAGTAGCCATTTTCCGGCGCAGAGGAATCTGTTCCGGCGGGGTCGCCATGGCCGCCGCAAAATCCTGGTTTAATGCCACGCCTGGATCGATATCGAGACCCACGTCTACAATCCCTTCCATGAGGGCAGTCTTGACCAGCTCTTCGGCCCCGGCAGTTAACCGGTCACAGAATTCAGAGGTTCCAATGCCGTTAAGAGCATACTCCATAAAAGCGCGGCCGGTAAAAACTGTTAATACCACACCCTGTTGCCTTTCGAGGGCTTCGGCGCGAGCCTCCCGACTGTCCAGCAGAAGTCGTTCTCCTACCCTGTCCTGCACCCAGGCCGCGGCATACGGGACGGTAGCTTCCATCTGCCGTACTAAATTTTTCAAGATAAATCTGAGTTCTTTTATTTCTGTCATCTGTCCGGCTACTCCAAAAATTGCATTACAGGTATGATAACTTAGAATTGGAGTGTCAACAAAGGAAACCGAAACGTTTACCACCTGCTAAAAGTCATCATGTTCTGAGGAACACCACGAAACATGAAAACAGAACCGTAGTAGCTGCTCACAATAATGCTTTTTCTGCTCACCGCCCACTGTTTTCATACAAATTTTTTTCTCATCGACCATGTTAAATAAAGCGGCGGCCATGGACCGCCCTATTCCCATTTTCGATATTTCATTGACAATTTACTCATAGGGCGGGCCGCGCCCGCCGTCTTTAAAAGCACTGTCTTCCTATAAATTATACGATATACTTTCTTTCTGGCCGTTGGCCGGATGCTGATACCCTGCTTCGGCTGATATAATATTTTCTAACATATCCAAGTAATTATTTCACCAAAAGGAGAGTCTATGCCCCAGGACTGTATTTTCTGCCAGATTGTCGCCGGACGGGCGTATGCCGAACGTCTCTGCGAAACCGATCGAGTTATGGCCTTTTTAGACATTGCCCCGGTACATTATGGGCATGCCTTAGTGATTCCCAAGGCACACTTTGAAACATTTCTGGACCTGCCAGATGAGCTATGGCTGGAGATGGGACAGGTCAGCCGCCGCCTGGCCCTGGCTTTGCAAAAAACCTTATACGCCCGGGGATTTAATCTCGGTATGAACAATTACGAAGCCGCTGGCCAGGTAGTGTTTCACGCCCATTTGCATGTCATTCCACGGTACGTCGATGACGGGTTGCAACTCTTTCCTCAGGGTCTCTATCGAGGACAGGACATGGCCAGTGTCGCGCGGCAGTTACGACAGACCTTAGGCAACCTCTGACCACAGCAGGTCGTTTAATCGCTTCGTATCAGGGGACATAGGCACGGCGCAGCCATCCAGGGATGAAACCGGCATGACTCCGATCAGCGAGTTGGCCAGCCAGACGCCCTCGGCTCTGGCCAGGCGCGCCAAGGATGCCGGACTGACCTGAAATGCAACTCCCTGTCCTCTCAAGGCCCGCTGCAGCACCGCTAAGGTCACGCTCGGTAAGGCGCTCGGAGCCAGAGGCCGGAAGAAAACGCCGTTTTCCCGCCAGAAAATTCCCGTGGCCGCCCCTTCCGAAACGGTGCCGTCCGCTTCCAGGATGAGTCCTTCCCGGGCCCCCCGGTCCAGGGCATACTGCCGAGCTGCCAGGCAGAACAGGTAGTTCAGACTCTTGCATTGCCCCAAAAAACTGCTGCGTCGTTCTGCAAAACTCACCACCGGCCAGCCCTGTCGATACTCTCCTGGTGTGGGCGGTGTATAAGGCCGAGCCGAGATAATCAACGTCGGCCGGTCGGCCCGGGGCAGACCCAATTCCGGTGCCTCTCCCCGCGTGATGATAATCTTTGCTGCAGCTATCTGGTTTTTTAGGCCATTCCGAGCCACTAGCTCTCGCAAATGCTCTCCCCAGGGAAAGTCGGGGGGTAGAGTGATTCTGAGGATGGCGGCGCCATCAGAGAGGCGTGCCAGATGCTCAGCCAACCACCACGGTCGTCCGGCCTCGGCCCTGATAGTCTCAAACAAACCATCACCATAAAGCAAACCCCGGTCCTGGACCGAGATTTTAGCTTCAGAAAGGGGCAGGAATTGCCCGTTCAGGAAAATATCCATCTCCAAAAAACTCTTTCATCTGCCCCGGATCGTGGTAGACATGCTACCTCTCGACCAGGCTCAGTTTGACATCCTCACAATCCTAAGGCATTCAGTTGCAGGGTAATGGGTTTGGCGTCGGCGCAAGGACCTGAAAATTGGATCGGTCCAGGAAAACGATAATGATCTTCCTGGGCCCATTTTATCCGTTCCTGGGCCAGAACTTTAAAGGCCGGGCTGTCAAGATCAACTTTCTGTTTGGCAATGACCAACTCCAGGCGACCCCGGCGCTCCTCCAAGTGCATCAGCGGGGCCAGGGGAATGCCGATAGGTCGCCACTGTTCCAGAGGCTTATGCACATCCTTAATGGCTGCCATGTAGCCGGTGCAACCGTTGGCCAGAAGGGTAAAAGCGGTAACACCCAGGTTATAGCCATAATCGCAATCGAACTTCGTGGGAAAGGTGCCGCGGCCATCGTAGCCGTAGTAGTGGTTCTGGTGTTTAAAGGTTCCCTTGTAAATACCCTTGCCCCGCTGTTTCCGGAGATAGGTGGCCACCATATCCAACAGAATCCGTTCGGTGCGGACCTGAGCATATTGGAAATTGCCATGGCTGTCACGGGGCAGAAGCAGACCGCGCTGAAGTTCGGTGGGCAGGCCTAAAAAAACCCGGCTGTCATAATCTCGCCAGATGTCGTGATTATCAATGAGCTGCACCTGATCTTCGAAGGGCAGTTTGTGGAAGGATTCTTCGCCCACGGCTTCTTTGTCGTAGCTGGCAATGATATAGCTGATCTTTATAATCAATACGTTGATCTCATGGATAAATTCTAAGATCCCCTCCGGTATCAGGATAGTGCCGTAGTTCATACCGCGGCGGGCCCGTTCCACAATGACGTCGGCGATGAGGCGAACAACGTTATGAATGGTGAGTTCTTTATCTTCGATCTCTTCGCCGATCAGGATGACATTGGGATGGGTCTGGAGCGCTACTTCCAGGGCAATATGGCTGGCGCTGCGTCCCATAAGCCGATTAAAGTGCCAGTACTTGAGATCGGACTTGCAGTCAGAATTCAGATTTCCGACCTCGGTGGCAAAGGACATACAAGCCGAGTGGTAGCCGAACGGGACCTGGAGCAGTCCGGGAACCTGCAGGTCGCCGTCGATAGTTTTGGGGACGCCGATAACCTGAACCCCCAGATCACGCATATCTTCCGCTAAAAAAGCGGCATTGGTGTTGGAGTCGTCACCCCCCACCACAACGAGGCCATCCAGCTGTAGATCGGCGCAGGTCTGGCGGCACTTGGCCATCTTATCGGTATTGTCGATCTTATCACGGCCGGTGCCCAACATGTGAAAACCGCCGGAATTCTTGTATTCGGAGATTATCGCCGCGTCAATATCCTTATATTTTTTGGTGATAATGCCTTTGGGTCCGGCCAGAAAACCGATGATGGCATTGTCAGGATGGGCTCGCTTGGCCGCCTCAAAAACCCCGGCAATGACGTTGTGCCCGCCCGGAGCCGGACCGCCGGAAAGAACAATGCCAATACGGCGCGACTGCTCCTGCCTGGCACCACCTGGGATGATATCCACCAGTCTGTTTTCGCTCACAAAAGGCAGCTGCTCGCGCGTGGCCTTTAAAACTTCCAAGGAAAACCCGTCCAGAGACCGTATACTCCCTGAACCTTCCCGAAACGCTGGTATCAAGGGAGGTTGGTAGACCATACGCTCCAGCCTGACAGGACTGTCGTTGCATAATAGACTGACAATTGGATTTTGCGGATTCTGGGGAGCAATATTCTTATCGGTCATAATAGGAACTCCTTGTGCTAAAAACTGGTCTAACTTGACAGTCTAGACGCCTTCAGTGACAGATTGAGGACAGATTTTCCTCAAGGTATCCCGAAAAACCTGAAAGCTCTTCGATATCAATCCCATTGTCGCATCTCAGATGCCATTATAACCACATACGGCCTGATCTTTTCAAGGTTTTTCGGCCCCACCCCTTTAACCTTGAGCAAGTCATCGACTTTTTTAAAAGAACCGTGTTCTCGGCGAAAGGTGGCGATCCGCTCGGCCAGCACCGGGCCGATGCCCGGAATAATTTCCAGATCAGCCGCAACGGCCGTATTCAGGTCAATGGCAAGTCCCAGGGTCAACAGATCATTGCCCGACATGCGCCCCGGAATAACAGTTCGGTCTGCGGATAGGATAACTTTGGAACCGTTAGGAAGTGGCTGCCGTGGGTATAGGTAATCATCCCGACCCCCAGCCGCATGCCAGACTTCCTGCCAGGTAGGCATAGTTGAAAAATTATGGACCCCAGGGCGAGGTAGATCCCCGGCAACCTCAAGGAAATAGTTATATTGTGGTACAGCGGGGACAGAGGGAGTGCGCCAGACCAACCCCGCCTGCCAGACCCACAATCCGGCGAGGCAGAGGCCCAAGACCGCAATGATGATCTGGTGCTCTCGGGGTAGCATGACTATTTGAGAGAATCGCAGTTTAAACCGCTTTTACTACCGAGTGGCGGTCGGTCAACCACCCCTGTAGGCATTGTTTCTAAGAGGCCACCCCTAAACTGGGATGCTCATCCTTGTAGAGCTTGTAGTTGATACTGTCTACCAGGGCCAGCCAGGATGCCTCGATGATATCATGGGAAACGCCAACGCTGCCCCAACGGTCGTGGGCATCCCGCGATTCGATGAATACCCGCACCTTGGCAGCAGTGCTTCCGGTAGCACCGGGCAGGACCCGAACTTTATAATCTTCCAACCGCATCTCTACCAGTCGGGGGTAGAACCTGATAAGGGCTTTAAGCAGGGCGTTGTACAATGCATCGACCGGACCGGTTCCCAGGGCGGCAGTATGTACCTCATTCAAACCCACACGCACCCGTAACGTCGCTTCCGGAACCGGCGCCTCAATATCCCCTACTTTTTGGTCGACGATCCGGTAACTTAACATCCGAAAATAATCTTTCCCCTTTCCCAGCGAGGCGAAGACCAGCAACTTCAGGGAACCGTCGGCCTCCTCAAACTGGTAGCCTTGAGATTCCAATTCTTTCACCTTGCTGAGAATAGTCTGCAAGATGTCTGCTTCTTTAAGCTGATGCCGATTTTGGGTGAGTTCTCTGATCTTTTCGGCTGCCGCCTGCACAGCGGCATCGTGATCCGCCGGTTTCAGCCCCAGGGTCTGGGCCAGGAGAAAGATATTACTCTTGCCGGACAGGTCCGACACCGGAAAATTGCGGAAGTTGCCCACCAGCTCGGGCCGGATATGTTCATAGGCCCTCGGATTAAGCTTGACGGCGGCGGCGTGCACGCCGCCTTTGTGGGCAAAGGCGCTGCGCCCGACATAGGGCTGATAACGGTTCGGACTAATATTGGCGATTTCGTAAACAAACCGGGACAATTCCGACATCCGCCTGAGATTGTCGTCGCTGACACAGTCCAGACCCAGTTTTAACCGGATGCCGGGGATGATGGAGCAAAGATTGGCATTGCCACAGCGTTCGCCGAAGCCGTTTACTGTCCCCTGCACCTGACTGACCCCCAATTCCACTGCGGCCAGGCTGTTGGCCACTCCCATCTCGCCGTCGTTGTGGGCATGGATGCCCAAAGGCGCCTCGGGAAACCGGGCTTGCACCGCTTTGATTATTTCCACTACCTTTGAGGTCAGGGCGCCGCCATTGGTTTCGCACAACACCAGGCAGTCGGCGCCGCCGGCCAGAGCGGCTTCCAAAGTCTTGAGGGCATACTCAGGATCAGCCTGAAACCCGTCAAAAAAATGTTCGGCATCATAAAATAGCTCCTGCACATGGGGCTTGAGATACCGCAGAGAATGGGTAATGATCTCCAGGTTACGTTCCAAGGTAGTTCGCAACACCTCTTTAACATGTAGATTCCATGACTTGCCAAAGATGGTGACTACCGGCGCCTGGCTGATGAGCAGCTCCTGAAAGACCGGATCAGACTCTGGCGGCCGGTCTTTGTGGTGCGTACTACCAAAGGCGGCGATCAGGCTGCTATCCAAATTGTAGTTGCGGATCTCGCCAAAAAAATCTCGATCCCTCGGATTGGCCCCCGGCCAGCCGCCTTCAATATAATGAATGCCTATCTGAGAAAGCTTTTCGGCAATGCGGATTTTATCCGCCAAGGATAAGCTAAAGTATTCAGCCTGAGTGCCATCCCGCAACGTCGTGTCGTAGATTTTTACCCGCCGCATTTTCTTCCTCTCTAGGTCAATTCGCCTCGAGGGCGGGACTGTTCCAGACCAAAAGCATCATGAAGGGTTCTCACCGCCAGCTCGGTGTACTTATCCTCGATTATGCAGGATACTTTGATCTCCGAAGTGCTGATCATCATAATATTGATATTCTCCCGAGCCAAAGAAGAGAACATCTTGGCCGCCACCCCGGCGTTATTACGCATCCCCACTCCGACGATAGAGACCTTGGCAATGTTTTCATCGCTGGAGATATGGCCGCCACCCAATTCATCGATGAGCGGTTGAATAATTTCCAGGGTCTTACGCAGATCCCCTTTAGGGACAGTGAAGGTGATATCCGCCATCCCGTCGATGCTGGTGTTTTGAATAATCATATCCACGACGATATTAGACTCAGCAATCTTATTGAACAACCGGGAAGCGATACCCGGTCTATCCGGCAGGCGGGTGATGGTTACGCGGGCGTCGTTTTTGCTATACGCCACTCCCGACACCAGAATATTTTCCATATCTTCATCCTCCGTTGTTACCAAGGTTCCCGGATGGTCAGAAAAACTCGAACGCACCGCCAATCTGACATTATAGCGTTTGGCAAAACCCACGGAGCGGATTTCCAGGACCTTGGCCCCCAGGGACGCCATTTCTAACATCTCATCATACGATATCTTGTCTAATTTACGAGCCTTGGGGCAGATCCGGGGGTCGGTGGTAAAAACCCCCTCTACATCGGTATAGATCTCACACAGGTCTGCCTTCAAGGCCGCAGCAATGGCTACCGCCGTGGTGTCAGAGCCGCCCCGGCCCAGGGTAGTGATATTGCCTACTTCATCCACTCCTTGGAATCCGGCCACCGTCACAATCCGTCCCTTTTTCAACTCCTCACGGATACGGGCCGTATCAATGCCGATAATGCGCGCCCGTCCATAGGCCCTGTCAGTGTAGATCCGAGCCTGGTGCGAGAGCAGAGAAGTAGCAGGAATACCCTGGGATTTAAGGTATATGGAAAAGAGCGACACCGTCACCTGTTCGCCGGTGGCCATCAGCACGTCCAGTTCCCGCGGGTCGGGAAATTCGGCCAGTTCTTTGCCCAATTTAATTAAACGGTCAGTCTCGCCGGACATAGCGGAGAGCACCACCACCATTTTCTTCCCCTGGCGCCACTCCTTCACCACCCTATTGGCCACATTGGCGATACGATCCGGGCTGCCCACCGATGTCCCGCCATATTTCTGTACAATTAATGGCATTCCTGAATAATCTCCCTTAAACAACTATATCTCATTTCAACACCTACTGATTTTCTGCCGTCTCCAGGACGCCTAACTCCCGCGTCCAGGCCTTTCCGTCTGTATCAAGATACACGATCAGAAAATACTCACAAACGGGACAATCTACTTTATTGAATCCATACCGGAGGGTAACAAAGGCCTCTTCGCCACATTGAGGACAGATAATAAATTCTTCTTTATCCTTGAAATTCATTTACTAATTGTCATTACTTAGCGGCCACCCGCCAACCATGAAACTATTAATTATACTCGAGCGGGTACTGTAATTCCAAGAGATATTTTCCGCTCCGGTTTGTAAGATATCAGGAACTCCCATCCCGAGTAACTGAGCGCCTCGCCTTCCACCAGACCCCCCACCGATACCTGGACACTGCTTACTTCCCCTCAAATCAAGTGATGCTCGGCCATGCTATAATGCCCCTGTTTGCTGATGATGAGGTGGTCATGGACAGTAATGGCCAGTGGTTGCGCTGCTTGAATGATGGCCCGGGTCAGTTCCCGGTCAGCAGTGGAAGGGGTAAGTCGACCGCTCGGGTGGTTGTGCACCAGGATCAATCCTGTGGCTTTGTGTTTCAAGGCGGCCTCCAGGACCTTGCGGGGATAGACAACCGTCTGGTCTACAGTGCCCTCCTGAATTGTTTCCTCGGCGATCACTTCATTTTGCGAATTCAGGAAAATCACCCGGAACTGCTCGTCTTTCAATCCTCCCATAGAGGTGCGACAGTAGTCTATCAGAACTGGCAGCGAAGGGATGCTCCGACGTTTAATGGCCTGCTCTTTCAGATAATATTCGGCGCAGGCCTTAACTAATCTGATCAAGGTGGCCGAATACTCTCCTAGACCTTTAACCTTCACCAACTCCTGATGGGAAGCGTCCAAGACCTCGGCGAATGAGCCGAAATGAGACAACAAGCCCTTGGCCCATTCCTTGACGTCGGCGCGAGGAATGGCGTAAGTTAACAGCAATTCCAGAAGTTCGTAATCCTGTAGGCTTTCAGCCCCCGCTTGGAGAAAGCGGGCCCGCAGACGATCTCGATGGCCGTGATAGTGGGGTGGCGTGGGCTTTCCCGACTTCATACAGGTATATAATATTTTTCTGTTATCTTTGTCAATCAGAGTGGCTGTATGCCTTCTGGTCTATCACCGCTGATCAGGCAACTCTCTTTTTAAACTTACCTAACATTCATTTTTATTGACAATATGAGAAAGTGTGTGTTAGTCATCACCAATATCTTGGCCAGAAAACATCCTGGTCAGTAGATTATTCGGTTAATTTCAAAGGAGCGCTATGGCGAAAAAGGAGTTTCCCCAAAGGTCACCCGGATTAGGTCTGAAGACTTTTTGGGTCTTGCTGATCATACTGTGGGCCGGCGGCGGCTTTGCCTCCCAGGAATCAGAAATCCTTTTGGCTCGGGGGAATAAATATTATTTAGACGGTAGTTATGAGCAGGCCAAGAGTGAGTTACGCCAGGCTGCCAGTATTGAACCGGCCAATCCAGAGATCCGGATGTTATTGGGATTGGCATATTTCGCCTCTCAAGAATATCCCCAGGCCGAAGCAGAGCTGAAAGAGGCTATCAGACTTGATCCGGAGGTCGCGCAGAGTTGGTTATATCTGGGGGCCGCCTTGTTCCATCAGGGGAAGTATTCCCAAGCCGAACGCCATCTTCAGGAGGCTCAGAGACTGGCCCCCCAAGATGGGCTGGTCCGGTATTATCTCAGTCTTACGGCCCGTCGCCAGAACCGGCCGGATGAGGCTATGATCCACTTCAATGCCGCATCTACACTGGCGCCGGAGTATCGAGGACCTTTTCGACTCTATGAACAGGATCTCACCGGTCCTGGGCGAGGTATTGCCAGAAAAACCTTCAGTCTAAGTTTTTACACCGGTATGGAGTATGACGATAACTTTAAAATCCTGCCAGATCAGGTAACCCTGCCCTACGGCGGCCCTTATCCCGGCCACAAAGGTTCCTGGCGCACCCCTATTGTCCTGGAGGCAAATTTCGCCCCACTGAGACGGGAGAATTGGGAAGCAGGATTGAACTATTTCTTCTATAGCGGCAATAACTACACCATCGATAACTTCAATTTCCTTGATAACCGGGCTGACATTTATCTGAAATATTCAATCGGACCATTTACCCTACAGCCCTGGTATGGCATTGATCTGGCCCACAAGGCCCTGGAGCGCTATTCCTTTTTCAATAACGCCGGCTTAAACCTCACCTGGGAGCAGAACTCTTTTATGAGTGCTGATCTGGTATACCAGTTTCAGGACCGCAGCTTCCGTTATCCCACGGCGCCAGTTTATGACCGGAGTGGTTATGTAAATCAGATCGGACTTTTCCAAACCTTCCTTTTTGGCCGGACTGCCGCCTGGAGAATCGGCGGCGTCTATGCCCGAGAATTAACCGAAGGGGTCAATTGGGATAATAAAAGTTACGGGATCATCACCGACGCGAGCCTTAATCTGCCCTATCGCTTTAATCTTTGGACTCTCTTTGAATATAGCCGGTATAATTTCGATAACGTGGATACCTTTAGTAACGTTCGGCAGAATCAAAATTATTATCAGATAAGTCTGCAACTGCGGCGACCGCTGACTGATTACCTGGATCTGATCGCTGGCTACACACATGTCTCCCAACAATCCAATATCCCGGATTTCGCTTACGACCGCAATATTTATCAACTGCTGGTCAACATGAGATACTAGCCGCAGTCGCCACTATAAGGAAAACATCATGCAGTTTCAAAAGGCCAAGTCTATAAGTATTGTATCTGTAATTTTGCTGACATTGTTGGCTCTGACGGGTACCGCCCAGGGGCGGGAGGGCCAAGCGGCAGCCGAACTCATTGCGCTTGTCGGCCAGGCTGAGGTTAAGTCTGCTACTGACGCCTTTCGACCCATCCAGGTTAAAGATCAACTTTACGAACGCGACACTATCCGCACCCTGGAACGATCCAAGGCCAAATTATGGTTTAAAGACGAAAGTGTGGTCATTTTAGGCGAGAAGACAACCTTGGAAATCAGCCGTTATCAGTATGATGAAGCCGCCCGAAAACGCCAGAGCTTGTTAAAAACCATCAGTGGCAATATCAGATTCATTGTCCACAAATTCTTTGGCGCTACTCAACCGGATTTCAACATTGAGACCGAAATTCTAGCCCTGGCCGTCAGGGGTACCGATGGCATTCTGGAATCAGCCCAACAAGACAAGGTCTATCTATTGGAGGCCGGCGCCCCCCTCGGCTTGCGGAATAAATCTACCGGCCAGGCCATTGACCTATCGCCCATGCACTACGCTTTAGGGGAAAAATTCAAACCTTTTCAGATCAACGTCATAACCCCGGAGATGTATCAACGCCTGATCCAGGAATATCGGCTCAGTTATGACTTCAAGCCAAAAAACCTGGTAGAGCCGCAACCTCCCCAGCAACCGGAACCCGTTGGCGAAACCGGCGAAACTCGCATCCTGCTCCCTGGGGTAACCCAGCAGCCTCTGCCGACCATACATCTTCCTCGCGGAGCGCAGCCCTCACCATCGTATCCGTCCGGCAAATGATCCTGGTTGGAAAATTGCGTGTCTCATCAGATCCGTTCGTCTCACACGGCTACCAACCATCTCTAAAAATGAGGAGCACAGGTTAATGCGAGTCCAAGAAGGCAGGCCGGGTCGACTATTTCTGTTAACCTTTCAGCATGGGGAAGACCTCATCCAGGAGATCTGCCAATTTGCCGTTCGAGAAAATATCCGGGCCGCCTGGATCCAATTTTTAGGTGCCTTGAAACAAGGGCGGCTGGTCACCGGACCGGAGAAGCCGCAACTGCCGCCAAAACCGGTATGGCGAGAGTTTTCTCAGGCCTGGGAGGTTGTTGGTATCGGCAATCTTTTCTGGGAGGATAATGCCCCCAAAGTACACGTGCATGTCGCCTTGGGTAAAGGGGATGCAACCATAATGGGTTGCCTGCGTTTAGAAAATGAAATCTATCTGGTGGCCGAGGCTCTGCTCGTAGAGTTGACCGGTCTGAACCTGTGCCGCCGCCTGGACCCGGACCTGGGGGTGTCGATGCTTAACTCTATCGATCTAAAGGCTTAGAAGCTTGCGCTATATTATTCCTTGGCCAATTGGTTTAGGATTTTTTTGGCAGCCGTAAGATTGCGGCTGTCATCATCCGACTGTTTTTTGGGGGTCTCTAATATCACCCCCTCCACGCCGGGAGGACAACTTCGCAAAAATTCCCGCAGGGCCCGCAGTCCGATGGCCCCTCTGCCTAAATGCCAATGCCGATCGCGATGGGAACCGCAAGAGACCAGGGAGTCATTGAGATGTATAACCTTTAAGCTGGCCAGACCGCAACCGGCGGCAATCTCGTCCAAAAGCTTTTTCCTACCGGCGGCGAGCCGGAGATTATAACCGGCGGCAAAGGCATGGGCCGTGTCCAAACACAAACCAACCGGAACCACGGCGCGAGACATAATCTGATATAATTCATTTATGCTGGCCCCCAACTCATTTTTCTGGCCAGAAGTGTTCTCTAACAATATTAATGGTGGAGGCGGTGATACCACTACAGTCTGATTCAGCCCCTGCGCTATCCGACTGAGACTGGCGTCATTACTAGCTGCATGGCCTGGATGACAGACGAGATAATCAATCTGTAAAGATTTTGCTAGAGACAGTTCTTGCCGCAGACGGTTCCAGGAGCGTTCGTAAAGCTGCCCATCAGCCGCCGCCAGATTGGGAAGGTAAGACAGGTGGACTACCACCAGTTCAATCTTTCGCTGACGGCGTCGGTCGCAAAATTCCTGAATCTCGCTCTCTGGAATTGGGCGCCAACGCCAACCCCGAGGGTTCTGCAGAAAGATCTGCAACCCTTGGCAGTCTAAGGCCCCTGCCCGGTCTAAAGATTTGGCCAAACCGCCAGCAATGGAAAAATGCATACCGACCTTCATAACGGTAAACCACTAGTCATCCGAATACGCAACGTTAGTACCAAAAAGAAGCTTTGGCAATAAAAGAGTGGCCATGAAAAATCCTGTCCTAACCAACGTCTCCGATTATTTTCAGCCCCGTCTGCTAATGCTGTATGTCGCCCGGGAATTCTGTCGCAATTTCTTCCTCACTTTAGCAGCGTTTGTCGGAATCTATCTCATTATTGATTTTTTCGAGAAGATTGACCGGCTGCATCGAGCCCAACTCGGCTTCGTCGGAATCCTGGAGTATTTCGGCGCCAAACTGCCCCTGGCTACCGGCCAGGTATTGCCGGCTTCCGTACTCCTGGCCGTAATTATAACGTTCGGCATTCTCGCCCGCCACAATGAGACCACGGCTATCAAATGTGCCGGTCTTAATATTACTATCCTGCTGCGGCCGATCCTGTTGCTGGCATCGGTTTTGGTGCTCTTTCTTCTGAGTCTAAACCTTTTTCTCACCCCTTGGCTAACTCAACGGGTCAATATTATATGGGAAACCAAGGTAGATAAGAAACCGGCGAGGGAATTAATCGATTTAAAATGGCTCTGGTATAAAGGTGATCGTGCTATCTTCCATATTTCGGAGTTCCGTAAGGATACAAAATCAATGGAAAACGTCAAGATCTATGTTTTCGACCAACAATTCCACCTCACCCAGTTTATTGCTGCCCAAAGAGCCCAGTGGACTGGACAGAATTGGCGTTTTTCGGATGGCATGATCCAAACCTTTCTTCCCCAGGGTGAGATAGTGAGCGAGGCCTTTGTTGAACGCACTATGATCCTGACCGAACGGCCCGAAGATTTTGTCAATCTTGAACGGCGGGTTACCGAACTTAACGGCTATGATCTCTACCGCTATATCCGGCGTCTGGAACGGGATGGCTATGATTCACGACCTTATTGGGTGGAGCTGCATAGTCGTATTGCCTTTGCCTTAACCCCCATAATCGTCACCTTGATAGGGGGCGGCCTCATTTTTTGGCGGGAGAAGGGCAATATTTCCCTGGGCATTGTCTCGGGCATCGCCTTGGTATTTATTTACTGGCTCCTGTCCACTTTCTTCCTTTCTTTAGGTCAGGTGCGGTTTATGCCGGTACTCCTGGCAGCCTGGCTGGCAAACATCATCTTTGGCCTGGGGGGCTTCCTGGCGCTTTCCAAAGCTTCGCGCTAAGTTGATCCCCGAAATGCTACCCCACGAATGGCTGATTACATAACTTATTATAATACCATATAAATTATGGTTTTGAATTGTATCCCGAAGCTTTTCCACCCTTGGCCAACTTTTTAATCGAAGCGAAACCGAAACAACCATAGTTTCTTTATTACAAAAAAATCCCGCCAGATCGATGTAAAATGCAATTTTTTATTGTCAAGTTCACAATTTCTATGCTATGGATAATCAAGATTTGCACCTTTTGCTTATAATTCTGCTTCTACATCATTTCGTTCTACCGGCAAGAAATTTGGCGTCATCTAGAGAGGAGGGGATTGGGGCCACAATTGATCTTAAGGATGGAGGTTTGTGTAAAGCGTCGGTCAAATCTTAATTCAAAGGTATTATTCATTTATGAGGGAGATAAATTATGACCAAGGGAGAGTTAATTTCTCAAATAGCTGTTGCAGGACAGGTAAAAAAGGCTGATGTGGAAAGAACATTGAATGCCTTTATCAAAACAATGGTCGATATATTACAGCAGCAAGGTCGTATTTCACTGGCCGGTTTTGGCACCTTTACAGTCACTGAACGTAGAGAAAGGGAAGGTAGAAACCCTCAAACCGGTGAGCCCATCAAAATAGCGGCTACTAAAGTGGTTAAATTTAAACCTGGAAAATCTCTGAAAGACACTATTAAATAAGATAACGAGCTCCCAATAACAGATATTTTCGCATTACTGCCTTGATTTCATTACCTTGCTATCTTTCAACGTATTTCTCGGATCGGTGCCGGATATCCAACGCCGATGATATTTGGTCATGGATTTCTTACTAGTGGCGGCAGGGGTTTTTCTGTTCACCGTAACTTTCTTGCCCTCACCATCCAACGCCTCAAAACCGAAAGGTTGCAGGGAGGTCATAAGGCCTCCCTCATTCTTGTTGAAGGGATATATTCGCTATGCCTGTCCGCCGCATATCTGGTGAGCTCTGTCTGGTTTGTGCATTGATTGCCATCCTGGCTGCCGGTTGCACCAAAGTCGGACCGGATTATCTGACGCCTCCCGTTCAGGTAACCGATAATTGGCTAGAGACCGATGGCCGAAAAATTACTCCGGTCAACGAAGAACACCGGGAATGGTGGCGCGTCTTTAACGATAAAGCACTGGATCGCCTCATTCAACAGGCCTATCAGGATAATCTGACCTTACAGCAGGCCGGCGTGCGGGTTCTTCAGGCAAAGGCTCAATTGGGGATAGCTATCGGCGAACTCTACCCCCAGACCCAGCAGGCTGTCGGCTCTCTTGAAAAAAACCGCCTGAGCGCCAAAGGTTCCACACAGGGAGCTACGGCTCTCAACTACACCACTTCTAAGTTGGGGGCAGAGGCTACCTGGGAGCTGGATTTTTGGGGCAAATTGCGTCGAACGATAGAGTCGGCCGACGCCAACCTGCAGGCGACGGTAGCAGGCTATGACAGTGTCCTGGTAAGCCTGACGGCGGAGGTGGCTAATACCTATATTGTTCTGCGAACGTTTGAAAAACGCCTGGACATTGCCCGGAATAACGTCCAGGTCCAAAATGAAAGTTTAGAGATCGCCCGGTACCGCTTCGAAGGCGGTGTCACCTCGATGCGGGACGTGGAACAGGCACTGACCGTTCTGGGCAGCACTGAGGCCACCATACCCCGTTTGGAAGCACTTGTCCGCCAGGCCAAGAATGCCCTGAGCGTCCTCTTAGGTCGGCCGCCTATGCAGCTACCGGAGTTGCTTCCGGGATATGGAACCGTTCCGGTGCCACCCCCCACCGTAGCAGTAGGAATACCCGCTGATCTGTTGCGCCGCCGGCCTGATCTCCGTGAAGCGGAATGGCAGGCTGCTGCTCAATGCGCCCGCATCGGGGTTGCCAAAGCCGATCTCTTTCCCGCCTTTTATCTGCGTGGTAGTTTCGGGTTCACCGCAGCGGACGTAGGCAATATCGCCCTGGCGGATATGTTCCAATGGCGCAGCCGCGAAGGGTTTGGCGGGCCCTCATTCCGGTGGAATATTTTGAACTATGGCCGCATCACCAATCTGGTGCGGGTCCAGGACGCCCGTTTTCAGGAACTCCTGCTGGCCTATCAGAACCTGGTTTTAAAAGCCCAACAGGAGGTTGAAGACAACCTCATTGCCTTTTTGAAAACCGAAGACCAGGCAAAATTTTTAGGGGAAAGCACTGCCGCGGCGGAACGCTCCCTCAAATTGGCTATGATTCAATACCGTGAGGGCATGACCGATTTTACCACAGTGCTGACGGCTCAGCAGAATCTCTTGAGCCAACAGGATAATCTGGCCATTGCTTTGGGTGACATCGCCCGCAGTCTGGTGGGAATATATCGGGCTCTGGGCGGCGGCTGGCAGATTCGGGAAGGACAGGAACTGGTGGCGGCCGAAACCCAGGCGGCCATGGCCCGGCGGACCAATTGGGGCAGGCTTCTCAATACGGGGGGGTCCGATGCCTCAGGACCAGGCAAACCCCAAAAGCTTGTACGGCCGCCGCAATGGTAGAGGGATAAAGTTCACGCTTCAGGTCGGTTCACAAACAGAGGGAGATGATGGCACGAATGACGGTGAGAGAACCCCGCCGCCCTATAATCTGGGTGTCGGTTCTGGCATTATTGGTATGGGCCGCAGCCTGCGGCGACCGTAACGTTTATGCTCCGCCTCCGCCTCCCAAGGTAATCGTCAGCCAGCCAATACGGCAATCGGTAACCGATTACCTCGAATTCACGGGCAATACCCAAGCCTTTAACACCGTGAAACTCCGGGCTCGAGTCGAAGGTTTCCTGGAAAAGGTGCTATTTCAGGACGGCGATCGGGTTAAAAAAGGCCAGGTCCTCTTTATCATTCAACAGAACACCTATCAGGCCAAATTACAGCAGGCCGAAGCGGAGGTACTGGCCCAAAAAGCCCGATTAGAACATGCCCAAACCGAATTTGTCCGCTTCTCCAGTCTGCTCCGGCAAAAGGCCGCAGCGCAAACCGACGTCGACCGGTGGCGTTACGAACGGGATGCCGCCCGCGCTGCGGTACTAGCCGGTGAAGCCAACCGGGAATTGGCCAAATTAAATCTAAGCTATACTACTGTTGTTGCTCCCTTTGATGGCCGAATTGACCGGCGCCTCAAAGATGTCGGCAATCTCGTAGGGGCCGGAGAAGAAACCGTCCTGGCCGAAATCAACCAGATCGACCCTATCTACGCCTATTACACCATCAACGAGCGAGATTTACTTCAGGTTATGGCTCATGCCCAAGAATCACCCGAAGAAGCAGAAAAAGGAAAATGGCCGATATACATGGGACTGGCCAATCAGCCGGGATATCCCTATGAGGGATATCTGGATTTCGCCGCCATCACCGTTAATCCCAACACCGGGACTCTCCTCCTGCGGGGGGTTTTCCCGAATCCCCAGGCAATGATCCTCCCCGGCCTTTTTGCCCGCCTGCGGGCGCCGGTGCATGCTACCCAGCGATCAGCTTTATTAGTGCCCCAGGAGGCCATTGGCTTTGATCAATTAGGTCCCTATGTCCTGTTAGTCAATGATAAAAATGTGGTGGAGCGCCGTAGCGTTACCCTTGGTGCCGTCTTCGATAAGCTGCAGGTGATTCAGGAAGGCCTGAAAGGCTCTGAACAGGTCATTGTCGACGGTCTGCTTCGTGCCATCCCCGGTAGACAGGTACATCCGGAATTGGCCGCCGCAAAAGAACCCTCCAAATCCCCGCAGAAGTAGAGGAGGCGGCCAGATGTTGTCCAAGTTCTTCATTGAGCGGCCCATCTTAGCCAACGTCATTGCCATTATCACTATCATCCTGGGAATCGTCTGTCTCTGGCGACTGCCGGTAGCCCAATATCCTGAGATCGTGCCCCCCGTTGTCCAGGTGAACACCAGATACCCTGGCGCCAGCGCTGAGGTTATTGCCAATACCGTCGGCATTCCCATCGAACAGGCGGTCAACGGGGTGGAAAACGCCCTCTATTACACCTCTACCAGCGGCAGCGACGGCAGCTATACCCTCAACGTGACCTTTGCCGTGGGGACCGATCTCAACACCTCCATGTCTCTGGTGCAAAACATGGTCAACAAGGCCATGCCAGAGTTGCCGGGACCAGTGCAGTCCCAAGGATTAACGGTCAAAAAGGTCAGCACCAATATCCTTCTGGTAGTGAGCCTGTATTCCCAAGATGAGCGATTCGATCCGGCCTACCTCTCCAATTATGGCATGATCAATCTCCAGTACCCTTTAGGCCGCCTCGATGGAGTGGGAAATGTCCAGGTCTTCGGCGCCGGACAATACAGCATGCGGGTCTGGCTGGATCCCAACAAGCTACAGACCTTTGAGCTTACCACCCTGGATGTGGTTGATGCCATTCAACGCCAGAATATCGAGGTGGTGGCCGGACAGATGGGCGGGCCACCGGTGCCGGAATCGCAGGTATTCCAGTTTACCGTCAATGCCCTGGGCCGCCTTACCGAGGTTTCACAGTTTGAGGATATCATCGTCAAAAGTATTCGGGGAGAAGCCCCCCAGGTCGTGCGGGTACGGGACATTGCCCGTGTAGAGCTCAGCCAGCAATTGTTTATCAACTTCGGAGGCTTGTCCGGCAAGAAGTCGGCCCAGATTTTGATCTATCCCCTACCGGGGGCCAACTCCCTCGCCGTTGCCGAAGAGGTCCGCCAGGCAGTGGCCGAGATGAGCAAAAATTTCCCCGAGGGGCTGACATACGTTATAGAGCACGACACCACGAAATTCATTCAGCAGGCAATCCACGCAGTGTACGAAACCCTGTTCGAGGCCGGCATCCTGGTGTTGGTGGTCATCATGGTGTTTCTCCAGAATTGGCGGGCAACCCTCGTACCGGCCACCACCGTGCCGGTGACCATCATCGGCGCCTTTGCCGCCATGGCTCTGCTGGGGTTCACGGTCAATCTCATGACCCTGTTTGCCCTCATCCTGGCCATCGGCATCGTAGTCGACGATGCCATCGTCATTGTGGAAAATGCCTCCTATTATCTCGAACAGGGCTTGTCTCCTAAAGATGCTGCTATTAAAACCATGGAGGAGATGACCGGACCGGTAATCGGCATTACCCTGGTCTTGACCTCTGTCTTTCTCCCTGCCGCCTTCCTGCCAGGCATCAATGGCCAACTCTTCCGGCAGTTTGCCCTGGTCATTGCCTCCACCGCCGTTATCAGCGCCCTCAACGCCCTGACCCTGAAACCCGTGCAATGCGCTCAATATCTGAAACCTCGGGGCGAAAAAAAAGTAGGCTGGTTTTATTGTCATTTCAATCAGCTCTATGCCAAGGTTGAAGCCGCCTACATGGCCATAGTCACCCGGATGGTGCACCACCCCAAGGTCATGCTCATTATTTTTTTCAGTCTCATAACCGTTACCGGGTTTTTTTTCGTCCAACATCCGACGGGTTTCTTGCCGGATGAAGATCAGGGCTATGCCATCGTGACCGTGCGGCTGCCAGAGGGAGCGGCTCAGCCTCGGGTTGAGGCGGTTTCTCGAAAAGTAAATGCCATCCTGAAAGAAACCCCCGGCATCAGGGCTTGGGTAACCGTCGGCGGTTTATCCTTGATGGACAGCGCCAACCTCTCCAACACCTTTAGTACCTTTGCCATCTATGAGGAGTGGGACAAACGGGGAGCCGACCTCAGTCAGGAAAAGATCATTGCCGACTTAAACCGTAGGCTCAGCAGTATTGAGGAGGCCTACGCCGTAGTGCTCACGCCGCCGCCGATTACTGGTCTGGGCCAAGCCGGGGGTTTCCAGATGATGGTGGAGGATCGAGGCAGTCTCGGTCTGGCAGAGCTGCAGAAAGCCACGAATGAATTGATCCAGGCCGCCGGGTCCCAATCCGGACTGATGGGTCTGGCCACTACTTTCAGCGCCCGCAGCCCCCAGATTTACCTGGATATCGATAGAACCAAGGTGGAATCCATGGGAGTGCCTTTGGGTGATGTCTTTGCCACTCTGCAGGCCTACCTGGGCTCCACGTTTGTCAACCTCTTTAACAAATTCGACCAGTCCTATCAGGTATACGTCCAAGCGGATGCTCCTTTCCGGCTGAATCCGGATGACGTGAAAAACCTCTACGTGCGCAACCAGAAAGGTGAGATGACACCACTGGGAACCATGATGTCGGTCCATCGCCGCCTGGGCTCGGAACTGGTAACCCGCTATAACCTCTATCCGGCAGCCCAAGTCTTCGGCGCCGCCGCTCCAGGGTTCAGTTCCGGAGAGGCAATAGACCTCATGGAGCAGGTGGCCCAGAATGTACTCCCCAAAGGGATGGCCTTCGATTGGACTGCCACCGCCTTCCAGGAAAAGCTGGTGGGCAGCCAGGCTTATTTTATTTATGCCCTGTCTATTATTCTGGTGTTTCTGGTATTGTCGGCCCAATATGAGAGCTGGTTTCATCCTGCCGCGGTCATTTTAGTGGTACCCACGGCCCTGGTAGGAGTGTTGATCGGACTGAATGTGCGAGGATATGATAACGACCTCTACACCCAGGTAGGGCTGGTGCTGATGATTGCCCTCGCCAGCAAAAACGCTATTCTGGTAGTGGAATTTGCCCGGGAACTGAAGGAAAAGGGACTCTCCACCGTAGAAGCAGCCATCGAAGCCACCCGGCGCCGCTTGAGACCCATCATTATGACCTCTTTCGCCTTCATTTTGGGGGTGGCGCCCCTCTTATTGGCCGGAGGCGCCGGTGCGGCCAGCCAACGCGCCATCGGCACCGTGGTCTTTGGCGGCATGATCTCCTCTACCCTGGTGGCCATTCCCTTTGTACCGGTGTTTTATGTCGTCATGGAAGGGCTGAGCGAACGGCTAAAAAGCAGGAAGCAGGAAACGGGGATAAGGAATAAAAAATAGAATCGGGTATAGAGAGTAAGGTTCAATCTTAAGGCGGGAAAGCAAGGTGCATCCCGCCTTTTGATTCTACCTGCCCATTCACTGATTTGAAATATTGGCAACTTGGCCACCATAAGTTAAAATACTTTACCATACAATATCGTACGGATGGAACAATGCCCCCGGCACGTCCAAATTCGCAATCTCTTAATCTTTCCCGACTACGCCATAGTTTTTTAACGTTGGTCAATTCTCCGGAGGTCAGTCGCCTCCTTGAAGATATTACTACCTGTTCACTCAGTCGCGAAGAAACCCGATTCAGCGGATGGCAAGAACCGCCGTCCAAAGGGGGGGTGGAGTTATTTCCTTTCCTGACAGTTCATACCCGACGCCATCGGCTGGAACTTAGCGGCACGCTCTTTCCCAATCAGGAAGAACCGGAAACCGGCGTCCTGTATCACCTGATTAAAATACGCTTAGGGGATGAAACCCACTACTTCAACCTGAGCACCTCCCAATCAACCTTTCTGCTATCGCCCTTCCACTGCCGTTTTATCAGTATTATTTTTGGGATAACCTGGTTCTATACCCTGGCCTTTGAAACCGCAGCAATGCAGCAGGATTTTTTTGCCTTTGCACCGTATTCTTTGGAAGAACAGGTCATTGCCCGATACCTTCAGAGCCTCGTATGGATCCCCTGCGCCACCGTGCAACTGGATACGCAAGACAACCCCTATATCGGCACCAGGTTGTACACCAGCGCCGATCTAAAACGTTGTGAGATTCCCGGAAGCAGCAAGGAAGAGGGTATGATCCGCGGTTGGCGGTTGTTTAAGCGCCTACTGAATTTCTCTATTGAGGGCGAACCCATCTTTACCGGTTTTGCTTTCCTGCCATCGCACAAGTCCCTAATGCACCACCAGAAACGCTGGTCAGACCTGCTGCTGTATCATGAGGCCGACCAAGTTCCGCTCAATGAAGGCATCGAAGCCATCAAGCAACTGCTGCTGAATGCGGATGGGCGCAGCACGTTTCTCTCGGTATATCAAGACCGTATTATCGGTGTGCTGCATCTGACCAAAGGAACGCAGCAGCAATTGACCACGGTCAGATCCTGGCGCGAATCTCTGCTGTTGGCCACTATCTCCAGGAGAGGCCGCTTTAATTTTTGGCTGGCCCTCAAAGGACGACAAAACGCCCGCATTCCTCTCTCCCTGTTGGAATACCGTCAGGGCCATATCCAAATCCCCTTGTTTCAGGACGTCTTCTGGCAGGAGTTGGAGCGTCAGCTGCGTCAGAGCTGTCCCGATTGCAACTATCCGGAAGTTCTGCAACAATTGAAACTGCTCATCCGCGGCATGCGCGCCAACGCCCGGGGAGGCATCTTCCTGCTGGGCCTGAATGCAGCCCGATTGCAGGAGCCCTATATCCCCATCGAAAATGAAGTTCGACTGGCCCAGCCGACGCCCTTACAGCATCGTTGGAGCGCTATCATCCTCGGCCTGGCCAAATCCGACGGGGCCATCATATTTAACGAACGACTGGAGGTAACCCATTTTCGAGTCCGGCTCAAGGCCACCGGTCTGCAACTGCCCCCCTTGCGGGGTGATGAGTTAGGCAGCGGCACCCGCCATCAAGCCACCCGGGAATTTTCGGCCTTCTGCCCGGAAGTATTGGGTCTGTGCATCTCCATGGACGGCCCGGTTTCTCTTTACCGCATGGGCAAGTTAATCAGTCGCCTTTATTAAGGATGGCCAGCAGGAAGCATATGCGTAGGGCATGAAAGCAAAGCCCAACCCACCCGGAGGTTGAGATCCGGGTCCGAATAATTCAACCGAACCTGCCTTAAATGTTCCCCACACCTTTACATCTGCCCTGCGAACACTTATTATATAAAATGATAAGGGTTGAAAATGGTTTACTATTTAGGAAACTCTGACTGCGGGGCTTTTGGGCTACGATCTTCCCGCCCGGGATAATAAAAAAGCAGTATGGCAAAATTGTAAAAGACCTTTTCCATTCTCGTAATGACCGGGAATGTTGTCAGAAGCTCTTAAAAATATGGGTGGCAGTATGCCGCCACCCGCAAGCTCTGCGTAAGGAATGCGGTAATGTCGCCAATAAAAATTAAATTAGCTAAGGATATTGAGATGTTGGAAATAAAAATGCGGCGTCTCATGGAAAATATGTTCGGTCCCTGGAGTGCTTCGACGCCAGCCGCGGCCCATAGTTACCATCCGGCTGCGGATATTTATGAGACCCCTGAATCTCTAGTGATCCGTATGGAGTTAGCCGGCCTGAACAAGGCGGATATCTCCCTCACCTTGCACCGGCAGGAATTGGCGGTGTGCGGCCGGCGTCGTTTTCCGAGTTCTGAACCGGTGCAGCGATTTTATCATCTGGAGATCGAATACGGCAATTTTGAACGCCGGTTTCAGCTCCCTAAGGCGGTGGAGGAAGCTCGGGTGGAAGCTGAATACAACAATGGTCTTTTAATCATACGGCTGCCTTGGCGTCAGGCTGGACCTTCACAACGCATTTCCGTAAAAGAAGAGGAGTAATCAATCTACCCGAATATTAACCCGAGGGGTTAAAACCCTCCCTCAGTATATACGGATTTCAAAATGGAAGAAAAAATTACCAATACAAAAGTGACGCCGACGGAGAGCGGCAATCCTGCAGCCGAAGCAGGCGAAGCACGTCTGCTGCCCATTATCCCGATGAGTGAACTGGTGCTGTTCCCGCGGCTGATCATCCCTCTGGCCCTGTGGGAAGAGTCGATACAGCGATTGATCGATGATACACTGTTAAAAGATAAAATCATCGGCATTTTGACCAGCCGGCAACCGGCTACCGAAGTCTATACGACAGAAAACCTCTATCCCATCGGTACTGCGGCGGTGATCCTCAAAATGGGCAAGACTCAGGAGGGCGCGGTCCGCTTACTGATCCAAGGCCTTTACCGGTTCAAGGTGGAAGAACTCGTTGACACCGAACCGTATATCCAGGCTCGGGTAAGCCCCATTACCGAGACCTACGAAGCTGATCTGGAGATCGACGCAATGGTCTCCAGTCTCAAGGGCATGTTTAAGAAGATGTCCGAACTGTCGCCCTACCTTCCTACCGAATTAGGGGCTATGGTTCAGGAGCTGGATGATCCCCGAGTACTGGCCGATGTCACCGGGGGCAGTTTAAATATTGCCAAGACCGAGAAACAGGATCTGCTGGAAACCATAGAGGTCAAAGAACGTCTCCAGAAGGTCTTGCGGCTGATCAGCCGGGAAATCGAAATCCTGGAGTTGGGCAAACAGATCCAGGCCAATGTCAAGACCGAGATGGACAAGGCCCAAAAAGATTATTATCTCAGGGAGCAGATCAAGGCCTTGCAAAAGGAGCTCGGAGAGGGCGATGAGCGTTCTCGCGAGGTCGATGAATTGCGGGAGCGCCTCCTAGAAGCCGGGCTTCCGGAGGCGGCTCTCAAAGAGGCGGAGCGGGAGCTTACCCGGTTGAGCCGCATTCCGTCTACTTCGCCGGACCATCAGGTTGTTCGCACCTATCTGGAATGGATGATCGAGCTGCCCTGGAATGTCACTACCGAAGATCGGTTGGATCTGGCCGAGGCCAAGAGAATTCTGGATGAAGACCATTATAATCTGGAAAAGGTGAAAAAGCGCATCCTCGAATTTCTTGCCGTACGCCAACTGAAACCGGATATGAAAGGCTCCATCTTATGTTTTGTAGGTCCGCCGGGTACCGGCAAAACTTCTTTAGGCAAGTCCATCGCCCGCGCCCTGGAGCGTAAGTTTGTCCGTCTGTCTCTGGGCGGCGTGCGGGACGAAGCCGAAATTCGCGGCCACCGGCGGACCTATGTCGGGGCCCTGCCTGGTCGGATTATCCAGAGCATTCGCCGGGCCGGCAGCAACAATCCGGTCTTCATCTTAGATGAGATCGATAAAATCGGCGCCGACTTCCGGGGCGATCCGGCCTCAGCGCTACTGGAAGTGCTTGATCCGGAACAGAATTCTTCTTTCTCTGACCACTATCTGGAGGTGGGATTCGACCTCTCCAAGGTGATGTTCATTACCACCGCTAATATGCTCGACACCATTCCCCCGGCCCTTCGGGACCGGATGGAAGTCCTGCAACTTCCGGGCTATACTGAAGAAGAGAAAATCCAGATCGCCTTCTCGTACCTCCTGCCGCGGCAGTTGGAGGCCCACGGTCTCAAGCCGGAGCAATTGACTATAACGCCTGAGGCTATGCGACGGGTAACCGCTGACTATACGCGTGAGGCGGGTCTGCGCAACCTCGAACGGGAGGTGGCCGCCCTCTGCCGTAGCGTAGCCCGTGAAGTCGCTGAAGGTTTGACCACCGCCAGGACCATCCAGGAAGAGGATGTACCCACATATTTGGGTCAGGCCAAATTCTTCCGGGAAACCGCTCTAGACCATCCGGAGCCGGGCATCGCTACCGGTCTGGCCTGGACGCCGGTGGGAGGAGAGATCCTCTTCATTGAGACTCTGCGGATGCCTGGCAGCAGCAAGCTAAAGCTGACCGGACAGATCGGTGAGGTCATGCGGGAATCGGTAGAGGCGGCCCTGAGTTTTATCCGGGCCCGGGCGCCGTATATCGGCGTCGAGGAAGATTTCTTCAAAGACATTGATATCCATGTCCATGTCCCCTCCGGGGCTATCCCGAAAGACGGACCCTCGGCCGGCGTCGCCATGCTCACCGCTCTCGTATCACTGTTCTCGGATCGGCCGGTGAAAAAAGGCCTGGCTATGACCGGAGAGATTACCCTGCGGGGTCACATCATGCCGGTGGGCGGCATCAAAGACAAGGTCCTGGCAGCACACCGGGCAGGCATCAAAGAGGTCATCCTCCCAGCGCAGAACGCCAAAGATCTGGAGGATATCCCGCCCAACGTCAAAGATGAATTGCTGATCCACCTGGTAGAGCGCATGGACCAGGTATTGGAAATTGCCTTCGACCAGGCCAGTGAGGCCTCTCAGCCCCGGCAGGCCGCGGCCGCCTGAGCCCTGATTGACGACAATGATTTTCGGCATCGGCGTTGACCTGGTGAAAATTCCCCGTATCGCCGCCGCACTGGGGCGATTCGGGGAACGTTTCAAAAATAAAGTGTTCACCCCGCAAGAAATCGCTTATTGCGACGGCAACAGCCAGTCGGCCAATAACTACGCCCTGCGGTTTGCCGCCAAAGAGGCCTTTTCCAAGGCCCTGGGAGTTGGGCTGCGCCGTCATGGCATCCGGTGGCGAGACGTAGAGGTTGTACCCACCTCCCTGGGCCGGCCGGAAGTCAGGGTCAGCGGCCGGGCGGCTGAACTCTGTGAAACGGCTGAAATTAAGGGGATGTTCGTCTCTCTGACCGATGAAGGCGATTTCGGCATCGCCGTCGTAGTGCTGGAAAGATAAGGTAGGTTTCCGGTCTAAACGAAGCTCCGGCCTGTACCCCGGTTATACTTGGGAACGCAACCATCTTCAAATCTTCCCCTCGATGCGAAAGGGCCAGGATAGGATAAATCGAACGTTCCTTCTGACACTGATGAAGATACTCGACTAACGGAGGCTATCATGCGGGTTCTGGTTACCGGTGGGACCGGTTTTGTCGGCAAAGAAGTGGTGCGGCAGTTGTTGGCCCACAACCATCAGGTGCGTTGCCTGGTACGGCCCGGTTCTGAGAAGAAGCTCGGGGCGGCTCCGGGAGTGGAATTCGCTCCCGGGGACGTTACCCGCCCCGAAAGCCTGCCGTCGGCGGTGCAGGGCTGCGATGCCGTCGTACATCTGGTCGGCATTATTCGGGAATTCCCCTCCCGCGGCATCACCTTCCAAAAAATGCATTTCGAGGCCACTCAAAATATCGTTGAAGCAACGAAAAAGGCCAACATCCGGCGCTATCTGCACATGAGCGCCCTCGAGGCCAAACCGGCCCCCGTAGCGGGATATCATCAGACCAAACAGCAGGCCGAAGAATACGTCATGGCCTCGGGTCTCACCTTTACCATCTTCCGCCCCTCCATCATTTATGGACCGGGAGATGCCTTCATCAACCTGTTCAAAGATCAGATCAAACGCCTGTCCCTGGTCCCGGTCATCGGCGACGGCCGATATCAGATTCAACCCGTGCCGGTCTGGGTGGTGGCCCAGGGTTTCGCCCTGGCTTTGGAAACGCCGATCTCAGAGAATCGTAGTTATGACGTGGGCGGCCCCGAGCCTCTCCGCTTTGACGAACTCATTGACACCGTAGCCCAAGTCCTCGGGAAAAAAGTCGGAAAGATCCATCTGCCGGTCTGGCCGCTCCGCCTTTCCGCCGCTCTGTTGCAGGGCTTTGCCTGGTTCCCGGTGACCACCGATCAGATCACCATGTTGCTGGCCGGCAATACCTGCGATCCCTCAGCTTTCTACCGGGATTTTGGCATCCAACCGGTGCCCCTCGCGGCCGGACTGGCCTCATATCTGGTCTAAGAAGGACAAAGTTTGATCTTTAGATTCTGAGAGCAAAAACTACCTCTGACGGGCATGCTGCCATCGCCGTTCAAAGAGGGTCGGCTTCACCGATTTTTCCGGAAGCTGTGCATCCGTAATTCTAACTTGGCTGACCTTCTCTTTTGACCCTGGTCATCCGAGTCTGAGATAATCTCACCCTCTGGCAAAGACATCCGCCCTCAGATCCAATGTCTCCCCCGCCTGCAGAAGATGATAACCCATGGCCGCAACCATGGCGGCGTTATCGGTACACAGTTTGAGTGACGGCAGAAACAATTTCACCCCAGCGGCCGCGGTCTGGGCCTGTAATTCCTGGCGCAGGCGCTGGTTGGCGGCTACGCCGCCGGCCACTACCAGACAGGGGTAGTCATGCCGACGGACAGCCAACAGGGCCCGGCTGACCAATGAATCCACCACTGCCTGCTGAAAGCTGGCCGCCAGGTCGGCCACGCCTTGAGGCGTTCGGATGATATCCTGGTTCCTCTTGAGGACATTGGCCACTGCCGTTTTGAGACCGCTGAAGCTGAAGGTCAGGGGTTCATGGTGGATGCGGGGCCGGGGCAATGCAAAAGTCTGCGCGTCTCCCTGGCCAGAGAGTTTTTCGATGGCCACGCCGCCCGGGTAGCCCAACTGCAACAACTTGGCCACCTTGTCAAAGGCCTCGCCGGCGGCGTCGTCCCGGCTGCGGCCCAGCAGTATTATCTGTCTGAAACTCTCCACCCGGTACAGGTTGGTATGCCCGCCGGAGACCACCAAAGCAATGAAGGGAAAATCCGGAGGCGCATCGCCCAAGAAGGCGGCAGCAATATGAGCCTGCAGGTGATGCACCCCCAGCAGAGGAACTTTCAAGGCATAAGCCATGGATTTAGCTACGGCAAAGCCGACGACCAAAGCACCGATTAGCCCCGGCCCCTGAGTGACGGCAATAGCCTGTACCTCTCGGAGCGTAACGTTCGCCTGCTTCAGGGCCGCCCGGATGACCGGCAGAATATTTTCCTGGTGCCGCCGGGCGGCAAGTTCCGGAACTACCCCGCCATAATCGGCATGGAGATCGAACTGGGTAGCCACAACATCCGCCAGAACTTTGCGTCCGGACGCCACCACTGCGGCTGCGGTTTCATCGCAGGAGGTTTCAATTCCGAGTATGAGCATGAGGGTCAGTCGACCGTTTTTGGAAGTTGCGTAATGTATCGATAAAATTAAATGATTTTAGTTCCTTGCCCAATATCTGGCGAATAAAGCCATTCAGTAGGGCCAATGTCTCTTTCTGCGCCAACTCCGGAAACCGCAGGCGGGGGAGATTTTCCAGGGGCAGTCGCTGGGCCGCCAGGATGAGCTTGCGGGCACCGGGATGCAGGGGGTAGAGTCGCTCCCCCTGACTCTGGCCAAGACACGAACTACAGACAATACCGCCTTTATTGAGACTGAACCAAACCAACCCATCGGTATTCCGTCGGCAAACCTGGCAGGTCTGCCAACTCGGGCCGTATCCCGCCAGGGCTAAGAGCCGGATGAGGTAGCTGCAAAGCAGAGACCAGGAAGGCAGTCCCGTTGCCAGATGTGTCAGCGAACTCTGCAGCGCCGCAAATAACTCTGCCAGATTATCAATAGCGCCAACGATTTCCATGGCAGTTTCGGTCAAACAGGCCGCTGCCGCCAAAGTGTCCAGGCTGCGACGCAGTTCGGGAAATGCCTCCACCAGTTCGCCGCGGTCCAACCGGGCCAGTTCCAGGTTGGGTTTGGCAGTGTAAATCGCCTGTACCAGGGAAAACGGTTCCAGGCAGTTGGCAAACCGGCGTTTGCTCTTGCGGGCGTGTTTGGCCAGGGCAGTGACCCGCCCTTCATCGGGAGTAAGAAAGACCACCAGACGGTCAGCCTCCCCATAATCCTGGGTTTTGAGAATGAGGGCCAAGGTTTGGCGCGGCGGCATCGTGCTAACCTGTTAGCGGGGCAGGCAAACGCACCGGGAGACGGACCACCGGAAACCGCTTTACTGGCGCTGTTGTGGAAAATAACCCTTTCTTCGACCATCGGTCCAACCTCTTTCCTTTGAGGAAAGTGATTAAAAAATCCCCGGAGGATCGATGGGAATTAACCGCCATGATTGGCTGGGTCATAAGCAATAGGGAAGCTAACGAGCGGATGGGCCTAAACCTAACGCCTGTACCTGGCGTCCGAGGTTGCTATCTCGGCGCAGATAGATGTCATAATAATCGATAGTGCTGATTTTCTTATAATACCGCCGCACTTGAGACCAGGGATAAATCTGGCGGAACACACTTTTGCCAAAACTGCCCAAAATCAGCAGGTCGGCTTTTACCTTCGCAAAATCATACCTCCCCGTCTCCGGACTATGCAGGACAATCTTATCAGGAGTGGATTCCACAAAATAAAAAGCTGGCATCAGGTGATAACGGTGCTCATCGTCTAAAAAAACCAGTTCATATTCCGGGGTTTCAATCAGGACGTCATTAGGTATGGAGCGCTGGAGGTAATCTACCAGTTTATGGGGACTATCGTCGGCACTGTTCATAATGCGCGGCAGGTAGGAAAAAATCGACAGTGGAAAAACCAGGGCAATCATCATGCTCAAAACACTGATCTTGGCCCACATCGGAAAACGGCGGAGGGCGGCGGCCTCAGAAAGGGCATTGAAGGTGGCTATGAGCAGATATCCGGCGAAAGGACTCGAGAGAATTAGGACGGGCAAAGCAAAGCGTTGCCAATAGACCGCCAGGAGGTAAAAGACACCCCAGAGAGAGAGATTGCCGAGCCAATACCGCAAAGAGGGAGACCAGCCGTTCCGACGCTGGTAGAGCCAGAAACCGATCAGGCCAGTGATAAAGAGCGGATGGGTCAGGAGATAGGCAAAACTTTCCGGATAGAAACGGCCGATCGTCATGGGTGTAAAAAATTCATGGCAGAGCAACTTCTTCTGAACATAAAAGTGGTTCAAGGCCGGCAGTAAGCCACCCAGGATAAAGGCTTTGACGATCAGGTAGACGGCCAGAGGTAGGAAGAAGCCCAGAAGCAGTACTCCAGCAGTCTTCGTCAGTTCTAAAAGACGACGGCGGTAGGTCCAGAAAAGAATCGCCAGAACCGGGAACAAAGCCAGGCCGTAGAATTCCTTGGCAGCCACCGCCAGACCCAGGCAACAGCCGGCGGCCCACATGCAGGACCGCCGCTCCTCTTGCAAACCCTTAAGAACAAAAAAAATCCCTCCTAAAAAACAGGTTATGGCCGGGATATCTCCCATGACACTGCGTCCCCAATAGAGGATGTCCGTAGTGCCGAGAGTGAGGAGAACTGACAAGAGGGAGGGACCGCGGGGCAGCAGACACCGGGCGCTCAGATACAGTAACACAAATGCCAGGCACAGGAAGACTCCGGCCACAAGCCGACCATAAAAGATATCTACCTCAAAAAGATAATAGGCCAAAGCTACCGGTGCGATGATGACCGGTCCGGCACTGATGCGATAATCAAAATCGCTGAGTTTGTCAGGACTCTCTATGGTAAAGGCATAACGCCCCTTCTGGGCCAGATTGGCGGCGGTTTCTGAAAAGATGGCTTCATCCCACCAGATTGTCGGGAAATTTCGCAAGTTATGGAAACTGCAGAAGATTACTATTGTCCAGACCAGAATTGGCACCAAACGTGTGGCATAACGCGGCATGAAGGTTAGATCCGCCTTTTTTCTCTCTTTTGGCAAGGCTGCAGACGCCTGAGAAGTAGATAAAGAGCCCCCACACCACCATCCCACGGTTGCGCCGAGGCAAAGGCCAGCACCTGGCGGCGGAATCGCTTCATAGTCAGCCATTGTTGCAGATGGCTCTTCAGGACCGGCAGGTGATCAGGCGAATTGCGCCCCCGTCCATGCACTACCAGGACGGTACGATAGTCACGGGCGGCGGCCAGAGCCAAGAATTGCCGCAGACAGTCCTGAGCGCCTGCAACCGTCAGACCGTGCAAGTCACGGTAGTCCTGAATCGGCAAGACCCCGGCTTTGAGAGCGGCGGCGACTCTCGGATCAAGATAAGGAACCTGCCCTTCAACATACTCATCACTCAGGGAAAGATCGAAATGACCTTTGCCGTCAACGAGTTCGGTTAACCGACACAACGTTTCGACATCTTCGCTCACGGAGACCACCGGTGCGCACTGTCGGGCGTAATAGGGCACGCTGTGCGCTCCTTGCCGATCCAGAGGAATTACTTCCTGCATGGCAACGGCAAAAAGACTGGATTCATCGTCCGTCGCCCGGAAACGGGGGGGGCAGGGTTTGACCGGCAGGTTTGAACACGATTGGAGCAGATTTTCTCTTAATCTCAGGAAGGGTTGATAGAATCCTGATGGGGAGGCTCGGTCTTTGGTTTTGTGTTCGTGCATCAGGCCGCTTCCCCGAAAAGGAAGCCTGTCTCTGGGGGACAGGCTTCCGTTCCTGTTAGGGAGATAAGGCTCAGTAAAGGCCGATAATATTGCGATGCAGTTCGTGGGTCTTTTCCCAACGTGCCCGATCACGCTCGGCGACAATATCCCTCAATGTATCCTGCAGACGCAGAAACATAGGAGCGTTGATATCCTCACCTTGGGCGTGGGCATCAATAAGCTTGCGGTAGCAGTTAATCATGCGACCTATCATACTAACAGCGTATTCTCGGCCCTGCACCTTGACGGTAGCCAGACCCAAATCCAGATATTGCTTGAGTTCGTCCCCCAGGATCGCAAAGGCCACATTCGGGTTGCGCCGGACACGCTCGTTAATATCATCGATGTCGCGTTGCGGGCACCCCCGTTTTGCCAGCACCTTCTGCCGTTGCGCATCAGTCAGCAGGCAGAGACGGAAACAACTGCCACTCCGATCAGGCCAGCCTTCGTATTCGACAATCTCGTTGCCGTCTTCGTCATGATAAACTTTACGGATATACGAATCGGCTATGAGTTCATGAAAGATACAATTGCCTACCCCGCCGATACAGCGATTGCCGTGGATAAGAACTTCAGTCTTGACCCCCAGGCTATCAGCGTCAGCTTTGAAGCGGCGGAGTTTGTCGACCGTATCGATCTCGGTGGAGGCGACGATCTGGGTAACCCCTAACGGCAGATAACGGGCCATTTCCTCTTTTGTCTGGATGTTGCAACCGACACTGGCATGGATGACCAAATGCGGCAATCTCTGATGAATCAACTGCATGAGGGCCGGAGTCTTGACGATCACCCCCTCAATACCATAACCGGCGTATTTTTCCACCTTCTTCAGGACTAAGGCAAACTTATCTTCGGGAACTTCGGCATTTAAAGCCACCCTGATTTTCCCATCCAGATTTTCGGCAATCCTAACCGCCTCACCGATCTGGCTGTCTTCCATTTCCCAGACGCATTTACGCCGGCTGAAACCCTTGGAACCGACATAAACGGCGTTGGCGCCATTTTTGAGCACCGCCTCGACCATTTCCAGGCTACCACCTGGAGCTAATAGTTCATTGATCATGATTGCAAGGCCTCCCTAAGGTTCCACTTCATCAGTTCCCGAATCGACGACAATCGATCCGGCAGCCAATAAACCTAGGGCCTTGTGACAGAAAACAAGTGTCCTGGTTCTCTTTATTATTATGTTACGCACTATTTAACGGCGTCAAGATGGGGATGAATCGCGTGGGTTGCAAGGTCGACCCGGATGTGGGTGATAAGCCCGGATACCGCCTAGGTCGCCACGAACACCGCCGATACTCATGCCCCGGCTGGCTAACGCCGCAACAGATCCAAGGCAATGACAAACAACAGGCCTATTTCTACAACCCAGGTCAGCAGGTAGATGAGGAGCGTCAACCAGGAACCGTAGTCTTCTTCCAACAAAATCCGGTTAGGGTCTCGCAAAATATCCCAAGAGGTGAGCTCTTTTGATGCCATAGGATCCTCTTTATCTGTCTGGTGCAATTGCACCCGTCATTTTCCGGTCAGCTTTCCGCAACCTTCTTGTGAATTATATCATAAAGATTCAACATTCGAAAAGGATTTTTTTCACCTCTGAGCCTTATTGAATCTATGTTTTTTAGCTGCAATCCTTAGGTTTGCAATTACGGTATGAGAGAACCGACGAAATCTTGGATTTTCTCCAGCCAACCCTTGGCCGGAGGCGGTTGTTTCAATTTTTTGTGGGGAGTTTCTTCGGCGGCAAATTTCTTTAACAGATCCTTTTGACGCTCATTGAGCCGACGCGGCACTGTAACTTTGATCTCCGCCCGTAGATCACCTCTGCCAAAACCTTTGAGATGTGGTACGCCCTCCCCTTTGAGACGGATAACCTCACCCGGCTGGGTTCCAGGAGGAATAGTCAGGTCTTTATTGCCATTTAGGGTAGGTATGGAAACAACGTCGCCCAAAGCGGCCTGGGAGAAAGAAATGGGCAGTGAAAACACCAGGTCGTCACCGTCTCGGCGAAATAATTTGTGGGGACGAACATGAATCACGATGTAGAGATCGCCGGGAGGGCCCCCCAAAATACCTTCATCACCCTCTCCGGTCATGACCAAATGAATGCCATTGTCTACTCCGGGAGGAATTTTGACGGACAATTTCTTTTTTCCGACAACCCGACCCCGCCCCTGACACGTAGGACAGGGTTCGGCGATGACCTCCCCCTGGCCCTGACAACGGGAACACGTAGTGCTGATCCGCAGGAAACCGTGCGTCTGAGTGATCTGACCGCGTCCGCCACAGACGGGACAGATAATTTTCCGGCTTCCCGGTCGAACCCCGCTGCCTTGACAGGTTGTGCAATTGATATTGCGGGGGATTTCCACCGTGACTTCGGTTCCCAGGGCGGCTTCGACAAAGTCGACCTCCAGATCATACCGGCGATCACTGCCCGGCTGAACCTGACTACGACCCCGTCGCGGACCGCCAAAGCCGAACAGGTCTTCAAAAATATCCCCAAAAGCGCCGAAAATATCGCCGAAATCCCGAAAACCGGTAAAGCCCGAATCCCTCAACCCTTCATGGCCATATTGGTCATAAAGACGTCGTTTGGCCGGATCATGCAGCACTTCATAGGCTTCGGAAGCCTCTTTAAACTTCTCTTCCGCCGCCTTATCGCCGGGATTGCGGTCAGGATGATATTTTAATGCCAACTGCCGATAGCTCTTTTTAATCTCTGCTTCAGTGGCGTCGCGGCTTACTCCAAGTATCTGATAATAATCTTTATTGTACGAAGGCATAGCAGGCGTATTAACTCTGAGTCAATCGTTGGGTAACAGCTTTAATTTTATCTTCCAGATGTACTTCTCTGTCCCGACGGTCATCTATGGCAATGTGCGTCACTACCCGTTTGACCTGGCGGTGAAAAGGTAACTCATGCAAATTACGGGCTACCGATAAAAGTTGATCGACCTCCCCTTCCAGAATTGTGCCCATATCGGTCAACTTATAGGGAATACTATTATTCTGCAGATAACGGATAAGGTCAGCGACGTATTCTCCGACCCCAACGCCTCCCATCCCCAGGGGAACGACGCTAATTTCCATTATAGCCATGACAGGCTCCTTGACTGCATAAAGAGGCTTTGGCGCCTTGCCGGCCCTGCCAATCATACTTGGACGACTGATGGCTCGGCAAAAAACGTCGTACGGTTTTCTTTAAAATTTCCATATCATGTGTCTTCAAGATTGCGCCATCTATCTGGTGAACACCGCAAGTTTCGGGCGGTTCATACGTCGAGTGGAAGATCACCGGCGTCTGGCGGCAGGTTCCTTTAATAATCCGCAATGCCTCCAAACCGGACATGTCAGGCAACATGATTTCGAGCACTACCAGATCAGGACAGTCTTCATCAATCAGCAAGAGGGCCTCTCGGCCGTTGGAGGCAACACAAACCTCATAGCCCTCATCCCGCAGCTCATCCTGACAGAGAAGCAGGATATGAGGATCGCTGTCGGCAATCAGTATGCGCCGCATAGGACCCTCCTTTCAGCGCCTTATCTAAAACGCATTTTCGATTAAAATAATCATTCATTTAACTATTGTCCAGATTGAGAAAGGAGACATAGGCGGAGGCAGGAAACCTTTATACCAAATAATATATAGATATTTTTAGAAGTATCAAGCAAAAGAAAAAGTTTAGGTTTTTCATGATGCACGTATCGTAAAAATATAGTCCGGATTTTTACTCTCGGCTTGACAGGACGGAACCGGGTTCAATACAATATTTAGTGAATTATATTACAATATCGAGGCCGGAAGGGAAAGCATATTATGCATTTAGGACAATGGTTGGCCGAGATTTCCCAAAGTGCTGCAGGCCCAGCTCAGCCATTCATTCCACAGTGGCAGTACGTGGCGTCGGCGTTGGGTATCCCGGTGGTACTAGGGATAGCCTTATATGGAGTGATCGTTTTGATCGAGAAAATCTGTCACATCCGGCTCGGTGGTGGCGGCATTTAAAGAGAGCGGCCAACGTTTACCTGCCATCGGTCAAGGATCAATGGTTAGAAATAGTTTTAGGCTATTATAGGATATGCTTGGATCGGACCGACGCCTGTTTATTTCCAGGCCCGGTTCTGTTAGGAGACGCTGATGAATCTGATGCTTCCGATAGCAGGCTATTGGCAGAAAGTCCTCCATCCAGAGTTAGCCAGGCTAACCGAACCACTGCACGGCTGGTTTTACACCATTACGACCGACGGCGATCTTCTGGTCAACCTCGCGGCGCTGGTGGTAATAGGGCTCCTACTCGGACTGCTTAACGGATTTTACGGTGTTGGCGGCGGATTTTTAATGGCACCTTGGCTAAACCTGATGTTCAATATTCCCTATAACGTGGCAGTGGGAACTGATCTCACCCAGATGGTGGGAACGGCCACCATGGCCAAGATCCGCCTGGGACGCTCAGGATATGTTGATTTTAAACTGGGAACCCTGATGTTTAGCGGTAGTATCTTTGGAGTGGAGATCGGTGCCCGTTTAGTCGAACTACTCAAAAGAGGCGGCGACGTTATGGTAGGAAACTGGAAGATCAGTCTCTTACAGTTGTTTATGACCGTTGTCTATGGATTACTACTTGGATGGATCGCTTCTCTAGTTTACCGTGAAGCCAAGGCCGCGCTCAAAACCAAGATGTTGGAGGAACCCCCGGGGGCCATGGCACCCCCGGTGGCCAATCGCTTGCGTATGATCAGTCTGCGGCCGATGATCGCCCTGCCGGTTTCCGGCGTAGACGCCATTTCCTTGTGGATCGTCCTGGGAGTGGGATTTTTGAGTGGTCTGCTGACCGGACTTTTGGGAGTCAGTGGTAGTTTCATCCGGATGCCGGCCTTGATTTATGTCTTAGGAGTACCTACTGTTGTCTCTATCGGCACTAACCTTTTTGAACTTTTACTTACCTCTTTCTATGGCGCTTTGACCCATAGCCTGAAGGGCAATGTGGAACTGATCCTGGTAATTATTCTGCTGGTTTCAGGCACCGTAGGCAGTCAGTTGGGCGCCGCCTGGCAGCGCCAGTGGGCTACCCCCAAGTGGCAGTTGGCCTTTGCTGTGGTCATCTTCCTGACCATTGGCTGCATGGCGCTGAAACTAATAACCTGATGGTATGGGGTGGCCCCGTCAATGGGAATTATCTGCCACTGGTAGCCGGAATCCGAATTGAAAAATCATTTTACCCGCCTGCCCTACCCTGCCCGGCTCATCGATGCGAGTCAGTCCTAAAAAACTGATCTCTCCAAAATTTTTGTGGCAAAGGAAATAAAAACGAAATGGGTAATCCTAATAAGCCGTTCGTAGTGGGAATCTCAGGAGCCAGCGGGGTGATATACGGGCTGGAAATGCTGCGCATCTTGAAGAAGCTCAAGATCGAGAGTCATCTGGTGATCACCCGCGCCGGGCGCCTTAATTTTCAGATGGAAACGGAATATTCCGCCCTGGAAGCCGAGGCACTGGCAAACCGAGCCTATGAGGATGAAGACCTCACTGCCCCGATCGCCAGCGGCTCTTTCCTGACCCGCGGGATGGTGGTCATACCATGCAGTATCAAGACCCTTTCTGCCATTGCCAACTCCTATAGCGCCAGTCTGTTGGTGCGGGCGGCCGATGTCACCCTCAAGGAACGTCGGCCTCTGGTTTTAGTGGTACGGGAAACACCTCTGCACCTGGGACATCTGGAGCTCATGCAAAGAGCGGCTGCTATGGGGGCCACTATCCTGCCACCAATGCCAGCTTTTTATCATCGACCGCAGACGATTCGAGACCTGATCCATCAGACCCTGGGCAAGGTTTTAGACTGTTTCGGCATTCCGCACCAATTGTTCCACCGTTGGGGAGAACCCTGATTCTTCCCAGGCAGGATTATACTGATACCAAACGGTGCCTGTTCCATAGCCGTCGTTCATTCAAGACCCATCTGCCGTAACGCCTGTCTTCCATGTTTTCCTTTTTTATCAATTTTTTCTTATTTTTCTCAATCCATCTTGCCAACCTGGCCGCCTCTAAGATACATTCATAAGTGTCTATGAAGTCCATGCGTTTACGCCGAAAAATACGCCATTGTTATTGGCGACTGCGACGGCTTAAGGGTGATCCCGGCAAGATCGCCTGGGGTATGGCCCTGGGGGTTTTTATCGGCGTTACGCCTACCATCCCTTTTCACATGATCAGCGCCTTGGCCCTGGCCAGTATCTTGCGGGTGTCCCGGGCGGCTGCGGTTATGGGATGTTGGATCAGTAATCCGATCACAATCCCGGCATTGTATTACTTCAGCTTCAAGTTAGGCAAATTGCTGCTCTATCCTCATCAGCACTTAACGTTTCCCCATACCATCAACCTGTCGGAGCTTTTGCAGTTGGGCTGGCGGGTGAATCTGGCCTTACAAACGGGCGGCCTTCTACTCGCCCTACCGTCGGGCATGGTTGCTTATTTCCTCATGCTGTGGGCCGTGCGCCGGTTACGTGCTCAAAAACCAGCACCCCTGAAAAGTGCCATTCATCTCCCCCAAAGTACTCTGCCGCCGTCACAGGCTGACGCCTAACCGGTCCCTGGGGCAACATTTTCTGTTGCATCCCGATCAGGCGCGGCGTTTAGTAGCCGCCCTGGAGCTGAGAGGCCAGGAGGTTGTAGTAGAAATCGGCGCCGGATTGGGTGCCTTGACATATTTTCTGGCTGAGTCAGGCGGCCGCGTTATCGCCTTGGAATTAGACCGCCGCCTCATCCCCATCCTGACCACGGAAGTCCTGCCTGGTTTTTCAAATGTGATGGTCGTCTCCCAAGACGCCCTGAAGTTTGATTATCTGGCCCTGAGCCGTGAGGAGGGGCAGTCTCTGACAGTGGCCGGTAACCTCCCCTATCAGATCACTTCGCCACTGCTTTTTAAACTGATGGGGGTAAAGACCGCCATCAGAATAATGCTCTTCATGGTGCAGCAGGAGGTAGGGCTGCGTCTGATGGCTCAACCGGGCGGCAAGGACTACGGCATCTTGTCGGTCCTGATTCAGTACCACTTTCATCTCCGGCGGCTGTTCTTGTTAAAACCGAGCAATTTTTATCCTGCCCCCAAGGTGGATTCAGTGGTCCTGGGTTTCCGGCCGCGCCTTCCAGAACCATCGGCAATAAATGAGGATTTTTTAGCACAGGTTGTTAAGGCTGCTTTTTCGACCCGACGCAAAACCTTAAGAAACACCCTGACGGCCCAATCTTCTCTGCTGCGTGCTTCCCCGGCAGTCATCCTGGCCATCTTGCACGATCTCCGGATCGACCCCGGCCGCCGGGCGGAAACCCTCTCGGTCGATGATTTTGTCAGACTGAGCAACCGATTGGCAGAAAAAACAGGTAAGCCCTATTGACTATTTCTGACTTGGTGAGCGAGATGCCCGACAAGAGCGAAATCCGTCAACGTCTTTTTGAACATGTGCGCTATCTGAGCGAAACTCTGGGAGACCGCAGTATTTATCGACCCGAGGTCTTGAAGGCGGCAGAAACTTATGTTCACCAGACCTTTCTCTCTCTGGGTTACCCTACCAACCGTCAGGGTTTCCTTTATCTGAGACAGGGGGTTGCCAATATCATTGCTGGACATCCCAACAATACCGGCTATTATATCTTAGGGGCCCATTTTGACACCGTAGCCGGCACTCCCGGGGCCGATGACAATGCCAGCGGCATTGCCGTGCTGTTGGAGACGGCCAGACTGGCCCGATCTTTGCGGCCCCCATCGCCCTGGGTATTCATCGGCTTCACCACCGAAGAGCCCCCGGCTTTTCTCACGCCCTACATGGGCAGTCGGGTATACGCCCGCCGGGCCAAAGAGCGCGGCGATCGGATTAAGGGTATGCTCTGTCTGGAAATGGTCGGCTATTACCGCCATGAACCAGACAGCCAACCCCTACCTTTCCCCCTAAAATATCTTGGTTATCCGACAACGGGCAATTTTATCGCACTGGTGTCTGACCGTCGCTCCCGCCCCTTGTTAACTGCTCTAGAACATGCCCTGAAAAACGGCTGCCATCTGCCGGTCTCCTCCATCGCCGTTCCTATGGGCGGCTACCTGTTACCTGAAAGCCGCCTGAGCGATCACGCCAGTTTTTGGGATCAGGGATATCCGGCGCTCATGATTACTGACACCGCCTTTTTGCGCAATCCCCACTATCACAGTCCGCGGGACCTGCTGGCCACCCTTGATTTTGATGCCATGGTTGAACTTACGGTGGGGCTGCATTATTTTATACAACAGGCTTAAGTCGCCATAAGACAATTTTCATACTCAAATCGAAGATAACGGGTACTTCACGTTGCTTATAACCTGCAACATCATGATAATAAATGCCATTGCCTACCGGTTACCCACCAACCCTAAGAATGTGTGTCGGAGCATTCGGAAGGCGGCATGTGCTTCGCTTTTCCAACCTACGGCGCTCAAAACTTGAAACTTCAAGTTTTTTCTATGCAACAACCGGGAACCGGAAGCTTTTTTTGGTAATACGAGAGCGAAATGACCACTAAACCCAAGTTTACCGGTAAGATTCGTGCCAACCCGCTCATCGCCCTGGAGCGGGGCGGTCGTGAAGTGATGCTCAGCCTTTGGAAAGAATACCTGTCCGAACTTTTAAATCTAAACCCAAAATCCGGCCGTCGCCGCCTCCTAACAGAACGGATCGAACAGGCAGGGGACTTTGACCGCTTATATCAGGATTGGAACGACCTGACCACCCCGGAACGCGCCGACCGCTGGCTTCTTCTGGTCCAGGCTGCCAAAGCGGTGGTGCAGCAGACACAGGGAACCTGTCTGCGCTGCGGTGAATGCTGCACCCAAGGCGCCCCAGTCCTGATGATGGCCGACCTTTCCCTGTTTCAGGACGATCTACTCCACTGGACCGAGGTCTATACCCTCCGTCGGGGTGAGAAAAGCATCTCCCCCAAAACCGGCGAAGAAGTAGTCCTTGCTGAGGAACGGTTGAAAGTCAAAGAAAGCTCTAAAGGTGGCCATTGCCTTTTCTTTGCCCCAAATCCCAACCGCTGCCTCATCTATGATCAGAGGCCGCAGGAATGCCGCAAACTCCCGTGTTACCGGGCCGAACTGGAAAAGGCGCCGGACGTCTCCGGTTTTTTAAACCGGCAGGCCCTGTTCGGGGAAGTTGCGGAGTTGTGGGAATTCATTGCTACTCACGAGGAGCGCTGCGCCATTAACCGACTGGCTACCGCCCTCCAAGATCTGCTGGGGGAGAAAGCCGCGGCAACCGAAGTTGTCTTTGATATCCTCCATTTTGATCATTACTTGCGGCAGATGCTTCTGCAGGAATGGCAAGTTCCTGCCGCCAGCCTGGATCTCCTTCTGGGCCGGCCAGTCAATCAAATTATCCAACAATTCGACCTGCAGGCCGAAATGACGCCAGAAGGAGTCTTCCAGCTGGAGAGACTGCGTTAGAACGTTATTCGGACAATTCTCAGAATATGCCGGTCACGGCTTAAAAACAATGGAGGCTTAAATAAGAGAGGGAAGTCGCATCCCGATATGAGAGACCGGCCGGGATTGAGGCCTGAATTCCGAAGTGGTGCTTGACAGGGATTTTATATCTGTTACCATTGTATAGAAAAGACGCGGGCGATTAGCTCAGGTGGATAGAGCGTTGGTCTCCGGAACCAAAGGCCGGGTGTTCGAGTCACCCATCGCCCGCCAATGAAAATCAAGGGGGTAGATGAAAGTCTGACCCCTCTTTTTATTCCCTTGAAAATCATTTCCAACCCTATTCCCAACCTATCGCAAACATACCAGTAAATGTCCGGGTGGGCGGATTGTCTTTCCTTGGCGCGCTGCCTCCGACTGCTGCTAACGTCCGGGAACCGGGTAGAGAGAGGCGTCATTTGGGAAACCTTCCCGGACCGCAATTTATCCATCAGGTCTTAAGGCCGACCAGGCGCAAGCCATCTAGGAGACCCTCAACCAGGTAGGGGAATTTGGCATAGCAACTGATGAGAAAGCGGGCTCCAGTAGGGAAATCCGGCTTGAGGTGGAGCAGCTCCGCCAACGCCTGGGCCCCTTCTCCCTCCCTTCCCAACCGGCCTAACACCGCGGCCCGCAAAAGTGGATCCCAGAAGAGTTGAGGCATCCGAAAAGCCAGGGCTTCCTGATAGGCTTCCTCACAACTATCCTGAAGATAGTAATAAAAAAATGGGGCCATCCGAAACCACCCGGGGAAGTGGGGATTTAATGCCATGCCTTTTTCCAGGATGGTCAGCCCTCGCTCCCAGTCCCCCAAAAGGGCCAGGAGCCAGCCGAGAAAACCGATGGGGGTAGGCGCATTGGGGTTGAGGGCCAGGGCAGTTTCGGCTTCCGATAGGAACAACTCCCGATCATTTCGGAAGAAATACACATTGGCAAGGGCGACCCGAGCCAACTGGTTCTCCGGCTCCAGAGCCGCCCCCTTTTGGGCCGCGACCAGGGATTGTTCCAAGGGTGATTCCAAGGGTGCTAATTGCAAAGAGTAACTTTGGCTATAGACAAAAGCCAACAAACTCCAAGCAAGACCAGAGTCTGGATCCCGGGTTACGGCCCGCTCCAACACCTTTAGGGTCTCGGCAAAAGTCTGGGGGCTCAAGATGGTGACATGGTGGTAGAAGTGCAGAAAGGCCTCATAGGTTTTGAGAGAATCAGGGGGCTTCTTGCGAGACTCCCGTGACAGGGTTTGGGGGATGATGCCATATAAACTGCCGATCCTGGCCGCCACTTGAAGGGCGATCTCCTCCTGTAAGGCGATGAGACTGTCTGCCCTGAGCTCCCGGTGATATTGCTCCCCCCAGAGCCGCAGGCCGTTCAGCGTATCTATGACGTTGATGGCGATCTTTACGGTCCTGGCGGCCTTGCGGATGCTTCCTTCTACGAGAAAGCGCACGTTCAGGTCCCGACCTACTTCCCGAACGTCATGTTCCTTCCCTTTCCAGTAGAGGGTGGATTGAAAGGCGATCACCCGCAAATCCTGGTAACGGGCCAGTTCGTTGGTGATTTCTTCGGCTAAGCCGTCGGCAAAAAACTCTTGTTTACGGTCACCCGTCAGGTTGCGCAAGGGCATCACCGCCACGGATGGTCCTGGCGGGAGCGCCCAAATCTGTTCTTTGAGAATTTTAAGAGTTACCTCACCTGCGTCCTCCTGCCGGGAAGATGAGCAGAACACGGGCACATAGGCGCCCCGCGGCACATCGATGATTACCGCATCGCTTTGCCCTTGCACCTGGTAGTACTGCTCCAAGGCCCGGCGCAGCCTGCCTGCCATAATCCGGACGATAGGGTCCAAGTTCGGGTCAAAGTCCGCTTTCCTCCCCAGCACCTGGGTGGCAACGGTGTAACCCTTGATTTCAGCGCCCCCGCCGGCCAGGGTTTTTTCCACGATAAATCTAAGAAAGTTCTGTAGATTTAGGGAGCCAACAAACTGTGGACTGATCAGGATTTTTCCAAGTTGCTGCCGGATGGCCTCCTCCGGGGGAGGACTGGCCCCAGATCTTGGAGGAAGTTGATTACTATCTTTGGCAGCCATGGGTACCCCTAACGAGCTATGAATGTCTCTATGATATCAGAAATTACCCGAGAGTGTAAAGAACCTCGATGTTACTGTAATGTTACCGTATTATTACTTTTAAAGGTCAAGCAAATGGGTTAATCAGGGCCTATTGAAATTTGATTTTTCCAGGGTGGACGGTATGACCCCGACAGGCCGCAAAGATGCTCCCCAAAGTGCCGCGCTGGCATCAGTGTTAGAGAATTTCCCGCAGGAGGGGGACAAAATCCGGCAACTCTTTCAGCAAAGTTCTTCCTTCCAGTCCCTTTGCGAGGATTACCGGGATTGCCTGGCCGCCAGGCAGTATTGGCGGCAGGCCTCTTCCGAGGAAGCCACAAATTTGAGTAGATCCTATGCCAAACTCCTCCTGGAACTAGAGCAGGAAGTCCGACAATATCTGGAACAAGGAGAAGTTTAAAGTTTTTCGCTGGGAGAGATGTTGATGAACATTAAACCATACGGCAGAAAGTATCCAGGGATAGGTGGGGAGGGCTTGATTGCCTCAAGTTCGGTTGATTTACCCAGGGAGAGGCAGCATGGGTAGTCATTTTGATCTGGCTCGTTTGGACAAAATCGTGTCCCAGGCCCGGGAATATTTCTTTCAGCACATGCTTTCCGGATCCATGGCGGCTCAACTTGCCGTGGCAGCTTGCGCCCTCCTGGCGGCGTACAAAGTAGTCGCGGTTATCCGCGCCTGGATTACCCGCCAACAGTCAAAATGTTCTTCAGTCCAGGACCTCTGTTACGATCTGAAGAGATTAACGCATTTCTCATACGTGATAGGTCCGGCGTTGGGTTTGATCCTTTTATGGATTCCCTATTGTATTGCCGAACACCTCGACCTACCTCGGGATGGCCTCTACGCTATCGTTATTTGCTTGGTGGCCCTGACTCTGGTGCGGCTCCTTACCGGCCAGATGCAAAACCGCTTCTGGGCCACCATTATAGGGAGATACCATGGAGAAAAAAGCATATGACGACCCGGGGTGAAATGATCATGGAGCAATCTTCGGCTGACACGCTGAAGGTAATGATTTCCGGGGATTGGCTGCTTGGCGGTGAACTGCCAGCCGCCGATAGGGTTCAGCAGAGGCTGGAAGGTAGCCTAGGGGTTCGTAACCTAGTCTTCGACACCCGGGAGCTGGCTCATTGGGACACCGGGCTGCTGACTTTCCTGATGAGCCTGGCTACATTTTGCTCTCAGCAAAACATCTACCTGGACCGTGACGGACTGCCGCCTGGGGCCAAGAGACTGCTGGAATTGGCCTCGGCGGTGCCGGAAAAGAAAGACGCCCATAAGGTGGAGGAGCGGCTGTCGTTTCTCGCCTTTTTGGGCAATGAAACCGTCAATTTTTTCCAGTCTGCTGGCGAACTGCTGGAATTCATCGGCGATGCGGTTATTGCGGTTCTGAGGCTCATACGCGGCCAGGCCCAGTACCGGCGCGCCGATTTAGGTTTGATCATGCAGGCCGTGGGCGTCCAGGCCTTGCCCATCGTCTCTCTCATCTGTTTTTTGGTGGGGCTGATCCTGGCGTTTATCGGCGCCATCCAACTGAAGCTATTCGGGGCCCAAATTTATGTGGCCGACCTGGTGGGCATTGCCATGGTGCGCTTGATGGCGGCGATTATGACCGGCATTGTCATGGCCGGCCGCACCGGCGGGGCCTTCGCCGCCCAACTGGGAACCATGCAGGTGAACCAGGAGATCGATGCCTTGAAAACTTTAGGTATATCACCCATGGAGTTTCTGGTGCTGCCGCGTATGCTGGCACTGGCCCTGATGATGCCCCTGCTCTGCCTGTACGCTAATGTCATGGGCATCCTGGGGGGTATGGCGGTGGGGGTCGGGATGCTCGGTATCGGCTTTATTCAATACTATAACCAGACCGCAGCGGCGGTGGGTCTGTGGAATCTGGGCATCGGCCTGTTTTCCGGCACGGTGTTCGGGGTGATCGTGGCCCTGGCCGGGTGCATGCGGGGCATGCAGTGCGGCCGCAGCGCCTCGGCGGTGGGCGACGCGGCCACCTCCGCAGTGGTCACCGCCATTGTCGGCATCATCGTCTCCACCGCGGCGATCACCATTTTGTGCAACTTTCTGGGAATATGAGACGGCTAGCCCTTAAGTGGAAAAGCCACCATTATCGGATAAAGGGAACATGACGGAAAAAGCAGCCCACATAACGGTGCGCGATCTTACTATGGCTTATGGCAACTTTGTCCTGATGCGGGACCTGACCTTTACCATCAACCGGGGTGATATCTTCATCGTCATGGGTGGCAGCGGCTGCGGCAAGAGCACCTTGATGACCATTTTGATCGGTTTGAAAGCCCCGGCCAAGGGTAAGGTCTTTTATGGAGAGGTGGATTTCTGGGGGTCCTCCCCCCAGACCCGCAACCGGATCATGCGCCGTTCCGGAGTGATGTACCAGAGCGGGGCGCTCTGGAGTTCTATGACCCTGGCCGAGAATATCGGCCTGCCGCTGGAAACCTATACCAATCTAAGCCCAGCCCAAATTCGCGAGGTGGTCAAACTGAAACTGGCGCTGGTGGGAATGGCCGGGTTCGAAGAGTTTTATCCCGCGGAAATCAGCGGCGGCATGCAGAAACGGGCCGGCATCGCCCGGGCCATGGCCCTGGATCCGGAGATCCTGTTTTTCGATGAGCCTTCCGCCGGGTTAGATCCGGTGAGCGCCCGCCGTCTGGATGACCTGATTCTGGAACTGCGGGAGAGCCTGGGCACCACCATGGTGGTGGTGACCCATGAGTTGGCCAGCATCTTTGCGATTGGCAACAATTCCGTATTTCTGGATGTCTCCAAACGGACCATGACGGCTTCGGGCAACCCGAACCAGCTTTTGGCCAAAACCCGAGACCCCAATCTGCGCCTGTTTTTAACCCGGGGCGAGCAATCTTAACCGATAGGATATGGGCACACATGGCTAAGCAAGCAAACCGAATGATGATCGGCGTTTTCGTGGTTCTTGCCGTGATTTTGATGGCCGCCAGCCTGGTGGTCTTCGGGTCAGGCAAGTTCTTCAAGAAAACCGTGAAATGCGTGTTGTACTTCGATGAATCCGTCAAGGGGTTGAATGTAGGCGCGCCGGTGCTGTTCCAGGGCGTTCAAATCGGGTCGGTGACCAGCATTGTTCTCCAAGTCGACCCTGCTAAATTGCAGCCACAAATTCCTGTAACCATCGAATTCGAGCCGGATAGATTCAAGGTGCATGCAGAAGGCGGCAAAATACCCAGAGAGCCCCGAAAAAATATAGCCAAGCTCATCGACAAGGGCCTCCGAGCCGTACTGACGATGCAGAGTTTTATTACCGGGCAACTAATGATCGAGATTGATTTCCATCCCGGCACGCCGGTGGTGCTGAAGAACATCGGCAAAGACTTTATCGAGATTCCAACGATCCCGTCCACCAGCGAACGGCTGGCCCAGACCCTGGATAAGCTGGATCTCGAGGGACTGAAAAAACACTTGGAATCGACCCTGGCCGGTATCGATCGGTTCGTTAACGGCCCGGACCTGATCGCCGGTATCCGGGCTCTGAAAGATACTCTCCAGGATGTCCGCAAAATCGTTGTCAAAATGGAAGGTCAGATTAATCCACTGGCGGACGACGTGAAAAAATCCGTCAAAGATATCGGTAAGCTGGCCCGTAATGCCGAAGCCAAATTAGACCCGCTGGGGACCGGTTTGGATAAGACCATGTCCTCTGTCAGGGGGATCATTTCCGAAGACTCACCGCTGATAGTTGAACTGCAGAACACGATGAAAGAGATTTCCGCCATGAGCCGGTCATTTCGGCAGTTGGCCAATTATCTGGAACAGCACCCCGAAACCGTGATTCGCGGCAAGAAGAGTCCTGGAGGGAAATAACATGAGAGAGACGCCACTTTCTTGCGGCCTACCAATAATCCTGGTCATCGTGGCCATTTTTTGCAGCGGCTGCCTGAGCAGGAGTCAAACACCGCGTTTTTACAACTTGAGTGCAATGCAAAAAGATCAGGTGCTGGTAAAAAGTGAAAGCCCAGCTCAAAACGCGGTTATTGGCATCGGTCCCGTCAATCTGGCCGATTACCTCGAGACGTCGCAGATTGTCACCCGCACCAGCGACAATCAGGTGGGCAAAGCCGAGTACGATCGCTGGGTCGGCTCCTTCAAGGATAACTTCGTGAATGTCCTGGCGGACAATATCGGTTTTCTTCTCCCCACCGAACGGATTAATCTCTACCCCTGGCGTGGGAACGTGTTCATCGACTACCAGGTTACCGTGGACGTGGTGCGTTGCGACGGCCGGTTGGGCGAGGCCGCCTGGCTGGAAAGCCGTTGGAGCATCTTCACGGGTCCGGGAAAAAAGCTGGTACAAACAATGCGGTCCAGTATCAGCGAGCCGGTGACAGGTGCGGATTACTCGGACTTGGTGGCAGCCCAAAGCCGGGCCCTGGCCAGGCTCAGCCAGGAGATTGCCGCGGCGATCAAAAGAGCTGGGAAGAACTGAAGGGGGTCTGCGCGCCGGAAGAGTTCACAGCCGATTCGGCAAGCTTGCCCTTCGAACCGTATGCTAACTCTTCGCCCAAAAGGAGAAGTGAGTATGTTCAGAGAAGAACGGGACGAGAGTCAATTCACCTGGAGCATGCTGGGTGATATCGAAGCAGGCCGTCCGAATCTCGGTCCCATGGTGCACGTGGCGGTGTATCGTCTAATGCAATACACGCTGCGCGACATCCTCATCCGGGATTTTGGGGTCGAAAAAGCTGACCGGATCTTTTCCGAGGCTGGCAAGAAAGCCGGTGCAGAATACTGCGACAATGTGGTCACCGATAAGAGTGACCTGTCCAGCTTCTTTGCCGATATTCAGCGCACCATGAAGGAGCTGGGCATCGGGATCTTCAGGGTTGAATCGGCCGATTCCGAGAAGGGGTCTTTCGTGGTAACTGTGGCCGAGGATCTTGATTGTTCAGGCATTCCCGCTTGCTCGGAGGAGGTTTGCATTTATGATGAGGGATTTATTGCTGGCCTGCTGCTTGCTTACACCGGAAAGGACTTTCACGTCAAGGAAGTGGACTGCTGGGGTTCCGGAGGGCGAGTCTGCCGTTTCACCGTAATTCCCAAATGAGGCGACATGATGCTCTCTGTTGAAGAGGAACTCATTGACCGCATAACGGCAACGTTTCATTACCTGCGCACCGGGAAAGTTCCGCCACCGATTCCTATACCGGATGACCTTCCGGACAATGAAATCCGGCAACTCATCACCTACGTGAACCGCTTTCTCGTTGAGTTCGCTATTTTCAACGAAGCTATGGAGCAGATCGCCCGGGGAGAACTGAACACTCGTCCAATGGCCAGCAAGATGGTGGGGGTCCATTCCTTCAAGGCACTTCAGTCCAACCTCAAGCACCTCACCTGGAAAACGCAACAGATCGCGGCGGGGGACCTCGATCAGAGGGTGGATTTCATGGGAGATTTCTCTACAGCCTTTAACAGCATGACCCAGCAACTAAAGGACTCCCATGAGCAACTCGTTGATTTGAACAAGCAATTAGAGCGCCGCAATAAGTTCATTCGCGAGACCTTCGGGCGTTATACCAGTGACGACATCGTGGGGGTCCTCCTGGATATGCCTGAAGGGCTGAAACTGGGCGGCGAAAAGCGCGAGGTGACGCTGTTGATGTCCGATCTGCGTGGTTTCACGGCCATGGCCGAACGGCTGGAGGCCACCGAGGTGGTGGCCTTGCTGAACCATTACCTCTCGGCCATGGTCGAGTTAATCCACCACCACGGCGGCACCATTGATGAGATCATCGGGGACGCCATCTTCGTCCTTTTTGGTGCCCCCATGGTGATGCCTGACGCGGCTCGGCGCGCCGTCCGTTGTGCCATTAACATGCAGAAGGCAATGCGCGGGGTGAATGAATACAACTTCCAAATGGATTGGCCCGAAATCGAGATGGGGATAGGCATACATACCGGAGAGGTAGTGGTGGGTAACATCGGCTCGACCAAGCGCTCGAAGTATGGAGTAGTGGGGCGCACGGTCAATCTGACGGCGCGCATCGAGAGCTTCACCGTAGGTGGACAGGTGCTTGTCTCACCAACATTAATAAACGCCGTTGGAAGGGGCCTCATCCTCGGTGACGAAGTCAAAGTCCACGCTAAGGGCATGCGGGAACCCCTCAAGTGTCGCGAGTTGCTGGGCCACGGAGACTACCCGGAACTCATGCTCGAAGCGGAAGAGACGATCTTCGCGATGCTTAGTAAACCCTTACCGTTTCACTACATAGTATTGACTGACAAGCATCTTGATGAACAGATGCATCCTGCCACGCTAACCGGAATTTCTCAACGGCGGGCAGTAGTCGAAGCAGCCAGAAATTTGCCGCGTCATTCTAACATAATGCTTCGACTGGAGGTTAAATCCGATGAGGTAAAGTCGGAAGAGTTATATGCCAAAGTGGTTCAGATTCTTGATGAGTCATCAAGTCGCTATGTTATCCACTTCACTTCGATTCCACTCAGGATGCGGGCATGGCTACAACGGCTGGCGAGCACGGTTAACAACCCCCGAGCCAAAGAATATCAGGCGAATAAGGATAAAGCAACGTAAAGCCAAATCCGCAGAGCGAAAACTCAATGAAATAATACATAATAAGGTCTATGGATACATTCCTAAAGATCATCTTGAAGGATTTCACTACGCGGCTCATACCTTCAACAATTTAATATTTCAAAGGAATTGCTGTCCTGGCAAGCAACCCGCTATAATCCAAAAACTAAAAAGGCCGTTTTTCTCTCTCCACTATGGTTAAGGTATACAACTGAGTATACCAAGAAACTCTTAATTTAAGGAGTGAATATGTCTGCCAAAAATACAGAGACCATTCGCCTGCAAGAAGCCAGGGACGGCAAAGCGCCCTGGAAGAAGTGGGGTCCTTATCTCAGCGAACGTCAATGGGGCACCGTACGGGAGGATTATAGCGACAACGGCGACGCCTGGAGCTATTTCACCCACGACCAGGCCCGCTCTCGAGCCTACCGCTGGGGGGAAGATGGACTGGCCGGCATATCCGACGATAAGCAGCACCTATGTTTCGCCCTGGCCTTATGGAACGGTCGGGACCCCATCATCAAAGAGCGCCTCTTCGGACTTACCAACGCCGAAGGCAACCACGGCGAGGACGTCAAGGAATATTACTTTTATCTGGACAGCACCCCCACCCACTCCTACATGAAATATCTTTACAAGTATCCCCAGGCAGCCTATCCATATGCCAACCTGGTGGAAACCAGCGCAGCATTCTGGGAAGTGGAGTCCAATTTCGGGTGCTGATGCACCCGCTGCTTAAACTCAAGTATTTTTTTGCTTATGGCGACTATAACCGCCGCGCCGAGGAAGTGGCTCCCCCCGCTACCGGGCCTTCCTATACCGATTTCCAGTCGATAACGTTTCATTCCTGGGGCATGGTCCTGGAAAAGAACTGGGGAAAGCGAGCCAAACTGGCGTTGGAGAGCAATATCAATTATAGCTGGCAGGGGAACAATATCGGGGTAAAGACCGTCAACGCACTGGCGGAAATGAACTACCTGTTGACCTACCACCTGTCTCTGCGCGCCGTGGGGTTTTATTCTCACAACGTGGGGCCAGGGGCTACTTCTTATCAGATGCGCAGTGTCTCCGGCGGGCTCTCATATCGATTTTAATGGTAAGGAAGAAAGCCCCCCCGCCACTGGGAGGATTTGAACATGGTTCGTTACCCTTCGCTTTACCAGATCAACACCCGGGTGTGGCTCCGGGAGCTTGGAGCCGCCCTGGGGCGTCCTGCCATGTTGGCCGACATTCCCGAGGAGTTTCTCGACCAAGCGGCAGCCAGGGGCTTTGACTATGTCTGGTTCCTGGGCTTGTGGCAGACCGGCCCCGCCGGACGAGCAATCTCCCTGAGCCATCCCGAATGGCTGCGGGAATTCCAGGCGACACTTCCAGGTTTTGCCGAGGCCGACGTTAGCGGTTCGCCCTTTGCAGTGACGGGTTACACCCTGCATCGGGATTTCGGCCAGGAAGAGGATCTATTCGGGTTGAGAGAGCGCCTGCGGGAAAGAGGACTAAAACTTATTGTGGATTTTGTCCCTAATCACACGGCCCCGGATCACCCCTGGGTACAGACCCACCCGGAGTTCTACATCCAGGGGAGTAAAACCGACCTGGAGCGGGAGCCTCACAATTACCGGCAGGTAGAGACCGGTCGCGGCTCTCTCATCCTGGCCCACGGCCGTGATCCTTTCTCTTCCGGTTGGCCTGATACGTTTCAGCTCAATTACCGCCACCCGGCCCTCAGGGAGGCGATGACGCAGGTGCTCCTCAAACTCGCCAAGGTCGCTGATGGCGTGCGCTGTGACATGGCCATGCTGGTTCTCCCTGAGGTCTTCCAGCGTACCTGGGGCGAGCGGTCCCTTCCGGCTGATGGTTCGGATCCCATGGACGAGCCCTTCTGGCCAACAGTCACCGGGCCGGTAAAGGCCAAAACCCCAGGGTTTATCTTTATGGCTGAGGTCTACTGGGACCTGGAGTGGGAACTCATGCAGCAGGGTTTTGATTATTGCTATGATAAAAAGCTGTATGACCGGCTTTTATCGCACGACGCCGCCGCCGCGCGCAGCCATCTCTGGGCTGATATGGTTTATCAGGATCGGTTAGTCAGATTTATGGAAAACCATGACGAGCCTCGCGCTGCCCAAGATTTTTCTCCGCCAGTGCACCAGGCCGCGGCAGTCATTACCTACTGTATACCCGGTCTGCGGTTCTTTCACGAAGGTCAACTTGAGGGCCGCCGGATCAAAGTCTCTATGCATCTGGGCCGTCGCCCGGAAGAACCGGTTGACCCCAACCTTCAGAAATTCTATCGGAAACTGCTGGCTTGCCTGGAGCGACCGGAAGTGCGGGACGGTCGCTGGAAACTCCTGGAGGTGCGTCCAGCCTGGGAGTGTAACCCCACCTGGGACCGCCTCCTGGCCTTCGCCTGGGAAAGAGTACCGGGGCAACGGTTGCTGATTGCGGTGAATTACGGTCACACCCAGGGACAGTGCTACGTCAATTTCCCCTTTGTTGATTTCAGCGGGAGAAAGGTAATCCTTCAAGACCTGATGAGCGAAACAGTTTATGAGCGGGGAGGTGATGACTTACTGATTAATGGTCTTTACCTGGACCTGCCCGCTTGGGGATATCATATCCTTGCGTGTGACTGGTCTGATTAGTTGGGACGATATGACTCTATGGTTGCCTGGGCCTGGCCCTTCATCAGAACTCCGAACACCTGAGGGAGAAGGAATTTAAACCTCGGTCCATGCGCCTGTTCATCGTGCGTAACAGCAAGGTCCAACCCAAGTGGGTCAAGACCGAAGCTAGTCTCAAAGGCATCACGCAACGGGGCCTGAACACCATCATCAAATATTAGGGGATTGGCGATCTCTACCGGATTTGCGCCATGAGTTAGGTGAACGGGGTGGATTTCAACCTGGCGATGATTCCGGGGGGGGTGACGTGGAACGGCAGGAGTAGTTTGACAGAAATTACATGAATCAGTTGTTCGACCTGTGCAATGACCCGGGCTCCCGAGGATATCCCCGGATGAAGCATCCGCCGAGATTGAAGCAGGCCATCGAGGCTAAGAGAAGGCCGAGGCCACCGGGAGGACCTCTGTTAGAAAATAAAGAGTAAGAAGAAAAAAATATTACTGAATCAAAGGGGAAAGCCCATGATGAACCATGGTGGAAAAAAAGCCAAAACCGGATATAGTCTTTTACCCGGTTTGTTGTCCGGCATACTGTGCACAGTAATCCTCTCCAGTGGAGTGGCCCTTAGCGCCGCCAATTACGAGGTGCCCAGCAATAAACAGGCCTCCGAGGTGTTGCCACCGAAACTGAGGTCCGGACCGCACTTTAACGTTCAGGACCAGGTGGCGGCGGATGGATATATGCTCCGTTATACGGTTAATTCGGATTACGGGACTTTTCAGGTCACCGGCACGTATGGCCTGCGAAAGCTCATTAAAGAAATTCAAGCCATTGCCGCGATGAAAGAAATGAGTCGAGGCGAAGCCTTCGTGGAAGGGGTGAAAGGCAAGGCGCAAGAGACCTTGGAATTTGGGACCAATCTTGTTGCTGATCCCGCCAACACCCTGGCCAGCGTTCCCAAAGGGGTGGCCAAGCTTTTTGACAACATTGCTACGGGTCTTCAACAACCCCGGGAGCCCCGGCGGGATCCCGTGCGCCAACAGCTTTTAAATGTCTCCGACGCCAAACGGAAAATTGCTTATGACCTGGGGGTGGATGTCTACTCCAGCAACCGGGTGCTGCAAAATGAATTGGATAGCCTGAGTAAGGCCCAAGCTCTGGGTTCCTTAGGAGTTTCGGCAGCTATTCCTTATGGTGGCGGCGCTGTGGCGGGTATCAGCAGAATGTCGGCCACTGCCAGCCAAGTGAACCGTCTGCTCCGGGATGAATCGCCGAGTGGACTTCGGAATATCAACGAACAAAAACTTCAGGCCATGGGGGTGGACCAGAGCCTGACGGAGAGATTACTCAATCATACTCAGCTCAGTCCGCGCCAGAAGACTGTTATCGTGGCAAGCCTGGAAAAGCTTCACGGAGCTCAGGGCCGGGGGGCGTTCATCAACTTTGCCTTGCGGGCCACTGACGAGGATTCGGCTAATTTTATGCAAAACATAGCCGAAATTCTGGCGGCTTATCAGCAGTCAGTTGCACCCCTCCAGGAGATCACGGCACCTGGGGTCGTCATGGCCCGGGCGGCCAACGGCACGGTGCTTATTCCCTTTCCTCTGGATTATGGGGTCTGGACGGTACGGGCCGAGCGGGCGGTGAAGAACACCCTGGCCGGCTACAAGATGTCCAGCCGCAATCCTGCTAACTTTGAACTCTGGGTGACCGGCGCGGTGTCTCCCCTCGCTCGTCGTCAGCTTGAGGCCCAAGGCATTAAGGTGGTGGAAAATGTCGAGCAGCGCATCGGTATGATGGATTGATGGCCCTAAGTTTTGTTACAAATGGCTATGAACCGAAAAGGAGAGGTTTGTCATGAACAGAAAGCGTCATGCGAGTAAGTTTAGAAAAATGGCTATCTTGACTATTCTGACTTCGGTTCTGATTCTCAGCCGGGCAGCCATGGCTGCTCAGGAGTCATGGCCCAAGGTCTTTGAGCACCCCAACGGCAAAGTCACCATGTATCAGCCGCAGTTAGAAAGCTTTGAGGCCGACAAGCTCACGGCCCGGGCGGCGGTCTCAGCAAAGCGCAAGGACATGAAGGAGCCGATATTCGGGGTGGTGTGGCTTTCGGCCCGGGTGGCCACCGACCGGGACACCCGTATGGTCACCATTGATGAACCGAAAATCACCGACATCAAAGCAGCCGGGGTGGAACCGGAGAAGTTGGAGAAATTCAAGGAGTTTATCAACTCCGAGGTGCAGGATTTGAGCGCTGACATCTCCATGGACCGGGTTCTGGTCATGGTGGAAGACCTCAAGAAACATCAGGCCGAAGATCAAGGCCTGAGAACCAATCCTCCCAAAATCATCTATGAAAACCAGCCGGCGGTGCTGGTGCCGCTGGACGGCGCCCCGAAACTGCGCCCCCTGGAAAAGACCAAACTCATGCGGGTGGTGAACACCCCCTTCATCATGATCTATGATCCGGCGACCAAGGCCTATTTTCTCAAGGGCGGCGATGTCTGGCTCACCGCCGCCGAGGTGCAGGGTCCCTGGAAAGACGCCAAGAGCCTCCCGGAGGAGATGAAGGCCCTGGAGGAGCGCACCCAGAAAGAAAGCAAAGCGCCCCAGGGGAAAAAGGTGAAGGCCTCCCTTGACCTGATGCCGAAGGTCATCGTCAGCACGGAGCCCACCGAACTCATCGTCTCGGAAGGCGAGGCGGATTGGACACCCATCTCTGGCACCGGGCTGCTCTATCTGAGCAACACCGACAGCAACGTCTTTACGGATACCGCCAGCCAGCAGTATTTTGTGCTCATTTCAGGCCGCTGGTTCACCGGCAAGTCTCTGCAGGAAGGCCCCTGGGCCTATGTGGCCCCGGATAAGCTGCCGGGGGATTTTGCCAAGATTCCAGAAAAGTCTCCCAAGGGTTTTGTCCTGGCCAATGTGGCCGGCACCCAGGAGGCCAAAGAGGCAGCGGCGGAGGCGGCCATTCCTCAGACCGCGGCCATTGACCGGAAAAAGGCCACTACCCAGGTCAAGTACGACGGTCAGCCGCAATTTGAGAAGGTGGCCGGAACTGATTTGGAGTATGCCAAGAACACCGGCCAGGCCGTGTTTAAGGAAGGGGCGAAGTTTTATGCCTGCGATCAGGGGGTGTGGTATGAGGCGGACTCCCCCAACGGCCCCTGGCGGGTGTCAGTCCAGCCTCCCAAAGACAAGGGGAAAATCCCTCCCAGCAACCCCCACTACAACGTGAAGTACGCGGACGTCTATGATTCCACCGACGATGTAGCCTATGTAGGGTATACCCCAGGCTATACTGGGACCTACATGCAGGGCGGCACGCCGGTATATGGCACTGGCTATACCTATCCGGCTTATGCCAGTGACACGGCTTACATCCCTTATCAAGACACCTATGGGTATGGCGCAGCCTACGACCCATATGCCGGATCCTATGCTTCTACCCCCTCGTATTACGATCCCGTCTCCTGGCTAGGTGCTGCCGCAGTAGCTGCGGGCACTGTGGCCCTTACTGCTGCGGTGGCAGACAACTGGTGGGACAATTACAGCCCCGGTTATTACGGTCCGAGTTATTGGGGTGGGGCTAGCGGCTACTGGGGCGCCGGGGGCTACCACTATACCAACATCAATAACATTCATTATAGGGTGGTAGGTATTCCTCCCGCGCCTCCCGGTCAGCGGCCGCCGCGGCCTTGGATGGATGGGCCAAGACCAGGCGACCGGCCGGGTATTGGCGAGCGGCCTGGCCTTGGGGAAGGGCCGAGGGTGGACCACCGTGCAGCCCTGGCCGGGGGTTTGGCTGGAGGTTTGGCGGGTGGGACAGCCGCAGGCTTGGTGGGAAATCTTTACAATCGGCCCGGCAATAAGAATAATCTGGCGGAGCGGCGGCCCGGTAAACCCGGTGAGCGCCCCGGGGGTCCTGGCCAAGTGGGGCGGCCCAAACCCGCAACCCGCCCCGCCCAGGCCAAACCTCGCCCCGCCGGTCCCAACAACGTCTTTGCTGATAAGAATGGCAATGTCATGAAACGGGACAACAAGGGCAACTGGCAGCAGCGCCAGGGGAGCCAATGGAAACCGGCGGCATCTCCGGCAACCCGGCCGGCGGCGGCAACTCGGCCAGCCTCCCGGCCTGAGCGCCCGGCGGCATCGACTCGCCCAACTCCCGCAGCCCGTCCAACCGCGGCTCCGCGGCCCAGCTTCGACAACGGTCGATTGAACCAGGACTTTGCGGCTCGGCAGCGGGGCGAGAGGCGCACCCAGAACTTCCAGCGAGCCAGTTCGGCCTCTCGGCCCAGCCCCAGTTTCTCCCGACCCGGCGGCGGCGGCTTCCGAGGCGGTGGCGGCGGCGGTGGATTCCGCGGGGGCGGCGGTCGCGGCGGCGGCCGGGGCGGCCGGCGTTAGGTTTTCGGTACGAAGGAAAATTCTTTGAAAATACTCCAAAAAATTTTTTATGGTTTGACCCTGTTCTTCATCCCCTTGACCATAATCCTGGATAGGATCGGGGGTGTACCCCAACCGCTATTGTTTTTTCTGGCCGCCGTAGCCATTTTTCCGTTGGCGGCTTTGTTGGTGCATGCCACCGAGCAACTGGCCTCCTACACAGGCGACACCATCGGTGGTTTGTTAAATGCCACCTTCGGCAACGCCCCAGAGTTGATCATTGCGCTGGTGGCCCTGAAGGCCGGGCTATATGACATGGTCAAGGCGTCCATTATTGGCGCCATTCTGGCCAACATGCTCCTGGGCCTCGGGCTGGCTTTTCTGTTAGGTGGATATCGCCGCCACACTCAGAATTTCAATCCGGTCGCCGCCCGTAATTTCATGACCATGATGCTCCTGGCAGTCATCAGCCTGGCCGTTCCCAGCACCTTTCACAACTTTGTCACCGCTGACGCCATTCAGCACGAACAATATGTTAATCTGGCCGTGGCCGTGGTGCTTTTAGCCACTTATGGCTTGAGCTTGTTCTTTATGTTGCAGACCCATCCCGATTTCTTTAAGAGTTCAGCGGAGGATGTGGAACCTCCGGATGAAGTGAGGTGGAGTTTACCCCGAGCCGTAGCCATCCTGCTGCTGACTTCGGTTTTCGTGGCCTTTATGAGCGAAATCCTGGTGGGCGCGGTGGAGGAAACAGGCAGGACTTTAGGCATGTCTCAGGCTTTTATTGGCTTAGTCATCCTGGCCGTGGTCGGCGGTGCCGCGGAGAGTAGCTCGGCGGTGGCCATGGGGATGAAAAACCGCATGGATCTGAGCCTTTCTATTGCCATCGGCAGCTCCATACAAATTGCCCTGTTTGTGGCGCCGGTCCTCGTACTTATGAGCTACTTCATAGCTCCCCAACCCCTCAATCTGGTATTTAATCGGGTCCTGTTGGGGATCATATTCCTGACCGTGCTGATCGGCGCCATGGTGGCAGGAGACGGCAAAGCCAACTGGTTTAAGGGAGTCCAGTTAATCACGGTTTATATCATATTGGCCATCATGTTTTATTTTTTGCCAGGCTCATAATCAAGGAAAAGAATTTCAGGGAGTAGCCCGGGGCATCGGTTTTCACCGGCGTTCCCAGAGATGGGAAGCACTATGCTAAAAAAACAGCGCATGAGTCTCTCAAAACTCCATCCACACCATTTTTGGTCCGATGAAAGCAGCCTCACGAGCCTGCTTATCTTTACTCTGGGATATTTGATTGTCCTTAATTCACTGAGTGAGTTCAGTTTCGGCAGGTTGGCGGCCCGCCTGTTTTTTTCTCTCATTATTGTAGCCGGCGTTTTCACTACGTTTAAACACCGATGGTTACGGGGGTTCGCCTTGGTCCTGGCGGTGGCCAGTCTGGCCCTTAACTGGGCGGAGGAAATTCGGCCAGGAGGGGGACTAACGACCCTGAACGTTAGCGTTAGCCTCATCTATATGGCGTTCTTGTTGGCCATAGTGATAAACCAGGTCTTTCGGGAAGGACCGGTAACCGGCCACCGGATTCGCGGCGCCATTCTGATTTACCTGCTTCTGGGGGGATTATGGGCCATGCTTTACCAAGTGGTGGCTTTGACCATGCCCCATGCTTTTCGCTTACCGGAAGGAATGGGCGTTGGGGATCCTGACGTATTGCAACGCACGTTGACCTATTTCAGTTTTATCACTATCACTACCACCGGGTACGGCGATATTACCCCGATACATCCCTTGGCGCGCACATTGTGCATGCTCGAGGCCCTGGTGGGGCAGCTTTACCCGGCCATCACCTTGGCCCGGCTGGTATCTTTGGCAGTTATGCACCAAAAAGAAAACCCGTGAAATTTTTAAGATCTGAAAGATATGAGGTAATCTTCAATGGATCGATATCATATTGTCCTAAGCCCCGGCGTTGCAGTTCATTTTCTGGCAGCCATCAGCCTATCGGCTTGCATGTTAAGTGGCTGCGGCGAGAAAAAGGCGGCCGGCCCGGCAGTTCCCACGGTGGAAGTGGTGAATGTGGCCCAGAAGGACGTGCCCATTTTCCGAGAGTGGGTGGGCACTACGGACGGCCTGGTAAACGCCAAAATCAATGCCCAAGTGCAGGGTTACCTCATCAAGCAAAACTATCAGGAAGGCTCGGTGGTGAAGAACGGTCAGGTTCTCTTTGAGATCGACCCCCGGCCTTTCCAGGCCGCCCTGGAGCAGGCCAAAGGGCAACTGGCCATCAACGAAGGCCAGCTCTACACCGCCAAGGCCAACCTGGACAAGATCAGGCCCCTGGCCGCGGTGAGCGCGGTGAGCAAGAAAGATCTGGATGACGCCATCGGCCGGGAGGCTTCGGCCCGGGCCGCGGTCCAGGCCGCCAAGGCGGCGGTGCGGAAAGCGGAAATCGATCTCAGTTTTACCAAGATAACCTCCCCCATCGATGGCATTGCTGGCATCGCCAAAGCCCAGTTGGGGGAACTGGTGGGGAATCCCGGCGGTCCGGAACTGACCACGGTATCCACGGTTGATCCCATTAAAGTGTATATTCCTCTCAGCGAACAGGAATATTTGCATTATATCAAGGAGGGAGAAGCTAAGGAAATATCCGACCGAGAAACTCCTAAACTTGAACTGGTCCTGGCCGACGGCAAGGTCTTTCCCCACAAAGGCAAGGTCTTCTTTGCCGACCGCCAGGTGGACGAGCGCACCGGCACCATCAAAGTGGCCACCCTCTTTCCCAATCCCGGGAATATCCTACGGCCCGGGCAATTCGCCAAAATCAAAGCATTAATCGATACGCAAGAAGGGGCGTTACTGGTTCCGCAGCGCGCGGTCATCGAACTCCAAGGAAAATTCCAGGTGGCCGTGGTGGGTCCAGACAATAAGGTGGACCTGCGTTGGGTCAAGGTGGGTGAACGCGCCGGCCCTCTCTGGGTGATTGATGAGGGCCTCAAGCCAGGGGAGAACGTGATTGTGGAGGGGATCCAAAAGGTGAAAGCCGGTATGCCAGTCTCCCCCAAGCCGCATCAGGAGGCTTCGGCTGGCGCCCAAGACTTACCCGCCGGGAAGCAGGAGAGGTAGGGGCCATGGCGCGCTTTTTCATTAATCGGCCCATTGTGGCCATCGTCATCTCCATCGTCATGGTGATCGTGGGAGTGGTGGCGCTCTTGGGTCTGCCCATTTCCCAATACCCCAACATTGTCCCGCCGGAAATATTCATCAACACCACCTACGTGGGCGCCGATGCCCAAACGGTGGAACAGTCCGTGGCCACGCCCATCGAACAGGAGATGAGCGGCGTGGACAATATGAATTACATGTACTCGTTGAACGCCAACAACGGTGAGTTAAAGCTGTACGTAAACTTCGATGTCCAAACCGACCCTAATATCGACCAGGTGCTAGCCCAGATGCGCCAGGCCCAGGCCGAGGCCAAACTCCCCGCCGACGTGCGCAACTACGGCATTACCGTTAAGAAATCAACCGCGGCGCCCCTCATGGTGGTGGACCTCATTTCTCCCCAAGGCACCTACGACGCCACCTTCCTGGCCAATTACGCCTACATCAACTTGAACGACCAGATCACCCGGGTAGCCGGCATTGCCAGCGTCACCGTTTTCGGGGCTGGCCAATATGCCATGCGTTTCTGGGTCAAACCCGACCAACTAGCCAAGCTCAACATCACCATTCCCGAGATCGTCGATGCCATCCAGAAACAGAACACGGTGAATCCCTCGGGACAAGTGGGGGCGGAGCCAGCCCCTAAAGGCCAGGAATACACCTACGCCATACGCTCCCAGGGCCGACTGGAAAACCCGGAGGAGTTTGAACAGATCGTGCTCCGGGCCAACCCGGACGGATCGTTGGTCCGGCTGAAAGACGTGGCCCGCATCGAACTGGGGTCCCAGACTTATGCCCTCGAAGGACGTTTGAATGGCAAGGCCTGCGCCGTCTTGGCCATCTACCAGCTCCCCGGCACCAATGCCATCCAGGCGGTGGATGGCGTGAAAAAGCTCATGGAGCAGGCCAAAAAGTCTTTTCCCCCCGATATGGACTATGCCATCGCCCTGGACACCACCCAGGCAGTGCGGGAGGGTCTTAAGGAAATCGTTCACACCCTTTTTGAAGCCCTCGTTCTCGTCATCATCGTCGTCTTCATCTTCCTCCAGGGCTGGCGGGCCACCCTCATCCCGGCCCTAGCAGTGCCCGTCTCGCTGGTAGGCACCTTTGCTCTTTTCCCCCTCCTGGGCTTCTCCATCAATACCATTGCCCTCATGGGGTTGGTCCTGGCCATCGGCATCGTGGTGGACGACGCCATTGTGGTGGTGGAGGCCGTCGAGCACCACATCGAGCATGGCTTGTCGCCCAAAGACGCCACCATCAAGGCCATGGAGGAGGTCACCGGGCCGGTGGTGGCCACGACCTTTTCTTTGGCCGCGGTCTTCATTCCCACCATCTTCATTCCCGGCATCACCGGACGGCTCTACCAGCAATTCGCCATCACCATCGCCGTCTCGGTTATCATTTCCTCCTTCAACGCTCTCACTCTGACCCCAGCTCTGTCGGCCCTGCTTCTCAAGCCGAAAAAGGCATCGCAGGGGCCGCTCAGCCGCTTCTACCGCTGGTTCAATGAAGCCTTCGGCCGCACCACCAACGGCTATGTCAGTTGGTGCGGAACTCTTATCCGGAAGGCGGGGATGAGCCTCCTCTTTTTGGCCCTGGTGGCGGGACTCGCCGGACTTTTGGGAGGTAGACTGCCCGGCGGTTTCCTCCCGGAAGAAGACCAGGGATATCTGTATGCCGGGGTGCAGTTGCCCGACGCCTCCTCCCTGCAACGCACCAGCGAAGTCTGTCGCCAGATCGAGGAGATTATGGGGAGCACCCCGGGGGTGGAATACGTCACCTCGGTGATTGGCTACAGCATGTTGAGCGGCGTCACCAACACGTATAGCGGCTTTTTCTTCGTCACTCTGAAGCCCTGGCACGAGCGAAAAAAACCAGAAGAGAAATACGAAGCCATCATGGCCATCCTCAATGGGAAATTGAGCAAGCTCCCCCAGGGTATTGCCTTTGCCTTCTCGCCTCCGGCCATTCCCGGCATCGGCACCGCCGGCGGGGTCACCTTCATCTTGGAAGACCGGGCCGGCAAAGACATCCCCTTCCTCTGGGGAAACACGCAGAAATTCCTGACCGCAGCCCAGAAACGTCCGGAACTTTCCCGCGTTACCACCACCTTCGTCCCCACCGTGCCTCAGATCTTCGTCAAGGTGGACCGGGACAAGGTGCTCAAGCAGGGGGTGGACATCGGCGAGGTCTACCGGGTGCTGCAGGCCTTCATGGGCGGCTACTTCGTCAATTACTTCAACCGCTTCGGCCGCCAGTGGCAGGTGTATGTGCAGGCCGAAGGGGAATACCGGGTCCAGGCCGAACAGTTGGGCCAATTCTATGTGCGCAATAAGAACGGCGACGCCGTACCTCTAAGCGCCCTCACCAGTTTGGAGCAGCGCTCCGGCCCGGAGTTCACCATGCGCTACAACCTCTACCGGGCCGTCCAGATCAATGCCGTCACCGCCCCAGGCTACAGTTCCGCCCAGGGGATGAAGGCTTTGGAAGAAGTCTTCCGACAGACCATGCCGGCTGAAATGGGCTACGATTATCTGGGGATGTCCTATCAAGAGAAGAAGGCCCAGGAAGGCGTACCTGCCTGGGTTGTCTTCGCCCTGTCGCTGTTGTTCGTTTTCTTGATCCTGGCGGCCCAATACGAAAGTTGGTCCCTTCCCTTCAGCGTGCTGTTGGGCACACCCGTTGCGATCTTTGGGGCCTTTTTAGGCATATCCCTGCGGGGCATGGAGCTTAACATCTATGCTCAGATCGGCCTGATCCTGCTCATCGGCCTGGCCGCCAAGAATGCCATCCTCATTGTCGAGTTCGCCAAGGTGGAATACGAAAAAGGCAAGGATTTCGCCGATGCGGCCCTGGAGGGGGCGCGTTTGCGGCTCCGCCCCATTCTCATGACGAGCTTCGCCTTTATCCTGGGGTGCATTCCCCTGGCCCTGGCTTCCGGTTCGGGGGCCATCGCCCGGAAGGTCATGGGCACCGCCGTGATCGGGGGGATGACGGCCGCAACAATTATCGCCATTTTCCTCATCCCGGTGACCTTTTACGTGGTGGAAAAATTTTCTCACCGCAAAGGCAAGGAAAACCCGAGGCCCAGTGTGGCCGCGGCTGATCCCCCGGGTCATCAAGGAGAAAAATCATGAGGATCTGTCTGATCATGCTTCTGTTCATGTTGGTGTGCGGCTGCACCCTCGGCCCTGACTACCAGCGGCCCGGCTATCCGGTCCCCCCTACTTTTCGGGGTGCAGGACCGGATCTCTCCAAGCAGCCAGCCGAGGTCTCCTTCGGGGACCTGAAGTGGTTCGAGGTGTTTAAGGACCAGAAACTCCAGGAGCTGATCCACATCGCCCTCCAGGAAAACTACGACGTCCAGATCGCCGCCCAGCGGGTGATGGCCGCCCGGGAACAGGTGACCATCCAAAGATCCTATCTCTTCCCCACCCTCAATACCAACGGCCAACTGGAGAGCCTGCGCACCTCGGAACGTGGCTTTTCCGTTCTCGCCCCCCAGCAGGAGCGTATGGCCGGCCTAATCTTCGGCGACCTTTCCTGGGAATTGGACTTCTTCGGCCGCATCCGCCGAGCCACGGAAGCTGCCCGGGCGGAGTTTTACGCCTCCGAAGAGAACCGCAAATTCGTCATCCAGACCCTGGTAACCGATCTGGCCCGGGCCTACATAGAGCTCAGGGCCCTGGACCAGCAGCTCGACATCAGCAACCGCACCGTCAAAGTCAGGGAAGAGTCACTCAAACTGGTCAAGGCGCGCTTTGATTACGGCTGGGATTCCCAGACACCCGTGCTCATGACCGAAAATCTGGTTTACGGCGCCCGGGCCGTGGTTCCCGACCTGCAAAGAGCCATCGAACAGCAGGAGAACCGCATCACCACCCTGCTGGGGCGCAACCCAGGGCCAGTTAGCCGGGGCAAACCTCTCCTGAAGCAGAAGTTATCCGTCACTATCCCGCCGGGAATGACTTCCGCTCTCCTGGAGCGGCGCCCCGACGTCCGCTTTGCCGAGGAGTCCTTGGTGGCGGCCAACGCCCGCATCGGGGAGGCCAAGGCCCTGCTCTTTCCCAACATCAGGATTACCGGCGTCGCCGGCTGGGAATCCGCGGCCCTGAAAAGTCTGTTCTCCGCCCATGCCAGTTTCTGGGATGTTATTTCCCCCGGCATCACCCAGCCCATCTTCAACGCCGGGCGGCTCCGGGCCAATGTCCGGGCCACCGAGGCCCTGCAGCAGGAGGCCCTCCTGAATTACAAAAAGTCCATTCAACAGGCCTTCCGGGAGGTCTCCGACGCCTTGGTGGGCGTCCGCCGCTTACGGGAAGTCCGTCTCGAGGCCGAAAAGCAGGTCCAGGCCCTGACCAAGCAGACTGACCTGGCCAACCAACGCTATTTTGGCGGTGTGACTCCCTACCTGGAGGTCCTGGACTCCGACCGCCAGCTTTTCGAAGCCGAACTGCGGCTGACCCAGGTCCAGGCCAACGAACTCCTGGCCGTCATTGCCCTGTACCGGGCCCTGGGGGGTGGCTGGCAAACTGCCAGTGAACCTGCCGACTCTCAAAATCAATAGCCGAGATCTTCCAGAGTGAACCATGAGCCTTTGTAACTCTTCAGTCATCTGAGAAAATAAAAAATCGTCAAATATCACAAGCGAACATGATCTTTTGTGAAAAGTATGTATAATAGATCCTGGGGCAACGATGCGGGAACAAAAATTCAACTTATCCAAATATCTGTCTTTTTTTCCTCGTCCCTTGAGGGGAGAGGGTTAGGGTAAGCGGTGAATAAGATAAAACTTTTTGCTACCCTTAGAGCTATTATTCAGTGATAGATTGCATATGTGGAAACGTCTCAGCCTGCAGGCTCGTCTACTGATCGTTCTGGCAGCCTTAATTTTAACCGCCCTGGCTGGCGGACTGGTGACGGTCTGGTATAGTGAAGCCATCGACTCCCTGCTAACAGACCTCATCGATAAAAATGTTGCTTCCTTTCAGGCCGCGGCGGAGCTAGAATCGGCCCTCCTGCGTCAGAAAGGAAGCGTCACGTATTATTTCCTGGACCGAAACCCCTCCTGGCTATCGGAACTGGCGGAACAGCAGCGGAATTTTGAGGAGTGGCTCGCCAAAGCCAAGAAATCTGCTCATACCGCTGATATGGAGAAACTGCTGCAACAGATTGCCCGATCTTACGAGAACTACGTTGCTGATCGGCGCCAGGTCATCGATCTTTATAAATATAATCGCCAGGAAGAGGGAAAGCGGTTGCATTGGGAGACGCGCCAACAGTTTTACCGCCTCTATAGCCTCTGCGACCGTTATAAGTTCATTCATGAGCAGAGAATCGCTGAGGCCAAACTGGAGAGCGGTTTTAAGGCCAAACTCATCACCAACACCGCCTTGGTGATCATTCCCGGGGTGGGAATTCTAGGGCTGCTGCTGGCTTACATCCTCGTCAAGCAGATATTGGCCCCGATCAGGCAGTTGTTGCAGGAACCTGATTCGACGGCGCCGGCCAATGAAGCTATAAACGAGGTGCAGGCCCTCAGCCGCAAAGTCTCTCATCTTCAAGAGGACGTCGATCAGGCCCAGACGCAGCTCAAACAGAGTCAGGTACACCTGGTCCAATCAGAAAAACTGGCCATGGTGGGTAAGCTTGCCGCCGGCGTGGCGCACAGTATCCGAAATCCTCTCACCTCTGTAAAAATGCGCCTCTACTCCATGCGTCGCCATCTCAATCTGCCCGTCGGGCAACTGGAGGATCTGGATGTTATCTCCCAGGAGATCGGCCATATTGACACCATCGTCAGAAACTTCCTCGAATACGCCCGTCCTCCCAAACTTACCATACAGCAATGCAGTCCCTCTGCCGTTATCGATATGGCCCTGACTCTGCTCCGTCCCCGACTGGAATCTTTTAAGGTCCTGGTTCACCTGAACCGCCAACAACCCCTACCGGAAATCTGGGCCGACCCCGATCAGTTAAAAGAAGTATTTGTGAACCTTATCGTCAACGCCTGTGAAGCCATGGAAAAAGGCGGCCTTATCACTATTACTGAAACAGAGGATTTTATTGCTGGCATCGGTCGGGTTGTCCAGATAGTTATCCAGGACACCGGCCCCGGTATCCCTGAAGGCATGCAAGAAAACATCTTCCAACCTTTTTTCACCAGCCGGGAGGAGGGAACCGGATTAGGGTTAAGTATCGCCCTGCGGATTATCCAGGAACATGGCGGCTGGATCGAAGTCAAGTCGCCTCCCGGACAGGGCGCTATCTTTAGCCTCACTCTACCTCTTAGAAGGATCAGGCATGGGAACTATACTCATAGTTGACGACGACCCCCAGCTGCGGCAAAGCTTTGAAAAACTGCTGCTCGATGAAGGTCACGCAGTATTAACCGCCCCCGACGGGGAAGCGGCCTTGACCCTCATCCGTCAGGCTCCCCCTGATCTAGTCATCATGGATGTCCGCATGCCCGGAATGAGCGGTTTGGAAGCTTTTAAGACTATGCATGACCTCGAACCTAAACTGCCGGTTGTCATCATGACCGCCTTTGGTACGACTGAAACGGCCATCGAAGCCACCAAACTCGGGGCCTACGATTATATTTTAAAACCCTTTGAGATTCCCGATATCCTGGTCATCATCGGCCAGGCGCTGGAAGCGGGCAGATTTATGCGCTCCAAAGTGGAGATGAACCGGCCCCCACAAACCGCCAGCGGTGAGGCAATTATCGGACATAGCCGCCCCATGCAGGAAGTTTATAAAGCCATCGGCCGGGTGGCTCCCACTGATGCTACGGTGCTTCTGCGAGGCGAATCCGGCACCGGCAAGGAACTGGTGGCCCGGGCCATCTATCAACACAGCCTGAGGGCCGATAAACCCTTTCTGGTGATCAACTGCGTCGCTATCCCTGAAACCCTCCTGGAAAGCGAGCTCTTCGGTTTTGAAAAGGGAGCTTTCACCGGCGCGGTCAGCCGTCGGGTGGGGAAGATCGAACAGGCCCATGGCGGCACTGTCTTTTTGGATGAAATCGGTGACATGCCTTTCAGCATTCAGGCCAAGATCCTGCGTCTGCTGCAGGAAAGGAGCATCGAGAGATTGGGCGGCCGCGACACAATTCCGGTGGATGTCCGGATCATTGCGGCCACCAACCGTGATCTGGAAGTAGCCTTGAAAGAAGGCCGTTTTCGGGAAGACCTCTATTATCGTCTCAAAGTTGTCACACTCTGGCTGCCCCCGCTGCGTGAACGTACCGGCGACATCCCGGCCTTGGCCGATTATTTTCTGGCACGATTTGCCCGGGAAATGGGCCTCGCCAATCCAGGCATGACTCCTGCCGCAAAAAATATCCTTTGCAACTACCATTGGCCGGGCAACGTCCGGGAATTGGCCAATACCATCCAAAAAGCCCTGATCTTCAGCCGGGGCTATCTCATCCGCCCGGAGGAGGTCTCCCAGGTCATTGGCGACAGTATGGCCAAGACGGCGAGCGTCAAAGAGACCTTCGAATGCCTCCGGCAATGGGTCCGCCAAGGACTGTTGAGTGCTTCGGATGACAATGCCTTTGACTCATGTATGGACCGCTTTGCCAGCCTTCTTATCAGCGAAGCTCTGGATCTTACCGGTGGCAACCGCACCCGGGCCGCCAAACTTCTGGGCCTTTCCCGCCCTACCCTGCAGGCCAAAATCGATAAGTATCGCCTGCGGTTGGAGACCTCGGTCCGAACCGACGATATCTGACCTATTGTCTGCACTTACCTTGGTCTGTTTTTACAAGGTGTAAAAAAAACGGGCAGGCCGGAAACCGCTTATTGTCGGACCTTCGATCCGGGCAATACCCTATTCTGCCTGAAGTTCAATCCGGAAAATCCAAAAATATTTGATATTACAGAAGCTATTGATAGAAAAAGAGAATCCTGAAACTGGAACCAAGGTGATTTTCAGGTCCTCTGACATGAGGTCAGGTCTTCCCGAAAGAATTTGACGCTGGTATTATTATTGCAGAAAGTCTCAGTAATCCATGCTGAGACCATTATGAGTGAAACGGCGACACACATATTGATCGCCGACCGCAATCGGCATGTCCGGGATCTGCTGCGGCGGGAGTTGGCGATGGAGGGACACCGGGTGAGCGTGGCCCGAGACGCGAGGGAAATTCTGGCGTTATTGGCCACGGGAGAGACCCCGGATATTCTCATCCTGGATCCCGAGACTCCTTATGTGGCGGAGTTTAAGCTGATTGAAGAGATACACCGGCTTTACCCTGCCGTACTGATCCTCATTCATGCGTTCCAACCGGAAAACTTCCATGACCTGGACATTTCCAACGCTGCGGCCTATGTCGAAAAAGCCGAAGACCTCAAACGGCTTAAAACCACGATTGTCGCACTGCGGCAACAGTCTCCCCCATGATCCGATCAAGCAGCGTTCTTATAATACTTTGAGATTATTAGGTTTCCGAGTGTTGAGTTCCGAGTTTTCAGTTTCCGGCAGATGCAAGGAGCTATTTCGCCAGAAACTCTAATATCATCATTTTTTTAAACTCGGAACTCTGGTGTGATAAGAAAAATATCGGTACCGCCTGTCCGTCCGCATCTCTAAGTAACTAGCGGTAGGCCGGCGTTCCGCCAGGAAACCATGCCTCCGGCGACGGCCATCACCCTTTTGGCTCCATGCCGCATCAGCAGGCTGCCGGCTATATTGGCGCGGTAGCCATTGCCGCACATGATAACCACCCGTTTGCCGACAAAAGGGCTAAGATCAGTCTGGCCCAGTTGAGATAAAGGTGCGTGTTCGGCCTCGGCGATATGTCCCTGCCGCCATTCCGTCGGCGTCCTGACATCCAGCAAGAGGTCGGGCTTGCCCGACTTTAACATATCGGCTAATTCCCGGGGAGTCAGTTGGGGCAGAAAAGCGGTCGGCTGCGCAGCCATCTCCCAGGCCTTGATGCCCCCGGATAAATAGCCGTCGATGGCATCATAGCCGACCCGGTAGAGTTGCCGGACTACTTCTCTGAGCTTTTCCTGGTTATCCACCAACAATACCAACGGCGTGCCAGGTTCGAGTACCATGCCGGCCCAGTTGCCGATCGGCGGTGACATCCCGATGTTGATGCTGCCAGGAATATGAGCCCCTCCAAAGGCAGCCTCCTCCCGGGTGTCCAGCAGCACATGACCGCTTTCCAGCTTGGCTTTTACCTCTGGCACATTCAGGGGACGAAATGGCCGCTGTTGATCTACCAACGGCGGTCCGGCCAGGTTTGTAGCGATGATGTGAGTAAAGTTTTTCGGGCGGGCCGGAAATTCCTGCATCATGACCGTCTTAAATTCGGTCAGTGAACCCTTTTGCAAAACGGGGTTATTGTGCCGTTCGAATCCCAAGGTAGAACTCAGTTTGCTGCTCAAAGCCCGACCGCAGAGGGAACCGTGGCCATGAGCCGGATAGATTTCCAGGCGGCCAGGAAATCTCCCCAATTTATCGTACAGACTGTGATACAGATTTTCTACCTGTTCTTCCAATTTTTCCGCCCCGGCCAGGTCCGGTCGACCGACATCGCCGACAAACAGCAGGTCACCGGTAAGCATCAACCAGGGTTCACGGCCCCGGCTGGCGTCAGTTACCAACACTGAGACACTGTGGGGCGTGTGACCGGGAGTATCCAAGATCTGCAGACGAGCGGTGCCCAATATGATCTCTTCACCTTCTTGCAGTCCCTGATGCCCATACTTCACTGGCGCCTGGGCATGAATATATATCGGCGCTTCGGTCACTCGCTGGAGTTCCTGACTACCGGTAATATGATCGGCGTGGACATGAGTATCAATGATATGGGTGATCCTTAAACCTTCCTGATGGGCCAAAGTCAGGTAATCCCCGATATCACGGCGCGGATCGACGACCGCTGCCACTCCGGCTTGGGCACAGCCGACCATATACGAGCAACACCCCAACCCTTCATTAAAAAATTGTTTAAAGAACATCTCTATCCCTCCGATTTTTAATGATCTGATGGTGCATGGCCTTTACCGGCTTTGTCGCCGAAATCGGTGCAGCCTGCCAGTAGCTGGTAAAAATCGGCCAACATAGAATTATGGTACTCATTCAACCGGCCACTGGCAAGAATCTTTACGAGATAATTGTCGTTATTCCTACCTCACCCCCAAAGCCATGAGAATCTTATACGCAAACAGCTTTTAAAGACGCCGGGCGCGGCCCTCCCTATGAGTAAATTGCCAAATAAATTATCGATAATGGGATAGGGTGGCCCATGATCGCCGCTTCTGTTTAACATGGTCGATGAGAAAAAATTTGTATAAAAACAGTGAGCCGTGAGCCGTGAGCCGTGAGCAGCAAAAACATTATTGTGAGCAGCCGCCACGGTTCTGTTTTTATGCTTCGTTGTGTTCGGCAGAACATGTGGACTTATATAAAAAAAGGTTATAGGTAAGGGGTAAGAGGTAATAACTCCTGGCAATCCGTTGGAAGTCGACTGTTTTCATGCATCGTTGTGTTCTTGAGAACATGTGAACTTATATGAATATATTCACGATAATCCATTCCCCTCTTGTGTTTTTCCTTATAGTTTGGTAGAAATAAAAATTCCGACAGTAGAAGTTATCAGGAATTGTACAAAGGGGGACCTGCATGGCTGGAAAACTTGATCATCTCCGCAACGTGGCCTTGATCGGACACAGCGGCGCCGGCAAAACCTCGGTGGCCGAGGCAATGCTCTTTACAGCCAAGGCGTCGAATCGGCTGGGCAAAGTGGATGACGGCAGTTCAGTATTAGATTTTGAGGCGGAAGAGGTGAAGCGCCGCATCTCCATTTCAGCGGCCTGCCACCATTTCGATTGGAAGAAACACGCCATTCACTTCGTTGATACGCCAGGTGATGACAACTTTCTGGCTGAGACACGGGCCGCCCTCCAGGTTGTCGACGGCGCTCTAGTGATCGTTGATGCGGTGGATGGGGTGAAGGTTGGAACGGAGAAGGTCTGGAGTTACGCCGATCATTCCAAGCTGCCGCGGTTGGTTTTCATTAATAAAATGGAGCGGGAGCGGGCCGATTTTAACAAAGCCGTCCAGGAAATCAGTAATACTCTACAGGCCAAACCGGTACTGCTGCAGATTCCCATCGGGCAGGAGGCCAGCTTTAAGGGTGTGGTGGATTTGGTAGCCATGAAGGCCTACTCCTTTGATAGCACCGGCAAGTTCGTAGAAGGTCCGATACCGGCGGAATTGGCCGACGAAGTTGAGTCTCGGCGCGGTGATCTGTTGAATTTTGCCGCCGAATCCGACGACGTTCTGATTGAAAAATTCCTGGAAGAAGGTCAGCTCAGCACGGAAGAAATATTACAGGGACTGCGGCTCGGAACCCTGGGAGGCAATTTTGTCCCGGTATTGTGTGGTGGGGCGACGCAAAATCTGGGTGTCAACCTGCTTATGGACGCCATTAACGCCTATCTTCCTTCACCCACGGATCGTGGAGCAATCAGCGGCATCAATCCCAAAACTAAAGAGGAAATCAGTCTGGAAGCCGATCCGGACGGTCCTTTCTGTGCCTATGTATTCAAGACGGTGGCCGACCCCTATGCCGGTCGCCTGAGCATCTTTCGCATCTATTCCGGCACCCTGAAGGCCGATTCCACCGTTTGGAACGCCGGTAAAGAAGCGGCTGAGCGGTTTGGCCAGCTCTTCCTGCCGGAGGGAAAAAACCAGAAGTCGGTTGAGAGTTCCGGTCCTGGAACCTTCGCGGCGGTAGCGAAGCTCAAAGAGACAGTTACCGGGGATACCTTATGCGAAGAAGCCAAACCCATCATCCTGCCCACCCCGGAGCCCTACAAAACGGTGGTCACCTTTGCCGTAGAGCCCAAGAGCCGGGGCGATGAAGACAAGGTATTTTCTTCCATCTCTCGGCTGATTGAAGAAGACCCCTCCCTGAGTCTGACCCGCACCGCCGAGACCAAGGAGATTCTGCTCTCCGGGATGGGTCAGGTTCATATAGAGGCCACCGTCGAAAAGCTTAAGCGTAAATTCGGGGTGGAGGTCAACCTGAAAACCCCCAAAGTACCCTATCGGGAGACTATCAAAAATTCCACCAAAGTTCAGGGTAAATACAAACGCCAATCTGGCGGCCGGGGCCAATACGGCGACACCTGGCTGGACATTTCACCCCTCCCTCGCGGCGGCGGTTTTGAATTTGTCGATAAAATAGTCGGTGGCGTCATCCCCAAGCAATACATTCCGGCAGTAGAAAAGGGAATCGTCGAGGCCATGCTGGAAGGCGAGCTATCCGGCAACCCGGTAGTGGACGTCAAGGTGATGCTCTATGACGGCTCCTTTCACGAAGTGGACTCTTCGGAAATGGCCTTCAAGATTGCCGGCTCCATGGGTTTTAAAAAAGGCTTCATGGCCTGCCAGCCTACCCTGCTGGAGCCGGTAATGCAGATGAAAGTCACGGTACCGGAAGATTTTATGGGTGATATAATCGGTGATCTCAACGGCCGTCGAGGTCGGGTGCTCGGAGTGGATTCGAAAGGCAGTCTACAGATCATTACGGCCAACGTACCTCTCTCAGAAGTGCAGCACTATCAACCCGATCTGACCTCCAAGACCGGTGGCCGCGGAACCTTTGAGATGGAATTCTCCCACTACGAAGAAGTGCCGCCGCCGCTGGCCGAAAAGATTATCGCCCAAGCCAAGGCCGCCAAAGAAAAGGAATAACCGGATGAGAGGTGGTTTACCCCCCCCTCTGCCACCCAGATTTGTTTCTATGGCCGTCGTAGAGAAGATATTGCGAGGAAAAAATCACCATGACCCTTAATTCAACCCCTGCTGACCGATACCCCTCCCGGATCGTCGCTGTATCCGTCAGCAGAACCAAGGGCGTTAAAAAAGACAATGTGGCTGAAGCCAAAGCGCTGGTGGGCTTCGGCCTGGAAGGTGACGCCCATGGCGGCGCCTGGCATCGGCAGGTAAGCCTGCTGGCCCTGGAGAGCATCGAGAAGATGCGGGGCAAAGGAATGGAACTGCAACCGGGTGATTTTGCCGAGAATCTGACAACCGAGGGTATTGACCTCCCCAATCTGCCGGTGGGGACCAGGTTAAAGATCGGTCCGGAAGTAGAGATGGAAGTGACTCAGATCGGTAAAACCTGCCACGACGGCTGTGCTATCAAGAAACGGTTAGGCGAGTGCGTCATGCCCACCGAGGGCATCTTTGCCAAGGTCCTGCACGGCGGTGTGGTGCGCCCGGGTGATGCTATTGAGCTAGTACATGGTTAGAGTAGGGATTTTGACCTGCAGTGATAAAGGCGCCAGGGGTGAACGAGAGGATTTAAGCGCCCAAGAGGCCAGAAAACTGCTGCCGGTCAATGTCTTCCGAGTGGAAAACTATGCCATTGTCCCGGATACCCGAGAAGCAATTACGGACCTGCTCGTGGCCTGGTGTGACCAGGACCGCCTCGATCTGATCCTGACAACCGGTGGTACCGGTCTTTCGCCCCGGGATGTTACCCCGGAGGCCACGCGAGGCGTTATTGAACGGGAAGTTCCCGGTATGGCCGAGGCCATGCGGGCCGCCAGCCTGCTCAAAACCCCACATGCCATGCTCTCTCGAGGAGTGGCGGGTATTCGGGGACAGACCCTGATCGTTAACTTGCCCGGCAGTCCCAAGGGAGTGCGGGAAAACCTGGAGGTAGTGCTGCCCGCCCTGCCCCATGCCCTGGAGAAAATTAAAGGCAGTCCGGCGGAATGCGGTTCGGCGTAAAGCCAACCGGAAATATTTAATCTCGACAAAAGGGGCGATCAGCCCCTTTTTGCCGTTCCGGCGGGAGGAGGTTCTCTGGTAACCCTCGGTCATCTAGAAAAAGCGGAGCGCCTCCCGCCTACTGTAATTCTCCCTAAATACTTTTTGCACAGACTAGCAAGCCTGCGCTACCGGGAAATGATTTTCATAGTTCGCGGGTAACCCACAGGTAATGGCAATTATCGAGAAATCAAGGTTTTTAAATGGAAGGTGGGTACCGCCCTCTATTCCTTGATCTATTTCGCAGATAGCTGAAGTATTACCAAATTTTTCTGGACCTCTCACCTTAAGCCGCCAGATATTACCCTCAACGATACCTCCAACGGAAGCTCACAATTTTGCCAGAGCACTCCCGAATACTCTATCTTGATTAGTGATATCCGTAAGTTGATGGCTGCACGCTTATATATTCTGCCAGCCCTTTATCGTTCGCCCGGAAGTCGTAAATACTGCTACTTTACATTGACATCAAAGCTAAAGGTATGCTAACCTAAAAATTTACGGTTTGGTTAGTCATTCATATCATTAACGGGGTTAAATTTGAGGAGGGCACAATCAATGGGGGCCAAAGAAGAAAAGTTTATCCTTTGGTTTGATGAAATCAGCATGGCTGACACTCAACTGGTGGGGGCCAAGATAGCCTCGTTGGGGGAGATGATCCGCAATTTGGCCGCCAAAAGCATCCTGGTTCCCAACGGTTTTGCCATTACGGCCCGAGCCTATCGATATTTTTTAAAGACCGCCGGTATCGAAAAGAGTATCCGGCAGATATTGGACGGCCTGGACACCAGTGATATGAACGACCTCCTGCGGCGGGGCAAGAGGGTGCGTGACATTATCCTCGATGCCCCCCTGCCCTCCGCCTTAGTGGCCGAAATCGGCAAATCCTATGAAGAACTGGAAGACCTGTATGGACTGTCCGGTACTGACCTGGATGTGGCGGTGCGTTCCTCCGCCGTGGCCCAGGATCTCCCCGACGCCTCTTTTGCCGGTCAGCAAGAGACCTTCCTTAATGTCCGTGGCAGGATCTCTCTGATTCGGGCGGTAAAGCGCTGTTTTGCCTCCCTGTTCACCAATCGCGCCATCAGCTATCGGCACGACAAGGGCTTTGATCAGTTCAACCTGGCCTTATCCGTAGGCGTGCAAAAGATGGTACGTTCCGATTCCGCCTGTTCCGGGGTTTTATCTTCCGTCGACACCGATTCCGGTTTTCAGGACATCGTCGATATCACCGGCACCTATGGATTAGGCGAAACTATTATTCAAGGACAGGTAACGCCGGATGAGTATCAGGTCTTTAAACCTACCCTGAAGATGGAGAAATATCCCATCGTCAGCAAAAAGATGGGCGATCACAAGATCAAAATGGTGTATACCGAAGACGAGACCAGGCCGGTACGCACAATCGCTACCTCAGAAGAAGAGCAGCGCCGCTACGTCCTCACTGACGCAGAAATCATCACCCTGGCCCGTTGGGCCTGCATTATAGAAGACCATTACACTGAAACCACCGGTTATTTCCGGCCCATGGCCATTGAATGGGCCAAAGACGGAGATGGCAGGGCAGTAGGCACCGGCCATCTCTATATTGTTCAGGCTCAGCCGGAGACCGTCCATTCGCAGCGTGATTTCACTGTCATTGAAAATTATTATCTTCCGGCGCGCAGCCAGGTCATTGTTCAGGGACAGGCAGTAGGCGCCAAAATTGGCCAGGGACCGGCCCGCATCATTGAGAGCTCGGCTTCGCTGGCCCAATTTCAGCCGGGCGAAGTCCTGGTGACAGACATGACTGACCCGGATTGGGAGCCGATCATGCGAGGAGCAGCGGCTATTGTCACCAATCGGGGCGGCCGCACCTGCCACGCCGCCATCGTCTCCCGGGAACTTGGCATCCCGTGCGTTATCGGTACCGAAAAAGGCACCAATCTCATCCACGATGGTCAGCCAATCACCGTCTGTTGTGCTGAAGGCGAGGAGGGGAAAATCTATGAGGGCCTGCTCGAATTTCAGGTAGAGCGTATTGACCTTAAATCCCTGCCCCCCACCCGCACCAGGATCATGATGAATATCGGCATTCCTGAAAAAGCCTTCCTGGATTGCCAGATACCTAATGCTGGCGTCGGCCTGGCCAGACAGGAATTTATTATTAACTCTCATATCGGGATTCATCCTCTGGCCTTGGTGTACTATGAACAATTGCAGGAAAGAGCTGCCTCCGATCCTCTGGTAGCTAGCGAGCTTGAGAAGATCGAGGCACGCACTTTACTGTATGAAGACAAAAAAGAATTTTTCATCGAACGCCTGGCTCAAGGGGTTGGTCGCATCGCCGCCGCCTTCTTTCCGAAAGATGTCATTGTCCGGCTGTCCGACTTCAAATCCAACGAATATGCGAATCTCATCGGCGGCGGGCTCTTCGAACCGGCGGAGTCAAATCCGATGTTGGGTTGGCGGGGTGCCTCCCGTTACTACGATCCTGTCTTTAAACCCGCTTTTGCCCTGGAATGTTTGGCGCTCAGTCGGGTTCGCAATGACATGGGGCTCAATAATGTCAAGATCATGGTGCCATTCTGTCGAACTCCAGCGGAGGGCCGCCAGGTCATCGAGGTCATGCGGGAATACGGCCTGGTCCGGGGCGAAAATAACCTGGAAGTGTACGTGATGTGTGAAATTCCCGGCAATGTTATCCTGGGGGATGAATTTGCTCAGGTTTTTGATGGGTTTTCCATCGGCTCTAATGACCTGACGCAACTGACCCTGGGTATTGATCGGGATTCGGAGCTGGTCGCTCATCTGTTCGATGAACGAAATCCCGCAGTCAAACGTATGATTCAGAATATCATCGCCACCGCCAAGCAATATAATCGCAAGATCGGCATCTGTGGCCAGGCTCCGAGCGATTTTCCTGATTTTGCCACTTATCTGGTGGAATGTGGCATTGACTCCATCAGCCTGACTCCCGATTCGGTTATCAAGACCATGCTGGAAATTGCCAGGAAGGAAGCAGAATTGGGTTAAAAGCAGAGGTTATTCCAATTCGCGGTCAAAGGTAGATTCCTATTGTTGGGGCAAATTTTGTCTTCGCCTTCGGCTGTGGCTGAAAACAAGGTTTCCCCCGGCATTTTGATACCTTTTGCAGTGCGGATCGGTATCCGTAGTCGGCGACCAATGGTCGGATGAGCAATCAGTTTTATATTGACCGTTAACTCTTGATCCTGTTTTTTTAGCCCATCATGCGGGTAACACTGATGACGCTTTTGATCCGCTTAATGGCACTCAGGACCTTGGCCAGATGGGTGGTATCAGTCACCTCGAGGGTAAACAGGGAGATGCCTTTCTGGTCTACCGTGGTCTCAATGTTGGCTTTCAGAACATTGGCCTCGGCCTGTTTCAGGGCGCTGCTGATGTCGGCCAACAGGCCGGGTTTATCTACGGTAACAATCTGGATACGCACCGGATGCCGACCGGCGGCCACACCGTCCCACGAAGCCGGCAGGTGGCGGAGGCTTTCCGTCCGGGCCAGTACCGGACAGTCGGACCGGTGAATGGTAACGCCCTTGCCGCGGGTGATATATCCCCTGATATCATCACCAGGGATAGGATTGCAGCAGCGGGCCAGATTGATCAGGATATCGTCCAGACCCTTGACGCTGATTCCGCCCTTATCGGCGGCGGGCACCTTGGCCGCGGTCTTTGAAAGCCAGACGTCTTCTTCCGGCGCCTGCTCCTCCTTGGGCAAAATCCGGCCAATTACCTGGGCGGCGGACACTTTCCCGAAACCGATCCCAGCCAGCAAATCCTCGACCCGCACATAGGACATCTCCTGGGCCGCTTTCTGCAGTTCATCGCCCGATTTAAGCATTTTTCCCAGATTCAGACCCGCCTTACGAAACTCCCGCTCTAAGATTTCTTTGCCGAAGGCAACGCTCCGCTCCCGCTCTGCTGTCTTGAGCCACTGTCTGATCTTACTCCGGGCCCTGGTGGTGCGCACGAACTGAAGCCAATCCCGACTCGGAACATGAGTGGGAGAGGTAATGATCTCCACACTGTCGCCATGCTGCAGCTCATATTTCAGAGGCACCATACGCCCGTTGACCCGAGCGCCGGTGCAGTGATGGCCGACCTCCGTATGGATGGCGTAGGCAAAATCCACCGGGGTGGAGCCTCGGGGGAGTTCCTTGATTTGACCTTTGGGGGTAAAGACAAAAACTTCTTCGGGGTAAAGCTCCATCCGGACGGTATTGAGGAAATCCTGGGGATTGGTCAGATCTTTCTGCCATTCGATTATCTGTCGCAGCCAGGAAAAACGGAGATTGTCGTCCTGCTGCACCTGGCGACGTTCCTTATAAGCCCAATGGGCGGCGATCCCCTCTTCAGCGATCCGGTTCATCCCTTCGGTACGGATCTGAATTTCCATCCGCTCCCCGTATGGCCCGATGACGGTAGTATGAAGGGACTGATACTTATTGGCCTTGGGCATGGCGATGTAATCTTTAAAGCGGTTGGGCACCGGCCGCCAGAGGGAGTGGATCAGGCCTAGGGTTTCATAACATTCCGATAAGGTCTTCAAGACAATGCGAAAGGCAATGAGGTCGTAGACCTGGTCCAGGCTGATCTGCTGGGCGATCATTTTGCGATAGATGCCGTACAAATGTTTGGGACGGCCTTTGACCTCGCCCACAAGATGATGTTCGCCGAGTTTCTGGTTAATAATTTCACTGATTTCTTTAATATATTGCTCCCGCTCCCCCCGTTTGCGGGCCAGGCCATCTTGGATCTGCTGATAGATTTCGGGTTCTAAATAATAAAAGGCCAAATCTTCCAATTCTGCTTTTATCCGCCCCATACCCAACCGCCCTGCCAGGGGAGCAAAGATGTCCAGGGTCTCCTGAGAGATGCGCTTTTGACTTTCCGGTTTCATATAGCCCAGGGTGCGCATATTATGCACCCGGTCGGCTAATTTGACCAAGATGACCCGGATGTCATGGGCCATGGCCAGGATCATCTTCCGGATGTACTCCGCCTGCTGGTCGATTTTTTTATCAAAAGAGATTTGGCTGATCTTAGTAACGCCGTTGATAATGTCGGTGACTTCCTCGCCAAAGATCTCATCCAAGTCATCGAGGGACGTGTTGGTATCCTCGACGGTATCGTGGAGCAGACCACAGGCTACTGAGACCGGATCAAGACCCATCTGGGCCAGGAGATAAGCAACTTCCAGGGGGTGGCTGAGGTAGGGTTGCCCGCTCAGGCGAGTCTGACCTTCATGGGAGCGGGCTGAGAAGATATAGGCTTTTTGGATGAGCGAAACATCCGCTTCGGGATGGTGGCTGAGCACTTCGTCAATTATATCATTGATACGGATAATTCTGACCATGGTGGCCTAAGTGGGGCGGATCATCTCTGCCTGAATATGATCTTGGAGATACGCAACGAGGCTGGCAAGGGGGATTAACTGGACTGCGCGGGACCGCCGTTGGCGGACTTCCGCAGCACCCTGGGCCAGCGTTTTGGGACCGAGAACTACCCGCACGGGGATACCCAACAGATCGCCATCCTTAAATTTAATGCCGGGACGTTCGTTCCGATCATCAAACAACACTTCGATGCCGGCTGCACGTATCTCCTGATAGAGGCGGCTGGCGACGGCCATAGTGTCGACATCGTTTGCGGCGATAGGGACTAAAAGAACCTGAAAAGGAGCCAAGGGCATCGGAAAGATGATGCCGTCCAAATCGTGGTTCTGTTCAATGGCCGCCGCCACAATGCGACTGACACCGATACCGTAGCAACCCATAAACATATACTGCTCACGCCCCTGGTCGTCGAGGAAGGTGGCTTTCAGAGCCTTGGAATATTTATAGCCCAACTTGAAGACATGGCCGACCTCGATACCCCGAAGGAATTCGAGGGCAGCACCACACCGGGGGCAGGGGTCCGAATTCGAAGCCTGCCGCAGATCGGCAAATCCTTTTACTACTAAATCCCGATCAAAGTTTACGTTGATTATATGATAATCATTCTCATTCGCCCCCGCTACTAGATTTACCGCTGACCCGAGGCCGTAATCTGCATAAATGGGAAGGTTGAGCCCCACCGGACCGGCAAAACCTACGGCGGCGTTGGTTTCCTGTCGAATAACCTCCTCTGGGGCCAAAAAGAGTTCGCTCACCTGGAGAAAATTCTTCAGCTTGACCTCATTGACCTCGTGGTCGCCCCGCAGGAGGACTGCCACGGCACCCTCATCGGTCTGATAAATCATGGTTTTTAGAACTCTATCAGGCGTTGTCTGCAGAAAATCGGCTACCTCGCTAACGGAGCGGACTCCAGGGGTATGCACCTTTTCCAGTGGCAGCAGCGGTTCAACCGGAAGGCTGGATTCTGTCGGCAGGATTTCAGCTTTCTCCAGATTGGCCGCATAGGCACAGGCGGTGCACGACACCACAACGTCTTCCCCGGTCTCAGCCAATACCATGAATTCATGGGAAAAACTGCCGCCGATAGGACCGGAGTCGGCTTCGACGGTTTTAAAACGCAGCCCGCACCGGGAAAAAATGCGGGTATAGGCGTCGTACATGGCCCGATACGTCTGATCGGCGCCGGCTTCGTCGATATCGAAACTGTAACCGTCCTTCATGATAAACTCCCGGCCACGGATCAGACCGAAGCGGGGGCGGATTTCATCCCGGAATTTGGTCTGAATCTGATAGAGATTCAGCGGCAGTTGGCGATAGGAATGCACCTCCCGGCGTACCAGGTCGGTGATTACTTCCTCATGGGTGGGACCGAAACAGTAATCACGGTCATGCCGATCCTGGAAGCGCAGCAGCTCTTTGCCATAAATCTGCCAGCGCCCTGATTCCTGCCAGAGTTCAGCCGGCTGCACGGCCGGCAAGAGCAGCTCCTGCGCCCCGGCGCAATTCATTTCCTCCCGGACAATAGCCTCAACCTTGCGCAAAACCATCAGACCCAAGGGGAGGTAGTCGTAAATGCCAGAAGTCAACTTGCGGATCATCCCGGCCCGCAACAATAGTTGATGAGAGACGGTTTCAGCCTCAGCCGGAGTTTCTTTCAGAGTGGGGAGCAACATCTTCGAATAATACATCAACATCTCCTTGCCGATCCATGGGAACATCCCGCAGTAGAAAACTATTTTGGATTATAACTTATTTGCCAGCGTTTAGCTATAGTTCTAGCAGCTTAGGGCGAATCCCGGATTCGCCCTTACAATAAGAATCTCTCGATAATTGCCATTACCTGTTGATCCCCCGCGAACACAGAAAATCATTTACCGGTAGCACAGGCTTTCTAACCTGAGCAAAACTTATTTTCAAAGAATGCCAGTAGGCGGGATGCGCTCCGCTTTCCCGCCCTACTACACTGCAGCACCGGCAGGACCATCCCTAGGAGCGAATCTTGTATTCGCCCCCGGCAACCGAAGTATCACGTTTGGTTAATAGCCATAACTGCTTCATTGTGCCAGGGGAGCCAGAACCCTTTGGCAGGATAGTTCGTAGGCTCTTTCCATAAGACGCTCAAGATTTATTACATCTTCCCGATTATAGCGCCGCAGAGTTTCCAGAGCACTCTGATCACCTCGTTGATAACGTTGCCACAGGAGCACGGCATCATATCCGTCAAGCCCGGCCACATCTAAAGGACGCTCCAGGCCAAACTGCCGTTCAATTCTTTTCAGGCCGCCCTTAATACCCAAACGGGCTAATACAAAACGCAGATCAATCTGAGTCTGCTGAAAGCGCCACCCGTTAAAAAATGTTGCCAAGACCGGAAGGTCAAACTGCGAACCATTGAAGGTAACTAGTATCTGATAATTGCGGATGACCTCCGGGAAATCCGCAAGGTTCTCTCCTAAAATAAATTGGCGGAAACCCCGGCCATCATACAAGCCGATAACAGTCACTGACAGATGCGGCCAGGTCGAGCCGATAGTCTCTATATCCAGATAGGCAGTCTGCGGTCGGTATTGCTCGAACAACCGCCAATGCTCGGCAAAGGGCAGGCGGCGGCCAAAATAGTCCGGGTTCTCAAGATGCTTCAGGGAACTTGCCAGTTCTTTTTGCAGCATCTCTAACCGCAGTGGGCTTAGACCCCGGACTTTTCCCGCCTTCAGGAAATCTTCCCATGTGTGCAACCCTTGACGCCAGAATTGTAGTTCTGTAGCTGGACCGACTTTTGGAAGATGGATAAATGTCTTCTTAAGCATCCCGATGGTAGAGAATGGTAAACCGGACTAAGATTTTTTTAGATAATGGTCATTACTTACCAACAGCTAAAAACCGGAAACCGGAAACTTTATTTTCTAACTAAACGTTCATTGGAGGGATATCCCGGTCTGGAGGACAGGTTTTTCCCGGAAGGGATTATATAAAGGGTCCCCGATAAGGACCTGGCGCCAGGAGAGGTAAGGAATAGTGCGGAAATACACTTCCAGGAGAGGCAACTTACCGGTAAGCAGGAGAGGAAAAAAATCATCCGGGAGAGGAAAGGAATTGAGGTAAGGTTCGGCTACCGGACCCAAAGTGGCCGCCACACCTTTTTCCAGCAGCCGCTTACACCAGACGTTGCTGCCGTGCCGCCGCAGGGTGGTACATTCGGAGCTGGCCACATGGAAGGCAACGGCTCCCTGTTTCCAGGTGAAGGCGTCCACATATTCTCTCAGGGAATACCAGCCGCAGTATAAGGCCGCCTGAGGACAGGAACCCTGAGGAAAAAGCGTTGGCTTATTATCCAGGACCACCGGCAGAGAGGTCTGTTCTTTCAGGATATCATACAGGTTGCGAAGGTGGCCGTCGAAGCGGCCGTAGCCACCCGAATCAGGTTTATCGGGCAGTCCTCGGGCATCGATATAAAAAGTACCGGAAAGTCCGGTCTGTTCTACGGCCAGGGCGTCATCCACCAGACGTTTGGCGATCTCGGGGCTAGGGCCATCCAATCGACCCACCATGAGGGTGGCATCCCGAATACCCCGAATGAAAGGCAACCGGTCATAACGGGCCTGTAAAGGATTCGGCAACCATTGGGCTATTTGATACGGTCCGGCCAGAACCAGAGCTAATTCGCTGTCCACCGCCGCCTTGGTCTGAGGATTTTGGTAAATGTGGATTACCTGTTCCCAAAACTGCAGCTCTCCCAGGAGACCATTGGTGTGGCGGATGGAGGGGGCCAGTTCCAGCGCGGTCTCGGGCAAGACCCCCCGAAAACCGGCTTCTTCCTGCCCCGTCTTCAGGAGAACATAGTGATGGAACTGGGGCGGTAGCGAAACATGCGCCCCCTTCCCCTGCCTGAGAGCCTTCTGGCGGAAGGCTTCGAACTCCGGCTCGGAGCCGGTCAGTTTGATCATCTGGGCGGCGATGTTGGTCCGTTTGAGGTCGAAGCCCCGACGGACTGGTTTTTTCTGGAGGAACTGCCCCGCCCGCTCCACAGTCTCCCGGGTATGACGGACAACCTCCGAAGGCGGCGGGGTCTCTCCGGCCGGAAGTTTTGCCTCGCCCAGCAGGACATCCAGCTGGTTGGTAAGGCGCCAACAGAGGTTGACTAATTCCTGAGCCTTGGTCTGGGCCAGAGTGAGAAATTCCTGATCCAAATTAAACCAATGGGAGAATAACAGATCATCCACTCGCAGGGGAATGCCATAGACCAGAAGTATGGCCGGATGCCTTCCTCCGGTTTGAAACTGTTGCACCTTCCGGCGCACCGGTTCAGCCAGTTGCCTCTCATAGTCATCCCGTATAAAATTTTCACCCGGGGGAACGTCTACAGCCAGGAGATTCTCCGCCGGCACCCGGCGTTTATCGGCATAATAGGAGGCAACAGCCTTACTCTCCGGCAGATTGCGGTTATAGACGATAATGAGATCCTCGGGAGCAAGGGCTGGAACGGGGGTGGGCGAAAAGAGCAACCCGGCCCAGATGAACAGGGCAAGAATAGCGATAGTTTGCATGAGGAAAGTATAATAAATTAGAGGAGCAATGCCCACTAAATATTATGCATCTCTATCCCGCCAGATGGGAATTCCGTGACAACCTCACAGCCGTTGGGTTTGCCGGAGGAAGGTCTCGAATAGTCTATCGCTTAATAATATCCGGATGTTATCAAAATTCTTGCTGACACTCCGGCTAAATATCGAACGGGTTAAGTATACACAGCTCACCACGCCCGTAATGATAGCGGAGGAAAAGATGATTTTTGCAGGAACCTCTATGATATAATTTAATGCACACTGGTTAAAAGGACATTACCATGAGCGGCTTAGGAAAGACTTTAATACTTTTCGGACTCATTCTGGCCGGTATCGGCCTGATCCTGATAATCGCCCCCAAAATTCCCTGGCTGGGGAAACTGCCGGGAGATATCACGATTGAACGCGAAAAATTCACTCTGTATTTTCCGCTCGGCACCTGTATTGTTGTCAGCATCATCCTGACCCTCCTGTTTTCCCTATTCCGCCGCTAGCGGGCAGTGACATCCGATCCAGGTCAGGTTTATCTTACCTGCCATTCCAAGTGGGCAATGGCGCCGAAATATCTTTCCCTGCGAGGCGCCTTTTTTAATTCCGCCTGGCCTGATCGTCTCACTCTCCCTTAAATATCGGCGCCCGCTTTTCCAGAAAGGCCTTTTTCCCCTCGATGTAGTCTTCGCTATCCCAGACCAGACGGCGCAGGCCCTGGATACGTTCGAAGGTCTCCGGATTGAGGGCCAGGGCATTGCTGAAAATCCGGAGCTGCTCTTTGATGACGGAGACGCTCAGGGGCGAATTGCGGGCGATGGCTCCGGCCAGGTCATAGGTAAAGTCTTCCAATTCTGTTGCCGCTACCAGGTGATTTAAGATTCCTAGCCGCAAGGCCCGTTCGGCATTCACCGACTGGGCGGTAAAGAACATTTCCTTGGCCGCGCCCAAGCCGCACCGGTTGATCAGATGCAGAATACCGGAGGGATTGTAGGGAATGCCGAAACGGGATGGCGTAATCGTAAAAGAAGCATTGGGACCGCCGATCAGAATATCACAGATACAGGCCAGTTCGCAGGCTCCGCCCCAGACCCCCCCCTCGATCAGGGCGATGACCGGCGTCGGACAGTTCTGAATCGCCCGGATGATCTTTTCCAAAGGATCATAGTAACCCAAAGGGTCCCGCCCCGGCCGCTCGAGTTCCATGATATCATGCCCGGCGGACCAGACCTTGGCGCCAGGGTGGGCCCGGAAAATAATTACCCGGACTTCTTCATAGAGCAGGCTGTTCATAGCAGTCATAATATCTGCAATAAAGGCCTTACTGAGAGCGTTGCGCCGGTCATAGTTATCAAAAGTAATAATGCCGATAGCGTTGCGCACTTCCTGAATGACCAGAGACATAGAACTCCTCCTCAATCTTTCTCTTTAAATCTCTATCACCATTATGTCATCATATCTAAAACTTGACGTTCGGCAAGAGAACATTTACTATGAAATTATTTCTTATGGATGAAAGGATAGACTATCTTTGACCAGTCATCGGATCATCGTCGGCGACTGCCGCCGGATGCCGGAATTGGCGGATGCCACAGTGCACCTGGTGGTAACCTCGCCACCTTACTGGCAGTTGAAGGACTATGGGCCGAAACAGCAGATCGGCTACGATGACTCCTATGAGGACTACATCAACCATCTCAACCTGGTCTGGCAGGAGTGTTGGCGGGTGCTGCACCCCGGCTGCCGGTTGTGTGTCAATATCGGCGACCAGTTCGCCCGGGCGGCCTACTATGGCCGGTATAAGATCATGCCCATCCGCACCGAGATCATCAAGTTCTGCGAAACCATGGGCTTCGATTACATGGGGGCGATCATCTGGCAGAAGGTCACCACCTGCAACACCAGCGGCGGGGCCACCATCATGGGATCGTTTCCCTTCCCCCGCAACGGTATGCTGAAGCTGGACTATGAGTTTATTTTGATCTTCAAAAAGCCCGGAGCGACACCGCCGGCCTCGGCTGAAGTAAAAGAGCGGTCCCGAATGAGCCAGGAGGAATGGAAAACCTATTTCCAGGGCCACTGGAACTTCCCCGGCGAAAAGCAGTCTAAACACCTGGCCATGTTCCCGGAAGAGCTGCCCCGGCGTCTTATAAAGATGTTTACCTTTGTGGGGGAGACCGTCCTGGACCCATTCTTGGGAAGCGGCACCACCAGCCTGACGGCCAGGAATCTGGGCCGGAATTCGGTGGGCTATGAGATCAACGAGGAATTTCTGCCGATCATTCAGGAGAAATTGGGGCTGCAGCACGGAGCCCTTTTTGGTTCCGATGAGGTTGTACTAACCCAACGGAAAAAGGCTCCTACCGACCATATGACTCGCATCGCCGCCTTGCCGTATGTATTCCATGATCCGATACGCTTTGATAAAAAAAATAACCCGAAAGAAAGGACTTATGGTTCAAAGATTGATTCGACTAGCAGAAAGAAAGAAGATTATTCTCGAGTACGGGAGATTTTATCTCCTACAAGACTGCTTTTGAATAATGGCCAATATATATCTTTACTCGGAATCAAGGAAATTCCAGGAAAAAATGGAGATGCCATAGAATTTCTCAAAAAATTGACTAAGGGTAGTAAAGTGTTTTTCCGGAAGGACGAAAAAGTATCTGAAGATTCTGATCAGGTTTATTTATACCTTACCAATAAGACATTTATTAATGCTCACCTAATAAAAAATAAATTGGTTGATGTCGATACTGAAAGTAATTATAAATACAAAGAGAGGTTTTTAAAATACCTGTAACAACTCAGTCGCTTGGGGCGAATACAAGATTCGCTCCAAGGGATGGATCTGCCGGTGCTGCAGTGTTGTTGTAGGACGGAAAAGCGGAGCGCATCCCGCCTTTTGGAATGCTCCGACACCAATTTTCATGGTTTACGGGTAACCCACGGGTAGTGGCAATCATCGAGAAATCAAGGTTTTTAAACGTAGGATGGGCACGCCCACCATTCCTTGCTCTATTCTCTCAGATAGCTGAAGTATACCGATTGGAGTATTGTCCTTGTAGAGCAAATAATGAAAATAAATATCGATGAGCAATTACTTTTTATGATTCATACCATTTATCAGGGACCTGATAGTCATGCCCTCCGAAAATTTGTGGAATTTCTCTATGAACAAGAAGATGAATTACTGACTGACGATGATTGGACGGCAATCCAAGAAGGCCGGGAGGATGTAGCCCAAGGCAGGGTCATTTCCTTGGATGAATATGAAAAGGCCCGTGGGTTGTGAAATATCACGTTGAGATTTCCCGGCGGGCTGAAAAAGACTTAGATCAATTAGGATTGCTAAAGGAGTTCCTAGATGCGTGCGAACGATATACCATATATAAATCAATTAAGTACTGCCGAAAAGATATTATTAGTAGAGGACCTTTGGGATAGTATTATCAGGGATGAGGCCAAAGTTCCTGTGCCGCAGAGTCATGTCGAGGAATTGGAAAGAAGACTAAAAAGGTATATGGCTCATCCAGGAGATTTGCTTTCGTTAGAAGAGCTTCAGGAACGTATAGAAAGCCGAAAATGACGAAAGCTGTCCGTTTTCTCCCTGAAGTAGAAAACGATATCCTGACCGGGTATGCCTGGTATGATGGGAAATCGCCAGGGCTCGGGGAGGAATTCCTGCGAATGTTTTGGGCTTGCACCCATGATTTGATCAGATATCCCAAGGGTTACCAAAGGTTTATGGTGAATTTCGTCGGCGTCTTCTCAGAAGATTCCCTTATGCCATTTATTATCGATTGGCAGGAAGCACAATTATTATTTTCGGGTTATTTCATTGTGTTCGCGATCCTAAATTTATTAGAACGTTCTTACAAGACCGGGAAGAATTAAGTAATTAATAATACTAAACTTATGATAGATAATGCCAGGATAACTATAGAAATAGCAGCCAGAGCAGCCCGGTTGCGGGACCAGATCCACTACCACGACTACCGTTACTATGTCCTGGACGACCCGGAGATTTCTGATGCCGAATATGACCTACTGTTCCGGGAGTTGGAGCGGCTGGAGGAAGAGTATCCGGAACTGGTTACTCCCGACTCCCCGACGCAGCGGGTAGGCGGCGGACCGGCGGAAAAATTTGAGTCCGTAACGCACCGCCAGCCCATGCTGTCGTTGGAAAACGCCTTCAGCGAGGGTGAGGTGCAGGAATTCGAGCCGCGGCTTAAGAGGTTCTTGCACCAGCAGGCGGAATTCGATTACGTCCTCGAACCCAAGATGGACGGCGTGGCGGTGAATCTGACCTACGAGGACGGTCTCCTTGCCATCGGCGCTACCCGCGGAGACGGCCATCGGGGTGAAAACGTCACCCAGAATCTCAGGACCATTAAGACCATTCCCCTGGTCTTGCGGCGGGAGACAACCCCGGCGCCAGCCTTCCTAGAGGTGCGAGGCGAGGTGTATATCGAACTGGCCGAATTTAAAAAGCTCAACGCCGCCCGCGAGGCCCAGGGGCAGCCAGCCTTTGCCAACCCCCGCAACGCCGCCGCCGGATCCCTCCGGCAGCTCGATCCGGCAGTAACCGCCGGTCGACCATTGAAAATATATTGCTATGGCATAGGGGAAGTAGCCGGACGCGAGTTCTCCAGCCATTGGGAAGTCATGCAGACCTTAAAAACGTGGGGGCTGCGGGTGAACCCGTATGTCGACCGTTGCCAGGGCATTGAGGCGGCCGTTGCCTATCACCATCGCCTGGAAGGACTGCGCCACGGATTGCCTTATGAGATTGACGGCGTGGTCATCAAGGTCGATTCCCTGGAGTTGCAGACTCGATTAGGGATCAAGAGCCGCAGCCCGAGGTGGGCCCTGGCCTATAAATTCGCCGCTACTCAGGCAACTACTCAGGTACGGAAAATCATCGTCCAGGTGGGGCGCACCGGCGCCGTCACCCCGACGGCCATCATGGCACCGGTGGAGGTGGGGGGCGTCACCGTAAGCCGAGCCACTTTGCACAATGAAGACGAAGTAGCCCGCAAGGACGTCCGGGAGGGCGATTGGGTGTTGATTCAGCGGGCCGGAGACGTTATCCCTGAAGTGGTAAAGGTAATCACCAGCCGGCGCACCGGCCGCGAAAAGCCATTCAAAATGCCGGAAAGATGCCCGGTATGCGATACTCCTCTGGTGCGACCGCAGGGTGAGGCTGTAACCCGCTGTCCCAACCCGGACTGCTCCGCGCAACTGAAACGCGCCATCCGCCACTTTGCCAGCAAAGGGGCGATGGATATCGACGGCTTGGGGGAAAAGATCATCGAGCAGCTCATTGATCAAGGATTAGTGCAGGATGTGGCCGATCTCTACCGCCTGCAGGCGTCTGACCTGCTACCCCTGGAGCGCTTCGCCGAAAAATCGGCCCAGAATATCGTGCAGGCCATTGCCGGCAGCAAAAAGCCGTCCCTGGGACGATTCATCTATGCCCTGGGGATCCGCTATGTCGGGGAGGCCACTGCCAACCTCCTGGCCCGCCATTTCCAGACCCTGAACGCCCTGAAGGCGGCGGCGGTGGAAGACCTCCTCCTGATCGAAGGCATCGGTCCCCAGGTGGCCGCCAGCATTCGGGACTATTTTCAAAACCCCAAAAACCAGGCTTTATTGGCCAAATTACTGCAGGCCAACCTGCAGCCGCAGGCAGCAACCCAAGTCCTGACCACCCCCCTGGCCGGCCAGACCTTTGTCTTCACCGGCAGACTGCAACAACTTTCCCGAGATGAAGCCAAAGCCCTGGTGACCGCCCAAGGCGGCAAGGTCAGCAGCTCCGTCTCAGCCAAAACCGATTACCTGGTGGTGGGCAAAGACCCCGGCACTAAATACGCCCAAGCGCTGGAGCTGGGCCTGACTATCCTGGATGAGGCCGGTTTCGCTCAGTTGATCGGGAGGATAACATGACTCAAAATATGCTGCGCGCCCGCGCCGTGATCGAAGGCCGGGTCCAGGGCGTCTTCTTCCGCGCCTCCACCCGGGACGAGGCGCGAAAACTCGGTATTCAGGGCTGGGTCCGCAACCTGCCCAACGGCAGCGTGGAGGCCTTGTTCGAAGGAGACCGAGCCGCAGTCAGCCAAATCTTGGCCTGGTGCTACCAGGGGCCACCTTATGCCGCGGTTCATAAAGTACATGTCTCCTACGAACCGTATCTGGGCGACCAGAAAGGGTTTCAGGTGGCCTATTGACGCCCATTCGTTCCTGAGTTAGCGCTGTTTTTCTTGAAATCCCAATCCAAATCTTCTATCATTACCGTTCCAGAGGAAACCATGAATCAATCAGAGAGGCATCCGGACACCAAAAAGGTCTTCACCACCTCCTGGCGGGCCTTTTATTTGTATTATCTCGCCATCGCCATCTGCTGGTTCGGACCGCAGCTAAATCCCGATTTTGCCGACCAGTTAGGTCTTAGTCCAGCAATAGGACTGGTCCTCGGAACCCTGTTGCTGGCCGGTGTCTGGTACCTAAAATGGGGCCAGGAATACGCCGCCGACTCAGAAGGAGTAATGAAAATCTGGCACTACCCGAGGCGCCGGGAAATCGTGCCCTGGCCGGATATCGCCGCTATCAAGATACGCTGCGGCTTGACCCAAACCTTGCTGGGTATCGGCAACATCGTTATCCAAAAACGCCAGTCCGCCGATAAAGAGATTGTCTGGTACGGTATGAAAAACCCCAAACAGATAAAAACCTACCTGGAAAGAGGCCTCGATGAGTTTACCTCCGATTGATTGGACTGATGCGACGGCCGAAGAGGCATTGCCGCAGGAAAAACCGCTGCCGCCGTGGGAAGACCCGTCGCTTTCGATTCTCCCAGCCTTGTGCTCGACGCTGACGGGAATTTTGAGACGACCGAGAAGCTTTTTTCAAACCCTGCCAACCACCGGCGGCCTGGGGGAACCGCTAGGCTTCGCTCTGGTGGTGGGCACATTGGGACTGCTCAGTTCGCTTATCTGGCAGGCCCTCTTGGAGGGAGGATTATCTGAATCGGCTTCCGGTATGCTCCTCACCCAAACATTAAGATTCCTCAACACCCCCAAGCTGATTGTCGGACTCTTCCTGCTGGCGCCGCTCCTGGTGGCGGCAGGGCAATTTTTCCTGAGCATCTGCCTGACCTGGGCCGTCCGCCTGACCGGACCGAGTGAGACTACGTTTGAAGCAGTGTTCCGGGTCGCCGCCTATGCCGAGGCCCCCATGCTTGCCTGCCTGATACCCCTGGTCGGCTCCTTGGCCGCCGCCGTCTGGGGCTTTTGGGTCCTGGTCATCGGACTCGGCCAAACTTTCAATCTTACTGTTCCTAAGGCGATCTTCGCCCTCATCCTCAGCGCCGTCTTTCAGGCGATGTTACTCCTGTTTCTCCTTCTCCTCGGCGGACTCTTCATCTTTCGCGGACTCTCGAATTTTCTCTTCTCCTAAGGAAGATTCAGCCGCTTTGCGGCGCCGGTGACGCCAACCGACGTGGCCTAGCCATCCGAGGATAAAACCCAGAACGAAAAAAATAATGATGATGAGCGATGTGTGTAATTGAATCAATTCCTTGCCAAAAACCTTTATGGGCGGAGCCAATACCGAATTTTCAATAATAAAGTAAGTAAGTAGAGATGTAAAAAGAATCAGCAAAAATATCTTGATTTTTGCCATGCTAGACCTCCTCGCGTCGCTCGGCGCCGACCGGTTTAATCCTTCAGGTGCTTACGCACCGCGGTTTTCAAATCTTCCAGATCGGAAGACTTAACCAGATATTCTTCTGAGGCCCAAGTGCCGAAGTCCTGCTTATATTCGCTATAAGCCGAACTCAGGAGGACAGGAAGGTTGGGGTGCTTCTCTTTGATCTGCCGCAGTACCTCAATACCGCTCATTTCCGGCATCTTGATATCCAAGATGATCAGATTGAGAGGCTCCTTTTCTACTATTTCCAGGGCTTCGCGACCATTGGCGGCGGTGAGCACTTCATAGCCCTCCTCTCTCAATTCTTCGCTATACAATAAACGTATACTCATCTCATCATCCGCCACAAGAATTCGTTTCATGTTAAATCTCCTCTAGTTTTCCTCCAATGGCGATGTTGTTCTAGCATCAAGTAAACAGTACTTGGCGATGGGCAGGGTCACGGTAAACGTAATACCTTTGCCTAGTTCATTATTAATTTCGATGTCGCCGTAGTGGCGAGCGACAATGCGCTGCGCGATAGAGAGCCCCAGACCGGTTCCCATCTCCTTGGTGGTGAAGAACGGATTAAAGATATTGTGGACCAATTCGGGCGGGATACCGCCGCCGGTATCCGAAACGGCGATGGCAGCATAGAGGCCGTCTGATTTTTCCAGGGGAAATGTGTGGATAGTCAGCGTCCCCCCGCTCCCCATAGCCTGCTGGGCATTCTGAAAGATGTGATAGAATACCAGTTTTATCTGACGGTCGTCGCAGAACACCAGGGGCAACTCGGCATACTGCTTGACAACCCGAATATTATCCCGGTCGAGGTCGCGCTGGATGAGGGTCAGTGCGTCAGCCACTAATTTATTGAGATCATGTTCCTGGAAGTGACCGATGGCATCCCCGGTAAAGTCAAACATCTGGCGTAGAATTTTTTCCAGCCGACCGACCTCGTCAACAATCACATCAACGTACTGTCTGATGGGATCCTCGGAAGCCACCTGTTTACTTATACGTCGGGCAAAACCGCCGATGGAAACCAGGGGATTGCGGATTTCGTGGGCCAGTCCCTCTGCCATGCTGCTCATGGCCGCCAGACGGTCTGATTCCAGCATCCTCTCCCGGATGAGGGTCAGTTCTTTATTACTGGACTCAATAGTGGCAACCAGACGGGAGTTCTCAATGGCCAAAGCCGCCTGATTGGCAAACATCGTAAGGAAATGCAAGTCCTCGTCTTTAAGGGGCTTTTTCGATTGATAATTATCAATGACAACGACGCCGATCACTTCGTCCTTGACCAGAAGCGGCACGGTCAAAAATTCCAGGGTATCTAGTTTGGCTCGAATCGCTTGGTTTACTAAGACATTCTGGTCGGCCTGGGTAATATGAAAGGCCTTTTTATATAGGGCCGTCCGGGCCAACACCCCCTGATCTTCTTCCAACCTTACCCGGATAGGACCGGCGGTGCCCAGGGCGGGTCTTAATTTCTGGTCATTGTCCAGCAGCAGGGCTTCTCGCAGCGGCAATCTGGGTGGCGCTTCCTGTCCCCCGGAATATCGTACTTCGACAAGACCATTCCTGAATTTATCGATCAGAAAGACCAGGGCCCGATCATAATTCATGGCATTGTTCAGGGTAAGGCCTTTGATCAGAATGGTCAGAATCTTGTCTAGATTGACGGTGGTCATCAGCGCATAGGAGATATCATGCAACACCGTCAGGACATTCACCATATGTTCATTTTTTTCTGCCAGAGATTCTATCTGTTGAAAGGCTAGAGCATTTTCAATACTGCTGGTCGCCATTCCCGCCAAAGTCTGGAGTAACTGGCGGTTCTCGGAATCAAACTGTTGGTACCGCTGGTTGGGGGTCTGCTTGTCATAAACGGAGAGCATCCCCTTCAAATGACCTTTTAGATTGAGCGGCACGCCTAAATAATAATGCTTATTGCCACCCGCATCAGCGACCTCGGAGGCCACACAGGGCATTTCGCCGGTTCCGGAAGGTGGCTGACCGGTAATGGTTTCCAGCGACGGGAAACCGCCGGGGATGTCGCCATATTCGGCACTGACCTGGTCCTGTCCGGATACTTCGTCAACGATGCGCAGAGTTGCTCCTCGGGCATTGATCACCTTGGCGCTGATGCTCACCACTCTCTCCAAGAGGGCGTTCAACTCCATAGTGGAGCTCATGGCCTTGCCGACGTCGAAGAGCACGGCTAATTCGGCGATGCGCTTTTTGGCCTCCTCGTGGAGAAGAGCCTGCCGGATGTTGCCCGCCAACATCCGGCAGGCGATCAGGATGGTCTCTTGATCGTAGGGATCATACTCACGCCGGGCTTTATCGACGAGCAGCAGAACGCCGTAGAGAAAATTATCATCGGCAACGGGAAAACTGGTAAGGGTCTGATATATAGGGAATATAGCCTCTATAGCCAGGTTGCTGTCTTTTGTCCCAGGGGCATCTAGATGCTGCACCAGGGGGCATCTGGTTTGGGCCGTCTGCCCCACAATGCCAACGCCCAGAGGGAATTCCACCCGGGGCCGGGCCACTTCGCTTCTTTGGCTATCAGCGCTCAGGAAGAGGGTCTCCCGGTTTTTATCCAGACCGAAAAAAAGAATCAGGTCCACTCTCAGATTGCGGGCCAAGAGATAGACAAAATTATCCAACCTCTCGTTATAGCTGACGGTAGAGGTGAAGAGATCGATTAACTGAGTAAGGAATGATAACCGGTTAAGAGGCATTTCAGATGTCTCTCGGTGCCTGGGTTAGTTTTTTCTGTACGGCCTTCCGGTAAAGCTCCTGGTATTGTCCGGCGGCGTGCAGCCAGGAAAATTCCTGTTGCATTGCCTGCCGCCGCAGCAGGTCCCAGGATGGGCGGTTGCCATATAAGGCAATGGCACGCTGAATCGCCATCCAGAGCTCTAGAGAATCAAAATTGGAAAACGTGAAACCTGTTCCTTGACCGCTTACGGGGTCATATTCCACCACTGTTTCTTTGAGGCCGCCGGTGGCCCGCACCACTGGAATAGTTCCATAGCGCAGGCAGTAGAGCTGGTCTAAACCGCATGGTTCGTAACGCGAGGGCATGAGAAAAATATCAGACCCGGCGATAATCTTATGGGCGGTTTCTTCCGAGTAGCCTATTTTCACCCCCACCGATGCCGGATAGCGTTTCTGGAGTTCCATAAAGGCATACTGATATCTTTCCTCACCGGTTCCCTGGAGCACAAAGCCGATGTTGGCATCGGTCAATTGGGGCATGATCTCCCTGACCAGATCCAATCCTTTGCGTTCCCGCAGGCGGGTGGTCATGCCAATCAGCGGCTGGTCAAGAGAAACTTTCAATCCGTAGTGTTGGATCAGGTCAAGCTTGCAGTGATCTTTGCCGGCCAGATTCCGGGCGTCGTAAGGGGCCGCAAGGTAGGCGTCATGCGCCGGATCCCAATGCTCATAATCGACCCCGTTCAAGATGCCGTATAAATCAGCGGCGCGCTCCTGGAAGACTCCCTCCAAACCGAAGCCGAACTCCGGCGTCAGGATTTCCTGGCGATAGGTCTGGCTGACGGTGTTGATGATATCGGCAGTTACCAAGCCGCCTTTCTCCAGGTTTATTTTACCATAATATTCCAGCAGGTTGGGAGTGAACAGCTCCCATCCCAACCCGGTCAGGGCCATGTCATAATGCCAAAAAATTCCCTGGTAGCCAACATTATGGACGCTATAAACCGTGGCCAGATTTTTACAATAGGGAGAGTCTTGATACAGGGTCTTAATGTAAACCGGCACCAGTCCGGTCTGCCATTCATGACAATGACAGACATCAAAGTGGAGTTTTAGGGCGTTGAGCAGTTCCGGCACCGCACGGCTGAAAAAGATAAAACGCTCGGCGTTGTCCTGGTAGTCCCCGAACTGGGTGCCATACAATCCTTCCCGGTCATAAAGACTATCCTGGCCGATGAAATAGAAATCCAGCCCTGGGTCCAGGCGGGTAGTATAGATATCAGTCGTTAGGGTTTTAATGGACAGAGGAATAGATATGCTCGTACCGGTCGGCTTCAAGTCCCACGATGATTCTTTTACCTGGCGATACAGAGGCAGAACAACGGCGACCTGATCACCCCGTTGGGACAGGGCCTTGGCCAGACCGTAGATAATCTCCGCCAGAGCGCCGGCGCGGGCAAAGGGGTTGGCTTCCGGACTAACGATTAGGATACGCATAGGCTCTGATCCCCATTGTTATGTCGTGCTCTCTCCCGCAGGCGGTGCAGCCTCCTCAAGTTGAACTTCCCGGAGATAACGGGCGGCGTCTTCCGGTGGCGTGGGATTGATAAAGAAACCGGAGCCCCACTCAAAACCGGCCATCAAAGTCAACTTGGGCATGATCTCAAAATGCCAATGGTAATGTTCCATATGGGTTTCGCGCACCGGGGCGGTATGCAGAATAAAATTATAGGGCGCCCGATTCAAGGCGACATCCAGCCGCCGTAGTACGGGTGAGAAAAGTTCGGCCAGCTTTAAATATTCCTTGTCAAGCATATCTATATAGGAGGAATGATGCTTTTTGGGCAATATCCAGATCTCAAAAGGGGAACGCGGGGCAAAGGGGCAGATGGCCACAAACAGCTCATTTTCTAATACCACCCGCACCCCCTGTTGCAGCTCCTGGCGGATCATATCGCAGAAGACACAGCGCTCCTTCAACCGATAGTGCATCAGAGACCCGGAAAGCTCTTCCTGAACCAGTTCCGGGACGATGGGGAGACCGATAAGCTGGCTGTGGCTATGTTCCAATGAGGCACCGGCGGCCCGACCGGAGTTCTTAAAGATGAGGATGTAGCGGAAACGCGGGTCTCGGCTCAGATCTCGGATCCGATCCCGATAGGCATAGAGGACATCGGCAAATTGTGGTATCGTGAGAGTGGAGAGGGTTGCCTGATGATTAGGATTCTCAATGATAACCTCATGGGCCCCGATACCGTTCATCAGGTCATACATACCTTCACCCCGGCGGTCCAGTTCCCCCTCAATGACTAGCGCCGGAAATTTATTGGAAACCACCCGAACTGTCCAGCCCGGTGAATTCGCCGGTTGACCCGCCGGTCGATAGGCCATGATCTCGGGAGGTGTCGTATGCTCATTGCCAGGACAAAAAGGGCAAAAACCTCCCTTGGTGACCTCCGGCTCAACCACAAAGTCATGCGGTCTCTTTCCGCGCTCGGTAGAAATGATAACCCAACGTGAGATAATCGGATCTTTTCTTAGTTCCGGCATGCAGTTGTTCTCCTCGAGCTATTGGTCCCCGATACTTAGAAGGTCCGCACCCATCAATGATCTCTTCTCCGCAGCACCCCGGTTCGCAGGCGGTTGGGATTATTGGCAAAGAAGAGGCATATGTCCCATCAATATTCTCGCATCAATCTGAATCAGTATATCGACCACCTAAAATAATGCAAGTCCTTTCCATAGTGATTCAAGACCATCTGCTCATACCAACTCAATGTTGCAAAGAATCTGCCACTGTGGCTTTCTCGGTGTTTAATTTTCAAAACAGTAGATCAGTCCTGTCTGAAGATAGCTATCTGAGGCAAAATTTAAGGGGAAAAAGGGGTTTGCGCCATTTTCTCAGTAAATTTAGGACCATTGACGCAACCAGACTTTATTTGGAACGCCTTGACAGCTCGCCTTCGGTAAGGTAATACTCAGTTCATGAAGAGGATGTCTAAAAATAACGCCTTATCCTGTTATCCGGTGCACTGTCGAAGCATCTTGTGGGCAGCCATGATTCTCCTGGTCTGGGGATTTTGCCTAGGACCAGCGGGTCCGGCTGTTGCAGTCAGTCCGGAAGAAATCATCACCCAGGTGCAGAAAAAATATGACGCCACCGGGATGTTCAAAACGCGCTTTCGCCAGGAATCCCAGCTCAAAACGGCTGGCGCTCCTGATACTGCCGAAGGGTGGCTCTTCTTCAAAAAACCCTCCCGGATGCGGTGGCAATATCAATATCCGCCAGAGCAGAAAAAAGAGGTCATTGCCGACGGTCGGGAGGTCTCCATTTATATCCCCCAAGACCGCATGGTGATGGTATATCCCCTTAACCAGGTCCTCCGTTCCGATCTGGTCATGCGCTTTTTTTCAGGCATGGGCCGCCTGCAAACAGACTTTACCGTGACCTGGGACAGGCCGTACCAGATCCATGAGCCGATCAGGATCAGATTAAAACCTGTCAAACCCCAGCCTGAGTTAAAGCATCTGATTCTCACCATTGATCCCGAGACGTTTCTGGTGCAAGCCCTGGAGTTCAGCAATGCCTACGGCGATCACACCCGGATGAGTTTTACCCAGACGCAGTTGGACATCAAACTGGCTCCAGGCTTTTTCACCTTCATCCCGCCGCCGGGAGTGGAAATCGTCAGAGACAAAATCTACTGAGGAAAACCCTAGTAATTGCCATTATGTATAAATCAGCCGCACGTCATGAAGCAGTCGCCGTTACTGCCGTTTCACTTCATAAGCATTTGAAGGTATTGAAGGGAAATAATCAGTGAACTTATCACCCCTACAACGGGAAGTCCGAAGCTGGCTGGAGAAAAGAGCTGCGATTCTTCTGGCCCATAATTACCAACCCGGCGAGATACAGGACATTGCCGACCTCACGGGAGATTCTTTGGGACTGTCTCGGGCCGCCTCGCAAACCTCGGCCAAAGTCATCGTTTTCTGTGGGGTGCATTTTATGGCGGAGACGGCGGCGATCCTCTGCCCCGAAAAGTTAGTGTTGCTCCCCCGGCCGGACGCCGGTTGTTTTATGGCCGACACCATCACTCCCGAATCACTGCGGCAGAAAAAGGCGACCCTGCCTGGAGTCCCGGTAGTGATGTATGTTAACTCCAGCGCCGCGGTCAAGGCGGAAAGCGATATCTGCTGCACTTCCGCCAATGCCGTGCGGGTAGTCAATTCCCTGCCCCAAATCCAGGTTTTGATGGCCCCCGACCGCAATCTGGCCCTCTACACCCAACGGCATTCCTCTAAAAAAATCCACCTCTGGGAAGGCTGCTGCAATATCCATGATCAATTAACCGTGGCAGAGGTCCTGGCCTGCAAGGCTGCCCATCCGGAGGCGTCCTTCATCGCCCATCCCGAGTGCCGCCCCGAGGTCCTGGACCTGGCCGACGCCGTCCGCAGCACCTCGGGAATGCTCACCTACGTCCGCCATGATGACCATCAGGAGTTTATTATCGGCACCGAAAAAGGCCTGCTGCACACCCTGAAACGGGAAAATCCGCAGAAACACTTTTACTCCCCCTCAGAACGGCTCCTCTGCCAGGATATGAAGAAAATTTCTCTGGCGGACATCGTTGCCTCTCTCCAGAACCTGGCACCAGTCGTCTCGGTGCCGCCGGACATACGCCAACGCGCCCTCCTGGCAGTAAACCGCATGATGGCCGTCCCCCGGGATTGAGCCGTCCAACCGGATAATGCGTTTTAATTACTAAGATAATAAGTTTTGAGTTTCAAGTTCCGGGTTTCGAGCTAATAAAAGAATTCGTAATACTTCAGCTATCTGAGATAATAGATCAGGAACATGGTTGGCGGTGCCCACCCTACAGCACCGTAGCATCGACAGACCCGTCTGATAGGGGCGAATCTTGTGTTCGCCCCAAACAACTGATCTGTAGGGGCGAATCTTGTATTCGACCCAAGCAACCAGATGATTCTCATGGTTCGAGTGGGGCTGGTAGGCAATGGCAATTATTTTCAAAAACCGGAAACGTTATTACATGTCCCGCGGCAGCAGAGTCCCAGTGTCCCAGGTCTTGGTCCTTATTTTGGCAGTAAAACCGCAAGCCTAACCTTCCCTGGCCGTTATGGTGGTGCAGGCTCTCCAGTCTGCACGCTGATGCACAGGTCAGGAGGCCTATGCCACCAGTCATTCTTTCATATTTCGTAGTGTTTCCGATAACATGAGAACTTTTGGCAGTCGCTCTAATTACGCCCCTTCCGCAGCTCCCAGCGGCATCCAGGCAACTCCCGCCATAACTTTTCCCCCGAGACAGAAGACTAAGTATAGACTTTTTCTTGAAGCCTTTCAGGGCCATGACACTTCAGAAATTTACGCTAGCCTGCGCTAGCCCACAAAAAACCGTGATGCCCTTAAGACTTCGATATGGCATTAATATTGCAAATATTTCACTCAGAAATATTAAATTTTAATTAATCTCACAAAACTGCCGATAAGAGGTATTAAGGAAGATGTATCCAATCGATCAATTAAAATTCGTTTTGACCAGGTGGCTCATGGCCGAAGATTTAGACAGTTTAATTAAAAACATGCGTTTAGCTTTGCACGACCTTGCCCAACCGCTGTCGGTGGTTGCAGGTACTGTTGATCTGATGCTCTTTGAATCCGATCCGAAAATGGTATATTTTAATGAAATCAAGAACATAAGTGACAACCTGCAGTCAATCATTGAAAAAATAACTGCAATCCGGCAATTAGCCCGCCAGATACACTCCAATATCAATTCTTCAAAGCCGGCTCATTCCGGTCCAGAGCTAGCATCTTTAAATACTCATGGAAATCCTTTCCCAGCTCAGCCCAGGGAGATCCGAAACTTTTCCTCTAAAAGCACCGGGTGATAGGATAGTTTGGCCTTTCTGAGGCCGGGTTCGCCTAAATCCTGCTCTCTATTGATCAATTCCACCTCTTTCCAGGCATGTTCACAGAATTGTTGGTTGATCAGGGCATATAGCTCCTGGATTTCCGGATTAGCCTTCTCGATATGAATGACTGCAGTCTGCCGGTTGAGTAATTCACCCAGCGCAAAGGCCTCGACCTTTCCTGCCAGTAAGATCAATCCCCCTTGCAGCTCCAGTTCCCTAAAATGTCTGATCGCCAAACGGGTGGCCTCCCATTCGCTGGTTAGATTCAAGTCCTCTTCACAGCGCTTAAATTCACACCAGCAGTCCGTGAGGTGTAGACAGGCCGAGAGAAATTCTTCCCGCAAAGGCTCATAAACAGGTTGTTGGAGTCGCCTCAAACGATTAATATGATTTTTTTTGCTGTGGTATTTATTGCCGCTTAAGCTGATGAGGTCGGCACTCCGATAAAGATAATCAAAATGATCCCGCACCGTCTCACAAGTGAATCCCTTTTGGGTAACTTCCTCTGCCAGACGCCGATCAACCCGATTGATGCAGGGATGCGAAATTTTTTTAACCTCCCCCAACCAATCGAGCAATCGGCGGCATACCTCAACTCGGCCCGGCGGCCCCACCGGCGGTAAAAACCACGGCTCCCCGTGCGGCGGTTCATTCAATAAAACCAGCCAGTCTTGATAGAGACTCCAGGACAGGCCATAATGGGATCGCCAGATAAAGAGATTACTGAAGGTTAATTCGGAGGTTGTGGGTTGATAATCCCGCAAGAATCTCTTAAAAAGATCTTTTGCCTCCAGGCTGATAGGAAGAAATTCTGGGAAACGGGGTACATGGTTCATCGGCGCCGATCCTTTAATCAGAGACTAAGATGGTGCGAATTATTCTTGCTAAGGGAGTATTATTGCCTTTTATCAATCTCTGAGCTATAACATAATATCAGAATCAGATTGGGTATACTGATTTTAGCACATTTCTGAGGGATCAGCTAAAGTGAGGCGGTTGTTGACGGATCAAGTCAGAGGACAAGCGATCGGCAGACCTCAGATCCGGTATCCCTTCTCTTACAAATCTGACTTTCCACCCGCTTACCGTTGGCAACACCATTGATCTTCATGGGGTATGTCTGTATGTCTATTGAGGAACTGAAAAATCGTATCCGGGCCGCGGCCCCCGAGGACAGAATCGCCTGCGCCGCCGCCTTCGAACTTGCCAAGACCCTGAACATCTCTGAGAGTCGTTTGGGAGAACTGCTCAATGAACTCAGGATCAAGATAACTCAATGCCAACTAGGCTGCTTCTAAACAGACCGGGGGAGAGGGGCATGAAATATCTCTTCGGACCGGTTCCGTCCCGCCGTTTGGGCATGTCTTTAGGAGTTGATCTCATCCCCCCTAAGACCTGCCCTTTTGATTGCATCTATTGCGAGGTGGGCCCGACCACGGTAAAAACCCGGGAACGTCGCGAGTATATCCCGGCTCAAGAAATTCTGGCCGAGTTAGAGGAGTACCTTGCCAACGCCAGCCAGAACCCTGATTATATAACCCTGGCAGGCTCGGGAGAGCCTACTTTAAACAGCGCTTTAGGACGCATCATCCGGCGCACTAAGGAACTAACCTCCACGCCGGTAGCAGTCTTGACGAACGGCGCCCTCCTCTCTCTGCCGGAGGTACGCCGGGAAATAATAAACGCCGATGTCATCCTGCCGTCTTTGGATGCGGTAACACCGGCGCTTTTTGAGATGATTAATCGCCCGGTGGCCGGCCTTATCATCGGGGCGCTGATTACCGGCCTGCACCACCTCCGGGCCGAATATTCCGGCCAGATCTGGCTGGAGATACTGCTGCTGCGCGGGTTGAACGACACCGAGACCGAACTGGCCAACCTCAAAAAGGCTATTCAAAAGCTCCAGCCGGACAGAGTGCAGCTCAATACGGCGGTGCGGCCGGCAACCGAAGAGACCGCCAAACCGCTCACGCCGGAGGAGTTGGCGGCAGCGGCGTCCTTTTTGGGAGAAGGAACCGAGGTTATTGCTGACTTCAGCGGCTCTGTGCACCCGACCTTTATCTTGACCGACTCTGAGTTGCTGGCGACACTGGCCCGCAGACCGCAGACCGCCCGAGACCTGGCCGAGGTCTTGGGAATGCCGTTGGTGGCCGTAATGAAACGTCTGGATCACCTCTTCCGGGAAGGGCGGGTTTCCCGCTCGCAGCGCCAGAATCGGATATTTTATCAGACGCATTGATTCATTCGAATTATGCTATCTCAATAATTCTTTTTATTTCATTATCTCACTTTGAACCTTGAACCTGGAACCTGGAATTTGGCACCTGAAATTTTTAGACCAGACTTGAGGGTCGTTTTATGAAGGAATTTCTTGATCTGGGCATGGATATCGGCTCAGTGAGCATCAATACGGTAGTTCTCAATCGCCGGGACGAGGTAGTCTTCGAAGACTACCGGCGGACCCACGGGGAGCCGTTGCCGACCGCCCTCGCAATCCTGAGGGAACTGCAGGTAAGATTTGCCGGGGCCATCTGGCGCCTGGCGGCCTTTACCGGCATCGGCGGTAAGATGCTGGCGGAGGCCTTGAGGAGCCCTTTTATCAACGAGGTCATCGCACAGGCCCGCGGCGCTTTCTTTTTTTTGCCGCAAGCTCGCACAATTATCGATATGGGTGGCGAGGACGCCAAACTCATCCTCCTGGACCAGGATGAGCAGGGCGGCCTGGTCATCCAAGACTTCGCCATGAATACCATGTGCGCTGCTGGCACCGGTTCTTTCTTGGATCAACAATCCCACCGATTAGGTTACGGCATCGAAGATTTCAGTCGCCTGGCCCTAAAATCCACCACTCCGCCGAGAATTGCCGGTCGCTGCAGCGTTTTTGCCAAAACCGATATGATCCACCTGCAACAGGGCGCCACGCCGGACTATGAGATCATTGCCGGCCTCTGTCTGGCCATGGCTCGCAATCTTAAGAGCAACATCGCCAAAGGCAAGACCATCCGTAAACCGGTCGTCTTTCAAGGCGGTGTGGCTCATAATCTTGGCGTTCGCCAGGCCTTCCGGCAGGTGTTTGAACTAGATGAGGGCGATCTGATCATCCCGCCTTACTTCTGTTCCTTGGGGGCGGTCGGAGCCGTACTGGTGGGCCGGGAAAATCCCTCTCCCGATTTCGAACTCAACCTGGGCGAATTAGCAGCGTATTTGCAGCGGTCCGATCGCCAGCAGCGCCATCTTACCCCGTTGTCCGAACCCGAACCCTTAACCCCGGACCACTATCGGGTGGTGGAGTTGCCCCCCCAAACCGCGGCCGAAGGATATCTAGGCATCGACGTCGGCTCCATCAGCACCAATATCGTGGTGATCGACGCCGAAATGCAGGTTCTGGCCCGAGAATACCTCATGACCGCAGGACGGCCGCTCGAGGCGGTAACAGAAGGTATGAGGCGCATCGGCAAGAGCCTAGGGGACCGGCTGAAAATTTTGGGGGCCGCCACTACCGGTTCCGGCCGCTATCTCACGGCGGATTTCATCGGGGCCGATCTGGTGCGCAACGAAATCACCGCCCAGGCAACCGCCGCCGCGGCCATTAACCCCCAGGTGGACACTATCTTTGAAATCGGCGGCCAGGATTCCAAATTCATCAGTCTGGAGCATGGCGCTATCGTCGACTTTATGATGAACAAGGTCTGCGCCGCCGGAACCGGTTCCTTCCTGGAAGAACAGGCGGAAAAATTAGGCATCGCCATTAAAGAGGAGTTCGGCCGCCTGGCTCTGGCAAGTACCAAACCGGTCCCTTTGGGAGAGCGCTGTACTGTCTTCATGGAATCCGACCTGGTGCATCATCAGCAGCAGGGCGCCGCCAAAGAAGACCTGGTGGCCGGACTGGCCTACTCTATCGTCCAAAATTATCTCAACAAAGTGAAGGAAGAGCGCCGGGTGGGCAACGTCATCTTCTACCAGGGCGCCACTGCGGCCAACCGTGGCATTGTGGCTGCCTTTGAGGCGGTCCTCGGTAAGAAGATCATCGTACCGCCCCATCACGATGTCACCGGCGCCATCGGCGCCGCCATCCTGGCCAAACGCGAGCGGACCTGGGAAACCTCCCGTTTCAAAGGATTTGACCTCGTCAACCGCGAGTATTCCATCTCCTCCTTTGAGTGCCAGGGCTGCCCCAACACCTGTGAGATCAGGCAGGTGAAGATCGTTGGCGAGAAACCCCTTTTTTACGGCGGCCGCTGCGAGAAATACGAAGTCAGCCGCGCTCAGCAGACTTACGACCTACCGGATCTGTTCCGGGAGCGGGATGATTGGCTCTACGGGGAAGAGCCCCCCCAGGCGGGTCGGCGCGGTCTGATCGGCCTCCCCCGGGCAATGTTCTTTCAGGAATTGATGCCCTTTTTCCGGACTTTCTTTGAGTCCTTGGGATTTGGCGTGATGTATTCCCCCAAGACCAATAAAGCCGTCATCCGTCGGGGGGTCGAATGCATGGCGGCGGAAACCTGCTTCCCGGTGAAAGTAGCCCACGGCCATATCTTGGACCTGTTAGAGTCCGGGATCGACCAGATCTTCCTGCCGAGCATTATCGACCTGCAGCACCCAAACCCGACCGTCGCCCAGGGATTGGTCTGTCCCCTGGCGCAGACCCTGGCCTACACCGTACCGGCGACGATCAATTTTTCAGCTTACCAAGCCAGACTTCTCGCCCCCGTAATCTACTTCGGCCGCGGACCTCAGGCGCTCCGCCATTCCTTGCGGTCTTTAGGTAGACAGTTGGGCGTTTCCTCCCATTCTGTTGACCGGGCCTGGCGCGCCGCCGAAGCCGCGCAGATGGCCTTCTATCAACGTCTACAGGCTCGCGGCCGGGAAATCCTGGCAACCCTGAATCCGGAAAACCGGGCTATGGTGATCGTCAGCCGGCCTTACAACGGTTTTGACTGCGGCGTAAACCTCAATCTACCCCGCAAACTCCGTCAGTTGGGCGTATTAGCCATTCCCATGGATTTCCTCCCCCTGGACGAATCCGGCCACCCGGAGGAAATCAAGGAGATGTACTGGCGCTTTGGCCAGAAAATCCTGGCGGCGGCAGACATTATCCGAAAAGACCCGCAGCTTTACGCCGTCTATGTCACCAACTTCAGTTGCGGCCCGGACTCCTTTATCCAACACTTTTTCAAAGACAAAATGCAGGGGAAACCTTATCTGGAGATCGAAATCGACGAGCATTCCGCTGACGTCGGGGCGATCACCCGCCTCGAGGCCTTCCTGGACAGCCTCAAAAATGTCTCGCCGCTGCCCCGAGAACTGCCGATGGGTCCGCCCAGTATCAGAATCCCCAGCGTTACCAAACGGAAGGTCTATGTCCCGCCGATGACCGATCATGCCCTGGCCCTGGTGGCTGCGTTCGAGGCGTGCGGCATGGAGGCCGAACTGCTGCCGCCGTCGGATGAAGAAACCCTGCTGTGCGGCCGCCGCCTGACCTCCGGGAAGGAGTGCTATCCCCTAATCCTGACCACCGGCGATATGGCGAAAATGACCCGGCGGGCTGATTTCGACCCGGATCGCAGCGCCTTCTTCATGCCCGGCGGGGATGGTCCCTGCCGCTTCGGCCAATATAACAGGCTGCAGCGCATGATCTTGAACGACCTGGGGTTCCCCCAGACCCCCATCGTTTCCCCCAATCAGACGGAAACGTTTTATCAGGAACTCGGCATGGTGGGTGATGACTTCTCCCGGATAGCCTGGCAGGGTGTGGTCGCTATCGACCTGCTGGAGAAAAAAGTGCGGGAAATCCGACCTTACGAACGGTACGCCGGGGAGGCGGATGCGGTCTATGCCCAATCATTACAAAAAGTTTACCAAACCCTGCGCCACCGGGGTAATCTGCCGGCCATATTAGGCCAGATCAAACAGTCCTTCAACAACATCTCGCGCAACGGCCTGAGAAGTAAGCCGGTGGTGGGGGTAGTGGGCGAAATCTACACCCGCGCCAATACCTTCGCCAACGAAGACACTGTCAGGGAAATCGAAGCCCTGGGCGGCGAAGTCTGGATGGCCCCCATCAGCGAATGGCTCCTGTACGTCAACTTCACGGCTAAACGCCGGGCCTGGCAGACGCGCCAATGGAAGCATTTTTTGCAGGTCTACCTGACCGAACGGGTACAACAGAAAGACGAACACCGGTTGGCAGAGGTTTTTCGAGGCAGCCTCAAAAATCTCTCGGAACCGCCCATCGCCGATCTCATCGCCAATGCCAAAGACTATCTGGATTCTTCCTTCGAAGGCGAAGGCATCCTGAGCATCGGCAAGTCCAAGGATTTTATCCGCAAGGGGGTCAGCGGTCTGGTGAATATCATGCCCTTCACCTGTATGCCCGGCACGGTGGTTAATGCCTTATTCAAACGTTTCCGGGAGGAACATGACAACATCCCCTTTCTAAACCTGGCCTACGACGGCCAGGAGCAGACCAATACCCGCACCCGCATGGAGGCCTTTATGTATCAGGTCCGCCAATATCAGGAACTTCACCGTTAGAAAGGAGAGACCAGCATGGCCGAGGGCGAATTAATCAATCTTACCGAAGCGATGCCAGCCGATTATCAGATTAAACCTGGTTTTTACCTGAAATCCGGTTGGGAACTGCTCAAAAAGAATTTTCTCGGCTATATCGGCTTCAGCCTGGTGGCCTTATTTCTACAACTGGCCCTCAATTCTCAACCGGCTATCGGACAGCTGGTTTCCTTTGTGATCAGCGGCGCCCTCTGGGCCGGTCTGGTTATCGTCAGCCTGAAAATGATCCAGGAACAACCCACTCAGGTTAACGACTTTACTGCCGGCTTCAAGTATTTCCTGCCGCTGTTACTCTACAGCGTTGTCTCCTCAGTTTTTATCACCGCCGGTCTGATCCTGCTGATCCTGCCGGGCCTCTATCTGGTCGTAGGCTACATCTTCACCACCTGGCTGATAATTGACCGCCGGCTGGACTTCTGGCCGGCCATGGAGATAAGCCGCAAGACGGTCCATAAACATTGGTTCGAGGTCTTTACTTTTGCCCTCCTGCTCCTGCTCATCAACCTGGGAGGCATGTTATGTCTGGGCCTGGGACTGTTGGTAACGGTACCCTGGACCATCTGCACCCTCACGGTTGCCTATCAGGACGTTTTTGGCATCCGCTCTCCCTCGTATTAGCTTCGGAGATTTCCGGCTTCGAGTTTCGTAATACTTCAGCTATCTGAGATAATAGATCAGGAGCATGGTTGGCGGTGCCCACTCTACAGCACCAAAGCATCGACAGACCCATCTGTTGAATTGGGTAACTGAGGTGGTGCAGCCGCGACAGCACCCTACAGCACTAAAGCATTGACAGACCCGTCTGTAGGGGCGAATCTTGTATTCGCCCCAAGCAACTCTCGCCCCCGGGCCGGAAAAAGGACTTTCCCGATGGAAACGAGCAGGCAGGATCTCTTCGCGCCACTCTGAAACCTAGTAAAAACTATATCCCAATGAGAGGAGCGGCGTGATGGCCCGATAAGATTTTTTCCCCCAGGCGTCGATTCCCACCCCCAGATCCAACGAGAATCTGTCTGTAGCCATAAAACCGATCCCGGGTTGAACGGTGATAAGAGCCGTATAGGGAGCTTGGGCCTGGCCGCCAAAGATCCTGCCGGAAAGATTGCCGACGTCCCAGTAGCTGTTGACTTCCAATTTTGCGAACCATTTAGCGGTCAGGGCGTAATCTATCGCCAGGTTGACGGTGAGATAATCTCGGGGATGATAGAGGTAGTTAAATGGATCCTGACCACTTTCAGTATCTTCATAGTCATACGCGGTCTGCACACTGTACCAGAGGTTGGCATACAGATAAACGGGTTTGAGGGTCTTAAAAAAGTTCAAGCCGCCCGTAAGAACATAGACTCCATCTCCGATGGCATCGGTCCCCAGGCGCCCCGGATCGAGATTGCGATAACGGCCGGTTGGAAAATCCATGGCAACCAGGCCCGTTATGGTAGGCACCCTATAGCCTTCTGCCAGTAGTTGATACTTTATGGTAAGATTGACATCATCTAACCCGCCAAACGTGCTCGAGCGCTCCCCACCAGGGCCGGGTTGGTTGACGTCGCCAGCCCAGTTGTATTCGAAGGGCAAGGTTACGTAGATCTCACAATCCCGGAACAGTCCATAACTGATCTTGAGCTCCATATCTAGGGAGCTATAATCGCCGCCAGCTGACTGTTGACGCCAGTTGCGGCTAAGTCTGTGGGTGTAGAAAGAGAGGCCGCAATTATATTCGAGACACAACTTATTCGGATGGAGAGGCACGGCGGTATCAGTGATAATGGGATCGAATCGTGGTGGATGGTCATATCCAACCTCGTTTTTTTCAGTTCCCCCCAACGCCGTCACCGGTAAGACCGCCATAAGCAGCAGCCAACCCAAAAACGCCGTCACAACTCTCATCATACTACCTTACGCTTTGCCAGGCGGGAGGCGCTTTCCTTTCCCTCCCGGCCTGATCACGGTTTTTACGGGCCACCGGGCCATTTAATACTAATTTGATGTCAAATATAGAGTAATTGAAAAACTATCGGTGGCACCGGCGTCCCGCCTGTGCCATATTGAACAGGCCGAAAGCCTGTTCCACCTTATTTGATCGACCTTTAAGTCATTTGTTCTAAACTCTAATTTTGATGCTAAATTAGTCTAACAGATACGCGGCAGCAACTCTCCGGTTGGCATTTCCAGCAATCGGGCGGCGCCATAGGGCGTACGGCAGTGCACCCGCCCGGCTGGCGCCGGTAGCACCTCCCCGATGAGCTGTGCCTCCCGGCCATAACGGCAGTCCCGCACTATTCCCAGGGCGCGGTTCGCATCCGAGGCCGCCACGATAACCACCATCTTTCCTTCATTGGCCACGGCAAAGGGATCAAAGCCGAGAACCTCGCAGGCCGCAGCCACCTCCGGACGCACCGGCACCCGCGACTCTTCGATCTCAATGGCGACCTGCGACTGCCGGGCAATTTCGTTGAGCGTCGCCGCTATCCCCCCTCGGGTGGGATCGCGTAAGGCATGCACCTCCACCTCAGCCTCGAGCAGACGCAGGACAATCTCAGTGAGGGGCGCCACGTCGCTGCGAATATTGTCGCTTCCCAACAGGTTCTCGCGGGCCAACATCACGGCAATACCGTGGTCGCCCAATGAGCCGGTCACTATGATCTTATCTCCCGGTTTGGCCGCGGCGCCGGACAACCCCGGTCGAAGCACCGCGCCTAAACCGGTAGTAGTAATAAAGACCGCATCGGCGGCGCGGCGCGGCGCCACCTTGGTGTCTCCGGTAACAATGTTTACTTCGGCCTCGGCCGCAGTCTGGTGCATGGAATCGGTAATGGCCTGCAAGCTTTCCAGTGGAAAGCCCTCTTCCAGGATAAAGGCGGCGGCCAGGACCGCTGGTCTGGCCCCGGCGGTGAGCAGGTCATTCACCGTCCCCGCTACTGCCAGCCGCCCGATATCCCCCCCTGGAAAAAAGATAGGGGAGACCACATACGCGTCCGTGGTTAAAGCCAGATTGCCGCCCGCGAGTTCTATGATGGCGCTATCGTCCCGGCTGACCCCGGAGGGACCGTAGCTGCGCTGGAAAACCTGCTCAATAAGGGCAAACATCTCCTGCCCCCCCGCCCCATGACTGAGAAGGATGCGCTTCATGGCCGGACCTCGCACCTCTGATAAATTTCGTCGCCGATGTTGCCCCAATTGGTTATACTCATTATGATATATCTATACGCCAATAAACGTATTATTGGGAAGGAAAATCGGCTTCGATACCAGGTCTGGCGGCGCTTTCGACGAATTCCAGTCTGCCAAACAGCCTCTTAGACACTAACTTTGGGAGAAAACTCATATGGTTGACCTCTATAAAGACATGGAGTCCCCGGAGAAATTACTGTTGGAAAGCACGTTCCGGTTTAACTGTCATTCCGGGCTGTCCTGCTTCAATCAATGCTGCCGGCAACCCACGATAATCCTGAAACCTTACGACATCCTCCGCCTGCGCCGGCGGCTGGGTATCTCGTCCACTGAATTTTTGGAGCGCTATACCACCAAGACGGTGGAGGGAAAATCCTATCTGCCTCTCATGCTACTGGATATCGACCGGGAGGGGGGAAAAGGCTGCCCTTTTTTAGGCGAGAATGGCTGTACCGTCTATGACGACCGGCCCGGCGCCTGCCGACTTTTTCCCATCACCCAGGGGAGCAGCCTGGCGGGAGGCGCGGTCATAGATCACTATTTCTGTAAACGGCTGGATTTCTGCCAGGGATTTAATGAGAACCGGGAATGGACGGTGGCCCAGTGGAAGGCCGATCAGAACCTTGAACCCTACGACCTTTTGAGCCAGGAATGGCTGGAGATTATTCTGAAACGGGGAGATATCAATCCCCCCGCCGACGACGCCCGCGCTCCCGCCCTGTTCTCCATGGTTGCTTATGATATCGATAAATTTCGGCGGTTCGTTTTTGAAACGCCCTTCCTGAACATCTTTGAGATTCCACCCAATGTGGCGGAGGTGGTGCAAAAGAGTGACGTAGAACTCCTGCGCTTCGGCTACAAGTATCTTAAGATGGCGCTCCTCATTGAAGACGCCTTACAGATGAAGGAAGAAATGCAGATGATGCCGTTGCCTGCCGATCAACGGTCGTCCCTGTTCTTTTTCTAAGTCATCTTCCTTGAAAGGATCATAACGATGGCCGTACAATTGCCAACCCCGAGACAAGCCGGGTTCGCTCTGCTGGTCGGCCTGATGCTTGCCGCCCTGCTGCCACCCCTAGAAGTGGCTGCCCAGGAACGGACCCCACCGGTTAACCCAGAGGAGATTACCAAACAATTCTCCACCCTGATGCAGAAACAGACGCTCCCTCCGGAGGCGGCTAAATCATTTCAGGGGCTCATCGAGATCATGCAAGGAGCCACTCAGGGAAAGGACCCGGAAGCCCTGCGCAGCCGGTCCCGGGAGCTATTCCAGAACCTGGAGGGTCTGCAACAGAACCGGCAGCTTCCCCCGGAAGCAGCAGAGCTGTTCAAGTCTTTTCAGAAGCTGATGCCCTCGGCAACCGGCTCACCACAAACGCCTCTCTCTCCCGGCGAGGCGCCGGTTTCACTCGAGGCGCTCACCAAACAGTTCAACGGCCTGATGCAGAACCAGAAGCTTCCACCCGAAGCGGCAGGTTTATTCAAGGGAATGTTGGAGCTGATGCAGGGGTTCGCCAGCGGCAAGGACCCCCAGGCCTGGCGGGAGCAGGGACCGGAACTCTTTAAAAACCTGGACGGTATGATGAAAAATCAACAACTCCCCCCGGAAGCGGCGGAGATGCTGAAATCCTTTCAGAAGGCAATGCCGTCACCGGAACCATAAGGTCTGAATTAACTATCATTTTGTCATTGGGGCTGTATGGCGCCATTGATGGCTTGACAATTAAATTTAAAGTATTATAAAATGTACAATTTAGAATAATCGAAAATCTGCAATACCGGAAAGGGGGACTGATACCCATGGACTGTGTAACGATTAAGGCTGGTCAACCCTGTAATTTTATGACCAAAAAAGGCTGCTCCTTCAATGGCGGCCGGTGCCATGAGATCATCGATAAATGCGAAGGCTGTGATCGCATCCTGGAAACCGAAAGCGGTCGGTACTGTGCTGCCACGCCTAACCCGGAGGCCAAATGGCGGACCGGAACCTGCAATTTGGCCACGCACGTCAAAAACGCCACCAGCGGTGGCAAGACCGTCAAGATCAACCCAATAAAGGCCTCTAAACGGGGTATGCGGCAGTAACATTTTACCAACGGGAGCAGCGCGGCGGCTTGAATATCAGCCGACGCGCTGGCTAAGCCGTCTCTTCTTATCCCAACTTCTGCAACGCCGCCTCAATACGGGCCAATCCGGTGGCAATCCGTTCCCGGGACGTGGCATAGGAAAAACGGAGGCAGGCGTCTTCGCCGAAGCCGATGCCCGCCACCAGGGCCACGTGCGCCTCTTCCAACAGAAAATCCGCTAACGGATCAGAATAGCTCCCCTGCCCATCAGGTTTTATCTTATTATAATAATAAGAGAAATTAGGAAATACGTAGAACGCCCCCCCCGGCTTGACGCATTTCAGACCGGGAATCCGGGCCACCCGGGTCAGGATATCGTCCCGCCGCCAGGCGAATTCCTGCACCATGGCGGCAACTGCGTCCTGCGGACCGTTGATGGCCTCCAGTGCCGCCTTCTGGGCGATGGAGCAGGGATTGGAAGTGCTCTGGCTCTGCAGGTTGGTCACCGCCTTGATCACCCTGGCGTCTCCGGCCAGGTAGCCGATGCGCCAGCCGGTCATGGCATAGGTCTTGGACACGCCGTTGAGCACAAAAACCAGTTTTTTCAATTCCGGGTCCAGTTGCGCCAGGTTGAAGAACTCCAGGCCATCGAACAGGATTTTCTCATAGATATCGTCCGAAACCACAAAGAGTTTATGGTCCAGAATGACCTCGGCCAAAGCGGCTAATTCGCTCCTCGTGTAAACCGATCCGGTAGGATTGGAGGGGCTGTTAAGGATCAGGCCCTTGGTGCGTGGGGTAATATGCGCCCGTAAAACCTCCGGCGTCAGTTTGAAGCCGTTTGCTTCCGGGGTCGGCACGATGACCGGCGTCGCCTCGGCCAACATAACCATGGGTGGATAGGAAACCCAATACGGGCTTGGCACGATGACCTCGTCGCCCTTCTCAAACAGGACCTGAAAGAGATTATACAGGGCGTGTTTGCCGCCGCAGGAGACAATGATCTCTTCCGGCCGGTAGTCCAGGTCATTATCCCGTTTGAACTTCTCGACAATCGCCTCTTTCAGGGCCAGGACGCCGCCCGCCGGAGTATAGCGCGTAAAACCATCGCGGATGGCTTTAATTGCTGCTTCTTTGATATTTTCAGGGGTTTCAAAATCCGGTTCGCCGATGCCGAAATTGACAATATCAATCCCCTGGGCCAGCATCGACTTGGCCTTGGCGTCGATAGCCAGGGTGGGAGAGGGTTTGATCTGACTGATACGCTGGGTCAACACTACTTTCTTCTCCTTTGAAGATAATTTCAAAACTTGATAATTACAAGAAATTGTGATATCTGTCAACGAACATTGCTCATTTTTGGGAACTCTCCGCTGCCGAACTAACCATGATTCAGCATATAAGCATTGTCGTTAAAAAAAATGCCAGCGCCGTTCAGGCCGGCGAGGCCCTGCAAAGCTGGCTGGCGGCCCGCAACGTCCGTTCCAACCTGCTCCTGAATGAACCGGAGCCGGATATCCCCCCCTTACCTGAGCAGACTGAGGTTATCGTAGTCTTCGGCGGCGACGGCACCCTCCTCTCCGCCGGTCGGCACTATGGGCGGCACGGTGCTCCCATCCTGGGGGTAAATGTCGGCGGCCTGGGCTTCATTACCGCTATCGGCCTGGAAAAACTCTACCCTATCCTCGAAAAAATCCTGCACCATGATTTCCAGGTGGAGGAGAGGATGCTGCTTACCGGTACGGTCATCCGCCAGGGGGAGGTCTTCTGCCGACAGAGCGTCCTCAACGACGTGGTCATCAACAAAGGCGCCCTGGCCCGCATCGTCGAATTGAAAACCTACATCGATAACGAATACTTAACTACATATCGGGCCGACGGCCTCATCGTCTCCACTCCTACCGGCTCTACCGCCTACACCCTGGGCGCCGGCGGCCCCATCGTCTTCCCGACGCTGCAGGCCATCACCCTGATCCCCATCTGCCCCTTCACCCTGACCAATCGCCCCCTGATCCTGCCGGATGGTTTCAGCATCTCGGTAGTCCTGGACGATCGCAGCCGGGATGTCTACCTCACTTTTGACGGTCAGGTTGGCTTGGCCCTGCAGCCGCAGGATATCGTCGAAATCAAAAAAGCGGACGGGGCCATCAACCTGATTAAATCACCCTATAAAAGCTATTTTGAAATTCTGCGTACGAAACTGCGTTGGGGAGAGATGTAGGATGGCTTCCGGTTTCCAGTTTTCTTAGAAGGATCTTAGATAATCAACCAAATGATGACTTCTCGGGACACCTACCCTATCGTTACCTGGAAGATTGCAGGCCATGACATCAGGCAAAAGCCCGATCTGCTGGCCCCTGAATCTCTTTTAACTCTATATGTTAACGGAAAGAAAGCACATCAATTCCTCTATCTGCCAAAACTGGAAATCGAACTCTGCCTGGGATTCTTACTGACCAGCGGTGTTCTCGAAACCATGGCCGAGGTCCTCGAGATGCGGCTGCTGCCGCCGGATTGGCATGCCGGCCGGGACTGGGGCGAAGTATGGATTCGCTTAGCCAAGCCGGCTGATCTCAAAAACAATTTCAGTTCTCACCATGCCCTTGCCATCCTGACCGGCGAAGGTGGGATCAATGATAACCTCACTGCCCGGCAGTTCCGCCGGTCCCAAGAGTCGCCGGTACAAGTTCCGGTCTCCAAAATCAAAGCGCTGATGGCCGCCCTGCCGCACCACCAGGAAATCTTCCGCCAGACCGGGGCTACCCACGCCATCTGTCTGGCCGCCGCCGACGGGGACGGCATCCTCCTCAGCGCCGAAGACGTGGGCCGCCACAATGCCTTTGATAAGGTCATCGGCCAGGCCCTGATGAAAAACCTCCCTACGGCTTCCACCATCGCCCTGCTCAGCGGTCGGGCCAGTTTTGAGATGGTGTTCAAAGCGGCGCGCGCCGGCCTCCCCATCCTCTCCTCTGTTTCGGCCCCCACCTCTCTGGCGGTCAGGCTGGCGGAACTACAGGGCATTACCCTCATCGGTTTCGCCCGCGGAGAACACCTTAATGTCTATACCCATCCCCACCGCCTGGCCGAACTCGCTCCCCGGGCCGCGGTTTAAGGTGCGGCAGGCGGCAGGCGCTTCACTCTCCTGCCCTGCAGACTATTTTTTATCTCATCTCGGATACTGCGATGGATCATATGAGCAGCAGCAAGAATTTCGACTCAATCCATGACGCCTATAGTTTCTTCATGGAGCACTCTACTGAGGCTGAACAGGACTTGAAAAGCCACCTGCCCTATCTCTCGCCGTTGGTGCAATCCGGCAAGACAATCCGCCTGTTGGATTTCGGTTGTGGCGACGGTTTATTTTCCTCCCGGTTGCTCTCGCGGGCCGGATTCGATCCTAACAGATTGACCCTCTCCCTAGTCGAACCCGACGTGGGTTATCTCCATCAGGCCGCAACCCGGCTTCAGACCTTTTCAAGCACACCCGTGTCAGCCTGGACCTCACTTCCCTCGGAGCAATCACATTCCTTTGACTTGATTGTGGCCAATCACGTCCTCTATTATGTCAACGATCTGGACCAGACCCTGGGGCAGATATTAAATACGCTCACCGTCGGCGGCCTGTTCCTCATCTCCATGGGGGGGAGCAAGAATGTCCTCTGTCACCTCATCAACCTCGCCTTTGCCTCATTTGACGAGCCTATGCCCTATTACCTGGCTGAAGACCTTGAAATAGTACTGGGCGGCAGAGGACTGGAGTTTCAAAGGCATGAGGTCGATTTTGAGTTGATTTTCCCGGACCTGGAGGAAAACCGCCACAAGATGTGCCGTTTCTTGCTGGGAGAACATTTTTTCCGGATGAACCGGGGAGAAGTCTTGAAACTATTCGACCCGTATGCCTTGGCCGGACGCATTGTTATCCGGACGTGCGACTACCACTTTATCATTCAAAAATAATTGTCATTATGCCTACCCCGTCAAACGGAGATCTCTTTTGCTGCAGGCGCGAATCTCGTATTCCCCCCGGCAAGAGGGACGAACACCAGGTTCTCCCCTACGGCTGCAGGCGCGAATCTCATATTCCCCCCGGCACGAGGAACGAACACCAGGTTCTCCCCTACAATGGAGATTTTTTTTGCGGTAGGGGCGAATCTCGTATTCCCCCCGGCAGGAGGGACGAACACCAGGTTCTCCCCTACGGCTGCAGGGGCGAATCTCGTATTCCCCCCGGCGGATGGCAATATCTCTTTCCGCCTCATTGGTGGCCCAGGCGTCCCGCCTGTGCCCTGGCGGTCAACTCATAACTCGGAAATGCATCTGTCCATATTTTTCAGAGGCCCCGCATTGTGAAGCAGAGACTGGTCTTCACGAACCTGCAGATTAAGGTCATGCTGCTTTTCATCTCCCTGGCCCTGGCGCCCCTCGCCATTGTCGGCGCCTTTGCCATCAAGACCGCTGAAGAAATCATCCTGAACATGGTTAGGAACCAGATTCAACACATTGCGGTCGATAAGGCAACGTTATTAGAGAGATGGATTTCAGAACGCCAGGCCGACCTTAAAGTCATCGCCGGTTCCAGCCTCTTGGGATCGCTCAACCGGGAACAGATTGCTCCCTTTCTCGAGTTGGTCAGAGATCAGTACAAGGTATACAGTGAATTTATCGTTATCGCGTCTGATGGCAGGATCATCTACGACAGCACGGACAACCGCCACCACCCCCGGACGGCAGAATGGTTCTCAAATGCGCTGGCCGGCAAACCATATATGTCTGATATCGCCTTCGATGCCGCCCAGAAGGAATCGTTCTTCCGAATATCGACTCCCCTGTTGCATGCCTCGGGAGGGGTGCAAGGCGCCGTATGCGCCAAGGTCGGCACGAACGTTATTCTTTCCATCATCCTGCGGATCTCCCTCGGCGAGACCGGTGAATGTTACCTGGTAAACCGCGAAGGAACCTTCCTGGCCCACAAAGAACCCCGGAGAATACTGACGGAGACCATTGCCCAGTCGGAAAGCTTTAAAAATATCTTCAATGCCGGAACCCACCGGATCACCTACATCGATTATCGGGGGATAGAAGTCATCGGAGCCTCGGCGCGGGTGGGCGGAACCGATTGGGCCCTGGTCGTCGAACAGGACAAGGATGAAGCCTTTCGCGGCGCCCTCCGGTTAAAGCACTACATCTTTCTAGTAGCGGCGATGTCCGCCGGGGGGGCGCTGGTTTTGGCCTGGCTGCTCTCCTATTATATCGTCAATCCGATTCGGAAACTCAGCGTCGCCGCCAACTGCCTGGCCCGAGGTGAATTTGCCGAGGCCTCTATTGAGACTACCCGGGCTGACGAGATTGGGCTGTTATCCAACGCCTTTGCAGATATGGCGAGGCAGCTCGAGAGCCGGCAGCAGAAGCTTGAGCAGCGCATGGTCCTCACCGAGTCGGAGCTGGAGGAGACCGGCGAAAAATTGAAGGAGACCCAACAGGCCGCGGTCCGATCGCAGCAATTGGCCTCTCTCGGGCAGTTGGCCTCCGGGGTGGCCCATGAAATCCGGACTCCCCTGACTTCGCTCAAATTGTTTCTCGAATCGATTGAGAACGAAATCACCATATCCCCGGAATACGAAGAGGACTTTCAGGTGGCCATGAACCAGATACGGCGGATGGAGGCCACCATTAACCGCTTCCTTGACTTCGCCAGACCGCGGGAACCGGTCTATTCCTGGCTCGAGGTGGGGGATCTGCTGGAAGATGCCCTCCTAATAATCGGACCGCGGGCCCGCCTGCAGGAAACCACGATCCGGAAGTCTTTGAGCCCATCCCTGCCCAAGATCAAAGGGGATAGAAAACAACTGGGGGAAGCGCTGCTGAACCTGATGGTCAATGCCCTTGAAGCGATGCCCCAGCGCGGCAGGCTCACGGTGGCAGCGCACCCCGGAGAATTGCCGGGAACGGATGGTTCGCGCCCGTGCGTGGTGATTGACATCAGCGATACCAGCCCTGGCATCCAGGGGGAAAATATCGGCCGACTCTTCGAACCCTTCTTCACCACCAAAGCCACCGGCGCCGGTCTGGGGTTATCTATTGTCTCCAGCACGGTGCAACGGCATGGCGGGGAAGTCATGGTGCGCAGCGTCGTCGGCCGGGGAACCACTTTCTCGGTGTTCATCCCGACAGAGGCGGAACCCGCAATCGGGAAAAATGGAAAACATACTGATAGTTGATGATGATGAAGGCCTGATCCACTTCCTGCATCGTTTTTTTGTCCGGCAGGGATATGGGGTATGCGCCTGCAGCAGCGGCCAGGCGGCTCTCGAGAGGATAGCCGGCGAGCAGTTCGATCTGATCCTGCTCGACTACAAAATGCCCGGCCTCAATGGTCTGGACACGCTCAGGGAAGTACGGCGCCTACAGGTCAAAACCCCTGTCATTATCATGACCGCCTACGGCACCACGGACACCGCCATCGAGGCCATGAAGCTAGGGGCCTACGACTATCTGCTCAAACCCTTCGACCGGGAGGAATTGCAGCGCATCGCCGCCGACGCCCTGGAGGTGAATCGCCTCATGAAGGAGGGAGTCAGTTTTCCCGGCCACGTCTGCCAACCCGCCGCTCCCGATCGGGGGCCAATAAAAATTGTCGGCAACCACCGGCGGATGCAGGAAGTTTACAAACTCATCGGCCAGGTCGCCGATAAGGACGTGACCATTCTCATTACCGGTGAGAGCGGCACCGGCAAGGAGCTGGTGGCCCGGGCAATCTATCACCACAGCCACCGGAAGGATAAACCGTTTCTGGCCATCAACTGCGCCGCCATCCCGGAGATGTTGCTGGAAAGCGAATTATTCGGCTATGAGCGGGGCGCTTTTACCGGCGCGGCGCGGACCCATATCGGCAAATTCGAAAGATGCCAGGACGGCACCCTCTTCTTCGATGAAATCGGCGACATGTCCCTCTCAATTCAGGCGAAGGTGTTGCGCGTCCTGCAATACGGCGAATTTGAGCGGCTTGGCGGCAACGAGAATCTCAAGGTCAATGTCAGGATCATTGCCGCCACCAACAAAAATCTTGAAAGAGAAGTCGAGCAGGGCCGCTTCCGGGAAGACCTGTATTGGCGCCTCAAAGTCATTTCCATTCATCTGCCCCCCCTGCGGGAACGACCGGAAGACATTCCGCTGCTGGTCGAGTATTTTGTCAGCCGCTTTAGCGAAGAGTATCAAACCCCTATCCGGTATGTGGCCCCGGCGGCCATCGAGAAGCTCACCTCGTATGCCTGGCCGGGCAACGTCAGAGAACTGGAAAATTGCCTCCGGAGGGCAGTGTTGCTGTCTTTAGGAGATGTTATCCTGGAAGAACATCTCAAACTCCAGTCCGATCAACCGGAACTGCGAGGCGCCGGCCAGGAACAATTACTAGCCACCATCGATAGAAAGCTGGAAGAGCTCATTCCAGAGATCCTGCGCTTCTCCAGTGAAAAAACCTATGCCAACGTCATCGACCTGGTCGAAAAGACGCTCATCGCCAAGGTCCTGCAACAGTGCGGCTATAACCAGGTAAAAGCCTCTAAAATGCTCGGCATCAGCCGGAATACGCTCCGCCACCGCATGAAAAAGTTTCACCTGGCCACCGACTAACCCCATAAGACCACAAGATGTTGCGGGAATCGCAGATCGGCGTCAGCCAAAGCGCCGCGCCTCCCGCCTTCCGCTCCCCAATTCTGCAAGATACTCTTGACCGATGCCGCCAATTCGTGGCATAAGGAAAAGAAGACTACATTACCTAATATGCCCCTAAAGATTTTCCCTAAAAGACGTGGAGACGCCGACATGAACCGCCCTGCTGCCTTCGGTCCCGACCACCCCCATCCTCTCTCCACCATGAAGACCGAACTGGTCTGGGAGGGCAAATACGATGCATACGGCAATCGCCGCCCCATCAAATTACCTGCTTCCCCCCTGCCCTTGCAGCGCATTGAGACCATCGACGAACCCCGGGACCGCAGCCGCTCCCAGGGGCTGTTATGGGAACCCGAGTCGGCCCACCGCGATGACTTCCGCAACCTCCTCATCTGGGGAGATAATAAACTCGCCCTGGCCGCCCTGCTGGAACAGTTCCGGGGCAAAATTGACCTGATTTACATCGACCCACCTTTCGATGTGGGGGCGGATTTCACCATGCAGGTGCAGCTCGGCGGAGAAGGCGAAGCATTACAGAAAGAACAATCGATTCTCGAGGCGGTAGCCTACCGAGACACCTGGGGCAAGGGAACGGATTCTTATCTGCATATGATGTATGAGCGGCTGGTATTAATGAAAGATCTTTTAAGTGAGAGTGGTAATATATTTGTGCATTGTGACTGGAGAGTAAATAGCTACATCCGTTTACTGCTTGATGACATCTTAAGTGGGGATAACCATCAAAACGAACTTATTTGGATTTACTCGAGAATGGCCTCAAAAAATCAGCGTAACTTTAATAATACACATCAAACTATTTTTTGGTATCGGAAAGGACCAGGGTTTACTTTCAATGTTGACCAAGTAAGAACTGAATATGCCGAAAGCAGTAAAAAAAGAGCAGGTTATGCAAAAAAAGGTGTTGGAAGTGGTTTATTAAAAGAGGGTAGTGTGTGTGAGCTTCATGAAAAAGGTAAGTTTCCTGATGATTGGATGAGTATTCCCTTCGAGAGAAATGCAACCTACCAAACAGAAAAACCTGAAAATCTGCTCGATGTTATTATTAAGGCTGCTTCCAACGAAGGCGACCTCGTCGCCGACTTCTTCTGCGGCTCCGGCACCACCATGGCCGTCGCTGAAAAACTAGGCCGCCGCTGGATTGGCGTGGACCTGGGCCGCTACGCCATCCACGTCAGCCGCAAACGCCTCATCCAGGTGCAGCGGGAACTCCACACCGCCGGCAAACCCTACCGCTCCTTCGATGTCTACAACCTGGGCCGCTACGAGCGCCAGTGGTGGCAGCTTGACCGGCTCAAGGGGGCCGACAGCGAACACCGGCGCCTTGTCCTGCAGTTTTACCAGGCCGCCCCCTTGGACAACCCGCCCCATCCGCTCCTGCACGGCAAGAAACATGGCGCCTTCGTGCATGTGGACCAGATAGACAGCATCTTTGCCTTTGATGAGCTCAAGACGGCGGCCGAGGCGGCCAGATCGGCGGGGGGCCGGGAACTGCACTGCCTGGCCTGGGAATTTGAGATGGAGTTGGCCGCCAAAAAACAGGCCATCGAAGCGGAAACCGGCCTCACCGTCCGGCTGAAGTACATCCCCCGGGAGATCATGGAACCCAACCGCACCGCCTGCCAGTTCTTCGAAGCCGGCTACCTCGAGGCCAGGGCCATCAAAAAGGGCAAAAAAGTGGATGTGGAGCTGCTCCGCTTCACTCCGGCCCTGGCCGAGGCGCCAGAGGCGGAAATGTCGGCCCTGCGGGAACGGGCCATAAAATCCCCGTTTGATTTCATTGACTTCTGGGCCGTGGACTTCGACTGGCGGGACAACAAACCGTTTGAACATCACTGGCAGGATTTCCGCACCCGCAAGGACCGCTCCCTCAAGACCCGAACCGATCTGGGCTGGGAATATGACCACCAAGGCCCCCATCGGATCTGCATCAAGGTGATCGACGTCTTTGGGGTGGACACCACCACAATAATTGCGGTGTAGGGGCGAATCTTGTATTCGCCCCGCCAAAGAGGTTATTCATACCGCGTAGGGGCGAATCTTGTATTCGCCCCGCCAATAATAGATTTTCCACATCCTGTTGGGGCGAACCACATATTCACCCGGCGTGATGGGCGAACACAAGGTTCGCCCCTACGGGGAGAGGATAGGTGCAAGGACAATAAAATGAAACAGCGGCGTTCCATGCGCGTGGCGGGATATGATTACAGTCAACCGGGCGCATATTTTATTACCATCTGTATTCAACATCGCCTCTGTCTGTTAGGCGACATCATTGAAGGGGTGATGAATCTAAATGAAGCAGGAGAAATGGTCCGCCATGCCTGGGAAGATTTGCCCCTAAGATTTCCCTTTATGACACCGGACATTTCGGTGGTCATGCCCAATCATTTTCATTGCATTTTTTTATTTACCGGGTTGGGTAGGACCGAACCCCATATTCCCCCCGACAATAACAGATTTTCCACATCCCGTAGGGGCGAACCCCATATTCCCCCCGACGTGATGGGCGAACACAAGGTTCGCCCCTACAACGGAGATCTCTTTTGCTGTAGGGGCGAATCTTGTATTCGCCCTGACGAGAAGGTTCGCCCCGACGGGGGTTGGCCAGGAGGGACAGCAAACGATTCTGTTGGACGCATAATACAAACATTCAAATCCATCACGACTTTGGCTTATATTTCCGGGGTCAAGAATCGTGGATGGCCTCCGTTTTCGAAAAGATTCTGGCAAAGAAATTATTATGACCATGTGGTACGTGATGAGGCAGCATTGAATCGAATCCGAGAGTACGTTGTGTCAAACCCGTTGAGATGGCATCTTGATCGTGAAAATCCGCAACCGCAGGGACAGGATGATTTCGACATATGGTTGAATCAATTTCCCCGATCATCCATGCCTCTATAGGGGCGAATCTTGTATTCGCCCCGGCAAAGAGGTTATTCATACCGCGTAGGGGCAAATCTCGTATTCCCCCCGCCAATAACAGATTATCCACATCCTGTTGGGGCGAACCACATATTCACCCGGCGTGATGGGCGAACACAAGGTTCGCCCCTACAACGGAGATCTCTTTTGCTGTAGGGGCGAATCTTGTATTCGCCCCGCCAATAACAGATTTTCCACATCCCGTAGGGGCGAATCTTGTATTCGCCCCGACAATAGACGCGCGGGGGAAAATAGAAAGCCCGTTCGCAAGCGAGGAGATCTATGGCTTTCGAGGTAAACGAAAAAAATCTTGCCGCCCTGGAGCCGCTGTTCAACCCCTGGGAAGAACCCCTCCGTCACCGTCTGCCGAACCCCATGCCCGGCGGTCCGGCCATCATCCAGCCGGGGCGGCGGCCGAGCAAATGTTCTCTGGTCCGCAGCATCCGGGCGGAAGTGGACGGCTGGCGCCAGGGCGGCTACGCCGGCGTCAGCCAAACCTCCCGCACCCTGCTCACTTATTGGTTCAGTACCGAACACGAAATCCGCGATGAGGCCGGCAACGCCATCCCCTTCCGCTACCACTGGGCCCAACGGGAAGCCATTGAGACCATCATCTACCTCTATGAACTGCGAAATATCAAAAGCCTGGCGGAGATGATGACGGAATTCGGCGGCGGCAGCCTGAATGACCTGGCCCTGGGCCTCAACCCGGAGGAAGACCGCTGGCCCCGGAACTGCTGCAAGGTGGCCACCGGCGGCGGCAAGACCAAGGTGATGAGCCTGGCGATAGTCTGGAGCTACTTCCACCGCCTGTACGAACCGGGCTCCGACCTGGCCCGGCACTTTGTCATCATTGCCCCCAACCTGACGGTCTATGAACGCCTGAAAGATGATTTTGAAAACTGCGTCGTTTTTTATCACGACCCGCTGCTGCCGGAGGAATGGAAGTCTGATTTTCAGGTGCAGGTAGTACTGCAGGATGAGCCGGGCGGGGCCAGCACCGGCGGCGCCGTCTACCTGACCAATATCCACCGCCTGTATGAATCGCGGGTTAACGGCGGCGGCACAGAGGCCGAGGGCGTGGCCGCTATCTTCGGCCCGCCAGTGAAGCGGGCCCAGGCTCTGGACACCGGCGCGGCGCTGAGGGAACGGATCACTCGCCATCCCCGGCTGATGGTGCTCAATGATGAGGCCCACCACCTGCATGACCCCGACCTGGCCTGGAACAAGGCCATCGAGGCGCTGCACCGCCAGAGCGTTAGCCGGGGCAACGGCGGCGTCTGTCTGCAACTGGACTTCACCGCCACCCCCAAGCATACCAACGGCGAGCTGTTCCACCATATCGTCTGCGACTTCCCCCTGGGTGAGGCAGTGGACGCCGGGATCGTCAAGGTGCCGGTCCTGGGTGAATCCGATGAACTTGTGGAGCGGGGCAATAAGCGAACCCCGGCCCGCCAACGCTACGCCAACCACCTGAATCTCGGCTACCAGCGTTATGAAAAGACCTATGCGGAATGGAACCGAGTGCGCAAACCGATCCTGTTCGTCATGACCGAAGACGCCCAGGCCGCCAATGAAATTGCCGACTACCTGGACAGCGACACCTTCCCTCTCCTTAAAGGCCGGGTCCTCAACATCCACACCCGCCTGAAAGGCAAGGTGAAAACTGTCAAACGCGGCGGACGGGAAATCAAGGAATTCGTCGAAAACGAGACCGCCATGAAACCGGATGACCTCCGGGCCTTGCGGGAGATGTCCCGGGAGTTGGACGCCAAAGACAGCAAGTTCCGCTGCGTGGTTTCCGTGATGATGCTCCGGGAGGGCTGGGACGTGCGCAACGTCACCACCATCGTACCTTTGCGCCCCTATTCCGCCAAGGCGGGGATTCTCCCGGAACAGACCCTGGGCCGCGGCCTGCGCCGCATGTTCCCGGCCGCCGGCATCCCGGAAATGGTGACGGTGGTACACCATCCGGCGTTCCGTAAACTCTATGAGGAGGAGCTGGCCCAGGAGGGGGTGGATATCGGCTACCTGCCTATCCGGGAAGTCTTCAAACAGACGGTGACCATCTTTGTCGACCGCGCCAACAAGCCGGTGGCAGACCTGGAAATAGAACTCCCGCTCATCTCCGATGCCGTGGAAACCATTGCCGAGCTCCAGGGCTTAACCTTTGCGGCGGTGCGGCGCTATTTCCAGGAGCGTTACAGCCCCCTGCCCGTCGGCCGGAGAAAAACAGGCCCGGTGGAGTACAAAGAACGCCATCTCTTCACCGATGAAGTCGTCGCCCGGATGCAGTTGGATGCCGGCCTCCTGACCAACGCCTGGTCGGCGGCAGGGTATTTCGCCCAGATGCTCGGCCGGGCCTGTCGTCTGAGCAACCCGCACCAGATATTGACGCCCCTCGTGGAGGAGTTCCTCGGCAAGGTGCTGTTCGAGCGCGAGGTGGACCTCTTTTCCGGAGAAGTGGACCACCGCATGCGGGAGGTCGACGTTATGGAGCACGTTCGGGCCACCTTTACCCCATTAATTCTGAGCCGCACGGTCAAGAAGAAAGAACGCCAGCGGATCAGCCGGGGACAGCGCCTTTCCACCTGGAAACCATACCAGGCCAGCAGCACCGAAAAGCGTCCGGCGGTCACGGCGCGACGCACCATGTTCAACCTGGCGCCTTGCGAAAATGAATTTGAGCAGGAATTCGCCGATTTCTGCGACTTTGCCGATGATATCAGGGCCTTCGCCAAAAACGCCGGACCGCAAAAGCTGATGATTGACTATCTGAAACCCGACGGTCATCGCGCCCACTATATCCCCGACTTTTTTGTAGGTCTCAAAGAGGGCGATTACCTGCTAGTGGAACTGAAAGGCAAACAGGACAACCTGGTTCCCCTCAAAGCCAGAACGGCGGTGGAATGGTGCCGGGCGGCCTCCCAGGGAAAGGTCAGGTGGCGTTACCTTTATGTTCCCTACTACCTCTTTCAACAGAGTGCTCCGGCCACCCTGGAGGAACTGCGGCGCGCCTGCGAGCCCTCCCTCAAAACGCTGCTTGATGAAGAAAAATCGAGACAGGCCCGGCTCCCTTTGGAAGAGGCCACCGCCCAACAGGAAGCAGAAGACCGGTTTACCGCCGTCCTGCAGCAGGCGGGTATGTCGTCAGCACCCGCGGCGCTGGCAGATTCCCTGCGCCAGGCGGTCCATCTCCTGGATTATGCCGTACGGGCCGGAATGCAGGATCTCAGCCATGCGTTTCAACCGTTATTACGCCCGCTGGATGAATATGCCATAAAGCTCTTGGAAAACCGCCTGCGGCCTTGCCTCCCGCCGGACACTGCCTCCCAATGGGCCTATTTCAGTCCATATCTCGAAGACCTGCCCAAAAAAGAACAGATGTTGTTATCCCGCTATCAGAAATATCTGCGCGGTTATCTGGTCTTTGGCCGTCCGATCTTCAAGGTCGGCCTGCTCCTCTATTGTATCGACTATGCCCAAGGGGGCGGCCATCGAACCGGGGGTGTTTGGGCCGACGTAGAAAAATGCTTCGCCGACCAGGCCATGGCTGAACTCTTTACTATCCTCAAACCGGTAACGGCATTCCGCAATACCCGGGTAGCGCATGTGGAAACCAAACTGGACAACCCCGATGAGGCCTGGAAAGCTATGGTTGACTGGTGCCGCTGCCTGGGCCGAATGGCCGGTTTAACGTATGGTTAATAATGCCGCACCCCTGTGCAAAATTTGCACAGGCCGAAAATAGCGCAGGGCAGCAGCCCCTCTCCCCCCCTTTCCAGATCTTTGAACCCCATCTTGGATGTTGCAATACCACCATCTCAACCACCTGCCGCTGACCCGGCAGGATCGCCGATTCATGCATTGATAAATTATATTAATCGGTTGGTAATTCCATCCGGTTAGCCGGGCGTGCTGGCACAGGTGTTGCTTCGCAGTATTACAGGGCAGATACAAGATTCGCCCCTACAGCTAAAATCTACCTTTGGCGGCGAAGCAGGCGTCCTGCGGTTTATGCCATTTCGCCAGCAGAAAATATTGGCATGGATTATTACAGGGCGAATACAGGATTCGCCCCTACAGCTAAAAGGCGGCGTTGATGGAAAGAAGTCTCAAGGATGCATCCCGAACCTGCCGAACCGATGATGAGATCGCCCAGGAAGAGATCGCCCGCACGAACGCCAGGTTGCGTCATTTTCGGGGCATAGCTGTCACCGTGATGCATGACGCCCTTGAGATTTTAGAAGAAATCTGGGATTCCTGCCAAGATCCGCGTTCCTGGAAAGAAATCTTAGACGGGGTCCCGGAGCCGGCGGCCCGAACGCCGACGGGGGGATGGCCGGAATTTTACGAGAGACTTCATCTTCTCCGGGCATACATTGACTATGCCAAAAGACTCTGCGAAGGATCAATAGATCGACAGCATTCGGAACCGAAGGGAGGTTGAATAATGCTCAGCAAACTTGAAGTCATCCCTGGAGGCAAACAACCTGAGAGCCATGAAGTTCTGTCCCCTGAAGAAGACTTGAGAACTTTTCACCTGGTTCTTGATAGCCTGCTGCGGGAGGCCCAGATGACCTGGGCGGACATCTGGAACGAGCTGATGGGTACCGTGACCAACGGCAGCATCATCCTATCCGACGCCCAGAAAGGGGCCAAACCCAAGTGCGGCTGGGCCGAATTCCTGGAAAAACTCTGGCTGCTGAAACACTACCTTGATTATGCCAGGAAATTTGCCGCCAAAGACGCCTAATGGCAAATTTATGAGTCAGAACTGGCAACCACGGCACAATTATCAGAACGCGCCTGGAGACTTCAATTGAAGGAGCGAATTTCGTCTTTGCCTTACAGCCTGCTGCGCCCTCTGATTTCTAACTAATGCACGCAGTATCAAAATCATACAAATTTTTTTATCATAAGGGGAGAGGTCGATTAGATGACAGAACACAGCCATAACCATAATCCGTTCCACATCGCCCAACAGCAGATCAGGACCTGTGCCGACATTCTGGGTCTGGAGCAGAGCGCCCGAGAGGTACTCCTGCGTCCCATGCGGGAATTTCACGTCAATTTCCCGGTTCGGATGGATGACGGGTCGATTAAGGTCTTCGAAGGTTACCGCGTCCAATATAACGATGCCAAGGGACCCACCAAGGGGGGGATTCGCTTCCACCCAGATGAGACCATTGATACCGTCCGGGCCCTAGCCGCCTGGATGACCTGGAAGTGCTCTCTGCTAGACCTGCCCCTCGGCGGCGGCAAGGGCGGAGTGGTATGCAATCCCAAGGAATTATCCCTGCAGGAGCAGGAGCGCATCAGTCGGGCCTACATCAAGGCTATCGGCCAATTTATCAGTCCTACCAAAGACATACCGGCGCCCGACGTCTATACCAACCCGCAGATCATGGCCTGGATGGTGGATGAGTACTCCTCGATGGTGGGCAACAACCAATTCGGGGTGATCACCGGCAAACCCCTGCCGCTGGGTGGCTCCCCCGGACGGTCCGACGCTACCGCCCGGGGCGGCATGTTCACCCTGCGCGAGGCGGCCCGGGAACTTGGTATCGACCTCAGCAAGGCCACTATGGCCATTCAGGGATATGGCAATGCCGGTTGTTATGCTGCCTCCCTGGCGGAATCGATGTTCGGCTGCAAAATTGTGGCCGTCTGCGATTCCAAGGGGGCGGTGGGCTGTAAAGATGGCATCTGCATCCCCAAACTGACGCAGCACAAGCAGGATACCCTGTCGGTCTGCCACTGCGAGGGCACCGAGGACGTCAGCAGCCAGTCGCTCATGGAAATGGACGTGGACATCCTGGTGCTGGCCGCCCTGGAGGGAGTCCTGACGGCGAAGAATGCCGACCGGGTGAAGGCCAAGATCATTGTGGAACTGGCCAACGGCCCTACCACCCCGGAAGCGGACGAGATCCTGTACCGCAAAGGGATACACGTTATCCCTGATTTCCTCTGCAACGCCGGCGGAGTAACCGTCTCATATTTCGAAATGGTACAAAATGCCTATATGTACTATTGGGATGAAAAAGAAGTTCATGAGAAGCTGGACACCAAAATGACCCGGGCCTATCATGAGGTCCTGGAGACCTCCAGAAAGTTTGTCATCAATATGCGTCAGGCCGCCTATGTGGTGGCGGTGGAGCGCGTGGTGGAAGCGATGCGGCTCCGGGGCTGGATTTAATGCCGATTCGCAATCAAAATAGGGGCGCCCCTATCTGAGGGCGAATACAAGATTCGCCCCTACGGGGGGAATCTAGACTTAGCGGCGAACCGGAATAAGTTCGGCGCCGGCGACCGATAATCATGGACTTATGATCAAAAACCTGATAGTAAGACACTAGATGGATCAGCCGACCTGGACACTCGGCTCTTAAGAGAGAAATTCGGCGCCGGATTGTCGATCTAAAATCTGCTGAACAACTTATACTAATTTAACATCAAAGTTAGAGTTTAGCACAAATGACTTAAAGATCGATTAAATAAGGTGGAACAGGCTTCCAGCCTGTTCAATATTGCACAGGCGGGACGCCTGTGCCACCGATAGTTTTTTCGTAATACTTCAGCTATCTGAGATAATAAATCAGGAACATGATTGACGGTGCCCACCCTACAGCACCGTAGCATCGACAGACCCGTCTGTAGGGGCGAATCTTGTATTCGCCCCAAACAACTGAAGTGTTACGTTTTTTCAATTACTCTATATTTGACATCAAATTAGTATTAGGTGTCAACCGGAAGGGGATGGTTTATTAAGGTAACCCGAGAAGAGTTACTTTCCATCCCCTTTTTAACGTTACTTTTGCTGGCGGCCGTTGGGACGCGTAACGCACGAGGTGTTTTATGACAAATTATGATGTCGAACGGGCTATGCGGATGATAACTCAGAAAGGCCCCATGCGGTTGGTTCTGGTAATCGGGATTATCCTGCTGCTTTTCCTGTTGTCGCGTCCCTGGGTTCAGGTCGGGGCGGGGGAAAGAGGCGTGATTCTCAATTTTGGCGCGGTCCAGGATTACGTGCTGGGTGAAGGCTTACACTTCAGGATGCCTGTTGTTCAGACGATTGCCTTGATGGACGTCAAGGTGCAAAAATCTCTGACCAACGCCGCCGCCTCCTCCTCTGATCTTCAGGAAGTAAGTTCCGAAGTAGCGCTGAACTACCATATTATTCCTGATAAGGCAAACGTTGTCTACCAGACTATCGGCGTTTATTTTAAAGATCGCATCATAGACCCGGCAGTCCAGGAAGTGGTCAAGGCAGTAACGGCCAGGTATACCGCCGAGGAGTTGATCACCAAGCGTCCGGCCGTGAGCGAGGCCATGCGGACAACCCTGAGTGAGAGGCTCATGGAGCACAACATCGCCGTAGATGCCTTCTCCATCGTCGGCTTCAGCTTTTCGAAGATATTTATGGAGGCTATTGAAGCCAAGCAGACGGCGGAACAGCTTGCCCTGAAGGCGCGCCGAGACCTGGAGAGGATCAAGATAGAAGCGGAACAGAAGATTACCGCAGCCACGGCGGAGGCAGAGTCTTTACGGCTGCAGAGAGCGAATATTTCGCCCGACCTGATAGAGCTCAGAAGGGTTGAGGCCAATCTCAGGGCAATAGAGAAATGGAATGGCATCCTGCCTCAGGTCACCGGCGGCGGCGCGGTGCCATTTATCGGCATCGGTGAAACCCCACGGAAATAACCTCCGAACCTTTTCGTAAACCTCAAAAAGGTGCGCGATGCAACATTCTCCGGTCATTGGCAGCGGCATACCGGCTCTGGACAGCATCCTGCAGGGGCTTCGCCTCGGAGATAACGTCGTCTGGCAGGTGGACGGACTGGATACCTACCGCAAAGCGGCGATTCCTTTCGTCAGGCAAGCCCTGCTGGACCGCCGCCGGGTCATCTACGTCCACTTTATCCCGCATTGCGATATCCTGACGCCGCTGTCCGGCTTCCTGGCTGAAGAAGTTGATCCACGCCCGGGTTTTGACTCCTTCAGCGCCCAGTTAAACAAGATCATCGACGAGAATGGCAGGGGCGTATTCTACGTCTTTGACAACCTTTCGGCGCTGGTGGCCGAGTGGGCCACCGATGAGCTCCTGGCGAATTTCTTTCAGTTGACCTGCCCATATCTGCGGGAACTAGATACCGTGGCGTATTTCGCCCTGACCCGAGGACAGCACTCCCATAGCGCCGTGGCCCGGATCAGGGACACTACCCAGGTCCTGATAGATTTCTACCATGTCGGGGACCGGCTTTATATCCATCCGCTCAAGGTATGGGACCGGTATTCCTCTCAAATGTTCCTGCCGCACCTGCTCAGCAACGGCATTCTCACCCCGGTCCTGGTGAGCGGAGATGCCTCCGCCATATCGCAGACTGCCAGCAAGAGCCCCCTGAAAGTCAAGGCCGATTCGATAGCCCCCTGGGATAGCGTCTACCGCAAACTGGCCCAGTACAGCGAGGACGAACTCAGTTTTCTGGAGGCTACGCCGGAGATTCAGGCTCTCAAGCAGGAGCTTTCCCAGATGATCATCGGCGGGCACCCGGAATTCCGTCGTCTGGCGGACAAGTATCTGACTCTCAACGATCTTCTGAGCATTAGAAACCGTTTGATCGGTTCCGGGCGCATTGGCGGCAAGGCGGCGGGGATGCTGCTGGCCCGCAGAATACTTCTAAATGATTCTAGTGAGTTAGACTTCTCCGGGGTTTTGGAGGAGCATGACTCTTTTTTTATCGGTTCGGACGTCTTTTTCACCTTTCTGGTCAATAATGATCTGTTCCGCCTGCGGCTGCGCTTGACCAGGAATTCCCAGATTTCGCCGGAAGAGTTCGAAAAGGTTGAAGAGCGTTTTTTGGCAGGCAGTTTCCCCCAGGAGATTATGGAGCAGTTCAAAGATCTACTTGCTTATTTTGGCCAGGCGCCGATTATTGTCAGATCGAGCAGTCTGCTGGAGGACGGTTTCGGCAACTCTTTTGCCGGCAAATATCGGAGTGAGTTCTGTGTTAACCAGGGCGATCCCGAAGAACGGATGGAGTATTTTCTTAGAACCGTGAAATTGGTCTATGCCAGCGCCGTGAATCCGGATGCCCTGTCATATCGACACCTACGAGGCTTAGGAGAATCCGACGAACAGATGGCTATCCTGGTACAACGCGTCTCGGGTATGCGATATAAAAGCTTTTTTTTCCCACCCCTGGCAGGCGTGGCCTTCTCACACAACCTCTACCGCTGGACCGACCGGATAGATCCAAACCAGGGAATCATCCGACTGGTCTTCGGGTTGGGAACGCGGGCCGTCAACCGGGTAGGAGGAGATTATCCGAGGATGATTGCCGTCAGCCACCCGCAACTGCGCCCCGAAGTCGGCTGCAAAGTGGCAACCTACTCGCAGCGGGAGATGGACCTGCTGGATTTATCAGCCAATGACTTCGCCAGCACGCCGGTGGCCAGGGCGATCTCGGATCTGGACTTTCCTAACCTGCATCTATATTTTTCTTTTCTGGATGATGGCTACCTTAGAGAGCCGAGCGGACCGCGGCTCAAAAGCCTCAAGGACGGCATCCTGACCTTCAACCGTCTTATCGCCCGGACTGATTTTGTCAAGATCATGAGAACGCTCCTGGCAAAACTCGAGAAGGCCTACGGTTACCCCATCGACATGGAATTCACCGCTTTTGTAGATGCCGAGGGCAGAATAAAGATCAATCTGGTCCAGTGCCGTCCCATGCGGTTGACGGGTTTGACGGAGGTTGCCAGTATCCCGGAGGATATCGCTCCTGATTGTATCCTGTTCCGGGCCAATCGGACAATTTCAGGCGGGACAGTCCCGAATATTCGATACATTCTCTACATTGGGGCAGAATCCTACGCCAGAAAGGCCTCCTTGGAATTAAAACAGGAGATGGGAAGGATCGTGGGGGAGATTAATCGCCATCCGGAAATTGTCCGTCAGCAGATCATGATGATGGGGCCGGGACGGTGGGGCAGTTCCAACGTGGCGCTCGGAATAAACACTACCTATGCCGATATCAACCATACCTCAGTCCTGGTGGAAATAGCGCGGGAAGAGGCGGGACACATCCCGGATGTGTCATACGGCACCCATTTCTTTCAAGATCTGGTGGAATCCCAGATTATCTACCTGCCGCTGTATCCGGATGACCCTCAGGCTGACTTTAATCTCGAATTTTTCCAGAACTCACCTAATATTTTAAGCCGCATCCTGCCCGAGGCTCAGAGATTCGAGGAATTCATCAAGGTGATCGATGTTCCCGCGGTTACCGGCGGCCGCTTTGTTCAAGTAGTGGCTGATCCGCGCCAACAGCAGGCCCTCTGCTTTATTAGAGATCATGAGTGCTGAGAATAATGGATTTATACCTCCAGTAATTTCCCCTATCTTGGCGGTTCACTGTCCACTGTCCACTGTCTATAGGTTACGTCCCCATCTCTTTATGGATTAATGGCCAATACCGCGGCACCGTTGATCTTTCCGGCTTTGATAAGCTGCAGGGCCTTGTTTGCCTCGGCAAGGTCAAAGACCTGGGTTTCGGTGTGGATAGGAATCTCCGCCGCTAACCGGAGGAGTTCCTCGCCGTCCCGGCGGGTACTGGCAGTCACCGAACGCACGGTTTTCTCGTAATAAAGATGTTTTTCATAATCCAAAGACGGAATCTGTGACATATAGATACCGGCCAGGGCCAGAACGCCGCCTTTATCCAAAACCCGTAATGCCTCCGGGACCAGGCTGCCGGCGGGGGCGAAGATGATGGCGCTGTCCAGGGGGGCCGGCGGAAGGTCCTGGGCCTGTCCCACCCAGGCGGCCCCCAGTTTCCGGGCCAACTCCTGGTGGCCAGGACTGCGGGTAAAGACAAAGACTTCACAGTTCCAGTAACGGGCCACCTGGATGGCGATATGGGCCGAAGCACCAAAACCATACAGCCCCAATCTCCCCCCCGGTTTGATCTCACTAAGCCGAAGGGCCCGGTAGCCGATAATGCCGGCGCAGAGCAGCGGCGCCGCCTCCAGGTCGGGAAAATTCTCGGGCAGGCGATACGCAAAATCAGCCGGCGCCACGGTCATCTGGGCATAGCCGCCATCGCGGTGATAACCGGTAAACTGCGCCTGTTCGCACAGGTTCTCCAGACCTTTGGCACAAAAACGACAGTTGCCGCAGGCCCAGTGAAACCAGGCCAGCCCTACCCGATCACCGACCTGGAACCGCTTGGTACGCGGTCCCAACTCCTTCACCCGACCGACCACCTGATGACCGGGAACGAGTGGCAGCCGGGCCAGAGGTAGCTCCCCCTCTACGATATGCAGATCAGTGTGACAGACGCCGCAATAACTTATCTCTATCATCAGCTCCCCCGGTCCCGGCAACAGCGGGGGGAGCTCTACCAGATGGAGGGGATTACTGCCGATAGGCGCAGGGAATTCCAAGACCATGGCTTGCATTGAAGTATCCTTCCGATCATCGTTAAAAATGACTCTATTTTTGCCCTCACCCCAACCCTCGGAGGGAGAGGAGATTCAAGGAAGTTATTTCCCGGCCAACAGGAAACCGAAAACCAAAAACCAAGATTTATACACTAGAAACCAGAAACGAACAACTTGCTACTTACCGGATTGATAGGGATCCCAATCGAAGCCCCAAAAATCGCTGTGAAACGGGATCTTGTAATTCCGCCGGTCCTCGTAGGAGGGATAGCGCCGGTCCCCACCTTCCTGGGCCAGCATAGGGACGGGGAATTTAGGGGGCAATAGCCCGGCTTTGTGGGCCTCTTGGGAGAGCCATTCCCGGTCCTCGGGGTGAGCGATGGAGATCAGAGCTGCGGCGCGTTCGTAGCCGCTCAGTCCCCTCAGGTTGACGATGCCGTATTCAGTACAGATATAATGCGACAATTGGGCTGGCACGTCCACTGCCGAACCTTCGGGCAGGAAGGGAACGATGCGAGAGCTGCCATGTTTACTGCGGGAGGTCATCGAGGCCACGGCCCGGCCGCCCTTGGACTGGGAACAGAACGAAATGAATTGAAAGTAGCCCCCGGAGCCGGAGATGGGCCGCTTATGGTAGAAACTACAGCACTGCTGCCCCAGGAGGTCCACGGCCACGCAGTTGTCGATGGCGATCATATGGTCGATGCGGGCCAGGTTATAGAGGTTGTTGGTATAGCCGATATCATAGACGGCCAGGTTTTGGTTCCGGTGCACCGTATCGTAATACCATTCGGCATCGAAGGGAAAGGCAAAGCACCAGACGCTACGACCCCGGTCGATATTCTTATAACGGTTGGTGACCTGTCCTGATTCAATCATCCGGATGAGGCCGTAGTTGAGCATCTCGGTATGAATACCCAGATCCTGGAACCCGGCTTCGGCCATGGCCGCAACACAGGCTGAGGGCAGTGAACCGATGCCGAGTTGGATGACGTCCCGGTCCCGCATGATGCCCATAATGTGATGGGCGATCTGCATCTCCTCGGGCTTGGGCTGCAAGAGACGTTCATTGACCTGGGGCCAGGCATGGAGCTCGGTATCCACCTCTACCCAGTAATCAATTTCGTCGATGTGAATGGTGTTGAAACGGCCGCCTTCAGCCCAGGGGTAGTCGGCCCGGACCTCCAAGACAATATTTTTGGCAGTCTGGCGAAAGATATTGCAATTATTGGTCCCATAGGAAAAATTATAGAAACCGCGTTCATCCGGAAGGCTGGCGGCGTTCCACCACCAGTCGATGCCCCGTTGTTTCGGCTGGCGGTGAGCAAAGCGATAATGGTGAAACCACATACCCAGCGACCAGCCCCAGTGGGTCCAGTCGCTGACGTTATGCCGATCGCGGGCCTGCCGGTTCCAGGGAAAGAAAAAGTGTTCGTGGATACAATGAAATTCCTGGAGGGGATCCACCTGCTGGAATTCCGGATGAGGATAAAACGTGGCGTAGAGCCAGAGTTCGATATCCCGAAGCTGGGGACTTAACCGCTTGGCTAATTCCTTCATCAAGACGGTGGAATCCCCTCCAACAGAGCCGGGCTGTATCCAATCCCCGGATCTGACCAGATCCAGAATCTGCTGTGGAGTTCTTTTTTTATCACGGATTTTCTGCTGGACAGGCGTGGTCATGATGCTCCCTCCCGGAGTGTCGTCGAATAAGGAGTAATCGGTACCCTGTGTTCAGCGGCCGGTATTTAAGAAAATACTGACCATCATCGATCCCCCGGACACTGGTCCCTCATTACTTTCCCTCAGGTAAACGGCGATATCATACCAAATAATGAGTTTAAAAGGCAAACTTCTTATGGGACAACAGGGGTAGAGACCATTTTTCTTTGACAGGTTTCAAGGGAGTTCTTATAATCCCGATATATATTTAGGGGGGGGAAAGATATGCGTTTAGGAGTATTTATCCGGGCGGCGCGCCTGCCTTTTCTCACCGGATCGCTGATGCCGGTGGCTTTGACCGCGGCCTTGGCCTGCTGGCGGGGCACCTGGGAAGGGTTTTTCTATTTCTTCCTGACGGTGTTGGGGGTGGCCGGGCTGCACACGGGCGGCAACCTGATCAACGACTATTACGATTCTTTTGGAAGCGACCCCATTAACCGCTTTGCCACCCCTTTCAGCGGCGGCAGCCGGGTAATCCAAAATGGGGAGCTCAGTGTCGAAACCGTCAGGAACCTGGCGTACGCCTGTCTGGGGCTGGGGGTGATCTGCGGCCTGGTCCTCATGACTCACGGCCGGCCGTGGGTGGTGGTTCTAGGACTTTCAGGACTGGCTGCCGCCTATCTTTATTCCGCCTCGCCGGTGCAACTGATGAGCCAGGGATTGGGGGAGTTCACTATCTTCCTGGCCTTCGGTCCGGTCCTTACCCTGGGTGCATTCTATGCCATAACCGGGCGGGCAACTGCAGAGGGTTTTTACGTGGGCCTGCCTCTGGCCTGCCTCATCACCGCCATCCTGTGGATCAATGAATTTCCGGACCTGGAAGCCGACACCGCGGTTGCCAAGGAGCACCTGGTAGCTCGCCTGGGTCTCAAAAAATCCCTCCTGGTTTATACCGGGTTGATGTTGGCGCCTTTTCTGAGCCTCCCTCTCCTTATGGAAGCTTTTGACTTTCCCGGACACCTCTTTGCCGGGTTAGTGGCTCTGCCCCTGGCCGTAAAGGCAGTGCGGTTAGCCTGGCAGACACCCCCCACCGATGAAGAGTTTATCCCCATACAGGCGCTTACCATTAAAACCCACTTTCTCCTCGGATCAGCCCTGACATTGGCCTTTCTATATGCGGCCTGGCTGTAAAATCGGGGCAGATACCCTTAGCTCAGAACGGCGCCGTCCTACTTGAAAAAGCCGATGATTAAAATTATGTTAGTAATGATACTCTTGAAATAGACTACAGTACCGCTCAGGAACCCTTTTTCTAACTTTTATAGCACATCAGGGACGTTAGCGACTTTAATTGGCAGCAGTATCTAGAGGTTGAGGGCATGAATAAAATAACTCGCTTTTCCGTCTGGTATTTTTTGTTGTTCCTTCTGGTTGTTTTCTTTTTGCAGAATTATTTCGAACAGCAACGGATACAGACCATAAGTTACAGTGACTTCCGGCAACTGGTAGATTTAAAAGGAGTGAGGGATCTAGTCCTGTCCAAAGAGGCTATCACCGGACGGTTGACTTCTGCCGGGGTGGAGTTTTTGACCAAAGAAGGAAAGAACCCGGAGTTGACGGAGCTGCTGAAGCAACAGGAAGACAAAGAACCGCATTTCACCACCATCCGGTTGGAGGATGCGAATTTACTGGAGCGACTGGATAAGCAGGGCATAACCTACACCGCCCGTCTGGATAAGACGTGGCTCACGGCGCTCCTCTCCTGGCTCCTGCCGATGGTGCTCCTGATCGGGGTTTGGGTTTATTTTATCCGCAAGATTGGCGCCGGCGCTACCGGCGGCCTCATGTCCATCGGCAAGAGCAAGGCCAAGGTTTATGTGGAAGACGAGACCAAGATCACCTTCAAGGATGTCGCCGGAGTAGAAGAGGCCATCGAAGAGCTTCAGGAAGTCATTGAATTTTTACAGAACCCTGAAAAATTCCAGGCCCTGGGAGGAAAGATTCCCAAAGGAGTTCTCCTGGTAGGGCCTCCGGGCACCGGCAAGACCCTCCTGGGCCGGGCTGTGGCCGGCGAAGCGGGGGTGCCGTTTCTAAGCCTCACCGGTTCGGACTTTGTTGAGATGTTCGTGGGGGTAGGCGCCGCCCGGGTGCGCGACCTCTTTGCCCAAGCCCAGGAAAAAGCCCCTTGTATTATTTTTATTGATGAGCTCGACGCCATCGGCAAGGCCCGGAGCCTGAGTCCCATCACCGGTGGCCATGAGGAGCGGGAAAACACGCTCAACCAGTTGCTTTCCGAAATGGACGGTTTCGACACCCGCAAAGGGGTTATTATCATGTCCGCCACCAACCGGCCGGAAATCCTGGACCCCGCCCTCATTCGCCCGGGCCGTTTTGACCGCCAGATTTTGGTAGACCGTCCCAGCCTCAAAGGTCGGGAAGACATCCTGCGGGTGCATGTGCGGACCGTCAAACTGGCCGAGGATGTCAACCTGCATAAGATTGCAGCCCGCACCCCTGGGATGGTGGGGGCTGATCTGGCCAACATCGTCAATGAGGCCGCCTTACTGGCTGCCCGCAAGAACAAGAGTGCGGTGGCTATGGATGACTTCGAAGAAGCCATCGACCGGGTCATGGCGGGGTTGGAGAAACGCAACCGGGTGATGAATCCCAAAGAAAAGGAGATCGTAGCATATCACGAAACCGGACATGCCCTGGTTGCCGAATCTCTGCCGACGGCTGATCCGGTGCACCGGGTCTCGATCATCCCGCGGGGCATTGGGGCCTTGGGTTATACTTTGCAGCTCCCCACCGAAGACCGGTATCTGATGACCAAGACCGAACTGGAGGAACGTCTGGCGGTCCTGTTGGGTGGCCGGGTAGCCGAAGAGATCATCTTCCAGGAGGCCTCCACCGGCGCCCAGAACGACCTCTTTCGAGCCACGGATATCGCCCGCAGCATGGTGCGGGAATACGGCATGAGCCCGAAGTTGGGACCGATGACCTTTGAACGGGAGCGGCGGCCGCTCTTTCTCGAAACGATGATGCCGCCTTCTGCCAAAGATTATAGCGAACTCACGGCCCAGGAAATCGACCGGGAAGTAAGCGCCTTAATCGCCCAGGCGCATGATCGAGCCAAAGAGATTCTGGAGAGCAGGCGCTCTACCTTGGATCGGGTGGCCAAACTGCTGCTCGACCAGGAAGTTCTGGAAGGAGATGAGCTGCGCCAGGTATTGGGGGAAGAGAGCTCCCAGGCATGATCAATTCCCGGTTAACGGAGAGCTTTCCGGCGCAGGACCAAGCCAGGCGGGCGGAAGTATCTCCGCCGGGTGCCCTCGGGCCTTTCTAAATAAGGCCCCTGATTGATATGCCATCCGCATTTACCGAAACCTTTGCCTCTTTTCGCCACCGCAATTACCGTCTGTTCTTTCTGGGGCAGACGATTTCGCTCATCGGCAGTTGGATGCAGGTCGTAGCCCAGGGATGGTTGGTCCTGACCCTGACCAATTCCGCCTTCCTGCTCGGCCTGGCCGGGGCCTTGCATACCCTGCCGATGTTGCTCTTCTCCTTTTGGGGAGGAGTCATTGCCGATCACGCCGATAAGAGGCGGATGGTGATGCTCACCAATGCTGCCGGCCTGCTGCTGGCCCTGATCTTGGGCCTCCTAGTGGCGTTTGATCTGGTGGCCATCTGGCAGATCATGATCCTGGTCTTTGGGGTCGGAACCGCTATGGCCTTTGATATTCCCGGACGCCAGGCATTCATCATTGATCTGGTAGGCAAATCCGACCTGCCTAACGCCATTGCCCTAAATTCCAGTCTGTTTAATGGCACCCGCGCCCTCGGGCCGGCCTTTGCCGGCCTGCTGATCGCCTCCGTGGGCATTGCTAATTGTTTTTTTCTCAACGCTCTCAGTTTCCTGGCGCCGCTTATCTGCCTGTCGCTCTTACGCCTGCATTATCAATCTACCCTGCGTGCTCGCCCCCGTACCCTGGCCGGACTACAGGAGTTATTAACCTTTATCCGACATCAGCGTCCGGAATTGGGCTGGATGATGACCATTATGGCCTGCAACTCCATCTTCGCCTTCTCTTTTACCGTCCTGCTGCCTATGATTGCCCGGGATGTTCTCGGAACCGGCCCGGAAGGCTATGGTTTTTTGATGGCCGCCAGCGGTTTGGGGGCCTTTTTTGGGGCTCTTACCCTGGCCACGTTTATCCGTCGCCATTCCCCGGTATATTTTTTCTGGGGCGGCGCCTTCCTAATGTTTCTGGCCCTGCTTTTTTTCTCCTGTACTGAAAACTATAAACTCGCCCTCGTATGCCTCTTTATCGCCGGTTTCGGCCTAACCGTTAATATTTCCACCAGCAACAGCCTTTTTCAACTTAATGTTCCGGATGAATTGCGCGGCCGCATTATGTCGCTGTTCAGTTTTACCTTTATCGGCTTTACCCCCATAGGAAACTTTTTTTATGGAACTTTAGGGCAATATTTCGGTCCGTGTTTCACGGTGCGTCTCGGTGCCAGCCTGGCTATCATTCTTTCCCTGTCTTTTTTGCTGGCTCACCCAAAACTGCGGCGTCTGCATTTTAATACAGAGATGGATACAATCCGAGTATTTGGGGAAAGAAAATAAGTTTCGAGTTTCGGGTTTGGAGCTAATCAAAAGAAATATCCCACACGGGCTGAAAGCCTGCGCCACAGGGTAAAGAGTAGAATTTTTCCGATGCCTGCGGCCACCATGGGGTTGGCGTATTTTTCTCCCTTTTAACTCGCAGGGTTTTCCGCCCTTCCAGAAAATCGCTTGCTAACGAGCGCCGGTAAAGGTAAAACATTTATAAGCATTCAGTTATTAGCAGACAGCTTTCAGCTAAATCAACAAGTCAGGTGTAAGCTTAGAATCTTGATAGATTACCCATAATCTCCTATCATAGCGGTTTACCTCATTATTAAGCTGACGGCTGAATACAGTTAAACATTCATAAGCTCAATCCAGACTATTCCAAGGTCATGTCCTATCAAGTCTTGGCCCGCAAATGGCGGCCCCAAAATTTTGACGAAGTTGTCGGTCAGGAGCATATCACCCGAACGTTGAAAAACGCCCTGGAGTCGGGACGGGTAGCCCACGCCTTTCTGTTCAGCGGACCCCGAGGGGTGGGCAAGACCTCGATAGCCCGCATCCTGGCCAAGGCCTTGAATTGCGCCGAGGGTCCGGCGCCGACGCCTTGCAACCGATGCCAATCATGTGTAGAGATCACCCAGGGACACAGCCTAGACGTCCTGGAAATCGACGGCGCCAGCAACCGCGGCATCGATGAGGTACGGGAACTACGAGAGAATATTAAATATCTGCCGGCTCATGGCAGTTATAAAGTCTTCATCATCGATGAAGTCCACATGCTTACCAAAGAGGCCTTCAATGCCCTGTTGAAAACCCTGGAGGAGCCGCCGCCGCACGCCATCTTTATCATGGCCACCACGGAATCGCACAAAGTGCCGGTGACTATTCTATCCCGCTGCCAGCGTTATGACTTCAAAAGGCTGTCCACTGCCGCCATCCAGGCGCATCTGGCGAATCTCACGGCCCAGGAGGGCTGGCATCTAGCACCGGAGGGACTGCTGCTCATCGCCCAAGAGGCCGAAGGCGGCATGCGGGACGCCCAAGGTTTATTGGATCAGGTGATCACCTTCGGCGGCACCGAGGTCTCTCCCCCGGAGATCGCCCGTATCCTCGGGGTAACCGATCGGCTCCTGTTGCTGCAAACCCTGGAGGCTATACTGAACCGCCAGGCGGCCCAGCTCCTCGATATTTTAGCTGAACTGCATGAGCACGGCCACGATCTCCGGCGCTTTTTCCATGATCTGCTCTTTTTCAGTCGACACCTGGTCATCGCCGCGCTCGGCCCGGAAGTCCGGCGGCTGGCGGATCTCGCCGACCAGGAGTGGGACCGTTTGCAGGAGATGGCCCGCCAGACCAATCTGGCTCATCTGTTCAATCTGCTGACAACACTCTTAAAAGGGGAAGAAGAACTGCGGCGTTCCCCCTTGCCGCGCCTGTCCCTGGAGATATTATTGCTGCGCCTGGTAAGTTTGGAACCGCTGCTGGACCTGCCCGAGTGGCTGACGCGGTTGTCAGCTCTCGAAATGAAGCTGGATCAGGGACATATTCCAGCTCTAGGGACTGATGCACCCCAGAGATCCGTCTCTCAGGGAAAGTCGGTTGATCGATCATCGCAAACGTCAAAGGCGCCGTCGGTGGCCGAGCCCTCCAAGGGCGACAGCCCGGCATCGTGGGAATCGTTTGTACATTTTGTAACGCAAAGGGGCGGCATACCTTTAGGGGGAAAGCTCCACAACAGCCACCTCCATAAACAGAGAGACGGACGTCTCCATGTCGCCCCCGGCCCCGCCTGGCGCACTGCCCAGCCCGAGCATCTGGAACAGATTCAAGCCCTGGCGCGGGATTTTTTCGGCCCGCAATGCCAATTGGTCATTGAAGCCACTGCCGCCGCCAAGTCCAGCCGCGAGACCCCTGCATCCCGACGTCAATTGTCACTTGACGAAATCAAACAGTTGGCCGAAGGCATTTTTGGGGGTACCTGGCTGACTGAGACAATGCCCACCGATGTGGCAAAGGAGAACAAGAAGTGAAAAACTTAGGCAGCATGATGAAACAGGCTCAGAAACTGCAGAGTAAGATGTTGGCCATGCAGGAGGAATTGGGCAACCGGACCGTCACCGCACAGGCAGGCGGCGGTATGGTGGAAGTAGTGGCCAACGGTCGCCAGGAACTGATCTCCCTGCGCATCGACCCGGAGGTGGTTAATTCGGAGGATGTCGACCTGCTCCAGGATCTGGTTCTCGCCGCGGTCAATGATGCCCTGAACCGTTCCCGGGAGATGGTAGCCGATGAGATGGCCAAGCTCACCGGCGGCATGAAGATTCCCGGCCTGTTTTAGCCGGGCCGATGTTGAGCCTTCAACCACCGGCATGATGAGGTGAGTCATTGCAAAAGGAAATTAGGAAGTTAAGGATCATCCGGCTAACCTCTAAACACTGACCACTGACGACCAAGCCATGGCAAGAAATTTCTATCCTGCACCTCTGCAGAAGGTTATCCGGGGACTTAGCAGATGGCCTGGAATCGGCGAAAAAACCGCCACCCGGCTGGCCCTCTACTTACTACGGGCGGCAGATACCGAAGTAACCGAATTGGCTCAGGCCCTGATCGACTTGAAGGCTAAGATCAGGCTCTGCTCCCGTTGTTTTGCCTTTGCCGACCAGGAACTTTGCCCCATCTGCGCTGATCCGGGGCGGAATAACGGTCAGCTGGTGGTAGTGGCCGATCCGGGGGACCTGATCGCCCTGGAGCGGGTCGGTTTTTTTCAAGGCGCATATCATGTTCTGGGCGGCCTCATCTCCCCTCTGGACAACGTTGGACCGAGGGATTTGCATATTTCCGAGCTTTTGAGCCGCTTGCACTCCGAAGCCATTGAAGAGGTCATCCTGGCCTTGAATCCGAGCCTCGAGGGGGAGGCGACAACGGCTTATCTGGCCCAAGAGCTGCAGGGCAAACCGGTAAAAGTAACGCGGATTGCCTATGGTCTCCCCATGGGCGGCGATTTGAAGTACGCCGACCAACAGACTATTAAAGAGTCGTTGCGGCATCGGGTGAGGGCGTGATATAATATTAGTATTTGATTATCTTACAAATAATAATCCCACCTTATCAATGTAACCCTTTTAAATGTGACCTACTGATGAAGAGCCTAACGAAGTTTACCTTAAAAAAATCTGTTTTCATATTTCGTTGTGATCACTATAATATGCCAATTTATATCATATAATTGAGATAAGCCCCATAAAAAGGAGTTTGAAGGTATGGAACCTCTCATTGATGACCTGCTGCATAAGGTCAAGGTCATTTCCCAGACCAGCTATGGAACGATGCTAAACAAGATCATCGACAGCGTCTATGAGAAAGTGGAAGAAGAATACGACACAGAACCTCTGAACCCGGAAGAATTACAGGTCTTGGAAGAGGTCGTGGCCGCCGTCAAGCGTGGCGACCTGAGCCGGTTCATTTCTCTGGAAGAGTTTGAAAAGAAACACGGGCTATGAGCTACCGGGTCGAACTTGATGCACGGGCTGACAAACAGGCGGAAAAATTAGAACGGGAAACCCTAAAACGCTTTCAGAAGCGCTTCCGGGAGTTAGCCCAAAACCCCTTCGACCCGAGAATCTCCAAGCCCCTGACCATGTCGGCGAACCGTCGGACCTCACGAGTGGGCGACTGGCGCATAATTTATTTCGTAGATAAGGGCAGACAAACAGTATTTGTGACGGCTATCTGCCATCGCAAACCGGCCTATGATAAGGTTTAATCAATAACGTTGAGATGTTAAGGTTCCAAGACTATTCCTTTCTTTAGTTAGCGCTATGACTTGATAATATAACTGAATGAGATTCAAACAATTTTTACAGTTTTCTATGCTTCGATATGATCATTGACCGCCGCCTTTTCAAAAACATCGACTGGATTCTGCTGATTCTAACTCTTTTGATCGTTTCTCTCGGTATTGTCAATCTCTACAGCGCCGGTCTGAACCAGGACACGGGGCGTGATACTCCGCTCTATCTCAAGCAACTTTATTGGCTGGCGATCGGTCTGGGCCTGATGGTGTTTATGACCACCTTCGATTACCGCTACCTTGAAAAGCTTGCTTATCCGGTCTATTGGCTGGCTGTTATTCTGTTGATCACGGTCATACTGATGGGGAAAGTGGTCTCCGGCTCCAAGCGCTGGCTGGTAGTGGGACCGATGGTATTTCAGCCTTCCGAGTTGGCGAAGGTCGCCATCATACTCGCTCTGGCGGCCTATTTCTATCGTCAGGAAAGATTTGATCCTTTATCCTGGCGGGAGCTGATCATTTCATGTCTGCTGGTGCTGCCGCCTTTTGCATTGGTAGCCAAACAGCCGGACCTCGGCAGCGCCCTCCTGATCACTGCCGTGGCCTCCACGATCATCCTCTTCGTCGGCGTCCGGTGGCACATCCTGGTCACCCTGATAATATCTTTTGTAGCCTTATCCCCGGTCTCTTGGTTTTTTCTGAAAGATTACCAGAAACAGCGCATACTCACTTTTTTAAACCCGGAGCAGGACCCTTTAGGCTCCGGGTATCATATCATTCAGTCAAAAATTGCTGTTGGCTCCGGCCTTTTGTGGGGGAAGGGCTTCCTCCATGGTACCCAGAGCCAACTCAATTTCCTGCCGGAGCAACATACTGATTTTGTTTTTTCGGTTTTTGCCGAAGAGTGGGGGTTTTTAGGCTCGGCCGGCCTGATTGTGCTCTATGCCCTGCTCATATTATGGAGTTTGCAGATCGCCCGCTCCTGCCGCGAACGGTTCGGCAACCTGTTGGCCGTCGGTATCTCGGCCATGATCTTCTGGCAGATATTCATTAATATCTCTATGGTGACCGGCATGCTGCCGGTAGTCGGCATTCCCCTGCCCCTGTTCAGCTATGGCGGCTCTTCGCTCATCTCCAACTTCATCGGCATCGGGCTGCTCCTCAATATCCGCATGCGCCAATTCCTCTTTTTCAGTCCGACCTTGTGATTTTTTAAACAAGTGGTATCTTTTTAATATAACTCTGAGTCTGAGCATTTTTAAGCGATTTAAAGAGGAGGAAGCTGAATTTTCATTTTATCGCAGCATTTCAGATATTTTTGGGAGTGCCGAGGCGCCAGACGATTTTTGAAAAAAACCTTTGACAGAACGGCCAAAATAAGGTAATAATCCAAATTGACTTTGCATAAAAGTTCACATAGTCGTTTTATTTGCAATAACAAAACGTTATAAGAGGTGGCCAGTAGATGATTGACATTGATTGGACATTGTTTGTGCAGATTGGTAATTTCCTCGTCCTGGTCTTTCTCTTGAACATGGTTCTGTTCCGGCCCATACGGGGGGTACTGAAGGAGCGTCAGAATCTCTTTTCTGGCCTTAGTTCGGAGGTCTCCTCGTTAACCGAGGCGGAGCAGGGGGTGCGCCAAGACATCCAAGGCGAGTTGCTCGCGGCTCGCAAAAGCGGGATGAACAAGCGTGACATGCTCAAGCAGGAGGGCAGCGCCATGGAAGCCGGCCTGATGGAAAAAGCGAAGGCCGAAGCTGACGCCGAAGCGGCGCGCATGGCGGAGAAGATCAAGTCTGACGTCGCCGCCGCCCGGGAGGCTTTGAGACCGCAGGCTCAATCCTTTGCTCTTGACCTGGCTGCCAAAATACTGGGGAGGGAGATGGCATGAGGATCAAAAACATCTGCGGGGTCGGGGTTAAGAGCGCTTCTTTGGCCATCGCTGCCGGTTTGGCAATGGCTGGGGCGGCCTGGGCCAGTGAAGCTCACGGACATGGCGGCATAGATGCAGCCAAATTAAACGATCTTCTCTGGAGGACCGTCAATTTTCTCATTTTCGCCGCGATTCTCTTCAAGTTGGCGGCAAAGCCCCTGAAGGAGTTTTTTGCCAACCGCAAGAGAGACATCAGCCAGGAGTTGCAGGATCTTGAAACTCAGAAGATTGCGGTGCAAAAAGCCCTCAAGGAAGCCAAGTCGCAGTTGGCGGCGGTTGCTGCTGAGCGGGAACAGATCATCCAGCAATATCTAGCTGAAGGCGAGGCGGAAAAGGCAAAGATTATCGAGAAAGCTGAACAGTCGGCGCAGCGCCTGAAAGACATGGCCCTGATGACCATAGAGGCGGAGACCAAGAAAGCCGCGGCCGATCTGAAGCGAGAGATTGTCGAAACCGCAGTCGCGCTTTCGGAACAGCTTATCAAAGAAAAAATCGTCGCCGAAGACCAACAGCGGTTGGTTGATGACTACTTAATAAAGGTGGTGGAAGCTCATTGATAAACCTGTCGCTTGCACGTCGCTACGCCAAAGCCTTGCTGAGCATCGGCAAGGAGGATGGCCGGTATAAGGAATATGGGGAGGAGCTCAACTCCTTTACCTATCTTCTCGAAAGAGAAGCGGAGCTGAAAAACGCCATCATCAATCCCATCTACCCTCGTGACGATCGCAAAAAAGTTTTGGATAAGATCCTGGAGATGATTCAACTCTCAACCATTGTCACGAACTTCATCAACCTGCTTTTCGATAAACAACGCATCGATGGCGTCTTTCAAATCAATCAAGAATATCAACAATTGGTAGATAAGCTGGAGAATATCAGCCGCGCCAGAGTCACTACCGCTGCCCCCCTGGGAGAGGACGTGATCGACCGCATCCGCCAGGCGCTGGAGAAAATCACCGGCGGCGCTGTAGTTCTAGATGTCACGGATGATTCTCAGATCATCGGTGGCATCATTGCGCAAGTCGGCGATCTGGTGCTTGATGGCAGCGTGCGGACCCAGCTCCAGAGTTTAAAAGAAACTTTGATAAGAGGTGAGGTTGCTTAAATGGAAATCAGAGCAGAAGAAATCAGTCAGATTATTCGGACCCAGATCAAGGACTATGAGAAAAAGGTCGAGGTGGCTGAGACCGGCACCGTTCTTTCCGTCGGCGACGGTATCGCCCGCGTTTCCGGCGTGGAAAAGTGTATGGCTATGGAGCTGTTGGAATTCCCCGGCGGCATCTTTGGCATCGCCTTGAACCTGGAAGAAGACAACGTCGGCTGCGCCATCCTGGGTGAAGATATTCATATCAAGGAAGGCGACATGGTCAAAAGGACCGGCCGTATCGCTGAGGTGCCCGTCGGCGAGGCCTGTTTGGGTCGGGTACTTGACCCGGTGGGCAATCCCATCGACGGCAAAGGCCCCGTGGAGGCCAAGGAATACCGCCGCATCGAACTGAAGGCCCCTGGCGTTATCGAGCGTCAGCCGGTGAATGAACCCATGTATACCGGTTATAAGGCCATCGATGCCATGACCCCGGTCGGGCGCGGTCAGCGGGAGCTGATCATCGGTGACCGTCAGATCGGCAAGACGGCTTTGTGCGTTGACGCCATCATCAATCAGAAAGATTCCGGCGTCGTCTGTATCTATGTCGCCATCGGTCAGAAAAAATCCACCGTAGCCCAGGTGGTGGATGCCTTGGAGCGTAACGATGCTATGAAGCACACCATCGTTATCTCCGCTACCGCCAGTGAACCGGCGCCGTTGCAGTACGTATCTGCCTTTGCCGGCTGCACCATGGGCGAATATTACCGGGATTCCGGTCGTCACGCCCTGATCATCTACGATGACCTGTCCAAACAGGCTACTGCGTATCGCCAGATCTCCCTGCTGCTCCGCCGTCCTCCCGGACGTGAAGCCTTCCCCGGCGACATTTTCTATAATCACTCCCGTCTGCTTGAACGGGCCGCCAAACTCAATATAGAGAAAGGCGGGGGGTCTCTGACGGCTTTGCCCATCATTGAAACCCAACAGGGCGACGTTTCGGCTTATATCCCCACCAACGTTATTTCCATCACCGACGGCCAGGTTTACTTGGAACCGGCACTCTTCTTTGCTGGCGTGCGCCCTGCCATTAACGTCGGTCTGTCGGTTTCCCGGGTCGGCGGCGCCGCTCAGGTAAAGGCCATGAAGCAGGTTGCCGGTTCGCTCCGATTGGATCTGGCCCAATACCGTGAATTAGCCGCCTTTGCCCAGTTTGGCTCTGAATTGGACAAAGCTACTCAATCCCAGCTCAACCGGGGTATCCGCCTGGTGGAAATCCTTAAACAACCCCAGTATGACCCGCTACCGATGGAGAAAGAGATTACTATTCTGTATGCCGGTACCCGGGGGATATTGGACGATCTGCCGGTGGAAGTTCTGGGAGCCTTTGAGAAACAGCTCTATGAGTACATCGGCGGCAAGCACCCGGAGATTTTTAATACGCTGAAAGAAGCTAAGGAAATCAATGCCGACCTGGACAACCAGATGAAAGCCGCCCTGGAGGCTTTTAAGGCCGATTTCAAAGCCAGCCTGGCCGCCTGATGACCGGCGCACACCGGAAATCAAGGAGGGTAATCTAATCCATGGCAACATTACGAGACATCAGACAAAAAATTGCGGCGGTGAAAAAGACCCAGCAGATCACCAAGGCCATGAATATGGTTTCGGCGGCCAAACTGCGGGGTGCTCAGACGCGTATGGAGCAGTTCCGCCCCTATGCTGCCGCCTTCAAGCAGATGCTGGCCAGTATCGCTTCCCGGGTGGAGCCCGAGGCCCATCCATTCTTTCAACAGGCCGAAAAAGTGGAGAAGGTGGAGTTGGTGCTGATGACTGCCGACCGTGGTCTGTGCGGCAGTTTTAATATGAACCTGATCAACGCCGCCGATAAATTCATCAAACAGAAAAAGGCGGAAGGCATCGGAGTGGTCCTGACCACGGTCGGTCGCAAAGGGCGGGATTATTTCCGTCGGCGGCAGGCTGATATTCGGCAAACGTATGTCGACGTCTGGAATAAGTTCGATTTCTCCAACGCCCAGACTGTGGCTCGCGACTCGGTAAGCCCCTTTACCAACGCTGAGGTCCAGGAAGTTTATCTGATTTACGCCAACTTTGTGAACATGGTGACCCAACGGCCGGTATTGATACCTCTGCTGCCCATCATTCCGGAAGCCGCGGAAGAGGGTGCCGTCAGCCAGGAGTATATTACGGAACCGGCGGCGGATCAATTCCTGGAATATCTCCTGCCTCGTTACATCAATGTCATGGTCTACCAGGGCTTCCTAGAGAACTCCACCAGTGAGCACGCCGCCCGGATGACCGCGATGGACAACGCCAGCAGCAACTGTAAAGACATGATTACGTCCCTCACTATGGTAATGAACAAAGCCCGGCAGGCGGCTATTACAAAAGAATTAATGGATATTATCGGTGGCGCCGAGGCCTTGAAAGGCTAGCCCGCCCATTGAGGAGGACCTTAGAACCATGATTATTGGAAAAATCGCCCGAGTCATCGGACCGGTTGTCGACGTAGAATTTGAGGAAGGTCAACTTCCTCACATCCTGGATGCGTTGCTCATCTCCAACCCGGCCATCGACGACACCGAAGACAACCTGGTCGTTGAGGTGGCCCAACATTTAGGCAACAATGTCGTCCGCACTATCGCCATGGACACTACGGACGGTCTGGTACGGGGAATGCCGGTCAAGGCTACCGGCAAACCCATCGCCGTGCCCGTAGGCCACGAGGCCCTGGGACGCGTTCTCAACGTGGTCGGCAAACCCGTGGACGGCTTAGGAACAGTTGAGGCCAAGAATTATTATACCATCCATCGTCCCGCTCCGGCCTTTGTCGATCAGGACACCACGGTGAAAGTTCTGGAGACCGGCGTCAAGGTTATCGACCTGCTGGTTCCCTTCCCCCGTGGCGGTAAGATGGGCATGTTCGGCGGCGCCGGCGTCGGCAAGACCGTTATCATGATGGAGATGGTGCACAACATCGCCATGCACCACGGCGGCATTTCGGTGTTTGCCGGTGTGGGCGAGCGCACCCGTGAAGGCAACGACCTCTACCTCGAAATGAAACACTCCGGCGTTCTCCCCAAATGCGCCCTGATTTACGGCCAAATGACCGAGCCTCCCGGTGCCCGGGCCCGCGTGGCCTTGACCGGTCTGACCGCCGCCGAGTATTTCCGGGATGAAGAAGGCCAGGACGTGCTCCTGTTCATTGACAACATCTTCCGTTTTACCCAGGCCGGTTCCGAGGTTTCGGCGCTTTTAGGCCGCATGCCTTCGGCGGTCGGTTACCAGCCTACTCTGGGTACTGACCTTGGTGAATTACAGGAACGGATCACCTCAACCAAGAAGGGCTCCATTACTTCGGTGCAGTGCGTTTACGTGCCCGCCGACGACTTGACCGACCCGGCCCCGGCCACCACTTTTGCCCACTTGGACGGCACCGTGGTGCTCTCCCGGCAGATCGCCGAACTCGGTATCTATCCAGCCGTGGACCCGTTGGACTCCACCTCCCGGATTTTGGACCCCATGGTCCTGGGTGAGGAGCACTATCGGGTATCCCGCCAGGTCCAGATGATCCTGCAGAAATACAAAGAGCTTCAGGACATCATTGCCATTCTGGGCGTGGATGAACTCTCTGACGAAGACAAGATCACCGTGGCCCGGGCCCGGAAGATTCAGCGCTTCCTGTCACAGCCCTTCTTTGTGGCGGCCACCTTCACCGGCATGGACGGCAAGTTCGTCTCCGTGCCCGATACCGTGCGCGGCTTCAAGGAAATTATCGAAGGCAAACACGACGACCTGCCCGAGCAGGCCTTCTACATGGTCGGTGGCATTGAAGAGGCCGTAGCCAAGGCTGAGCGCTTAGCGGCTATGGGCTAAGCCCTCTGATCTAGGAGGGAATTATGGCAGAAAAAAGCCTGTTATTAGAAGTTGTGACACCGGACCGCCAGGTGGTCTCTACCGAGGTCGACATTGTCGTTGCACCCGGAGTAGAAGGCCAGTTCGGCGTCCTGGTGAATCACATCCCCTTCCTCTCGGCACTCGAGATCGGGGAGATGTACTATCGCAAAGGCGGTCAAGTGGAGTATATCTTCATTGGCGGCGGCTTTGCGGAGGTTACCGGCGCCAAGGTCACTATCCTGGCGGACTCGGCCGAACGTGGTAAGGAAATCGATATCGAGCGGGCCAAGCGGGCGCGGGAACGGGCCGAGAAGCGCCTGGCCATGGGCCGGACCGCAGAAATCGACTGGGCCCGGGCTGAAGCCGCCCTACGGCGCTCCATTTCCCGAATGAAGGTCGCCGGCCGGTAAACCATCTAAACTTAACCCAACTATCAAAGGCAAGCCAACAAGGCTTGCCTTTGGTTTTTGGGAGATGAACCAGATACCTATTAACATTTTGGGGCGAATACAAGATTCGCCTCTGCAGTATTGGACGGCGAAAATGAAATTTGCCAAATCCTGCCAATTATGTATAATTTCCTTCACTGCCTTAAAAAACAAGGCAATCCTGGGAAATAATCCCAAGACCGAGGGAAGCCGGTATTCGGCGGAACAGACACGAAAGACGCGATGCCCTTCCCTTGCCGGCCTGGCAGACTATTTTTTAACTCAATTGAAAGGTGAAATACTCAGACCAATTAATGGATCGGGTAAAAATGATGGTATCCGCAGCTCAGAAACGCCTCTGGTTTTTGCAGCAAATCCAACCTGATAGTTTCGGATACAATATCTCTGGGGCGTTAAAGTTAACCGGATCGCTTGATATCGGCGTCTTGGAGGAAACCCTTTACCAGATAGTCCGACGCCATAAATTCTTGTCGGCAGAGTTTCCTTTCCGCGACGGAAATCCAAGCGTGGCCTTTATTCACCCTCCCCATCGAAACCTCGAAATCATTGATCTAGGAGAAATACCCTACCAGTCACGGAAATCTGAGGCTGAGCGTTTAATGATTGCGGCAGTAAAAGTCCCCTTCAATTTAACCAGCGGCCCTTTACTGCGGATGACCTTATTTCGCCTCAGCAATAGCGAAAGCATTCTCTTTCTGCTGCTGCACCAGATTATTTGTGACATGTATGCTATTAAAATCCTCTTAAGAGAGGTAATCGAGGTTTATCAGTCCATTTCGTCCGGCGCCTCCCTACCATCGCCCCCGGCATCCGATTATGACTCTTATTCTGATAGGTTACCACTTGAAATGGGTCAAAATCGGATCGAGGCTGACCTTTCCTATTGGAAAAATCAGCTCGGCAATCTTCCGCCGTTGGAGCTTCCCATTGACAGGTCTCGTCCGCCGATTCAGACGTATGGCGGAGCAATTCAATCAGTAGTTCTCCCAGGTACTTTGGCTAAGACACTGCAAAGCTTGAGTCAACGGGAAGGAGCTGACCTGTCTCTCCTCATCCTGGGAGCGCTGTTCACCCTGCTCTACCGCTATACCCACCAGCCGGATCTTACTGTGGGATATTCCCTTCCTGGCCGGACTTGGCCGGGATCTGAAAATCGTATCGATTATTTGGAAAACTTCCTGGTACTGCGGACGCAGGTCTCTGATATGCATTCCTTCCGCCAGCTATTAGAGGAGATTAAAATTAGCTACCGGGAGGCCCTTGCCCACCAGGGGGTTCATTTTGCCGAGATTGTCCAGGCGTTACAGGTAGAACGCGATTTAAGCCGGACACCCTTTTTCCAGGCGCGGTATAATTATGTTTCTACCCCGACAATCCGGGTGCAGTTGCAGGATCTGCTTTTTGAGGAAGTACGCTTTGATCCTGGCATAGCGCCGTACGACCTCAGCTTAACGGTTTGGCCGCGGGACGATGGCATCCATTGTTCCTTTCAGTACAATACCGATCTCTTTGATGCGCCTACCATATCGCGCCTGACGGGGCATTTCCTGACGTTACTGAATGGCCTAGCGACTCACCCCGAGGAACCTATCTGCACCTTGCCGCTCCTGACCGAACCGGAAAGGCATCAGATTCTGGTGGAGTGGAACGCCACTGAAACAGATTATCCGAAAGATCAATGCATTCATCACCTTTTCGAAAACCTGGCCTTGCAAACCCCTGAGGCGCCGGCCTTAAAGTTCGGCGGGCGTCAGCTTACCTACCAACAACTTGACGCCTCAGCAAACCAGTTGGCCCATTGCCTCAAAAAACTGGGAATCGGTCCGGAAGTTCCGGTAGGTATCTGTGTGGAGCCCTCGCTGGAGATGATGATTGGAGTGATAGGCATCCTCAAAGCCGGCGGTTGCTATGTCCCTCTTGATCCGGAATATCCCCGGGAGAGAATCGCTTTTATGCTTGAGGATACTCAGACCCCGGTACTGCTCACCCAACAGAGCCTTGTGGGGCAAATGCCTAAATTGCCGATTCAAACCATTCTGATGGACAAGGATCGCGGTAGATTTTCATCAGAAAACACCGAGAGGATCGCAAGCGAAGCCAGGTCGGATCTCCCGGCCTGTATATTTTATACCTCGGGATCGACGGGCCGGCCCAAAGGGGTGCCTGTCCCCCATTATGCCATCAACCGCCTGGTACTACATACCAATTATGTCCATTTTCAGCCATCGGACAGGGTTGCCCAAGCATCCAATGTCTCGTTTGATGGCGCCACCTTCGAAATCTGGGGAGCCCTCCTCAACGGGGGGTGCCTGATTGGAATTCCTAAAGAGATTCTCTTATCCCCAACCGATCTGGCCGATTTTATCCGAAAAGAGAAGATAAATGTCCTGTTTCTGACGCCAGCCCTGTTTCATCAATGTGCTCGTGAAGTCCCCGATACTTTTCGACCCCTTCGAGACCTGCTCATGGGCGGAGAAATTCTGGAACCGCGTTGGGTCAGGAAAGTGATGCAGCATGGTCCCCCGGCTCGTCTGCTCAATGCGTATGGTCCGACCGAATGTACCACCTTCGCCACCTGGTATGAAGTATCAGAGATTCCAAGGGAAAACGTTCCTATTCCCATCGGCCGGCCCATTGCGAATACGTCGATTTATATTCTGGACCGCAAGCTCCAGCCGGTCCCCATCGGCATCACCGGGGAATTGTGCATCGGCGGTGACGGCCTGGCCCTGGGCTATCTGAGAAGGCCCGAGCAAACGGCCGAAAAATTCATTCCCGACCCGTTTCATCCGGAGAGCAGTTCTCGCCTTTATAAGACCGGAGATCTGGCCCGTTATCTACCGGACGGGAATGTTGAGTTCCTGGGACGCCTAGACCACCAGATCAAGATTCGCGGCTTTCGCATTGAACCGGGAGAAATTGAAGAGGCCTTACTGAACCATGCCGGGGTTAAAGAGGCCTTGGTTGTAGCCCGGGAAGACGAATCCGGGGATAAACGGTTGCTGGCCTATGTTGTGACCTCCCGAGAGGCTTCGGTTACCAGCGAGGTCTTGCGAAACTTTCTCCGGGACCGACTGCCTCCCTATATGATACCGGCCTTTTTTGTCTTTTTAGATAAATTCCCTTTGAATCCGAATGGAAAGATAGATCGACAGGCTCTGCCTATTCCGAATCTGGCCGATCGCACTGACGCTCGGGGCTCTATAGGTCCCCGGGATGCGGTCGAACGACAATTAATCCAGGTCTGGGAAAGGGTTTTGGGTATCCGCCCTATCGGCGTGTTTGATGATTTCTTTGCTCTCGGGGGACATTCCCTGCTGGGCGCTCGGATATTTATTCAGTTGGAAAAACTATTCGGTAAAAAAGTTCCCTTGTACATGCTTTATCAGCGTTCTACGGTAGCTCAACTTGCCGAGGTCTTCCGCAATCCTCAGTTATTCCAGAATATCCCCTGCTCCTTCTTAAAACCCATAAATCCTCACGGCCCCAAACCACCTCTTTTCCTGATCGATATGATGAAATCTGCGCCATTTCTAAAGGGTTTTTTGGGAGCTGAGCAACCTTTATACAATCTTGATTCTCCTTTTGAGATCACAGACATAGATTTAATCGGAGAGGGGATTTCTGGAGTGGCGGCGCGTTACCTACAGGAAATTCGCCAAGTGCAACCCAAAGGACCGTATTTTTTAGGAGGTTATTCCGCCGGAGGTTTAGTGGCAATCGAGATTAACCGTCTGCTTATGGAGCAGGGCGACGAGGTAGCTCTCTTATTCCTACTAGACCCTACCCCGCCTAAAATTTCCCGATTAAAAGCGGCTCAACTCAATTACCGATATATGGTGAGATATTTTTTCCGCCTGCAGCCCAGAGACAGGCTGAAGTATCTTCAAAAGATTTTCCTCATCCGAATCAAGAGAGGCATTGCTTTGGCCCTGCGCCGCGCCAATCTTTCTATCCCGCAGGCTCTGATAAAGGACCTGTCCCGTGAAGATGCCATGTTTATGGTATGTAAGTATACCCCTCAACCGCTGCGGACCCGTACACTGCTCATTCAGCTCAGCAATCAGTACTCGGAACCGAATTTTAACTGGTCCAATATTCTTCAAGGCCCTGCGGAAATTCGAACCTTGAATGTCAATCATGAGGAACTCCCCATCCAACCGTCTGTAGGAATTTGGGGGGGGTATCTCAGAAACAACCTGCTGGAGGTGCAGGCCATGATCAGCAGATTGCGGCGAATACAAGATTCGTCTCTACAATAATAATCTACGCTTAATGGGAACCTGGTGAGAATAAAAATTATTTACCTGCCTTGTGGGTACTTTTGATAGAATGGCAGTTATATGAAAACAGGTTAGAGGTAAGGGGTAAGAGGCAAGGACAATCCGCTAAAAATCAACTGTTTTTATGCTTCGTTGTGATTTTTAAACATGCCGATTTATATGAAAACAGTGCTCTTAAAGACGGCGGGCGCGGCCCGCCCTATGCGTAGATTGCCAATAAATCATCGATAATGGGATAGCCGCTTATGTTTAATATGGTCGATGAGAAAAAATTTTATATAAAAACAGTGAGCGGTGAGCAGAAAAAGCATTCTTGTGAGCAGCTGCCACAGTTCTGTTTTCATGCTTCGTTGTGATCAGCAGAACATGACAATTTGTATGGCAAATATCTTCTGCACCGGCAGAGGGTTTCCATGGCTGGCGGCTGATTTACAGGTCATAAAAATTAACTTGGAGGCATTTTAGGGTCTATCGGTCGATTCAGATCGTTGAGCTACATATCGATGACTTTCTCTCATTTGCAGCCGATCTCAACCTTCGGGAAAGGCAGAGTTTCCGATTCCGAGGTGCACGTCTGGACGGTATCGCTTGGTGACTGGCCGGATTCCGAGATATTTTCCTTAAAGGATATCCTGAATACCGAGGAATTATCCAGAGCGGCACATTATCATTTTGAGCCGGACCGCCGACGCTTCATGAAGAGGCGTATTTTATTAAAGAAACTCTTGAGTTTTTATCTAAACCTGACGCCTCAACTGATTCGCTTCCGGTATGGGCTTTGCGGGAAACCTTATCTTGGCAACGATGCCGGGAGCGGATCCTGGCAATTCAGCAGTTCCCATTCCCAGGGAACAGCCGTTTACGCCATCAGCCGCCAGCGAAGCCTGGGCGTCGATCTCGAAATGCTTCACACCATCCCTGAGATAGATGCCTTGCTGAACCGCTGGTTTCCTCCTCAAGGAGCCATGTCTCTGCAAAAACTTTCCAACATCCAAAAGCACCTGGCTTTCTACCGGATGTGGACCAGGGAGGAAGCATATCTCAAGGCCATCGGGGCGGGTTTAGGCAGCCTGGGATCGAGGCCGGCGTTTCGTTTCAGGCCCTTGGAACCTGCTCAACCGGAGGTGTCTGGAAAACCATCCCAGTCCGGTAACTGGTCATTGCAGTTTCTCACCCCGGTTCCAGACTCTATCGCCGCGTTAGCGGTCGAGGGGGGGAACTATCGTCTCCGCTGCTTCCAATGGAAACCTGAGGTTGACATCCCATCTGATTCATCCTGTTGATGGTTCAATCCTGATATTATTTTTCTTAAAAGAAATCAACCTGCTGGTCGATAGGCCGTATTCATGATACTATAGTTTAAAGTTTCCGGTTTCCGCTATTATGCAAAAATTGAGTTCTGCACAGGCTGGAAGCCGGCGCCGTTGATCAATGATTTTCAGAGCTGGCAGTAATTTTTGCATAATGACAGTTACATTATGGGTATTTCTCCGGCAAAGGACAGGGCAATGCATTTTTCGCTGAATGATGTAGCCGCAGTGGTGTTGGCGGCGGGTAAAAGCACCAGGATGAAATCGGAGTTGGCCAAGGTTTTGCACCCCATCATGGGAAAACCGATGTTGGCCTATTCCTTAGAGACGCTCAGACAGTTGGGGTTGGGCGGAATCGTTGTAGTGGTCGGACATCAGGCGGAAGCGGTCAAGGCTCGTTTTTCTAACTATCCGGCTGATTTCGTTATCCAGGAACCGCAACTGGGCACGGGTCATGCGGTTCAGACTGCCATGCCGGCTTTGGATGGCCGCCAGGAGACCATTCTGGTGCTGTGCGGCGACGTTCCTCTGATTCAGGCCGATACCCTACGGCAGTTATTCCAGCGCCACCGGGAAAGCGGTGCGGCGGTTACCATCCTAACGGTTGACCTGCCCGAACCCGGCGGGTATGGCCGCATAGTCAAAGACGATCAGGGCAGGGTTCTCAAAATTGTCGAAGCTCGCGACGCCAACCCGACAGAATTGTCAATTCGAGAAATCAACACCGGCATCTATTGTTTCCAATACCCTTTTCTGGCAGAGGCCCTGGAGGCGTTGCAGCCCAACAATGATCAACATGAACTTTATCTTACCGATGTCATCGCCGAGGCAGCGGCCCGAAAATTGCAGATAGTCAGCCTGAAGACCACGGATGTCAGAAGCTTTCAGGGCATCAACACCCGGGCCGAACTGGCAGAGGTTACCGGTCGGGTACGCAGGCAGATCAACGAACGGCATATGCTGGCTGGCGTCACGCTTATCGACCCGGCGGCCACCTATATTGAGGCCGATGTGCAGATCGGTCCTGATACTGTTATTTTTCCCAATTGTTACCTCATGGGTCGGAGCACTATCGGTTCTGGCTGTCTGCTGGAACCCAACGTCAAGATTCAGGACTGCACCGTAGGCAATCGGGTCACGATCAAAATGGGAACGGTAATGGCGGAAAGTCTGATTGCCGATGCCGTGCAGTTAGGTCCGTATGCCCATCTGCGACCCGGTTCGGACATCCGAGCCAGAGCCAAGGTAGGCAATTTCGTTGAAGTGAAAAAGTCACTGCTGCATCCGGGGGTGAAAGCCGGCCATTTAACCTATCTGGGTGATGCTGTCGTGGGCGCCAATGTCAACGTCGGCGCTGGCACGATAACCTGCAATTATGACGGCAAGAAAAAATATCAGACGGTCATCGGCGGCGGGGCCTTTATCGGCAGCAACACGGCTCTGGTGGCTCCGGTGACTGTCGGCGCCGGGGCCTATGTGGGAGCCGGTTCTACCATCACTGAGGATGTGCCGCCTGATACACTGGCCATTGCCCGGGGACGGCAGGTAATCAAGGAAATAAAACCAAAATAGGAGCATCTATGTGCGGTATTGTGGGATATTTGGGCGATAAAGAAGCTATGCCGATATTGCTTGACGGTTTGAAGCGTCTGGAATATCGGGGATACGATTCCGCCGGAATGGCGGTGATGGGTGGCCACGGCCTGGAAATCCGCCGCAGCGTCGGCAAGCTGAAGGAATTGGAATCCCAGTTGGCAAAGGCCCCATTACGCGGCTCCGTTGGCATCGGCCACACCCGCTGGGCCACGCATGGCCGACCCACGGAAAATAACGCCCACCCCCACCAGGTTGGCCACATCGCAGTGGTCCACAATGGCATCATCGAGAATTATTTAGAATTGAAAAGAAAGCTCATTGAAGAAGGCCACACTTTCACTTCCGAGACTGATACCGAGATCATCTCCCACCTTATCTATAAATACAGCTCTCGGGGTGCCACCTTTGGGGAAGCCGTGCGCCTGGCTTTACAACAGGTGCGCGGTTCATATGCTATCGTCGTTATCAATGAGCGAGAACCTCGGACCCTTATCGGCACCCGCAAAGAAAGTCCGATGATCCTGGGGCTGGGCAACGGCGAAAACTTTCTGGCCTCGGACGTCCCCGCCATCCTCTCCCATACCCGCCGCATGGTCTTTTTAGAAGACAACGATATCGTTGTTATGTCCGATGATGGCATACAGATCCAGGATTTGGAGGGTAATGCCATCGACCGCCCGGTTACCAATATTACCTGGAGCCCGGCCATGGCGGAAAAGGCCGGCTATAAGCACTTCATGCTTAAGGAAATCTTTGAGCAGCCGCGGGCTCTGATCGACACTTTCCGGCATCGGGTCGATCCTCATGGGGGCGAAATTATCCTGGAGGAGTTTCACCTGAATCCAGATGAAGTCAAGCGTCTGAAAAAGATCACTATGGTAGCTTGCGGCACTTCGTTTCACGCTGCCCTGGTGGGAAAATTTATGCTCGAAAGCCTCTGCCGGCTGCCGGTGGAGGTAGACCTGGGATCAGAGTTCCGTTATCGTGACCCCTTTGTAGATTCGCAAACCCTATTGATCAGTATTTCCCAATCCGGGGAAACCGCAGACACCCTGGCCGGTTTGCGAGAGGCCAAAACCAAAGGAGCGCGTTCCCTGGCCATCTGCAATGCCGTGGGCTCTTCTATCGCCCGGGAATCCGAGAGTGTCTTTTACACCCACGCCGGGCCGGAAATCGGGGTGGCATCGACCAAGGCCTTTACCACCCAGTTGGTTTCGCTTTACCTTATTGGGCTGTATCTGGCCAAACAACTCGGATATCGCCAACCGGATCAGATTCAGCAAAATCTACAGGCCTTATTCAAGCTCCCGACTCTTTTACAGGATGTGTTGGATGAGAACCGCGCGATCAGGGAAATCGGTCAGAAGTATATGAAGGCCAACAACTTCCTCTATCTGGGACGGGGTATTCATTATCCCATCGCCTTGGAGGGAGCACTAAAGCTGAAGGAGATTTCCTATATTCACGCCGAGGGCTATCCGGCCGGTGAAATGAAACATGGACCTATCGCCCTGATCGATGAACATCTGCCGGTGGTGGTATTGGCCACCCGCAGCCCGGTCTTTGAAAAGATGATGTCGAATATTGAAGAAGTCATCGCCCGCCGCGGCCGGGTCATTGCCGTCAGCGAGAGCGATAATGATACCGTTCGGGAAAAGGTGGAAACGACCATACCCGTGCCGGAGACGTCTTTAGAGCTATCACCCATTCTTCTCGTGCTGCCTCTGCAACTGCTGGCCTACCATATAGCAGACCTCAGAGGCACCGACGTGGATCAGCCCCGGAATCTGGCCAAGAGTGTGACGGTGGAGTAACGACAGGCAAAAAGGGAAAAGGGAACGGTGACAAGAGGGGCCGAATAATCGGCCCCTTTTTTAATGCTGGCCGTCTAATAATCTGGCCGCATTTTCGCCGGTGATAAGTTTCTGATGTTCGGGGGAGAGACCACCATTCTGCATCTCCTTGAAGTAGCGGGAAGGCGGCAGGAGCGGATAGTCGCTCCCGAAGAGGATTTTCTCCGGTCCCATGATTTCGACGGCCAGGCGGTAGATTTCCGGCCGATACAGGTATGGAGAAGCCGCGGTATCAAAGTAGACGTTTTTTAACGTGTCCGAGACTTCCTTTTTCAACAGGTGGTAGAAAAAGATTCCGCCGCCCCAATGGGCCAAGATCAGTTTCAGGTCCGGAAAGGCCTTGACTAATTTATAGAGATCGCCCAACTGCATAGGGCTTTTGCCGGGGTAGGCGTGCCCGACGGGCTCGTTGGTATGAAGCAGGAGCGGAACGCCGTAGCCCTGACAGAGATCGACAATGGGCGAGAGGGCGGAGAGCATCTCATCTCCCAGCCCCTCCTGATAGAAGGCCAACTCCCCTACCCCCTGTAAACCCAAAGCAAGGCAACGTTCCACTTCCCCGGCGGCGCCCGGCTCCAGGGCGTTGACGCAGGCAAAGCCGATCAGGCGCCGGGGATAGCGATGCTGCGCCTCTAAAATGAAGTCGTTATGCCAACGCATTATTTTCATGGTGCGCCAGGGAAACCCGAAGGTAACTGACTTTTCCACCCCATGGGCATCCATGGCTTGAACCAACTCATCAGCGTTAATCAGCCTGGCTTTCGGGGATTGGTACAGCCAGCGGAAGGCAGGATCATCCTTTAAAAAATCATCGCGGCGGCTGGCCACCTCCGGCGGAAAGATATGTGTATGCACGTCAATCATCACTGTCTCACTATTGTTTTAAGATTACCTTTGTTGCTCCCCAGCCGCCGGTCTGGTAGTCGGCATCGGCCAGATGAAGCACGAGCTGATGTTTTGCCAGGATACTGCGCACCCTGGCCTTAAGAACCCCCGTCCCTTTGCCGTGAATGATCTTTACTTCCCTAAATCCTTTCCGGACACAAGCCGTTAGATAATCATCGAGAAGAGGCTCAACCTCTCTGGCTGAAAAGGTATGGAGATCGAGCTCTTCTTCGATGGGTATGACCACGGGTTCCGGAAAGAAATCCTCATCATCCCGCAAGCAGACATTTTTCTCGGACTGAACAGATGTTTTTTGGTTCTTGGGCGGTCTTTTTGACATATACTTAAGGCACTTGAAATAAAGTCATTTTATCGGTTATAGGAATGTAGAGATCAAAACGTCAAAACTTTCATTGGGGCGCCCTATGTTTCGGTGTATGGTTGTCATTTCCCTAAGTCTGATCACGCTGGCTCTGGCAGCCCCGGTATTGGCGGCGGGGCCTTTTCCCTATCGCCCGCCTGCCGCCGCAACGGGCATTGATCCTCAGGCCGTCACGGTAGTAGGGGAATTCCAGACACACTTTCTCAAACTCCATGAAAATATGTATGAAATTGCTCGGCACTATGACCTGGGCTTTTGGGAGTTAGCCCGTTTCCACCGGCAGCTAGACCACTTCTATCTTCCCAAAGACCAGGATATGATCATCCCCACTCGTTGGGTACTACCCCCGGCGCCAGCCGGGGAAGGCATAGTAATCAATGTGGCTGAATTAAGGGACTACCTTTTTTTCCCTAAGACCGGGCAGGTAAGGACCTATCCCATCGGCATCGGGGTCTTCGATTACAAGACCCCCTTCGGGCGTTTTCGCATCTCGTCGAAAGCTGAAAATCCGGGATGGCGTATCCCTGCCGGTTTGCAGGCTAAATACGGCATGGCCTACATGCCCCCCGGAGAAGAAAACCCGGTGGGTACCCATTGGTTGGGGCTGACCCACTACGGCATGCACGGCACCCATGCCCCCTTTGGAGTGGGGCGCCTGGTCAGCCACGGCTGCATCCGCCACTATAATGAAGATATCAAAGAACTCTTTGAATTGGTCCCGGTAGGGACACCGGTGCTCATCGTTTATGAACCGGTAAAAATCGGTTTTCTACACGGCCGGGTGTTTGTTGAAGTTCACCAAGACGTCTATCAAAAAATTCCCAACATGCTGAACCACGCCATGAACCTGATCGAATCACGCCAGATCGGCAACCGGATCAATTGGACCCGTCTGCTGCAGGCCCTGGAGGAGAAAAACGGCGCCCCGGTGGACATCACCCGCTAGCCGGTTCGGAATCGCCTGCTTTACCGTAACGCCGTTGATATTCATATAAGTTCACATGTTCTCAAGAACACAACGAAGCATGAAAACAGAGGCGTAGAGGCGTAAAGGCGTAGTGGCGTAGTGGGCATTGCCCACCCTACAAATACATTCTGTTTTTATATAAGTTTTCTTGTTCCAAGGAACACAACGAAGCATAAAAACAGAATCGTGGCGGCTGCTCACAATAATGTTTTTGCTGCTCACGGCTCACGGCTCACGGCTCACGGCTCACTGTTTTTATACAAGTGCTCATGTTCTGCCGAACACAACGAAGCAGAGGTGGTTCGCTTTGCTCAGCATGACACACAGGTTTCTAGCTTTACCCCCGCCAGCATAACTCCCGTGAGAATGAATGCGGTCATCATCGGTAAAGGAAACTATAGACCTGCTGCAGATTTTTGAGGTGGTAAATCTGGGCTCTGAGATAGGCTTTATTGGCCAGATTAAACTCGCGCACCGCCTCCTGCTGCAATTTAATCGCCGCCTCTTTTTGTCCTTGGGCATCGAGGGTTTCGCTCTGCCGCTGCTTCTCCTGGGCTGATTTTTCCATTCTCTCACCCTGGGCAGAGCTGTCTGCCGCCATCTTTTGGTTGATATTATACTGCTCATCCTGCTTCAGGGTGAGTTGTCGTTCCTTTAACTGTTCCGGCAGTTCCTTCACTAAGATGCCAAACAAAGAGTTAGCCTCTTTTACCAAAGCCTTAGCTTCGGCGGTATAGTTCCCGGCCAATTTTTTTTCGGCCTGTTCGACTAATGCCACGGCCTGTTTATAGATCTGGCTATGGTCTTGCGGCGGCTTTTGCGCCCCGGCAGGTAAAACAGTGAGCAGAAAAAAGATGATACATACCGCGCTCATTCGCCATCCTATCTGGGCTAACTGCATAGGTCATCTCCTTTAGATTGAATGGGGTCTAGGATCAGGAGCCTGGCTGTCCGACAGCCTTTTTCTTGGGATCAAGCGGAGGATTTGTCCCGCTAGTCGAATCATTGGTTTTCAAAATAATTTCGCCGGAATATAACCGCTCGCTGGAAAGATGGTCAGGTACAGCCGGAACAGGGTTCTTGGTGATTTCCTCGGCAATGCCATCCCGGTCTTTAATAACCTGATAAACACGACGCCAATCCACCAATGAGTTCACCTGCCTCTCTTTTATGAGGGCTTCTGCCATCGCTAAGGAATCAGGAATCTTTTTATAGACGTCGCGATGAACCTCGAGGAAAATCCGATTATCCGGGGTTACTGCCAGCTTTACCGGTTTGTAGATAATTTTTACCAGGGTACCGACCTCCACCTGACCGAACAGTTCTTCGATCTCGTCCGGCAGCATCCGGATACAGCCATGGGAGGCGTAATAGCCGATGCTCCACGGCCTCGTAGTGGCGTGAATCCCCACTCCCGGGGCGGAGGTGGCCATCCAGTAGGCCCCCAAAGGGTTTGTGGGCCCTGGAGGCACCCTGGTCAGGACGGTTTTTCCCATTTCCTCCATCTCTTCTTGAATGGAGGCCGGAACGATCCAGGTAGGGTTTTTCACTTTATTGAGTATGATATACGTTCCTGTAGGAGTCTGCCAATCACTCTTTCCTACAGCCAAAGCATAGCGGCGCCGAAAAACCTCTTTATCAAAATGGTAGAGCGTCAACTCGGGCAGATTGATCAAGAGGCCATCAGTCAGGTCGTTCGGCAGGATAAAACGATTGTTAATTTTGAGGGTAGCCCCGGGTTTGAGCCGATTAGGGTTTTTCAGTCTGTTCTGTTTGGCCAGCACCCGCCAGCGCATAGCCCGCCGTTGAGCGATGGCGGGTAGTTGGTCTCCTCTTTTGACCAAATACTCCTCTAATCCGCCACCGAGCTGATTATAGCTCTCTGAGCCGGGTAAATCGTCAGCCCAGCCCAGTGAAACCCACAGCAGGGAACATGTCAAGAAAATGAGAGTGTTTTTCCACGCCCCAGACTGCATTGCTCCTCCTCAGGGTTTTGGATTGCAGACATTTGATTCATCACGACCGATTTCCCATTTAAGCGGCTCATTACCTCGATGTTCGGCAGATCTTGTGCGCTATCGAGCAGATCTGCAGCCGGCCCCCGGTTCGATGAGCCCAGGCTCTCGCTAATCGATGATACCCGGGTGTAACGAACGGTTGTAATTTCCTTTATCCCCCGCCGACTACTAATAATTCACTTCAACATAGTAGGGGAAATGATCCGAGGGATACTGCTTGGCTTGATTATACGTGATAATTTCTGCGGCTTTCAAGCGAAAAGGCTCGGTTATCAGAATCCAATCGATCCTGCCGCCAAAGAATTCGCCGTCAAATTTATGTTGCGTGGAGACCCCTTCTTCGAAATGACCCAAGACCTCCCAACTATCCCGGAACGGGCTGTCCCCTCGGGCTAAAACGCGGTGCACGGACGATTGCGGATGGTCATTGAAATCTCCCGCCAAAATGGCTGGCTGGTTTAGTTGCAGGAAAAACTCCCGCAGCATAGTCGCCGCTTTCTGCCGCGCCAAAGCGGAAACGTGATCTAAATGGGTATCGGCAAAACAAAACCACAGATCACGGTCCACTTCTCGAAAGGATCCATAAGTGACCATGCGCGGGAAGGCGCTCTCCCAACTCTTACTGCGATGCACTTCGGGGGTCTCAGACAGCCAGAATTCATTCCCTGCTCCGGCAACAATGGTCTGGGATCGGAAAAAAATCGTTGGATACTGGCAGGTTAGATCAATATTGCGGTGTTTAATGAAAGGTTCATATCCCGTCAGGTTCGCCGCCAGATAGTCCAACTGCGGAATAGTCACCTCCTGGGCGGCCAACAGATCAGGCTGATAGGCCCAGATGGTTTCCAGCACCAGCTCTTTCCGAAACTTCCATTGGTTGGGACCATCAAGGGGATTTTGAAATCGCAGATTAAACGTCATGATGCGCATATCTTTCACCGTTGCCGATCAAAAAGTTTATGCAAACGGCACCACAATATTCCGGGGGAAAAAGAGCTCCTGACTCTGCCGCAAAAAATAGGCGTCCGTCATTGAGGCCAGAAAATCCCGGACCATCTGGGCCGGTTGATGATTATGGAAATACCTATCTTCCATGTTAAGGAGGAAATCCACCCAGATGGGCGAATCCTGCCGGTTCTGCTTAACATCCTGTAAAAAACGGCAGAAAAGCGCCCCGCAGAGTGATTCAATCTTGGCCGTCTGGGCTTTGATGCGGGAATCCTGATAGATATAGCGATAATTGAATTCTTTTAAACAACGCAAGGCCTCGCCGACCTCCCGACTGTAACAGACGTAATTCTTGTTCATACTATTGCTGATGAGATCGGTTACCAGAGTGTAGACGATAGTCCCATTGGTCTGACCCAGGCGATCCTGAACCAGAGAAGGCAGATCCTGGCGCCGGATGAGTTTGAGGAGGATGGCGTCCTCGAGATCGCGGCCGATATAGCTGATAGTATCGGCCAGGCGGACGACGCAGCCCTCGAGGGTCATGGGCTTCAGATTCTGCCCGGGGTCGCTCTGTTTCAGTTCAATTTCGCGGGTAAAGTCAGCAAAATTCTTTTCCCGATCCGGAGCCAGGCGCTCCAGGTGCATTTCACCGTCGTGACAGAGGATGCCATCTAAAACCTGCAGGCTCAGGTTCAACCCCCGACCTTTTTTTTCAATCTCATCCAGAAAGCGAACACCTTGCACACTATGCAGAAATGGGCCGATTCCATGCTCCTGGCAGAGCCGCGAGAGTATGGCTTCACCGTCATGGCCAAAAGGAGGATGACCGATGTCATGCCCGAGGGCGATGGCCTCCAACAGATCCTCATTCAGGCGCAGGTAACGGCCGATAGTACGGGCAATCTTCGAGACCAACTGGACGTGCAGCACCCGGTGGCTGATGTGCTCATGATCGATGAGATAGAAAACCTGGGTCTTGTCTATATAGCGCGTATAAGCCCGGGAGTGCAGAATGCGGTCAGTATCGATGGCATAATTCTGACGGTGCCCGAAATCGATCTTCTCCTCGTATCGGCGCCGGATGGCCTGCCGGCTCCTGGCCGCGTAGGGCGATAACTCCTCATCCTCACGCCGCTCCAACTGGTCACGCAGGGTTCTCAGATCAGATGCCATGTAATCCATACTCCATGAGATATGATAGCATGAGACCGGGGAGAAAGGATAACATTTTTGCAGGAGAGTGCGAGACATTTTTGCCGGTTTGAGAAAGAAATCATCCCCCCCGCCAACGCCAAAGGCCGAAGACGCGTCGCCCTCACGGCTTTTTGGGGCAACAAAATGGAGAGATAAATATTCCGATAGTAGAGCCTGAAGGAGCTATAAAGGTATTTGGCAGTCCTCTCTTGATAAAAAAATGACCGGCAAAAGATTGGCAAGGGTTATAATTACTTGTCAGAAGGTGCATATCAGGATTTAAGATTCGGTCAGACATATTGACCCGAATAGGATACCACTATGGTTCAGTTGAGTTGGGGTGGCTTATGAAAAAAGGTTCCAGGACCAGCAGATTTGGTACCAATGTTAGAATCAACCATGACTCCTCAGATTATTATGGCTCCCGGATGTATTCGGAATTGCCTCCCCATAATGGTGAGGATTCTATCTCCGACAATGATTTCCCTGTGCCATATGAGAACCAGATTATTGCACACAGTTCCGAGAATATGGTTGAAATTCCCGACAATTCACTGCACCTAATGATTACTTCCCCCCCTTATAATGTAACCAAAGAATATGACGAGAATTTATCTCTTGAAGAATACCTCCAATTATTACGAATGGTTTTTTCCGAAACGTATCGGGTGCTGGTTAATGGGGGCAGGGCTTGTGTCAATATCGCAAATTTAGGACGGCGGCCATATCTTCCTCTATCCGATTTTATCTCTACAATGATGATTGACATCGGCTTCCGAATGCGTGGAGAAATTATCTGGAACAAGGGAGCAGGTGCGGGTGTTTCTATGGCCTGGGGCAGTTGGCAATCCGCCTCAAACCCTGTTTTGCGAGATGTGCATGAATACATCATGGTTTTTTCAAAAGGCGCTTTCATGCGCCAGAAGCCGGAGAACAGAGAAAATACCATCTCCAGAGAGCAATTTATGGAATGGACAAAATCAGTGTGGACGATGAACCCGGAGTCAGCCAAAAAAGTAGAGCATCCGGCACCGTTCCCGGTAGAATTACCCTATCGCCTCATTCAACTTTATACTTTCAAAGGGGATGTGATCCTAGACCCTTTTATGGGCAGCGGCACAACGGGCATTGCTGCTCTAAAGGCTGACAGAAAATACATCGGATATGAAAACAATCCAAAGTATGTAAAATTGGCTGAAGAGAGGATTGCGCCTTATAAGTTGCAGATGAAGTTGGGTATTTAAGACCGCAATCGATGTATCAAAGGGCAAATATTCCTTGTTTTCGAACTATCTTACAATCATCCGGATAGAAACGATCTGGCCTAAACTTCTCACTATCATTCCGATAACGAAACAAACGCCTCCCGCAAACAAAATTTCTCGGTCGCCGTGACCTGACCCGGTTACCGGGAAAAAATTTCTTGCATCATGATAGAAATCAGCGATAAGGTAAAGTCATAAAGGCAAAAGTGTGCTGGCGTTCAATCGTCCCCGCGGGAGGAAGACACCATGATTAAAGTCATTATGGAGCGCACCATCAAAGGCAGAAATGTGAGTGAGATCGTCCGGCTCCTGAGGATGCTCAGGGTTAAGGCGATGCAGCAGCCGGGCTATATCTCCGGTGAGACCCTGCACGCCATCGACGATCCCAACAGCTACCTGGTAATCAGCACATGGGAAAATCTCAAGGATTGGGAAGCCTGGTTCAACAACCCGGAACGCCAGAAGCTGCAGGCGGAATTGGACAAATATCTGGAAGTGCCGACAAACATGCGAATCTTCACGTATTGAGGCTGAAATCAACCGACGCTATTCTTTCGCCGGGCGGCCAAAAGCCGCCCTTTTTTTCCATTAAGATTGGGATAAATAAATTGATTTCCCACTAAAAATAATATAAACATATAATTTTTAATATTTTTTTACCTTGGAGAGAAGCCCCTTCGGAAAAGAGTCACCCTGGATCGGAAAACATTGTAGTTGACTGGCAACCGGGGATCGCAGCAGGAGACATCCGTTTCACCCTGCCCCTTTCACCTCGAAACCCCGAGCCGAAAATATTATGGCCAAAAGATGAACATTTCCGGTAGTGAAACCCCGCAGGGCGAAACCGACAGGACCTTGTTGGATTTTTCCCGTCACCTGCGGATAGAGCGGTCTCTAGCAGCCCACACGGTTCGTAATTACCTCAGTGACATCGGCCAGTTTATGGAATTCTGGAACTACCGCCGGCCGGGGCACTCACTGGGAGAATTGACGTATCAGGACCTACGGGCTTTTTTGGCCGAGCGGCATCGGCTGAACTGCAAGACCTCTATAGCCCGCAAACTGGCGGCGTTGCGCACCTTCTGCAAGTTTCTGACCCGCCAGGGTCTGCTCTCCCACAACATCGCCGCCTTGACCCCCACGCCGAAGTTAGAGGCCCGGTTGCCAAAGTTTCTGACCATCGACGAAGTCTTTCACCTATTGGAGCAGACCTGGGGGCAGACGGTGTTAGCAGTGCGGGACCGGGCTATCCTGGAGCTCTTTTATTCTGGCGGGCTGCGGGTGGCGGAGCTGGTAGGTCTGAACCTGGACAACCTTGATCTGCCACAGCATCTGGCCAAAGTACGGGGCAAGGGCGGCAAAGAGAGGTTGGTCATTATCGGCCGCCAGGCCCTGCAGACCCTGAACTCCTATCTGCTGGTCCGGCGGGAACTCATAACCCCCGATTCTCCGGTCTCCGGGCGGGAGGCGGTCTTTCTTAACTACCGGGGTGGTCGTTTGACGAGCAGGAGCGTGGCCCGGCTAGTTGAAAAATGGGCGATAAAAGCCGGTTTGGGCCAACCCCTGTCGCCTCACGGTCTGCGGCATACCTTCGCCACCCACCTGTTGGAGGGCAAGGCCGACCTCAGAGCGGTGCAGGAGCTCCTCGGCCATGCCCAACTTTCCACCACGCAGAAGTATCTGCACGTTAATCTGGATTATCTGATGGAGGTGTATGATAAGGCGCACCCGCGGAAGTGAAGGAGAGGGATTAGGGAAAAGGGAAGAGGGGAAATGAAGATCAAAGACCGAGAACCGCTCTTTCGGGGAACAACGATTCTGGCAGTACGCCGGGACGGGAAAGTCGCCGTGGCCGGGGATGGCCAGGTGACCTTGAACAACACCGTCATGAAACATCGGGCCCGGAAGGTTCGCAAGATTTACAACGGCAAGATCATCGTCGGCTTCGCCGGAGCCACCGCCGACGCCTTGAGTCTGTTGGAGCGTTTTGAATCCAAGCTCGAGAAGCATCAGGGCAACCTGACCCGGGCCGTCGTGGAGTTGGCCAAGGATTGGCGCACCGATAAAATCCTGCGGCGGCTGGAGGCCCTGCTCCTGGTAGTGGACCGTGACAACTTTTTCCTGCTCTCCGGTTCCGGCGACGTCATTGAGCCGGATGATGAGGTCATGGCCATCGGCTCCGGCGGCGCCTATGCCCAGGCCGCAGCTCAGGCGCTGGTGCAGCACACCACCATGAGCGCCGAGGAGATCTGTCGTGAGGCGATGCAGATTGCCGCAGGATTATGTATTTTTACCAACAATCAACTCACTCTTGAGGAGCTGTAGCCCGCAGTAGGACCCGAAGACAAAAAAGGCGGACCTCAATCCGCAACCTGCATCCGGGCTCAAAAGTATAAGAATATGGTTATTGAAATAAGCCAGGCTTTGTTACCCGTTAACGAACCGCCGCGGGGCGATCACCTGACCCCCCGGGAGATCGTCGCCGAGTTGGATAAATATATCATCGGCCAGGCCGACGCCAAGCGGTCGGTGGCTATCGCCCTGCGCAACCGCTGGCGCCGCCAGCAAATCCCCGAGGGTCTGCGGGATGAGATTGCCCCCAAAAACATCATCATGATCGGCCCCACCGGCGTCGGCAAAACCGAAATTGCCCGCCGGTTGGCCAAGCTGGCGCAATCGCCTTTTCTCAAAATCGAGGCTACCAAATTCACTGAAGTAGGCTATGTGGGTCGGGACGTGGAGTCCATGATCCGCGACCTGATGGAGCTGGCAGTAAATATGGTGAAGGCCGAAGCGCGGGAACAGGTCAAGGCCAAGGCCGAGGAAGTGGTAGAGGAGAGACTGCTGGATATCCTGCTACCCGGCGCCTCTAAACCGATTGCCGAGGTTGCAGAGCCGAACCGAACCGGGGTGGACCCCACCCGCGAAAAAATGCGGCAGCTGCTCCGGCAGGGCCGCCTGGATGAGCGCTTTATCGATCTGGAGGTCAGTCAACGGAACATCCCCATTGTGGAGATCTTTTCCAACGCTGGCATCGAGGAGATGGACATCAATTTTAAAGAGATGTTCGGCAATATCTTCCCGTCCCGGACCAAACAGCGGAAAGTCAAAATTTCGGAAGCCCGTGATATCCTTATGCAGGAAGAGGCACAGCGCCTTATCGATATGGACCGGGTGGTAAACGAGGCGCGGCGCAAAGTGGAACAGAGCGGCATCATCTTTCTGGATGAGATCGACAAGATCGTCGGCCGGGATCACGCCCGCGGGCCGGACGTCTCCCGGGAAGGGGTACAGCGAGACCTTCTCCCCATTGTCGAAGGCTCCACCGTCACTACCAAACACGGCATGGTGCGCACTGACCATATCCTTTTTATTGCCTCGGGGGCTTTTCACACCTCCAAACCGGCCGACCTCATTCCCGAAATGCAGGGCCGCTTCCCCATCCGGGTGGAACTTCAGTCCCTAGGGGTAGAAGAATTTAAACGCATCCTGACCGAACCCCAGAACGCCCTGATTAAACAATACCGGGCCTTGATGGCCACGGAGGGCATCGAGCTGGATTTCGACCCCGACGCCATCAAAGAGATCGCCGTCCTGGCCACGCAGGTCAACGAGCGCACCGAAAACATCGGCGCCCGGCGGCTGCACACGGTAATGGAGAAACTGCTGGAAGACATCTCCTTCCACGCCCCCGAATGGCAGCAGGGCACCATCACCATCACCGCCGACTACGTGCGCGAACGCCTGTCCGACCTGGTGGGGGATCAGGACTTGAGTAGATATATTCTCTAGGGCGTGCCGTGCACGCCAACAAACGGCGGGCGCGGCCCGCCCTATAATTGGCTGGGAGTGATGGTCATAAAGTCAAACTCCTATAGAGACCTGGAAGTTTGGAGGAAGGCAATTACTCTAGCCAAAAATATTTATGAATTAACCGATGCGTTTCCTAAAAAAGAAATGTTTGGCCTGAGTAGCCAGCTAACGAGGAATGGCGTTTCGGTAGCGTCGAATATAGCTGAAGGACAGGCCAGAAATTCCAGAAGGGAGTTTTTATATTTTTTGAATATATCTTTGGGATCATTGGCAGAAATAGAAACTCAAATCACTATTGCTAAAGAAATAGGTTATCTCTCTGACGAGATTCAGAACCGATTATTTTTATTAACCGATGAGTTAACGGGAATGATAAAAGGTTTGATGAATCATCTCAAACAGAACATCTAAATCTTTTTCTCGAAACTCGAAACTCGAAACTTCCCTTATGCAGGAATGGATCAAAAAAGCCGACGTCCTCATCGAAGCCCTGCCCTATATGCGGCGGTTTCAGGGGCAGACGCTGGTGATCAAATACGGCGGTCATGCCATGAAGGACGAAGACCTGAAGCGGGGTTTCGCCCAGGACATTGTGCTGCTGAAGTATTTGGGACTGAACCCGGTGGTGGTGCATGGCGGCGGGCCACAGATCAGCCAGACCCTGAAGCGCATGGGTATCGAATCCCGTTTTATTGAGGGCATGCGGGTCACCGACGGCGAGACCATGAACGTGGTGGAAATGGTGCTGGTCGGTAAGGTGAATAAAGAGATCGTCAGCCTGATCAATACCGCCGGCGGCCGCGCCGTGGGGCTCTCCGGTAAAGACGGACAGCTCATCCGGGCTCAAAAGATGCACCTCTACCGGCCTCGGGGGGACGAAGAGCCGCCCGAGATCATCGATATCGGCATGGTGGGAGAGGTGACCGCCATCCAGACGGGGGTCATTGAAACCCTGCAGGCCAGCAATTTTATCCCGGTGATTGCGCCGGTGGGCGTCGGGAAAGAGGGCGAAACCTATAATATCAACGCCGATCTGGTAGCTTCACAGGTTGCTGGGGCCCTGAAAGCCGCCAAATTGATCCTATTAACGGATGTCGAAGGCGTCCTCGATCCCGAAGGCAACGTCTTATCCACCCTCACCCGGGTCGATGTCCTGGACGGCCTCGACCGGGAGATCATCACCGGCGGCATGATACCCAAGGTCAATTGTTGTCTGGAGGCGCTTAGGAACGGGGTGGCCAAGGCCCATATCATCAATGGCCGCACACCGCATTCGGTATTGTTGGAGATTTTCACCGATCAGGGTATTGGTACCCAAATCATCTGCCAGTAAGTCCGGTCCGGAGAGATTGGGTATCAGACCATCTTCTAGAGAAAAAAACTTGTGCCTCTTTGGAGATCTTGCAGACATGAAAACTGATATACCTATACCCGATACTCGTAACTCGAAACTCGAAACTCACTCTGCAAGTGCTGCGTGGATGAACCGGGGCAAACGCACCTTAATGAACACCTATGCGCGCCAGCCCATGGTGCTAATGCGGGGTCAGGGCGTCCGGCTCTGGGACCTGGACGGCAAGGAATACCTGGATTTTCTGGCCGGAATTGCGGTGTGCAACCTGGGACACGCCCATCCGGCCATAACCGAGGCGGTCTGTCGACAGGTTCAGGACTTGGTGCATGTATCCAATCTGTATCACACCATCCCTCAGATCAAATTAGCCGAACGGCTGGTGGAGCTGAGTTTTGCCGACCGGGTGTTTTTCTGCAACAGCGGCGCCGAAGCCAATGAGGGCGCCATTAAGCTCTGCCGGCGTTATAGTTGGCAAAAATTCGGACCTGACCGCTATAAGATCATCTGCGCCGCCAATTCCTTCCACGGCCGCACCCTGGCAACATTGTCAGCTACCGGCCAGGAGAAGTTCTGGCAGGGATTTGCGCCGCTCCTGCCCGGTTTTGTCTTCGTTCCTTTTAATGACCCGGCTGCCTTAGAGGCGGCCATTGACAACCAGACCTGTGGCGTGCTGTTGGAACCGGTCCAAGGCGAGGGTGGAGTCAAAATACCCACCGCCGATTATTTTCCGGAGGTGCGGAACTTATGCGATAAACATAACCTGCTGCTGATATTGGATGAAATTCAGGTCGGCTTAGGTCGAACGGGCAGACTCTTCGCCCATGAGCACTTCGGCATCACTCCGGACATCATGACCCTGGCCAAGGGTTTGGCCAACGGCCTGCCCATCGGGGCGCTCCTGGTCACGGAGGAGGTGGCAGCGGGTTTCGTTCCGGGGACGCACGCCAGCACCTTTGGCGGCGGGCCGGTGGTGACCGCCGCGGCCCTGACGGTCTTGGAGATCCTGGCGCAGCCCGATTTCCTGGCCGAAGTCAAGGCCAAAGGCGAGTATTTCCTGAATGGCCTGCGCCAATTGCAGCCCCGGCATCGTTTCATCCAAGAGGTTCGGGGTTTGGGGCTCATCTTAGGAATAGAGATCGACGGCGATGGCGTTCCGTTAGTGGACTCCTGCCGGGAGAAAGGCGCCCTGATCAACTGCACCCAAGGGAATGTGCTGCGCTTCCTGCCGCCGCTTGTCGTCAGCCGGGAGGAGATCGACCGGTTCCTGGCTATTTTGGATGATGTTTTACCGTAGCGTTGTTAGCAATGCATGGGGGGCGGGTAACCCGACCCCTCCAGAATGCGAATAATACAATGAACCGCGACCTGTTGACTATATTGGATTTAACTGCTGCCGAGATCTACCAACTCCTGGAAAGGGCCGCGGCGCTGAAGGTCTTGCACCAACAAGACCACGATCCCAAGCCGCTGGCCGGAAAGACCCTGGCCCTGATCTTCGAGAAACCCTCGACACGTACCCGGGTCTCTTTTGAAGCCGGCATTGCCCACCTGGGCGGCAGCACCATTTATCTAGGCCGCAATGACAGCCAACTCTCCCGCAGTGAACCGATTGCCGATACGGCCCGGGTCCTGGCCCGCTATGTGGACGGCATCGTCATCCGCACCTTCGGCCATGATATTGTGGAGGACATGGCTCGCTGGGCTGACATCCCCGTCATCAACGGCCTGACCGACAGTCATCACCCCTGCCAGGTCTTAAGCGACTTGCAGACTATCCAGGAGCGCTTCGGCCGGGTGACGGACTTAAAGGTTGCCTGGATCGGCGACGGCAACAACATGGCCAACTCCTGGATTACTGCGGCCCTGCGCCTGGATTTCAGCCTGTCTCTGGCCTGCCCGCCGGGCTACGAACCGGACGCCGGACTGTTGCAGCAGGCCCGCCAAGAGGGGCGGCCTATTTATCTCCAGGATGATCCTGTCCGGGCCGTACAGGAGGCCCATGTCATCAATACCGACGTCTGGGCCTCTATGGGACAGGAGGCTGAAGCTAAGGCGAGAAAAAAGGTCTTTGCCCCCTACCAGGTGAACGGCGCTCTCCTGCAGCACGCCCGGCCCGATGCCATCATCCTGCACTGCCTGCCGGCCCACCGGGGAGAGGAAATCACCGGCGAGGTCCTGGACGGCCCCCAGTCCGCTGCCTGGGACCAGGCCGAGAACCGGCTGCACCTGCAGAAGGCGCTGCTGGAATGGCTGATCGGGTGGGATACGCCTTGATATTGTGGGAGAAATGGGGGGGTGGAGGCGGCTCAGTAAGAGAAAATGGTAGGCAGTATCCATGATACATTCCTACACAACTGGTTGACAGATTGAATGTCGGAAGAAAATAAGCCGATAAAATCTGGTGGCACAGGCTTGCTAGCCTGTGCAAAAATAGTGGTCGTTGCCCATCCCTAATGAGCTTTTGGAGTAATACGATGACCGCACCTGCCCAAATAATGACTGAGGAACCGTCGGTCAGTATGGAACTATTAGATAATTTTAAAGAATTTTCCCTTTTACTCGAACGGGCCTTGCTGTCCGGAGAAAGAGTAGTGATCACCCGCCAAGGCAAACCCATGGGGGCCATTGTGCCTTGGGAGGATGTGGAGATTTTGCGAGCCTTGGAGGACAGAGTGGATGGAGAGGCGGCGGCAGAAGCCCTGAAGGAACCGGGAGTGCTTTCTCTGGAAGAGGTTGAACGCGACCTGGGACTATAGGTTTCGTGGCCTACGACATCACCTTTAAACCGGCGGCGTGGGACTAGGCCAAGAACCGCCTGCATTTCCAGAAGGCCCGCTGGAGTGGTTAATCGGGTGGGATAGTCCGTGATGGTAAATGCCAACTGGCGACAAGAAAGGAAAAGGGGATTGCTATGCCTACCTTGCACGAACGATTTATCACCGATGCCAATGGCAATCGGATTGGCGTGGTTTTAGATATTGCCGACCATCAAAGATTATTAGAAGAATTGGAAGAGCTGGAATCCATTCGTGCTTACGATGCCGCCAAGGCATCCGGGGAGGAGATTATCCCCTTTGAGCAGGCCGTGGCTGAAATTGAACATCAACCGCGATGAAATACCATATTTCCATGGGAAGGCGCGCTCAGAAAGAACTATTCAATTTTCAGTAGCATAAATTTATGAATGATGAAAGAAAAAGATTACCAAAAATGAATTTATATAATAATGATATTTCTGACCCCAAGGCAAAAGCATTTTTTGAAGAAGCTTTCAAATTATGTAAAAATTCTAAGGAAAGCGATGTAAAAAAATTCATTGAGAATAATAGACTTGCATCAAGTCCTGAAGAACATGTCAAGGCTGGCTTCTATTCTCTTGCTGTTGCAAAATTTAATAAAGAAATAGATAAAGAAGAGTCAGGAAAGTATTTCCATTATGCAGGCCATATATTAAAAATCACAAATTATATTAATCAAGCTGCAAGAGCATACGCTAATGCAGGTTCTGTATTAAAAGATTGTCAAGATAGCAAAAACATAGAACTTGCCGTAAGATCTTTTGCTCAATCAAAAAATTGTTATTTTGACATCGGAAATTCTGAATTGTCAGAGAAGATGTATATTGAAGAACAAGAAACTAAAATAAAATTACTTACATCAAAAAAAGTTTCTTGTTTTTCCTTAAAAATATGGAAATTATCAAGCATTTTTGGAACTAGTTTTCAAAGATGGTATTGTATTGTGTTGCTTTTTATATTGTTATTTTCTTTTCTTTATGAATATCTTTATCGATATAAATATATTATAATCAATGGACAAAGCAAATGGCATAACATTATATCACCTGTTTATTTTTCAATTGTGACAATATCCACATTAGGTTATGGTGATATTTTTCCAATAAGATGGGAAGCGCAATTAGTAATCATTTTTAATATTTTTATAGGTTATTTATTACTTGGACTTGGAATAGGTATTATAACAAGAAAGATAAAAGGACATTGATTCTGGAGAAGGTCACTATGAATGAACTAAATAAAATCGTCCTGGCCTACTCCGGCGGCCTCGATACCTCGGTCATCCTCAAGTGGCTCATGGAGACCTACCAATGCCCGGTGGTGGCCTATGCCGCCGATTTGGGGCAGGGGGATGAGTTGTCCGAGGTGGCGGTGAAGGCCAAGGCCACCGGCGCCGCGGAAGTACATATCCTGGATTTGAAGGAAGAGTTTGCCCGAGATTTCATCTTTCCCATGTTCCGGGCCAATGCCCTCTATGAAGGAGCCTATCTGCTGGGCACCTCCATCGCCCGGCCCCTCATTGCCAAGGCCCAGGTGGAGGTGGCCAAAAAGACCGGGGCCGACGCGGTGAGCCATGGGGCCACCGGCAAGGGCAACGACCAGGTGCGTTTTGAACTGACCTACATGGCCCTGGCCCCGGAGCTGAAGATCATCGCCCCCTGGCGGGAATGGGGTCTGCAGGGCCGGGCCGACTGCGTCGCCTACGCCGAAAAGCACGGCATTCCGGTGCCGGTGACTCAAGAGAAGCCCTATTCCAGCGACCGCAATTTATTGCACATTAGCTTTGAGGGGGGCATTTTGGAAGACCCCTGGGCCGAACCCCCGGCGGATATGTTTGTGCTCACCCAATCCCCCCAGGAGGCCCCCAATACCCCCCAGTACCTCGAGATTGACTTTGCGTCCGGGGACCCGGTGGCGGTGGACGACAAGAAAATGAGTCCGTTCCAGATCATCGACCACCTGAACAAGGTAGGCGGCGAGCACGGCATCGGCCGGGTGGACCTGGTCGAAAATCGCTATGTGGGCCTGAAATCCCGCGGCGTCTATGAGACCCCGGGCGGCACGATCCTGCGGGCGGCACACCACGCCGTGGAGTCCCTCACCCTGGACCGGGAGGTCATGCATCTGCGGGACAGCCTCATCCCCCGCTACGCCGAACTGGTCTATTACGGCTATTGGTTTGCGCCGGAGCGCACCGCCCTCCAAGCCCTCATTGACGAGGCCCAGAAACCGGTGACGGGCACGGCCCGCTTGCAATTATACAAGGGAAATGTTACCGTAGTGGGCCGCAAGGCTCCGAAGTCACTCTACCGCCCCGATCTCGTGACCTTCGAGGCCGGAGGCGACTACCAGCAGGCCGACGCTACCGGCTTCATCCGCCTCAATGCCCTGCGCCTGAAGATCCGGGCCAAGTTGGGAGAGCGTTAAGGAACGTTGATCATAATCATCAGAAAGATGGATGCATGATTCCTCCCCTGCCGCTCTTTATCGTGGGAGCCGTGTTGTGCGGCCTGAGTATTTTGATGTTGTGCTGGCATCCGGGGCCCAACGCCTGGATCGGGGTGCGGTTGCCGTGGACCTATGCCGACCGGGAGCTGTGGGATACATCCTGGCGTTTGGGAATCGTATTGGTCCTGGGTATGGGGTTGGGGGCATTCATCTCGTGGCAGGTTTTCATCGCGGCCACGGTGGTGTTACTGGGGGTGAGCTTGGGCTGCCCCATGGTGATATACTACCGCAAATACGGCACCTTGCGTTTCTGGAAAGACCAGGGCTGGATTGCCTATCATCCGGTGGTGCGCTGTCGGCATTGCGGGCATTACCAGAAACTGCCCGACGATGCGGCCCTCTCCACGGCTCAATGCGAGGCGTGCGGTCGGCCGTACCGGATTTGAAATGACAGTCATAGGACGGCCCGCGGCCGCCGAAAAAAAATTGGCGTGCACGGCACGCCCTATGAAAAGCTTCTTACTTACTTGACTACGCCCCGATGCGAGGCGTCCAGTTTGCCGTGCCAGAATCGAAATAATAGGTCGGAAAGGGACTATAGGCTCTTTGTCACTTCCAGAATAAAACAAATTACACCATAGGGCGGCCCGCGGCCGCCGCTTAAAAAACGGCGTGCTCGGCTCGCCCTATGAAAAGCTTCTTACTTACTTGACTACGCCCCGATGCGAGGCGTCCAGTTTGCCGTGCCAGAATCGAAATAATAGGTCGGAAAGGGACTATAGGCTCTTTGTCACTTCCAGAATAAAACAAATTACACCATAGGGCGGCCCGCGGCCGCCGCTTAAAAACGGCGTGCTCGGCTCGCCCTATGAAAAGCTTCTTACTTACTTGACTACGCCCCGATGCGAGGCGTCCAGTTTGCCGTGCCAGAATCGAAATAATAGGTCGGAAAGGGACTATAGGCTCTTTGTCACTTCCAGAATAAAACAAAATATACCATAGGGCGGCCCGCGGCCGCCGCTTAAAAACGGCGTGCTCGGCTCGCCCTATGAAAAGCTTCTTACCTACTTGACTACGCCCCGATGCGAGGCGTCCAGTTTGCCGTGCCAGAATCGAAATAATAGGTCGGAAAGGGACTATAGGCTCTTTGTCACTTCCAGAATAAAACAAAATATACCATAGGGCGGCCCGCGGCCGCCGCTTAAAAAACGGCGTGCACGGCACGCCCTATGAAAAGCTTCTTATCTAAGAGCACTCATAGCAAAATGCCAAATTATCGCAGATTCTATTCTGGTACCCTTTGGTTCTTTACAGTTGTTACCTATAAAAGAAGGCCAATTCTCATAACCGATAACACAATTCATCTTCTTAGAATTGCGATGCACGAATGCCAAAACCAATATCCTTTTTCCATTGAGGCCTTGGTTGTATTGCCCGATCATTTACATTGTATATGGCGATTGGATCATTCGGATACAAATTATTCTCGCCAATGGAGCATAATCAAACGCCGATTTACTCAGGGTTTCAGAGATGGCAAGAAAAGAAATCCTCCTTTTTGGCAAAGCCGGTTTTGGGCCCATGTAATTAATGACGAACAGGATTTTGAAAACCATATGAATTATATCCATTATAATCCGGTAAAGCACGGGTATGTTGAAACCCCCCGAGATTGGCAATGGACCAGCCTACATCGATTGATAGAGGAAGGATTATACCCACCGAATTGGGGGGAATCAATACATATCCCCGATCATGTCGGCCGTGAATGATCAAGTCATAGGACGGCCCGCGGTCGCCGAAAAAAAATTGGCGTGCACGGCACGCCCTATAATAAGAGTTTTTACGGAAAACCATGCACAGCAACAACAAAGAAAAACCCTGGGGCGGGCGATTCGGCGGTGGCACCGCCAAGCTGGTGGAGGAATTCACCTGTTCCCTGCACTTTGATCGGCGCCTGTATCGCTATGATATCGCCGGGTCCATGGCCCATGCCCGCATGTTGGCCCGGCAGGGGATTCTGACCGCCGCGGAGGCTGAGGCCATCGTAAACGGGCTCCAGACGGTGCAGGGTGAGATCGACGCCGGGACGTTCCTTTTCGACCCTGGCGATGAAGACATCCACATGGCCGTAGAGCGGCGCCTGACGGCGATTATCGGGGAGGCCGGCCGCAAACTGCATACCGCCCGGAGCCGCAACGATCAGATAGCCTTGGATATCCGGCTGTTTCTACGGGATCAGGTCGGCGTCCTGATAGAGGCCCTGCAGGACCTGCGGCGGGCCGGGGTGCGGCTGGCCCGGCGTTATTTCAGCGTCATCCTGCCGGGCTATACTCACCTGCAGCGGGCCCAGCCGGTGCTCTTCAGCCACCACCTGTTGGCCTATGATGAGATGTGGCGGCGTGATCAGGGGCGGCTGCGGGACTGTCTGGTACGGTTCAATGTCTGCCCGCTCGGGGCGGCGGCGCTGGCCGGTTCCACCTTCCCGATCGACCCGCCCTATACCGCAGAACTGCTGGATTTCCCGGCCATCTTAAACAACAGTCTGGATGCCGTCAGCGACCGGGATTTTATCGTGGAGTTCGCCGCCGCCGCCAGTCTGATTATGGTGCATCTGAGCCGCCTGGCGGAGGAATTGATCCTGTGGTCCTCGGCGGAATTCGCCTTTATTGAAATTGCCGATGCCTTCTGCACCGGCTCATCTATCATGCCTCAAAAGAAGAACCCGGATGTGGCGGAGTTGATCCGAGGTAAAAGCGGTCGGGTTATCGGCCATCTCACCGGCCTCCTGGTAACCTTGAAAGGCCTGCCTCTGGCGTATAACCGGGACCTGCAGGAAGACAAAGAACCACTTTTTGACACCGTGGATACGGTATTGCCGTGCGTCCGCCTCATGGCCGGGGTGCTTGACAATCTCGCTTTAAAAAAGGAAAAAATCGCCGCCGCCTTGCAGGGGGGATTCCTGACGGCTACTGATATGGCGGACTATCTGGTCACCCAGGGCGTGCCGTTCCGCACCGCCCACGCGCAGGTAGGACAGACGGTGCGCTTCGCCGAGACCCAGGGCAAAGAGCTGGCAGATTTGACTCTGGAGGAAATCAAGCAGTTCGCACCATTGGCAGAAGCCGACCTTTTTGGGTGGCTGCAGATTGAGCAGTCCGTCAACCGGCGGTGCTCCCCCGGTGGTACTGCCGCCGGGCGGGTGGCGGAGGCCTTGGCCGCGGTGGAGCAGGAATTGGGACTGACTTCCTGAAATGGCGTAAGCTAATGTATTTTTATGAAATACTGATAATGGCAATACACCCGGAGGGGTTGTGCCATCACATATTATTCTATGAAACTGATTGATCTCTTTTTTCGGATAAGCCTGATTATTTTTCTCGGGGCCTTAATAGCCTGCGGCTGCGGCAAAAAAATGAATCCCATACCGCCGGATTCCCTGGTTCCCGGAGCGGTGCGCAATTTTACGGTAGTTCAGGATGGTCAGGGATTAAGCCTGCAATGGCTGTTCCCCAGGGTGAATATCGAAGGCCAGCCGCTCACCGATATCCAAGGTTTTCGGATTCTGCGCAGTCAGGACCGCCTGGATTCTACTGCCGCGTGTCCGCCGGAGTTGACCAGGCTGGCGGATATTGATCTGGCCTTTCCCCAGGCAGGGGAGGTTCAGGGAGAGCAGGTGCGATACCGGGATGAGATGCTGGAACCGGGTTATCGCTATTTTTATCAGATCGTGGGTTACGACCCGAACGGCAAACTTGGCCTGGAATCGCCTACTGTCTCGCGTGAGTGGGACATCCTTCCCCAAACGCCGGGAGGTTTAAAAGCGCAAGCCGGGGATCGACAGGTGCTGCTCACCTGGACGCCGGTAAACCTTCTGGCCAACGGCCGTCCTTTATCAGGTCCGGTGAGCTACAACGTCTACCGGCAGGCCCCAGGGGAGAGTTTTGTCGCCGCCAACCCCGAGCCGTTGGGAGAGCCAAGGTTTCAGGATATTGCAGTTCTTAACGATATCGACTATCGCTACCTGGTGCGGGCAGTGCGCCCTATCCGCTCAGATACCCTGGAAAGCCTCGATTCTGCCATACAAACGGCTAAACCCGAGGATCTGACTCCCCCGGCGCCGGTGCTCAACCTGGTGGCGGCGCCCACCATGAAGGGCCTGGAGTTGCGCTGGGAGGCCAGCCCGGAACCCGACCTGGCCGGTTATCGCCTCTACCGCCGCTCCCTGGCGGAACCGCAGTTCCGGCTGCTCAATACGCAGTTGCTCACTAAACCCTATTTTATAGACCAACAGACAACTAAAGGTGTAAGCTATTATTACTATGTGATCGCGGTCGATAACTCCCGCCGCGCCAACCCGAGCCAACCCTCTGAGGTGGTGGAGGCAACGCGCTAGTTCAGCCAAGTATATCGGTATTAGCAGGTTATATTAGAGACTGTTAAAAACGGTTTTTTTGTAACCTTGAGCAACGTGAATAATCTGATGTTTTTAAAAATACGGGATTCATCGCTCGGCTCAGGATGACAATCTCGTACATTTGGGAGTTTCGAAATAGCCTATACTGTGATATCTTCTTTTCCTTGAAACCGCAAACCGGATACTCCTTTACAGGTCGAGAGCGATGCACCATTTCCATTACTCCAACGGTCAGTTGTATTGTGAAGGCGTGGCCGTCGCCGCTATCGCCGCTAAGGTGGGCACTCCATTTTATCTGTACAGCCATGCCACGCTGCAACACCATTTCCAGGTCTTTGACCGGGCCTTTGGTGAAACCCCCCATCTGGTCTGTTTTGCCGTCAAGTCCAACTCCAATCTCGCCATCTTGCGGATTTTCATTAATCAGGGGGGCGGCGTGGATATCGTCTCCGGAGGGGAGCTCTTCCGGGCCCTCAGGGCCGGGGTGGCTCCAGGCAAGGTGGTGTATTCCGGTGTCGGCAAGCGGCCGGATGAGATCAGGTATGCCCTGGAACAGGGCATCCTCATGTTCAACATCGAATCGCCCCAGGAACTGCAGGTCCTCAATCAGGCCGCCGGTCAGATGGGCAGGCGGGCCCGCATTGCCTTAAGGGTCAATCCGGATGTGGACCCTCAGACCCACCCGTATATCTCCACCGGTCTGAAGCAGAATAAGTTTGGCATCGATATCGATCGGTCGGTGGCAGAATATTTAATCGCCAAGCAATTACCGCACCTGGAGATCGTAGGGGTGGCCTGTCACATCGGCTCACAGTTGACTCAGCTCTCTCCCTTCATCGAAACCCTGGGTCGTTTGAAGGAACTCATCGCTCGACTGCGGCGCGAGGATATCCAGATCCGCTATCTGGATATCGGCGGCGGCCTGGGTATTCAGTATAACGAAGAGACGCCCCCGCATCCGGTGGAATACGGCCGCAGCATCATTCAGGAATTGCAAGGCCTGGACTGCACCCTGATCCTGGAACCCGGTCGGGTGCTGGTCGGAAACGCCGGTATTCTCGTCACCAAGGTTTTATTTACCAAACAGACCGAAGCCAAATACTTTATCATCGCGGATGCGGCGATGAACGATCTGGCCCGCCCCAGCCTCTACGGCTCCTATCACGGCATACAGCCGGTAGTGGAGAAAGACCGGCGGGAAGTAACCGCCTCATTGGTCGGTCCTATCTGCGAGTCAGGCGACTTTTTGGCCAAAGACCGGCTGATGCCGGCATTTGATCCGGGCGAGCTGGTGGCGGTGATGAGCGCCGGGGCTTATGGCTTCACCATGAGTTCGAATTACAATTCCCGCCCCCGGGTCCCGGAAATTTTGGTGCACAAAAATGAGTTTTATGTTATCAGACAACGAGAAACCTACGAAGATCTGATTCGGGGTGAAGAAATACCGATATGTCTAACCGGCGGTTAATCTGGGAAGACTCTGTGATGGTTAATATCCTTTTATGAACCGTATTCCCTTCTGGAAAATGCAGGGCAGCGGCAACGATTTTGTTCTCATCGACCACCGCCGATCTTTCATCAGCGATGGCGAGCGCGCCGGTTTTGCCCGAAAAGTCTGCGCCCCTAAATTTGGGGTAGGGGCCGATGGGCTGATTTTTCTTGAGTCGTCGGCAACGGTCGATTTCCGGTGGCGCTTTTTTAACGCCGACGGCTCTGAGGCCGAGATGTGTGGCAACGGTGGCCGCTGCGCCGCCCGCTTCGCCTATTTGCATGGCATTGCCGGGGAAAAGATGGCATTCGAAACCCTGGCCGGGGTCATCCATGCCGAAGTCCTGGACCGACGGGTGAAACTCGAATTAAGTCCGCCCCACGGTCTCAGGCTTGGCCTGGAAATTCCGCTGTCGGCCAAGACCTGGACCGGCCATTTCATCAACACCGGTGTCCCCCATGTAGTCCTGCCGCTTGCCGATCTTGAGGCCGCTCCGGTGACGGAAGTAGGCCGGGCCATACGGTTTCATAGTCTATTCGAACCGGCCGGCACCAACGTCAATTTTATCCGACGTTCAGGCTTCCGGGAATTACAGGTGAGAACATATGAACGGGGCGTTGAAGCCGAGACTCTGGCCTGCGGCACCGGCTCCGTGGCCGCGGCCCTGATCGCCTCCCGCCTGTGGGGTATGGCCTCACCAGTCGTTGTCCACCCTGCCAGCGGTGAAACCTTAAAGATTTATTTTGATGCTGCAGGGGATATTTTTCGGTCAGTATTTCTGGAAGGCGGCGCTGCGGTAGTCTTCCAGGGTGAATTATGGCGCGATGAATTGTAGTAAGGAGGAGAAAGTATGATCCAAGGAGCTATTGTCGCCATCGTGACGCCGTTTAAGGATGGCCAGTTGGATGAAGAGACCTATCGGGAACTCATTGAGTTCCAGATTGCCGGCGGTACTCATGGCATCGTACCCTGCGGCACCACCGGGGAATCCGCCACCCTCTCCCACCACGAGCACAAGCGTGTGGTAGAAATCTGTATTGAGCAGGTGAAAAAACGGGTTCCGGTCATCGCCGGCACCGGTTCCAACAACACCGCCGAAGCGGTGGAGCTTACCAAACACGCCCAGTCAGCGGGAGCAGACGCCGCCCTGATGATTACTCCTTACTACAATAAACCGACTCAAGAAGGACTGTACCAACACTATAAAGCCATTGCCGAAGCCACGCACATCCCGATCATCGTCTATAACGTGCCGGGACGCACCAGCCTCAATCTGCTGCCCGAGACCGTAGCCCGGCTGGCAAAGCTGCCGAACATCATCGGTATTAAAGAGGCTACCGGCGACTTGAATCAGGGTGCCCGGGTAATCAGACTCTGCCCGGAAAATTTTATTGTGCTCTCGGGGGACGATTTCACCGCCCTCCCCCTCATGTGCCTCGGCGGCAGGGGCGTCATCTCAGTCATCTCGAATGTCGTTCCTGACGATATGGCCGGGATGTGCAATGCCTTCCTGTCTGGGAACCTCGGCACGGCCCGGAGCTTGCATTACAAAATGTGGCCTTTGATGGAGGCTATGTTTTTCGAGACCAACCCCGTACCCGCCAAGACCGCCCTGAAGCTGATGGGCAGGATCAGCGGCGAGGTGAGGCTGCCGCTATGCAATATGTCCCCCGCCAATGAGGAAAGACTGCGGCAGGTCATGGTAAATTACGGGCTGATCTAATATCATGACAAAATTGATGCCATGACAAAATCTGGTGGCATGACAAAATCTGGTGGCACCGGCTTCCAGCCGGTGCGGCGCTTTAGGTGAAAACATGATCAAAGCAATTGTTGGGGGAGCCGGCGGTCGCATGGGCGGCCGCATTATCCACATGTTGGCCGGGGCTGAGGGCATTGTCCTGGCTGCAGCCTTTGAAAAACCCGGACATCCCGCCGTCGGCCAGACGGTGGGAGAGGCCGTAGGCTTACCGGACAATAAGCTCAAGATAGCTGGCAGCCTGGCAGAAGTCCTGCCCGAAGGCGAGGTGATCATCGATTTTACCCATCCGGAGGTCTCCCTAAAACACCTCAGGCAGGCCGCTCCAGCGGGGAAGGCCATGGTCATCGGCACTACCGGCTTCTCTGCCGCCCAACTAGAGGAAATCAGAAATCTGTCAAAAAGCGCCCGGGTGGTGCTAGCTCCCAATATGAGCGTCGGCGTCAACCTGATGTTCAAGGTGGCGGCGGATATCGCGCAAGTCCTCAGCTCCGGCTATGATGTGGAGATCGTTGAGGCTCATCATCGTTTGAAAAAAGACGCCCCCAGCGGCACCGCCATGAAGCTGGCCCAGGTCATCGCGGCGGCCTTGGAGCGTGACCTGGATAAAGTCGGCGTCTATGAACGCAAGGGCATGATCGGCCAGCGGACCGACGCTGAAATCGGCATTCAGACCGTCCGGGCCGGCGATATTGTCGGCGAACACACTGTCATCTTCGGCGGTATCGGCGAACGGCTGGAGATCATCCACCGGGCTCACAACCGCGACAACTTCGCCCGCGGTGCGGTCCGGGCGGCCCAATGGATCGTCGGGCAGCCCTTCGGGTTCTATGATATGCAGGACGTCCTGGGATTGAAATAGATGTATGGCAACTTTTTCAGTTGTTTCGGGCGAATTCAAGATTCGCCCCTAGGGGAGGGGCCCGTTTGTGCTGTAATGCTGGATGGGGGGCACTGCCCACCATCCCTTGATCTATTATTCCCTCAGATAACTGAAGTATTGCGATGTATGACCTGATGCATGGCAACGCCGACCTTCGATGCAATAAGCCGACCTTTAATGCAATAAGCGGTAGCGCCGAACTCCAGGTCGGCCCAGTCTTTACCAGAGAGAATGATATATGCGGTTGATCCGCTTTGCTTATCAGGGACGGAGCCACTACGGCGTCTTAGATGACGACGTGGTCTTTCCCCTTACCGGGCCGCCAGTGGGTGATTTTGCTCTGCTCAAGTACTGTTTTTCTCTCTCTGAGGTGCAGTTGCTGGCGCCGTGCGAACCGAGCAAGATCATTGCCTTGGGACTCAACTACCGGGATCATGCGGCCGAAATGCGGATGGCACTACCGACCGAGCCGTTGATCTTCCTGAAACCCTCGACTGCGGTCATCGGACCGAGTACCCCGATTGTTTATCCGCCCCAATCCTGCCGCGTTGATTATGAAGCGGAATTAGGTGTGGTCATCGGTCGCCCTGTCTCAAAGGTAAGCGAAGCCAAGGCCAAAAACTATATCCTGGGCTACACCTGCGTCAACGACGTCACCGCCCGGGACCTGCAAAAAAAAGACGGCCAGTTTACCCGCTCTAAGAGCTTTGATACCTTTTGTCCCTTGGGACCCTGGATCGAAACCGATATCGCTGATCCCGACAACCTGGTGGTGGAGGCCATCCTCAATGGAGAACGTCGCCAGCACAGCACTACCCAAAATCTGGTCTTCGGGGTCGCCGCCCTGATAAGCTTCATCTCGCATATCATGACGCTCCTGCCGGGAGACGTCATCGCCACCGGCACCCCGTCCGGGGTGGGGCCCATGCAGCCCGGAGACCATATCGAAATCCGGGTGGAAGGGGTCGGTTCGTTGCATAATCATGTCACACGATGAGGTAAGTCTATGAAATGCCCTCTTTGCAATGTGGAACTTCGCATTACCGAAAGACAAGGGATCGAAATCGATTATTGCCCCCAATGCCGAGGGGTATGGTTGGATCGTGGTGAATTGGATAAGCTCATCGAACGTTCCTACAGCACCTCCCCGCCGCCCTCACCAGGATACCAGGAGCCGCGGGGATACCAACATCACCACGGGGAACGCCAACCGCAGTACCAGCAGCACTATCAACAACAGCCGCAGTACCAGCAGCAGCAATATCAACAGCCTGATCAGCCCCATGGACATCAAAAAAGCCGCAAAAAACGGGGATTTTTAGAAGACCTGTTCGATTTTGATTAATGCGGTCTGGCAACTCGATGCGTGGAGGTATCTTCTCGTATGAAATTTGGTGGTGCAGGCTTTCCAGCCGGCATGCCCATGCACAGGCCAGGTGGCCTATGCCACCAATCATCTATATGAAAACAGTGAGCAGTAGGCGGTGAGCGGTGAGCAGAAAAAGCATTATTGTGAGCAGCTACCACGGTGCTGTTTTCGTATTTCGTTGTGACCACTAGAACATGACAATTTATATTTTGTTGTGTTCTCGAGAACATGAGGACTTTTATGACCAGGTTTACGCCCGCTGACCGACTCAAACAATTACCCCCATATCTGTTTAAGGAAATCGACCGCCTAAAGGATGAGGTGAAGGCTCGCGGGGTTGATATTATCGACCTGGGCGTGGGAGACCCCGATCTCCCGACCCCCCGGTTCATTATCCAACGCCTCCAGGAAGCTGCCCTGGACCCGAGCACCCACCGCTACCCGTCCTACTCAGGCATGAACGATTTCCGGGAAGCGGTAGTTCGCTGGTATCAACGTCGCTTTGGTGTGACTCTCGATCCGGAGCGAGAAGTTGTCACCCTCATCGGCTCCAAAGAAGGCATTGCCCATCTGCCACTAGCCTTTAACAACCCCGGTGACCTGAATCTGGTCACCAGCCCGGCCTATCCGGTCTATCATATCGGTACCCTGTTCGCCGGGGCCCATTCCCATTTCCTGCCCCTGCTGCGAGAGAATCATTTCCTCCCGGATCTGAGCCAGGTGTCCGGCGAAGTGGCTCGGCATGCCAAGATGCTCTTTTTCAACTACCCCAACAACCCTACTGGCGCAGTGGCGGATTTTGGCTTTTTTATCCAGGCGGCGGAATTCTGCCGGGAGCATAACATCATTGCGGTTCACGACGCGGCGTATACCGAAATGGCCTATGACGGCTTCAAGCCCCGCAGTTTCCTGGAAGTCCCGGGGGCCAAAGAGGTGGGCATCGAGTTTCATTCCCTGTCGAAAAGCTACAATATGACCGGCTGGCGGTTGGGCTTCGCCGTCGGACAGGCCGACGTCATCGCCGGGTTGGGAAAGATCAAAAGCAACATTGACTCCGGCGCCTTCAATGCCATCCAATACGCCGGCATCGCGGCGCTGGATTCGGATCAGTCAAGCATCCGGGAAAACTGCCGCATCCTGCAGGAACGCCGGGATATCCTTATCAGTGGCCTGAGAAAATTAGGCTACGCGGCGGTACCCCCCAAGGCCACCTTTTACGTCTGGCTGCCCACGCCCACGGGGTTCACTTCGGCCCAATTCACCGGTCTACTCCTGGAGCAGGCAGGCATCGTCACTACTCCCGGCAACGGTTTCGGCGCCCCCGGTGAGGGTTACATCCGCTTGGCCCTGACGGTGGACAAATCCCGCCTCGAAGAGGCCCTGGACCGTCTGGCGCGGTTAAGCTAACATCAAAGGATAACTATGCCCTCTCAACTTGATCAGGCCCGGCTGCTCGTGCCGGCGGCACAGAAGTTGGCCGCCTCCGCCTACTCCCCTCTTACCCAACAGTATCCCGAACTGGCGGTCATAATACAGGATGCCTCCGATAACCGCTGGGAGTTCTTTTTTGTCATCGCCAGCATCGGAGTTGCCCTGCTGCTGGCGCCGGTCCAGGTGGAGGCCGAAGTTCAATCCCAAGTCTGCGATGCCGTAGAGGGCGCCCTGGAGACCTGGCGGCCCCAGGGGTATCTGGCACTCAAAGATTTTTTTGAATTTGTCCGGCGTCATCAGGATGGGAAGGTCGAAATGCCAGCCGCTATCGGTGCCTGGGTAGTGTTAAATCTGAAACAAGCAAAGCCATCTGAGGAAGAAATCGCACTGGCCTGGCCCCTGGGTTTATTTTTCCTGCATAGTTTTAAGGATTGGTGGAACCTAACTTCGGAAACAGATGCCTCCGATGATAACAGTTAGAGCTTCTTGCAACACATTTGAATGTTCGGGGCAAGCCTGTCGGCCTACGTTACTCATTATACGCCTAGCGGATGCCTCGAGGGCGCGGCGAACGAGAGATGTCTGACTCCTGGTCCCTGGCGTATATCGGTTTGGGGGCCAATCTGGGTGATCCGGCCGATCAACTGGATGAAGCGCGTCGGCGTCTGGCCCAGATAGACGGGATAGAAATCACCCGAGTCTCCTCTTATTACACTACTCCACCCGTGGGAGTGTTGGACCAGCCCTGGTTTGTGAATGCCGTCGTTGAAATCCGAACGAGACTGGCGCCGTTGGCACTGCTCGACGTCCTCCAGGAAATCGAAAATGCCATGGGCCGGATCCGTAAAGAACGGTGGGGACCGCGCCTTGTTGATCTTGACCTGTTGTTGTATAATACCATGATTATACAGTCCCCGCGGTTGGTGATACCACACCCGGAAATGCACCGGCGCGGCTTTGTGCTTCTGCCTCTTGCGGAGATTGCTCCCCAGACCAGGCATCCGGTGTTGCATAAAACCGCCGCAACCCTTTTGGCCGAATTAGAACCGCAGGCAAAAGTGGCATACAAACTCTGAGGCACCCTTGATCCGTTTTATTATTCTCATTTTCGCGGGATATCTCGGGTTTAAATTAGCCCAAAGGATCGTTGCACATTTTTTCTCCCGCAAAATTCAAGGTTCCCCCCCTCCCCCCGAGGTGGAGAGTGAAGAATTAGTACAGGATCCGGTCTGCAAAACCTTTATTCCCCGCCGCAACGCCCTGAAAGCTCAGAAGGACGGGGTAGATTACTTTTTCTGTTCCGAAGGCTGCCGGAAGAAGTTTTTGCGGTAATGCCCCAGCCTGGTTGGCTCAGCAGCCATAACTGATGGACCTGGAAACATACACCTAAAAAACTCGCAGGATGAAGAACGCCCGTCACGAAGGAGAAGCCCATGAAATTTTTCATTGACACTGCGAATCTGGATGAAATCCGGCAAGCCCATGAATTGGGTCTGGTGGATGGCGTCACCACGAATCCATCCCTGTGTTCCAAAGCCGGTGTCACAGATATCGACGCCTTTCACCTGCAGATCAAAGATATCTGCCAACTGGTCCAGGCGCCGGTGAGCGCCGAGGTGCTCAGCACCGCCAGCGCTGACATGGTTGCCGAAGCCAAAAAGCTGGCCCGCATCCATGAACACGTAGTGGTCAAAATCCCCATGACGGCCGACGGCCTGAAGGCCACCCGGGTGCTCTCTCAGGAGGGCGTCAAGGTCAATGTCACCCTCGTTTTTCAGGCCCTCCAGGCCCTTTTGGCCGCCAAGGCCGGGGCCGCCTATGTCAGCCCTTTTATCGGCCGCCTGGACGATATCAGCCATACCGGCATGAATCTGGTTGAGGAGATCATGACCATCTATAATAATTATGGTTTTGAGACCGAAGTGATCGTTGCCAGTATCCGCAATCCCCTGCACATCCTGCAGGCTGCCATGGCCGGCGCCGATATTGCCACGATACCTTACAAGGTCATGATGCAGCTCATCCACCATCCTCTGACGGATATCGGTCTGGAAAAATTTCTGGACGACTGGAGGCGGGTACAGCAAGCCTGATATGGAAACTCAGCCGGCAATTTTTTGGAACCTGCCCAACGCCTTGACCGTATTGCGCATCGGCGCTATTCCAGTGCTCATTGCCTTAATGACTGTTCCAGGTCGGTTTGTAAGTTTCATGGCGGCGCTGGTCTTTCTGGCAGCCGGAATGACCGACCTGCTGGATGGTTTCTTTGCCCGCCGCCACCGGTTGGTCAGCCGCGTCGGCAAGTTTATGGACCCACTGGCCGACAAGCTTTTGGTCTCCGCCGCCCTGATCATGCTGATTCCTCTGGAACGGATAGAGGCTTGGCTGGTTTTCGTTATTATCGGACGGGAACTAGCAGTCACGGGTCTCCGAGCCATCGCCGCCTCGGAAGGCATGGTCATGGCTGCCGACCGTTGGGGCAAGCTCAAGACTATCTTCCAGATGGTCGCCCTCTTTGCCCTGATCCTGCATTACCCCTATCTATCGATCGACTTCCAGAGGTTGGGAACAGTCCTCATCTGGATAGCCGCCGCCATCACAGTCGCCTCCGGCACCGGCTATTTTCTGACCTTCTTTCATCCCGCCCAATCGACAAAATCGATAAAATAATCATTTTAGGCTTACTGTTTAACTTACTTTTAAAATACAATCCGCAGAGCGGCGGTCTCTCTACCGCCAGCGCCTGGCCAGCCCGGGTTCGCCCAGAAGCGGCCGGCTCATGGAAATGTAGTCCGTTATTTCCCCCCTGACCAGCTCCTCGGCCACCACACAGGAACAGATGCCGCCCACCAGAATGGGCGGGATTGTGATCTGTTGGTCAGACTTTTTTATTTTATAAAATCAGTGGATATTATAAAAGAACATTAGCTCAGGGAAAGATTAACTGGAAAGCTCATGCTGAATCAGCAGCCAATCAACATTGCTCAGTATAAATTTTGAGACCTTCATTACCAGGTCTTCTAATATTCAAGAGAGAACGTCATGACCTTTGATGACCGACTGGAAAAAGTAATGGAACTGGCCAAGGTTCTGCCCCGATATAAACCCGATCTGATGGACCTGGCCGCTAAAAATCTGAAATTTGCAGTGAGGGATACTGCCTATGAGGTTGGTATTACTGTTGACCGTTTGCAGTTGTTCGAGCATACGGAATTTTTCCTAAGTCAGCGGCAACCCTTGGGAGGGCCGGGCTCCCGGGTGGCGGTCATGCTTTCCTATAACGGCAGCGCCTGGCTGAACACCGTCATCGCCTCCGTCTATCTGGCGGGCAATAAAGTCCTGGCCAAGTTCGCCTCTCGGGGCAATGAGCTGATGGGTTTAACCGAAAGCTTTTATCGGCCTCTATTTGGTGACGATATTCAATTTTACCGGGGGGATGGCCGCAGCTTCATGCATAACGCCATCATTGCCCCGCATATCTCCTGTGTCATTGTCTTCGGATTCGATGCCAACGTACTCCCTTATGAAGCGGATTTTCGCCGCACCGGTAAGAAATTTGTCTTTGAAGGCCCCGGCGTGGATCCCTTTATTGTCTTTCCGGATGCGGACCTGGAACTAGCCTTGGGTGATCTCATGAACGGCAAGTTTTCCTATTCCGGGCAAACGTGTACTGCACCCAAGAGAATCTTTGTCCACCGAGCCATTTATGATGAATTTATCAAGGAACTGGTCCAGCGAGTGAGGCAACTGAGGGTTGGGGACCCTTACGACCCGGAAACCCAGGTGTCTCCGGTGGGGAGCAATCTGGCAGTAAACCGGATCAAAGCCCAGCTTCGGGATGCGGTGGCAAAAAAAGCCCGAATTATCCTCGGAGGGGAGATACAAGGAAATCTCGTGTATCCCACGATCATCCGGGATGCCACCGATGAGATGGCCGGGATGCAGGAGGAGGTTTTTGGTCCGGTGGTCTTCGCCAGTTGCTTTGATACCTCTGCCGAGGTCATCGCCCGAGCCCGCAATAATCGCTACGGGTTGCGGGCCGCGGTCTTCGGCGGGCTGGAAGCAAAAGCGGTGGCCAGAACCCTGGTTGGGGAGAAGTATTGCCATCCGGTGCCGGATTTTACCTTTGGCAGATTCGGTACGGTCGCCCTGAACGCTCCCCGGCTGCAAACTTGGCGGGGATCTCTTGTGACCAAGGCAGTGGGCGGCTATGGCTATTCGGGCTGGATCTGGGAGACGGTAGATGGCCGGTTTCGCCTGACCCAGGGTCCCAAGCTGCTAAGCATTGAAACCTCGCGGCCTTGCTAAAGAAAATCTTGTAATACTCCAGTTGGTTGGGACGAATACAAGATTTGCCCCTACCGATGGGCCTGCCGCCGTGCTGCAGTGTTGATAGGGTGGACACGACCCACCATTCTTTGATCTATTCTCTCAGACAGCTGAGCTATTAAAAGTCTTTTTATCTTACGGATCACTCTACTCACTGAAAGTGCAAAAATATGCGAAAATAGACGGGCTTATCATTTTAAAATATATTATACTTGACAAAATGTATTTTATAATTATCATTATAAACAGGGTCCCATAATATTCATGAATAAATTCGATTTCTCAATAATCCGAACTCTTCGCAAGAAGCGGGGAATAACAGCCGAAGAATTGGCAAGACGGGCGAACCTTACCCGGGCTACCGTCGCCAAGATTGAAGGGGGCGATAGTAACCCGACTATTGAGACCATAGAGGCACTGAGCAGTGTTTTCCAGTTGACTTCGAGCGAACTGATCCGGCTGGCAGAGGTAGTGCATTGTGAAATGGCTATTACCAAGACCTTCGCAGCAGATGGATTTAAAGGTCACCACATCTGGTTTCCCAGCTTCGAAGTCTATTGCATCCGGGCCGATGCCGGTATTCGGAAGGAATCAGACCCCGAGTTTCACGAAAACACTGCAGAAATCTGTCTGGTGCTTTCAGGAGAGGTCAAAGTGACCGTACGGGGACAATCCCATGTCTTGGGTCCCGGTATGGCCTTGAGATTCAAGGCCTTATACGAACATCATTTTGATGTATTACAGAAGGCCGAGTTTCTCCTGATTCACCATAACGTTGTCTGATCGTTACCATTTTGCAATCAAGCCAAGACCAAGAAGGTCGCACGCCCTGAAGGGCATGATCGTCATGGTCTTTTTTGTTTTGGCACTGGTGCATTCGTCGGGTTCAACACAGAACCGCAGGGAGCACAGCACCTGGTTAACTGCAAACAGCTAAAGAAATAACAATTCAGGAGGAACGAACAATGAAGCTAGGCGTTTTAACTGACTCGTGGAAATTCACGGAGTTAAGTTAATGGAGAACCCACGCAAAGGAGAACAGGCCATGAAAGTACTCAATCTCTATTTCACCACAACCGGAAATACCACAAAAGTAGCGGATCAAATAGCGGCCACGATCGCGGCGGGCGGTCACCAGGTTGACACCATCAGGATTACCGCAAACACATCAGTCGATCTCTTGGAATACGATCTGATTTTCGTAGGCTCCGGGGTCTATGAATGGCTTCCCGGCAAGCCGTTACGGTCGCTTTTCAGCAGGTTACGCCAGAATTATGTTGCCCGGGGAGAAATCCGACCCGGGTCGCCGCTGCGGCAGGGCAAGACCGGCGTTGTCTACTGCACCTATGGCGGCGGCCATACCGGTGTTAACGAGGCGATTCCCACGGCGAAATACATGGGTCAGTTACTGGAACATCTCGGTATACCAGTGATCGCGGAGTGGTATCTGGTGGGGGAATACCATGGGAAGTTGCAGCGGTTTTCCACCACGGGCCGTCTGGGGGATATCAGCGGTCGTCCTAACAAAGAAGATCTCCGGCAACTGGCCGAGTTGGTGCAAGGAATACTCAAGGCCCAACTTCCTGAGATAAATTCATAAGGACCGGCGATTTTTAAGCGGGCAACTGCTGCAATGGCCGGGAAAGGCGCCACCGGCAGGACCATATTGGCCGGACTAGCGATCAGATAACTGATCTCATCCGGGGAATGCCCGGTCCTGCCGGTAGGAGCTGTCTCTATCGGCAATTTATGAAGCTCTGGGCGGCGCCATCGGAGCCACTATCGGACATTACCGAGAGCAGCTCAGAAAAACAGAAGAGGAGGTATATATGGCTAGAATCGGTATCATTACGTGTGCTAATGCCACCCAGGATTTGGGCTGTTCTTCAGTAGTCTGTTTGGCGGACCTGCGCAAGCGAAAAGGTTTTTTTGCCGCCTATCCTGTTGAGGAGCCACTGGAACTAATGGGCATCATGAGTTGTCCCGGTTGTCCGACCCTGGCAGGCTTCGACAAGTTTCTACAAAGAGTCAGAGGACTCACCGAATTCAGGGTTGGGGCTATACATCTGAGCACCTGCATGAAATATTTGTGTCCTTTTCAGGAAAAATACCAGACCCTGTTGGCCGACGCCTTTCCGAAAATCTCCATTGTTAAGGGAACACATGCAGAACACCTGGAGCCGGCGAAATTTCGGGAACTGGTGCAGGGTTTGTTCTCACAGCCCCGCCGCACTATGATCGACCTCATTGTCTCAGGATAGAAAACGTAAGATCAATGCCCCGCAGGGCTTTGGCGGTCTTGTACTCCTTCACCAGATTGATGATCTCGATCAGGCGTTGGCCAACCGATGCGCCTGTTTCTGCCGCCGCAGCCGGTCTACCTCAACGACGATATCCTGTAGCGGCTGGCGGCGGATGCGGTGCGGCAGGGCCAGTTCGGCGGCGGTGTCTATGTCGTCTTTTAGCACTTCGGTTCTGCCGTGAAAAGCGGCCAGGGTTTTAGCCGCCTTCAGAATGATGATATCGCCGCGATGGCCGTCCACCCCCACATCCAGACAAAAAGAGGCGATCTCATAGAGCAACGCATGATCGATGATGACGTGCGGATAGAGGTCAATGGCCCTTTCGATCTGTTTCACCAGTTGTCGGGATCCTTCTTCCCACTCTAAACAAAAATCCTCGGGACTTTCATCGAAAGTCAATCGCCGCTCCATGATAGCCACCCTAGCGGCGGGATCGTTGATTCCTTCGATATGCACGCACAACCCAAACCGGTCCAGGAGCTGGGGCCGCAGCTCTCCTTCCTCCGGATTCATGGTTCCCACCAGAGTAAACCTAGCCGGATGGGAAAAACTCACCCCCTCCCGTTCGATGGTGTTGACCCCCATGGCCGCCGAATCCAGTAAGACATCGACCACATGGTCATCCAACAGGTTCACTTCATCGACGTAGAGGATGCCACGATGGGCGGCAGCCAGGAGTCCGGGTTCCATGCGTTTTTCCCCCTTCTTCAGGGCGTGCTCCAAATCCATGGTGCCCACCACCCGATCTTCGGTAGCGCCTACCGGCAGCTCTACCACGCGGATACCCCTTTGTACGGTCTCCATGGGTTCATGATTCATTACTTTGCGGCTGCATTCAATATGAGCGCATTCCCGACACACGGGACGCGCTTCGTCCGGGAAAAGTTGAAAGGGACAATCCTTTACCACCTGGATGGCCGGCAGAATTTCTGCCAGGGCCCGAACCGCAGTGGATTTGGCGGTGCCCTTCTCTCCCCGGATCAGGACACCGGATAGAGTAGGATTGATAATGTTCAGGATCAAAGACAGTTTCATTTTTTCCTGACCTACGATAGCGACAAAGGGAAATACAGGGCTTTTGTTCATTCCACCTTTTCCTTGGCGATATTGACGAGGGTATCGGCTTTAAGATCTTCGATTTTAAAATACTCCGCCTGCATGGCGATGGCCAGTTCCCGGGCCAGGCCAAAACGCACCAACCCCTGGCTCTCGGTATCCACCACGATGAAGCGGACCCGCTCATCCAGACCCAGGCGGCTGGCCAGATCAAAGGCTTCCGTCATCGGCTTCTTCTCGCCGAGGGCCACGTTGGACTTGCCATCGGTGATCATAATAACAATAGGCCGAGCGGTGGGGTCTCTTAGCAGGTAATTACGGATCACCTCATAGGTCTTGGCCAGACCGGCAGACAGCGGGGTACGACCACCCACGGGCATCTCTTTAAGGAGATGGGCGGCTGTTTCAATAGAAGAAGTAGGCGGCAGATTCAGCACGGCCTCTTGTTTACGAAAAGAAACCATGGCAATCCGGTCCCGTTTCTGGTAGGCATCCAGCAACAGGGACATGATGGCCCCTTTGGAAGCCGTCATCCGGCCGCGGGCCCCCATGGACCCGCTGGCATCCACCAGAAAGAGCAGAAAATTGCCGATGCGTTTCTCACGAACCTTATCCCGCAGATCTTCTGATTGTAATACTACGGCCAGACCATTACCGCCGGTTCTTTGAAGTTGATACGGCGCTGCGGCCCGCAAGGTGGCATCGAGGGCCACGTCGCCGGTTTGGGCCACTGAGGTGCTCTTCACATAGCGTCCCTGTTTCTGAGAGATCCGGGTCCGGGAACGCCGTCCTGAGCCGCGGCGGAAGATTCGGTCTCTTTGGGAGGCGATCTTCTTGACTTTAAAGGTTTCCCCGACTTCAAAGATCTGCTCGAGGGCATTTTGCCGGGGGTTTTGTTTCTCGGCTCGGCGATCAGGTTCAGCCTGGTTCTCGGAGCTTTCCGAGGGAGGCGTCTCCTCCGTCCGGGTGTTGGGCGACGCCTCCTGGGATTCCGGTTTCTCCGGCGACGTAGATTCCTCGGTCTCCGGCGTTTGATCCTGCCGGTTTTCCGGCGGCTCGGGATGTTCGTGGTCATGCTTCGGCGGCGGCGGTGGTGGGGGGGGAGCCGGCTCGCGTTTGCGATGTGCCAGGGCTAGCCAGGCAACCTCCCGGATATCATCCACCGTCACCTCATGATGTTTCATAAGAGCAGCCATGGCCCTGGCGGCCTGTTCGATGACCAGATCGGCTCGATGGCCAGCCACATGATTCTCGGTGCAAATCTCTCCTATTAGTATCCTCAAGTTATTGGGAAAAATGATATTTTTGAGGAAGTGACGGGCAGCCGCGATCTCCTGAGCAATCTGAGCGTTCTCCTTTTGGAAGCGCCGGATAAAAAGGCCGGGATTGATATCATACTCTTCCCGCTGCTGCATCAGCGCCGCCCTTTTGCCGACATCCGGTTCCGCTGTCACCTCTACGCAGAACCCAAACCGGTCCAGCAGTTGGGGCCGCAGTTCCCCCTCCTCCGGATTCATAGTTCCCACCAGGATAAACCTGGAAGGATGGGTATAAGAAATGCCTTCCCGTTCCACTACGTTCCGACCGGAGGCCGCAGCATCCAGGATGATGTCGACGATGTGGTCATCCAGAAGGTTAACCTCATCAACGTATAAAATCCCCCGGTGGGCCTTGGCCAATAGTCCGGGTTGAAAGACCCGGTATCCGGTTTTCACCGCCTGGCTGAAGTCGATGCCGCCGGCGACCCGGTCCTCAGTGGCGTTGAGGGGCAGGGTAACCACATTGAGACGCCTCGTCCCTCTATGAATCCGCCCTTGCTGTTGCCGACAGTGAGGGCAAAGCTCCTGGGGTTGGTCCGGGTCGCAGGCATAGGGACACCCTTTGACAATTTCAATTTCCGGCAACAAGGCGGCCAGGGCCCGGACGGCGGTGGATTTGGCGGTACCCTTTTCTCCCCGGATCAACACCCCGCCGATGGCAGGGTTGACGGCGTTCAAGATCAGGGCCTGTTTGAGTCGATCCTGCCCGATGATAGCAGCAAAAGGAAAGATATTATCAAACATCGTCGCGGCTAGTTCCCTTTCCCGGTCTCGTGGGGTCTAAGATCGCTTTCAGGTCCGATTTCCATTGGGCCACGTCATCAACGGTCATCACCTCCACGGCGCCACCCTGAAAATCACCCTGCACGTCCCCCATGGTATCCTCCAGCCGGCCTTCTAGATCCAGATAAGCTTCCTTGAGGCGCTCCAGCAATTCCGGATCGGCCTTCCAGATGCCGCGGGATTCGGCCTCCAGGAGGCGACGGCCGATCTCTTCCAGGGCCCAAGGGTTAACCTTATCAAACCAGTCCCTCATCCCGGCGTCCAGTATAAAAGTCAGGGCGATCTCATCAAAGATCCAATTATCAACCTTGCCAGTGGTGGCGCCGAAGCCATAGACCCGGCCGATGCGTTTGGACAAGTCCCCGGCCCCTTTGTAGCCGTGGGCCTTCATGCCCTCGATATACTTGGGGTGCAGGAGCTTAGTGCGCACCACCCGGCGCATCTCATCAGCGAAGTCGGTGACCGTCACCAAAGCCGGATCGCGGGTATCGCCATAGTAGGTTTTCGGTGTTTTACCGGAGAGTGCCTTGGCCGCAACCGTCATGCCGCCATAGTTGCCGTAATAACCGCAGCAATCCAGAAAATCGCCCTCGTCCGAAATATGCTTGTTGAAAGTCACCTCAACCCGGCGCAGATTTTCCATTAACTCGCGGTGCGCCTGGACGCCGTAACTAACATCGGAAGCTCCGCCGCCATAGGCATAGCCATTCCAGAAGAGATAGACATCGGCCAGGTCGCCTTCAGTCTTCCAGGCCGAGGCATGGACCGCCAGGTTGACGCCGGCCCGATACACCCCAGGCTGGGCACAGAAGATGCGGTAGCTCAGGCGGCGGAACCGGTCCTTGTCCTCCAGGGAAACCCCCTGTCCAGCCGCCTGCTTGACCAGGTGCCGACGTACAAAATTATGGTCGGGATTCTCATCCCGCAGGGCTACCGCCTGGATAACCTGGTCCACATATTTGACCGCATCGGGAAAACAGTCTCGGGTGATACCCGAAACCCTGATATTGACGTCGATCCGGGGCCGGCCGAGTTGCTCCAGTTCCAGCAAGTCAAACCCATCCACCTGGCCGTTGGCCTTCCATTTGGGCCGGGCCCCCAGCAGGTGCAGAATCTGGCCGATCTGTTCGCCGTCCGCCCGCATGATGTCCGAGGCCAACCAGACCAAGCCCACAGTTTCGGGATAACGTCCTTCTTCTTTCTGATACCGGGTTAGCAGCGCCTCGGCCAGTTTAACTCCCACCCGGTGGGCCGCCCTGGTAGGTATACGGGTGGGATCGACGTTGTAAAAATTGCGGCCGGTAGGCAGGACATCATACCGCCCCCGGGAGATGTAGCCCGAGGGACCGGCCGGGACATAGCCGCCATGCATGGCGTTAAGCAGGGCGTCGATCTCTTCGGAGTCCTCGAGGCGCCGATCGATATCAACTACCAAAGCCGCAAAACGCTCGCAACGTTCCCGCAGCCCCTCGACTGCGGCCAGCCCCGGATGCTCAGCCAAAACCTCCCACAGGTTTTCTCCCCGAACCAATCGGGCGATAAGTTCCCGGGCAACCCGGTCCGCTTCATAGAGCAGTTCGCCGTAAATCTTTCCCTGGTGGCTGCGCCCCCCGGTGTTGCTCAGGGCCGCAAAGATATCTTCCCCCCAGAGATCGAAGACCAGCCGGCGGGTGTTCAGGTCATTGTTGGAATCGAAACGCAGGATGGTATTAATGACCTCGGCGCGAGCATCCCCCTCGGGCCGATCCCCGAAAACATGCATGCCGACCCTGGTCTGGCTATTGCGCAGGCTGGAGAGCAGTTCGTGGCAACGGGTCACCACTGTTTGAAAATCTGCAGGTTTTAGGACGTCAATTTCCTGGCGAAAATGATTGCAATCAATAGCCTCGTTGATCAGGTGTTCCAATTGATGGGCCCGGGCTCGATCCTCCTTACCGGTCCGCTGATATTCCCCCAGAAGTTCCTCGAGTTTCTGAAAGTCGCCGTAAGTATCGGCGGTGCTCATCACCGCCTGCTGGTGATCCACCAAGGTGGCGTAACTGCGCCGTTTGGCCACCACGCCTTCGGCGGGATTGTCGGCATTATAGATATAGAGGTGGGGAAGGCGGCCGATGGAGATGTCCGGCCAACAGGCGGCTGATAGTCCGGCGCCCTTGCCCGGCAACCACTCCAGATTGCCGTGGGTACCCACATGGATCAGGACATCGGCCCCGAAGATCTGATCCAGATACATGTAGGTGGCAATATACTGGTGGGGTGGCGGTATGTTGGGGTCGTGCAGGATCTTGCAGACCCGCCCGTCGCAGCGGGAACCGGCACAGCCGCGCTTGGGCTGCATAATGACATTGACGTGCCCAAAGTTGAGCCCGGTGATGACCAGTTTGCCATCCCATACCATGCTCGGCGGCACCCCGTTCATCTCGTGTCCCGGCGGTTCGCCCCAACCGGCAATTATGTCACTCCGGGCCTTTTCCGGCAATCCGGCAAACCACTCCCGATAAGTCTCAGCGTCCAGAAGCGCCAGGTGCCCGCCCTTGCTCACAATCTCGTCCACCGTGGTCCAGCGAAATTCGGCGACGGCCTTGCGGGCCAGGATGGTTTGCATCAGTTCCTCACCACTGGCGGGGATGTTCTCCACCTGATATCCTGCCGCCTGCATCCGCCTCATGAGGCGCACCACGGACTCCCCGGAATCCAAGCCCGCGGCGCCTCCCACCCCGGCCTCTAATCCGGCACACTCGTTTTTGTGAAAGACAAAAACCACCTTACGTTCCGCCGCTGGCTTGGCGGCCAGTCGTACCCAACGGGCGATGCGGTCGGCGATGTGCGCCGCCCGCTCGGGAATGACCTCCCGAATTTCATAAACGGTATCGGTACGCGCATCAACCTGTCTAAGACTGGCGGCCAGAATGATCGGTTCGATGCTTCCCTCAAATTCAGGCATGGCGATGCCGAAGGTGACCTCGGCGGTGAGCCCCTGGGGATCCTCTTCCCAATCCGCAATGGATTTGCTGTAGGCAATAATCGGTTTGAATACCGGCACATTCAGATCTTTGAATAAGGCGATTGATTGGGCCGCCACCCCGGTTTCGGCATAATCGTCTTTGGGTGCACGGGCGAGAAAGAAGGCATGCAGATTGATCAAGGCATTGACGCCAGCCCGACCGTCCGGATGAAAAAAAAAGCGCCGAGCCACCTCGAGTGGACCCCAGGCCCCTGCTTCCCGGTCCGGATTGCCATAGGAAAAAACCGGCAGCACGCTGAGGCCCTGGGCCTCCAAGGCCGTGAGCAGGGCCCTTTCGAGCATCATATTGGTGTTGGTAAAACTGTAGCGGGGGAAAAACAGCCCCACAGTGAGGGAACTTAGCGCGGGATGGACGGTGCGATAGCTTTCCACTGAATCGTATACCGTTCGGTCCGGAGGGTGCAGGATGCCTTGCCAAGGCATGGACACCGGATCCTGCACGGGAATCTCCGGGTTGACCTGGTGGGCAAGGTATTTCAGCAGTCGCCGGTAGTTCTCCAGACCGCCTTCAAGCAGGTAGGCGTAGGCCCGGGCGCACACCGACAGGTTGACAGTGGCGTGGCGCCCCCAGTTGGTCGGGTCATATGAGGTAGTGACAATGCACTTGCCAGGCGGCAGTTCATGAAGACGAGTGCTGACTTCCTCCCAAAAGCCTTCGACGGTCCAGTGAAAGAACAGGACGTCTGCTTCTGCAGCCTTGGTCCAAAATTGTTCCAGACAATCAAGGTCGTTATCAATCTCCTTGGCTGCAAACATGCTTAGATTCACTTCGGAGCAGGCCTCGGCGGCCGCCACAAAAGCGGGTACATGAGAGCTCCACATAATAGACGCAATTTTTACCGGTCGGGCGGCCATCTGCACCCTCCTTATATCTGTGATGGTAATCACAAGTTCTTCGGATATACCAGGCGCCGATCGCCGGCGGTCAGCATTTCCACTTCCAGGTGATAAATTTCGGCCAGGCGTGTTGCGTTGATGACTGATAGGGGCGGTCCCTGGATCACCACGCGACCCTTGGACAACATTACGACCTGATCGGCGTATAACAGCGCCAGATTTGGATCGTGCAACGTCAACAAGACAGTCAAGCGCTGTTCCTGCGCCAACTCCGAGGTCAGCCGGAGGATTTGATACTGATTTTTAAAATCCAGATGGTTGGTTGGTTCATCTAAAAGCAGCAGTCGGGGTTCTTGGGCTAAACAACGGCCGATTAACACCAACTGTCGCTCCCCGCCGCTGATCCGGGTATAAGGTTTTCCGGCCAGTGATCTGAGACCGAGCAGGTCAATGATCTTTTCCACGACGTCGTAATCGTGTACGGTTGGCTGCGACCAGAAGCCAACCCGAGCTATACGCCCCAACAGGATGACCTCACGGACCTGATAGGGAAATATGGGATGATGATCTTGGGGAACTATCGCCAGGGTTTGCGCCAGAGAACGGTAGGACATCGAGGCTAGAGGCTGGCCGCATAATCGAATTTTCCCCCGACTGGGATGCAGATGACCGGCCAGACAGAGCAACAGGGAGGTCTTGCCGGAACCGTTCGGTCCTAATAAAACCGTTACCTCTCCAGGAGCCGCCCGCAGATTTACCTCTTGCAAAACCTGCTGCTCGTTGAGCTGCAGAGATACATTGTTCACTTCAATCATGCCTGCCAAGACCCCTGGCCGCGTTGTTTCAACAGATAGATAAAGAACGGCGCTCCCGCCAAGGTAGTGATAATGCCTACCGGGATTTCTCCACTAGTGGAGGTGCGGGCCACGGTATCCGAAAGGACCAGAAAACTGGCTCCCAAAGCCATGGACAGCGGCACCACCCGACGGTGGTCCGGTCCGACCGACATGCGGACGACGTGCGGGATAATCAATCCCACCCAACCGATGATACCTGAAACCGACACGGCTGCCGCTACTGTCAGGGCGGCCGCCAAGAGAAACAACCCGCGTTCGCGATTAACGGCCAAACCCAGGGACTTGGCCTCGGCATCCCCCATTGAGAGGGCGTTGAGACGCCAGCGCCCGAGCCAGATCAGCAGCGATCCGAGGGCAATAAAGGGCCCGGCCTGGCGCACCGCCAGCCAATCGGCTAATGATAGACTGCCCATCAACCAGAAAACAATACTGGCCAATTTTTGCGGGTCCACCAAAAATTTGATCATGGAAACCAATGCCGAAAAAAAAGCCGAGACGATAACCCCAGCCAAAATCAGTGAGAGAATTGGCACCTCGCCCCGAGTTCTAGCCAAGGCAAAGGTCAAGAAGGCAGAAATCAGACTGAAGGTAAAGGCGCCTAATTGAATAGGCAGGGCCGGGAAAAAAGCTACTGAAACAGCGCATCCAAAGGCCGCGCCGGAAGATATGCCCAGAATAAAGGCATCAACCAGCGGGTTGCGGAAAACCGCCTGCAGGGTGGCCCCTGAGGTCGAAAGAGCCAGGCCCACCAGCATCGCCAGGACAATACGCGGCAGCCGCACCTGCCAGAGAATGATCGAAACCGTTTCTGTCTGATCGCCACCGGACCATAGACCCGCCAGCACCCTCCAGACCTCTAGGGGAGAAATGGGATAAGCCCCGAACTGCAGGGCCAGGAGGGCCGCCGGCGCCGGAGATAACAACAGCCCCCAGAGCAGCCAGGAACGACCCCTCAATTTCCCTCCGGATAAGGGATCCCCAGACAGGCGTTATAATACTGACGTAAGGCAGCCAGCATCTCTGTCCGGGAAATTTCCTGGGGATAACAACAGTGGGCCATCCACCAAGCCAGGTCCACGATCCTGGGTGACCAGTTGGAGGCGCGGCTGGCTTTAAATACCCGATTCTGCTTCACGGCCTGGACTGTTTGCCACTTTGGGTCCCGCTTCAAGTCGTCCGGACCATAAATTGCCGACCCCCAGATCAGAATAACTTCAGGATTTAATGCGACAATTTCCTCCATGGAAATATCTCGGTTAAAATCATCGATGTGAGCTCCCAGGTTACGTCCCCCCGTAAGATTGATGAGTTCGTGGGTGACGCCTTTATTTCCGGTGATAATCGTGGGTTTCCCCCACAACCAGACAACTCGCACCCGCTCTCCCGGAATGTTGGCCACCCGCTGCTGGATTGCCGCCAGATTTTGGCGAATTAACCCGGAAACTTCGCCAGCACGAATGTTTTTGCCGAAAATCTGCCCTAATCGCATGAGATCCTGATATAAATCGGCCAAATTCTCCGGATAGAAGGAAAGTACCGGTATTCCATGGCGCTTGAGGTAATCCAGCACTTCCGGTTTGCGGCTCCAGGTCACCACCAAGTCCGGCCGTAAGGCCAACATGACTTCCATATTGATGGCGAAGCCGGTTCCCGGTGACGGTATCTCCCGCAACTGGGGCACCAGGCGCTGCAACAGGTCATTATCATAGGCATAGCTGGAAATTCCCACTACCCGATCCCAAGCTCCCAATGGGGCGCTTAACTCATAGCCCTCCAATAAGACAATCCGATGTTTCTCCGGAAGCGGCGCGGCTGCTCCCGGCTCGACCGCTTGAGCGGAGAGCTTTGGAGCTGCGGTTAGAACCGCCAGACAAACGATGAGAGTCAGGAGCCTGGTCTTTTCCTTTTTAAAGTTCACCCTATCGCCCCTAACTCTCATCGTCCACCCTTAATAAGTCAGCTTGGCCTGAATCCAGCAAACCCGTCCCGGCGTCAGATAGGAATAAAAATATTCCCGGTCCAAAATATTATCCACCGAGAAGGATATGGAGGCGTATTTTACCGGTGTAACTGTAATTTTGCCGTCTAGGGTAAAAAACGGGTCATAAGAGCCGTAAACCCCGTTATAGGTATCGCTATTGTCATCCTTGGTGTACATCTTACTTACATAACGGCCGGTGAGATTGCCGTTGAACATTTTATAATGGGCATTGAAGCCGAAATTAAATTGTTGGCGGGGAACATAGGTAAGCTTTTTACCCTCCACAATCGGGTTATAATTCTGTTTTAAGACCCGGGCATCCAACAGGGTCATGTTGCCGAAAACATCCAACCAGGAAAAGACCTCCTGAGTGGTTTCCACTTCCACACCCAGGATTCGAACCTCGCCGGCGTTTTGATATATTTGGGTTTTCCCGGTGGGGTCAGTGGGATCATTGACCCGGATAATCATATCATCCACATGATTGTCGAAAAAAGTAGCAGTAAAGACATTGCCTTTGAAGGGTTTGATTGTCGTTCCCACCTCCCAGGAAAGAGTCGTCTCCGGATCCAGGTTTGGATTGCTTTTATAGGTGTAGGTACCGGATTGCCAGGTGCGATACAGTTCATAGATATTGGGGGGCCGGAAGGCGGTCCCCACCGAAGTCCGCCAGGACATCCAGTCATAAGGACGGTACAAAAAGGCGATCTTGGGATTGAAGCTAACTCGGCTACGAGTAGATAAATTCGTTATGGGCTGGGTGGCGGCCTCTTGATACATGCCGCCGTACGCCTGCCAGAAGTCCAGCCGGGCGCCGATGACAGTGCTGAACTTGGGGTGCCAGAAAATTTCATCCTGGAGATATGCCCCCAGGATAAGGTCCCGCCCGCCAGCCTGGCTGGTCATATTAAGCTTGGAGTCCGGATCCCGCCAGTTATTTATTGTATACACTTTGGTGCAGGCCCAGTCAGATTGGTAAGCTAGACCGCCGGTGAGAGCCTGTTTGCTGCCGATAGCCTGTTCCACCAGGACCTCGGCGCTCCAGCTTTTACTGGGAGTGGTATTTAAGGTGCCAGCACCGCCTTCATACGTAGACCCCGACGACGGTTGGGTATACCAGTTGTGGGGTTGGTTCAGCAACCCGGCTCGAAACTTCAACTGCGTGCTTTCCGTCAGTTTGTGCTCGGTCCGAAGATTGTATATGGCGGTGTGTTCCCTCCCGACGCCGGAATAGGCCAGGAAAGAGTAAGGTGTGAGGCTGGAAAACCGCTGGTTGGTCGTACCGGCGAGTTGATATGTACCCGTCGTGACCGTTTGACCGGTGGCGACGCTGGTGAGATAGGAATTGAACTGGCCATAATCATACTGATTCCAGTTCAATAAGGCACTGAAATCCATTTTATGGCCTGGGAGGATGTCCCAACTCAGCTTGGTGTTAACCGAGGAATTATAATAGTGATTATCTCCTTGATCGCCGATGATATTGGTCGGATTTCCGGTAGTGCTACTGGATGGTATCCAACCCACCACCTGATCGGCTGCGGTTCCCGTGGTGGCGGCTTTATTAACCATACTGGTGGGATAGCCGCTGGTGTCCTGGTAGAGATAACTGGCCTTCAAGCTGATTTTGTCGGCAAAGCGGTCTCCTATGGAAAAATAGGTACTCCAGGTGTCATAGCGGCCGTAGCTGACATCCGCCAGGGCTTCAAATTTTTGAGGAGTTTTTGTAAGAATATTAACGACTCCGCCCATAGCGTTGCCGCCGTACAGCGAGGAAAAAGGTCCTTTGACCACTTCAATCCGTTCAATCTCGTCCACCGGAATGCTGTTCCAGGGCGTTGTCGTAGAATAGCCGTTGGATGTGGTCTGCCCATCCAATAATATGAGAGTTCTGACCTGATTGGAAGCCGGAAAGCCCCTGAGGTTAACATTGGCATTGCTGTCGGCCCAGCCTTTGCCTCGACGGTCGAAGGCCCCGGGTACTTGCTGGAGGGCCTTGTCAGCCGTTAAGATATTCTGCCGTTCGATATCCTTATCAGTCACAATCGTAATGCTGGCCGGGATATCATCCGGATTGCGCGGCGTTTTGGTAGCCGTAATAAAGATCGGTTCCTCAATCTTGGCAGCCGCCGCCGCAGAGGCTGACTCAGCTTTTTTCTTTTCTTCTTCTGCAGTAACCACTGTCGACTGGTTGACTGCCTCATCACTATCAGCCGCGATCAACGGGACTGCTCTGATAATGAATCCCCCCAATAACAAGGCCAAAAAACAGACGTACCGAAGCTTAACCATCTCCCCAACTCCTTTGTAGTTTGCGCTTCGGCCCAATTTTTGATAATAAAGATACGGGCCGAAACACCTTCATCAGGATCGGTCCGGGCGAGATGGGCATTTCTTGGCCGGAGTGCCATCTCGCCTTTTTTTTACCAATTCGCCCTCAAACGTAGGATTTACTCGTTAACGGCAGATATTGTATTAACCTTCAGCAGTTCATAGTTACAAGGTTTACTGCATTTTTCCCACTTATGAGTACGAATCGATAATAACTCCCCAAATCAACTAAATTAACCCCTCCACCAGCCTTCCACCCAAAAAAAAACGAAGGCGGCGGCGTTGAACCATACCAGACCTTCGTAATCTGAATTGAAATCTTATAATAATGGCCAAAGGCTAGTGCTTCTTGCTCTAGCAATTAATACTTTATAAAATTAAAAACCGACCCTGTCAATATTTTTCATCAGCTTTTGCTTATGCAGATTGGATATTCATTGACATCTTCGTGGAGGTGAACCATCGTAGTTCCACCGCCCTGCCTAGGCCGATTATTTCGGATGAGGGATACGGTCCAAAGCGGCCGATTAAGTCGAGGGTGTAGTGATCTCCAACCCCATGACCCAGGCCGACCATCCTGGGATCCGATACGATTTTGGTGGAATCGACCAGAGGATGGTTTTTGACTCCCCGGTTTTTGCAGTAATTTCCCCAACCCATTCCACGTGTTTATCGCCTCTAAGCCGCCATTTGGCCAGAAGACCCTGGCGGAAGGCCGCATCCGGGAAGGCTGTTGCCGAGACCTGTTGCACGTCCTTTTCCTCTCCGTACCTATAACCGGTCACCCTCTCACATTCCCTGTTCCAGGCGATAATGTTCCCCTGGGCATTCAAAGCGATAACCATGACCGGAAGACGGGCGATGGCGTATCGGATGGCCGATTCATCTGGTCGGGACATAAACACCCCCTTATCTCTGACATTTTTTTCCCTGGCTGGCAATAACCAGTCATCCCGGCATATCGCCGGCGGCGTCTTGAAGGAATTGTTGATAATGTTTGATCGCGCACGTGGGACAGATCGAGTGGCTGATACCCCTAATCTCAGTATGGTAGCTCAGCAGAAATCTTTCTAGTGACAGCCACTCCCCATTCAACCGGATTCCTTTACAAACACTGCACATGGTAAGGAATTCGGGTCCTTTCAGAGAGTCTTGGTTAGTGTCAGTAGGGAACATCCTTTGCCTCCTTTGGCAAGCATTGGAATAGTGCTGAATCACACTGCGTTTGGTAATAATTCAACTTATATGCCAATCCTCGATAGATGTTAATATAGAAATAATATCAATTTGTTGAAAGATTCTTACAGGTTTAAAAGCATATCGTTAACAAGATATCTTCTAAAAAAATAAAATTATTTTTATAATTCAGATTATGAAGGATATTTTTGTATGTTGGTTGGGCGGAATTGATCTGCGGGCCATAAAGGAACTAGGGCGGGTGGGATCAGGTTTGGTCGCCTGAAAAGCGGCGGCTGGAGTCCCCCCAGGTCGTGATCGCCTTGATGGGGCTGGCGTGCCCCAGGTGAACCTGGAGCACCTTGGTGTTGCCGGTCTGTCGCAGCCGTTCAAAAGAGTGGTAGTTCAAATCACTCCGACCTTATTCTGGGATTTGCGGCTGCATTCTGGCCTCGGGAATCCGGAATGTTCTTCGCCTGGGGTTCTAATGAAGGGCAGGGAATGTCCCCACAAACCCTGCGCCTTTGGTCCCCTGCTGAAGCTACTTTATCGAGGGGGGCAGCCCCGAGAATGGGGACCAAACAGAAATTTTTCCATGAGAAGAAAGTTTATTGACACCCGGGGGAGTCTGGCCGGATTGAGATCTGGCTTTTTTTGGATGGAGTGAAAAAACCAATCCCCGCTCCTTTACATACAGGACGGGGAAAGTTGGGGGACATACTTTTTGGCGGTAAGTAGTGTAATTTAATTAAAAAAACTGGTGGAGGCGGCGGGAGTCGAACCCGCGTCCGCAAATACTCCCTAAAAGCTTCTACATGCTTAGCCGGTGTTTTGTTTCTCGTCCCGCAAGTCTTCCGCCGGCAGAATGCTTTTGGGACCAGCCGACTAGTTTTTCGGTCGGCGAGTCGTCAGCCAACTCACTTCCCTAGCCGGAATTATCGGCGCCACAATTAACTCTTCCGACAAAGTTAATGCGACGTTAGCCTTAAGCGGCTAAAGCGTAGCCGTAGTTATCGGCACTTATAGTTTCCTACCCGTTTTACGAGCGGACAGGACCTCGGCATGCGACTTATAGTTACATATCCACGTCGAATCCGTTTCGCCCCCCTTTATATTAATTATAATATCTTTTTTTTAATTTGCAACCTACGACCCGGGATGGTTCTTAAATTCTAAAAGTATTACGATAATGCCTCTGCATCCGGGCGGGCGGCGGTCAGCATTTCCTTGGCATGGGCCAGGGTCGCGTCCGTAACCAGGGCTCCCCCTAACATACGGGCCAATTCCTGCAGGCGTTCCTCGGAGGTCAGTTTTTTGACCATCGTGACCGTCCTGGCCCCAATGACCTGTTTTTCAACCCGGAAATGAGTATCGGCGAAGCAGGCTATGTGCGGCAGATGGGTGATGCAGATGATCTGCTGGGTTTGGGCCAAACGGCGCAATTTCTGACCCACTACGGTGGCGGTTGCCCCTCCGATCCCGGCATCTACTTCGTCGAAAATGCTGGTGTGCACCCCGGCTCCAATGGCCAGAATATTTTTAAGCCCGAGAACCAGACGGGAAAGTTCTCCGCCCGAAGCAATGCGGCTGAGGGGCTTGGGGTCTTCGCCCGGATTGGGGGCCAGGAAAAATTCCACTTGATCCAGGCCATTGACGCCTAAAACCTTCTGCTGCACCTCTGATCCCTCAAAGGAAGTTCTCAGGGGCCAGAATTTGACCGAAAAACGGGCTTGCGGCATAGCCAAACCGTGAATCTCGGTTTCTACCGCAGCCGCCAGGAGGGGAGCAGCCTCCCGGCGTCGTTGAGACAGAATCTCTGCCTTCTCCCAGGCTGATTGACAAGCGGCTTTGACCTGTGCCGCCAATTCGGCCAGTTCCAGTTCGAGATTGTCAAGACTGTTGAGTTCCTGGCGAGTTTTTTCAAGATAATCGATGACCTCGGTAAGGGTGGAACCATATTTGCGCCGCAAGCGCTGTAAAAGATGCAGCCGCTGGTCGATCTCCTCCAGATGGCCAGGATCCCGGTGCAGACTCGAGCTATAATCCCGCAGATCAAAGGCCAGGTCTTCTAGTTCGAGGATGATATCCGCCACTTTGGTAAGGCGGGCGGACCAATCGGCGTCGAACCGGGCCAACAATTCGAGGTTTTTTTTGACCTCGGTCAATCCTGTAATCAGGGAGGCCTTATTGCCATACAACCGGTCGTATCCGGCGCGGGCGGCCTCAAAAAGCTGGGTGGCGTGGCGCAGGCGTTCCTGTTCGCTGGCAAGTTCTTCCTCTTCTCCCGGACGCAGGTTGGCGCTATCCAGTTCCTGAACCTGAAAGATGAGAAATTCTTTGGAATTTTCCAAACTGCACTGGCGCTGTTGTAACTGCTGCCATGATTTTTCGAGCTGCCGCCAATGATGGTAGGCCGCACGAAAATCATCAGCAAAGTCAGTCAGCCCGGCAAAGCTATCTAAAATGTGCAGGTGGTTTTCGGGAGCCAGGAAGGTTTGATGTTCATGTTGACCGGATAGGTTGATCAATTCCTGGGCCGAAGCGGCCAGAAATTTTAAGGTGGCGGCCTGATCATTGAGATAGCTGCGGCTGCGGCCGCTTCGGGAGACTACCCGGCGCAGGAGCAATTCGTTGGCAAAAGGCAACTCCCTTTCCGCCAGCCAGGAAGTCCAGGGTTCTTTTGACACAATCTCAAAACGGGCCTCAACCTCGGCTTCCGGGGCACCGGTACGGATAAGATCTTCGCTGCCCTTAGCTCCCAACAACAGGTGCACGGCCTGCACCAGCATTGACTTACCCGCCCCGGTCTCACCGGTAAAGACATTGAAACCGGGCTCCAACAGCAGCTCCACCTGATCCAAAATGGCCAGGTTTTTGATGCGCAGTTCCACCAGCATAGTTTGATGTCCCCGGCGCCACCCGGTCCGTCAGGAAGCCATGAGTTTACGGGCCATCCCCATGAGGCGATATACCGACATGCCTGAGATGGCAGCAATATCTTCAGTGGGCAGATGAGTGACAATACTTAGATCAAACAGGATGGTAACCGCCGGTTCGAATTCCTCATCCCCTTTCCAGAGCACATGGGTGATGGGCACAAGGGGTAAGGCTAAATAGGTGGCCGCAACATCACCTAACGGCGCCAATTCTCCTCCCATGTGCTCAGCCACCTGGCGGTAAAGCTCCAGATTCTGGCCGAAGATCTTGAGCAAAGGCGTCTGGGCCCTTCCCACAAAGGCGGAGTAATAGAATTGGCCCCCCGGCGCCTGCCGAAAGTCAATGGTCTCACCCGTAAGGGGATCACCCTTGGTATTTTCTAAATAGTGGAGCATGAGAATCTGCTCCTGAATGGGAACCTCGCCTTCGCCCTCCAAATAGGTCACTGCCACCTCAGGCCAATTGATCCAATGCTGGCGGCCGAAATATGATAAAATCAATCCTTCCTGATCCTGGCATATCTGATACTCCGCCCGCCCTCGGGCGGCAACCACCTGCGGGTCCTGTTCTCTTAAATGCTGCGCGGCCAGGGCCCGGGAGGCAATATAATCGTCAATTCGAGGCAAAAGATTCTCCTTTCTTATTCGCGCGGAATGCGGATGTAGATTCCTTCTATTAAATCCCTTTCATCCAATGGGAGCGGTTCATTCTCCAGATGCAGTTTCTCCAGGTATTGCAAAGCGGCTGCTTTGATGTTAGCCTCCACCTCGGCAAAGGTTTCACCGGTGATAGTCAAACCCTGGAGCGCCGGGATGGTGGCGCTGAATACCCCCAAGGCCGGTTCATAGTTAAATTTTATCTGATAATGCAAACCTTTTTTAGCCATCATAATCCCTCCCAAGCTTCTCCCCAGGCATTACTCCAACCCCCGGTAATAATTCATGGACATGCCGCCGCTGATAACAGGTCCCAGCAGAAGGCGGCGCTTCAGATCTCCCACCTGGCTGACTGGCAACCCGCTCCGATTCAGGTCAATGATAAAACGATGCAGACCTAACGACTGTAATTCGGGAAGAGGCTTCTGCCAGAGCAGGGGGACTGTGGGAGCCAGACAGGTCAATCCGTCGGTCGCAGTCAACCGAAATCTCTCCCCCAGAGGACTTATCAAACGGAGTGCCTTTTTCCCCTCCGGGAGGGGGGCGCGAGAGATCATCAAATTCGGGTAACTGTAAAGGTACGTCATCAACCGTTGGCTTGGCGCCTGGCGCAGCAATAACTGCAGTGTTCGGCGATCCGCCTCCATGGACAGCGTCATATAGGACACGGCCAATTGCTTTAAGGCTTGAAAAGCCGAGAGGTTCAGGCAATGGAGCGGATAATCGCTGTATAATGTGAGTTCAAACTCCGGCTCGGCCGCGGAGCCGGGTTCCCGGTCCCTAGCTTCTTCCGTCAGCAATCTCCCGGCGGCCTTGGCCTTGGGAGCGGCACTGCGGCCAAGTCTAGGCAGATGAGCCGAGACTTCCCGGAGCAATTGAAAATGTCCCAGATTGCTCACCATGAATTGCCTCGCCCCGCCCTGGATGAGGGTTTGAACGGCTTGACGGAAAAAGACCAACCGGCCTTCGAACATGATAGGCGGCAGAGACCAGATAAAACCGGACAACACCCGCGCCTGCCTCGGTTGGCCCAGATATTCATTGAAATTAGCCTCTGTCAGATCCACCAGCAGCGGCCCCTGCTTTTGGCGATGCAGTTCCAAGGCTTCCAGGCAGGAACGGGTTCTTATGTAAACGAAAGGGCGGTGGGATCGATGATCTTTAGTCTTTTTAGGATGGCCCAGGTTCTCCGGCAGCCGCAGTTTTTTGTCCAGCTTGGCTGTGAGCTTCGCCGGTTGGGCCAGCGAATAAAGGTACTCCAGCCACTTCTTCTCGGAGCGACTGCCGCCTGGGGTGGTTTCGCCCACTTTGTAGAGCAGGTCTCCGGTTTGGGCCGGGTCCGGCAGACTGATCCTCACTTCATCTCCCGCCCTTGCCATGTCCACCATCTGACCCTGAAATTGTAGTTCTTTCAGAGTGAAAGCCCGGCGCTCGCCGGTAGCCTCAGCCTGCAGCCGCAGGCGATCCCCCACGCTCAAGGACTCAAGTAATCGCAGGGTCGCCCAAGACTCCTCAGACCGATCGATTTTTCCTAACAAGAGGCCAATGTTCCCGGTATCCTCGGGAGCAAGCAGCCCCTGGGGATGAGGGCTCTTAAAAAAACCGCTGGTAGTGCGGCGGCTATAGGTTCGTGCCAGCAGTTCCTGAGCGCCGGCGATGGCTTGCTTTTGGTCGCCCAGCGAGGCGTCCATGACCAATCGATATGCCCGGACCACTCGGCTGACATATTCGCCGCTCTTCATCCGACCCTCAATCTTGATTGCCTCAATCCCCAAGGTCTGCAACTGCGGCACCAATTCCAAACCCGAAAGGTCGCTGAGCGACAATATATAACCCGATTCCTGCCGGTAGTGGTAGAGTCTACGGCAGGGTTGGGTGCAGCGGCCCCGGGTGGCAGCCCGTCCACCCAAATAACTGCTGAACAGACAGAGCCCGGAAAAACTATAGCAGAGCGCCCCATGGATAAAAACCTCCAATTCCAGTCTGGTCTGTCGACGGATAGCGGCCAGCTCTGATAAGGTCAGCTCCCGAGCCAACACCACTCGTTTAAAACCCATGGCCGCAGCCTGGGCCACCCCCAGGGAGTTGTGGATCGTCAGCAGTGTACTGGCATGCACCGGGAGCGCCGGATAATGCTGTCGAACCAGATAATAGACGCCCAAATCCTGGATGATTAGCGCATCCGGACCGATTTCCTGCAATGCGCCCAGGGTTTCCATGAGCTCCGGACGCTCCTCCTCCTTTACCAGGGCATTGAGTGCTACGTAAAGTTTGCACCCCCGCTGTCGGCTGACCTGGGCCAGGGACGATACCTGGGCCAGAGTGAAATTAGCTGCATAAGCCCGGGCACTGAAGGCCTTTAGCCCGAGATACACCGCATCGGCGCCGTTTTCCAACGCCGCAAAGAAGGTCTCGACAGTCCCTGCAGGAGCCAGTAATTCCATGGATAAGCTGATTATAAGATAATCTTGACAGCCAGTCGGATGCGACCCTTTTGCCACCGGGCCTCGACTAAATCTTTATGTTTATTATGACCTGGCGGTAACCCGCCGGACATGAAAATAAGCCGGGAGCGATGCCCTGATTCCGATATGTTCAACTCGGAACTCAAAAACTTATTTTTCTTAATCATATTGTATCATAGACCCTGACGATGCGCCACTACACGGGAAAACGGCCCGGGCAACCCGGATGCGGGTAGAGTCCCACGACAACATTTTGCTTGCCTCGAGCTGGGTGTTAGGAAATAATTGCCAGATAGCTGCCGCTTCCGACTCGTGATAAGGTCAGCGGCCGCAGAATCATTCGGGAGGAACCCCATGGAACCGATTAAGATCATGCCCTGCCTGGATATGAAAGACGGGCGGGTAGTCAAAGGCGTTAATTTTATAAACTTACGCGATGCCGGAGATCCGGTCGAAAACGCCCGTTTTTACGAACGGGAAGGCGCAGACGAACTGGCCATGCTGGATATCGCCGCTACGGTCGAAAACCGCAAAACCAGGCTGGAATGGGTTGAGAAGGTGGCCGCAGTCATCAATATCCCGTTAACCATGGGCGGTGGCATTGCTACGTTAGAGGACATCGAGCTGGTCCTCACAGCCGGGGCCGATAAGATCTCCATGAACAGCGCCGCCGTGAAAAATCCCGATCTGATTGATCTGGCTGCTAAAACCTATGGCCCCGGCAGGGTGACTATCGCCATTGACGGCAAGAGAAACCCGGCCATGCCCTCAGGTTTTGAACTGGTCATCGCTGGCGGAACCAAACCCGTAGGACGCGACGCCATCGCGTGGGCTACGGAGTGCCAGCAGCGAGGAGCCGGTTCTATCCTGCCTACCAGTATGGACGGTGACGGCACCCAAAAGGGGTATGATCTGGAATTTACCCGAGCGATTGCAGATGCAGTCACAGTACCGGTCATTGCCTCGGGAGGAGCAGGAACCTTGGAACATTTTTATGAAGGAGCGACCAGAGGCGGAGCCCGGATTTTATTGGCCGCCTCAGTCTTTCATTTCCGCACTTTCAGTATCAGACAGGTGAAGGAATATCTTAAGAAGCGCGGACTGCCGGTTATCCTTTAACACCAATTGAACATCGAGAGCAGAGTTTCGAAGGGGAGGCGAGAGATGGACAGACCTGGATTTTCCGGGTGGACAATCCTGGCCTTTGTGGAACAGTTAGCTGAAGGGGCGCCGATGCCTGGTGGCGGCTGTGCGGCGTCGGTAGCCGGGGCCTTAGCAGCGGCCTTGGGTTCTCTAGCCGGCCGGATCAGCCTGAAGAAAGAGGTTGACCCAACAGGACAGGAGGCATTAGTAAAACTGGAACATCAGTTAGATCAGGCCCGTCAGGGTTTTTTAGACCTCGTTGACGCTGACGCCCTGGCTTATCATGAAGTAGTACTGGCCAGACGCCGCCCTCAGTCAACCGAGGTAGAAAAGATAAGACGTCAGGCGGCCATTGCGGGTGCCTTTGCGCATGCCTGTCTCCCTCCCCTGCAAATGGCCAACCTCGGGTTGCAGGTAGCAGGTTGGGCCATCACCCTGGCCGAGAAGGGGAGTCCGGTCATTCTGGCCGACGTCGGCGTGATGGGTTTTTTGGCCGTAGCAGTGGTGCATGGCGGCCTGATCAATGTCTTCTCCAACCTGAACATGATGGCGGATTCGGCCGAAGCCCAGACCCTCAGGAGCCAGGCCGAACGGCTGCGGACAGAAGTAGAAGGATTAACTCGACGGTTTAACAGTCTGATCTACCGTCGGGCGAGAGCCGACTAAAAAAAGAGGAACGACATCATGGGACATGTCTTTAGTCCGAACCGGATGGGTTCTCTGATCAGCGGACGAAGGCATCAGGCCGTGCAGCCGCGAGAACCTTTGCAGCGCGCCGGGATAGAGGTCGGCCAGCGCATCCTGGACCTGGGTTGTGGCGCCGGACAGCACCTACCCGTGTATCTCTCTCTTGATATGGGGATCAAATTCACTTGCAATCGGTTTTAAATGAACGTAAACTTGCATAAAGGGGTCATTATGCAAGATAAAGAAGCCTTAGTTGAGGGATTGACCTCTCAGAGCCAGTTGGAGCGTTTGCTCACCTGTTTTGAATTATCCAAGGTTTTGGTCACCACTTTTGATATGCAGGCCTTGGTGCGATTGGTGATATCGAGGTTTAACGAACTCATTCCAGCTAGTAACTGGTCTATTCTGCTTCTCGAGCCAAAGACCAAGGAACTGGAATTTTTTGTAGCAGTGGGAATAGACAACGAAAAATTGCGGAGTGTGCGCCTCCAGATTGGTGAAGGCATCGCCGGAGTGGTGGCCCAGACCGCCCAGCCGATATTTATTCAGGACGTAAGTCAGGACCCCCGATTCTGTTGCAAGGTGGATGAGATGACCGGGTTCAAGACCCGTTCCATCATCTGTTTGCCTCTACTGGTGCGTCGGGAAATCATCGGCGTCTTAGAAGTTGTTAATATCGAAAATGAAAACTTCTTTCTCAAGACCTATCTGCCGCTTCTGAACATCCTGGCCGATTATATTGCTATAGCGGTCGACAATGTTCGAAACTTCCAAAAATTACAGGCCAAATCCTTTATCGACGACCTCACCGGTTTTTACAATACCAGGTACCTGGCCTGGACCCTGGAAAATCTGACCACGCAGATTTTACATGAACGGGCTCAGCTCTCTGTGGTCTTCCTGGACCTGGATAATTTTAAACGTGTGGTAGACTCCTACGGTCATCTATTGGGCAGCAAGGTATTAAAGGAAGTGGCCCAGGTGATCGGGCACATGCTTTCTCCCCTGGACAGCCTTATCCGCTATGGCGGGGATGAATTCATTATTCTGATGCCGTATCGAGATAAAGAGGCGGCTTTCGAATTCGTCTGCCAACTGCGTCGCGCCGTCAACCAGAGCTGTTTCCTATGGGAAGAGGGATTTAATCTGAATCTCACCGCCAGCTACGGCATTGCCACCCTGCCCGACGACGCCCGAGACAAGGCCGACCTCCTGGAACTGGCCGACGCCGCCCTATATTCCTCCAAAGACCGGGGCAAAGATATGATCATGTTAGGTGTGGCCTTAAAAAAGGATTAACCGTTCCTGCTTACAGCATTTCCATCATGACTGCCCAAAAAAGACCTCTGTCCCACCCCAAAATACTACAACTAGCCCGCGAAGTGCTGGCCATTGAGTCGGAGGGAATCGCCAACCTCATCCCCAAACTGGACCACAATTTTGTGCGGGCAGTACAGATGATCTTTCAGGCCAAGGGCCGATTGATTGTCACCGGCGTAGGCAAATCAGGCATTGTCGCCCGCAAGATCGTGGCCACCCTGAACTCCACCGGCGCCCCGTCGCTCTTTCTCCACCCGGTGGAAGCCATGCACGGCGATCTGGGAATGATCTCGCCTCAAGACGTGGTCCTGGCGCTGTCCAATAGTGGCGAGACAAGTGAATTGACTATCCTGCTGCCCAGCATCAAGCGCCTAGGAGTTCCCCTCATTGCCCTGACCGGCCGGGTGGAATCCACTCTGGCCTCTCACAGTGATGTAGTCATTGATGTAGGTGTGCCGCGAGAGGCCTGCCCTTTAGGGTTAGCCCCCACTGCCAGCACTACCGCCGCCCTGGCCATGGGAGATGCCCTGGCGGTAGCACTCCTGACCCAGCGAGGTTTTAAGGCCAGCGATTTCCGCCGGTTCCACCCGGGAGGCAGTCTGGGAGCCAGACTTTCCCTGGCTATTGGGGAAGTAATGCTTACCGGTAACCGAGTTCCTCGGGTACACCCGGAAGATCCCCTGATCTCGGCTCTCCGAGAAATGGATGAGAAAGGTTTTGGAGCCACCCTGGTAGTTGACGGTGCCGGAGTGCTGCTGGGCATCTTTACTGACGGCGACCTCCGCCGTTGTCTGAGAAAATTCCAGCACCTACAAGACAAAACCGTGGCCCAGGTAATGACCCCCTCACCTCACGCTATCGGACCCGAGTCCCTGGCCTCCCAGGCCCTGGAACATATGGAACACAAAGCTATTACAGTCTTGCCAGTGGTAGATGCCAAGCGGGTTGTGTTAGGAATTGTACACCTGCATGATCTGTTAGGGCGTGGAGAATTTCAGTTTAAGGCTTAATTTCCCTTCCTCACGCTATATCCCCATCTGTTATGTCAGTTTTTGGAGTGCCGGCAAACTGCTCCTTAAAGACCGCAACGGTGTCAGCTCCGTAAAGGAAAACATTTCCACCGCATGATTATCCGTATCCAATAACGCAAAATTAAAGGTCGGGAAACGACCTTCCTCCATGGTAAAGGCACCCGGTACGATCAGATAAACAGCATCGTTTTCCAGGTGCATCAACTCATGGCGGGGTTGAATAAGAAAATGGTGCGGCGAATTGATATAGAGAATCTGATTCAAACTGCGGCCAAAGCGCGTAACAGAGGGAGTATGGGTGTGGCCATGGCAGATAATCAGCGGCGCCCGCCCGGAAGGAGGTTCTTTCTTATAGGTAGACACGCTGTCTTTGAATCGGATGAAGGCGGTAGCCCTGGTGTGGGCCAGGAAAATCCGGCCGGCTAAGTCCAGGGCCATTCCATTCCCCGTAGCTTCGGGTAATTCCGGCCAGAAGACGTCATAGACCCAGTAGAGTTTACAATGTGGGTGCAATGCCAGCCAATGTCGAAAGGGCTCCGGCTGGCAATCTCCCAGGCAGGCAAGCTGATGTATCTGCTGCCGCTGCAAAAAATCAAAAAAGAAGGGAAGTCCCGCCTGATAAAGGTGCGTATCCGCTATCAGGGCCAGAACTCCCCTCAGAATCATTTCCACTCCTAGCGATTAATTGATCCCATTCTTGCCCCTGCCGTCAAGACAATACTCAAACCACCTTGGGACCACAGGCATGTCCCTCAGACACTTTCAGTCGATCAAGCAGGCTGACCAGGTATCTCAAGGCTTCATCTTTATCTTTATCGATGACGATTGCCTCAATCTGCTGCTGTTCCGCATCCGTAAATTTTAGCGTCCTTTCGGCCATATTTTTCTCCTTTCCTGCCTTTGAATTAAACTGTGTTGCTTAACAAGTTAATCAGCCCCCTAGGCGACTGTCAATACCAGCTCGCTAAGACCTTTCCCTGCACAAAGACAGAAACTCCAAGTCTGTCACCATCCGGGGCTCCGCATGACGCAGACCTGGAGATCTGCGCCACCGATTTTCTGGCAGAATGGACGCTTCATAGCAAAACGATATGATTTTCTTGCCTGTTCAGTTGGTATTTTCTGTCTAATATTACTAGACCATAAGTCTCGTCGGTTGCAGCCTAAACCGAACCTGGTATAATATATTCAATAGAGGAGAACTTCATGAGATCGTTGAAATATAAAACTTTCCCCCCCCGTTGCCCTTTCTGCAACCAAGAGATTGATCCACCTCAAGAATTTGATGACGTTCTAATGTATGAATTCGATGGCGGGCAATGCGCCTGCGGTGCGTCTTACTGCTTCGACCCCACCACACGTAATGGGGGGGCGGTAATGCTACAGGCCCTGGTGCTGGCGTGTCAGGGCGATTGGGACCGAGCTCTTTCTCTGCGGCCGGATGTAGACTACTACGAGGGGCGCATTATCAAATACAGCGCCCTAACCCACCGTGTCGGCGATCCAGCCTCATTTGGCACAATTTATTTCATCCGTCTCAGACCGCAGAAATAAGCATTTATTATAATTCGATCACTACCATTCCCGTGTAGTTACAGAGCTTGGGGCCCAACAATGCGCCCGGCTACTGCCGAGGCCGCCGTCACCGCGGGATTGGCCAGATATAACTTGGACTCGGGATGTCCCATTCTGCCGACAAAATTCCTGTTCGTGGTAGCGATGGCTGTTTCTCCGGGTCCCAAGACGCCCATATGCCCACCTAAACAGGGTCCACACGTCGGTGGACTGATGACTGCCCCGGCATCCAAAAAGATCTCGAATAGCCCCTCCTTCAAACATTGCCGATAGATCCAGGGTGTGGCTGGAATAATGATCAGACGCACGCCCCGGGCAACCTTCCGTCCTTTCAAAACCTGAGCCGCCAGCCGCATGTCCTCCAGGCGTCCATTGGTACAGGAGCCGATAACCGCCTGATCGATCGGCACTGCGCCCACTTGGGAAAGAGGATGGGTATTCTCTGGCAGATGGGGAAAAGCAATCTGGGGCTCCATCCCGCTAACGTCATATTCACGCACTGAGTGGTAGTTCGCCCCTGGATCGCTGGCAAAGAAAGTAACAGCCCGCAACGCCCGGTTGGCGACATATTCCCGAGTAATGTCGTCAGGTGCAATGATGCCGTTCTTGGCCCCGGCTTCAATCGCCATGTTACACATGGTCAGCCGATCGCTCATCGGCAGTCGGGCGACTACCTCACCGGTAAACTCCATGGCGTTATACAGGGCGCCATCAACTCCAATCTGGCCGATAAGAAAGAGGATCAGATCCTTCCCGCCCACCCATTGGGGTAATTGCCCGGTGAAAATAAACAACATGGTTTCCGGCACTTTAAACCAACTTTCGCCGGTAATCATAGTCGCCGCTAAGTCGGTAGAACCCACACCGGTGGCAAAGGCACCTAAACCGCCATAGGTACAGGTGTGACTGTCGGCCCCGATCACTAAATCCCCGGGTCCGACAATCCCTTTCTCCGGCAGCAAGGCGTGCTCCACACCCATTTCACCGCCGTCATAATAATGGCGCAGTTTCTGTTCCTGGGCGAAGCGCCGCAGCGTCTGACATTGGATGGCAGAAGGAATGTCCTTATTGGGGGCAAAGTGATCCGCCACCAACACCACCCTCTCCGGGTCATAGACCTTAAGCGCTCCGGCTTGGCGAAACTCTTTGATGGCAATGGGCGCCGTAATATCATTGCCCAAGGCAATGTCAACCCGGGCATTGATCAATTGACCGGGTTCAACGTAATCCAATCCGGCGTGCGCCGCCAGAATTTTTTCAGTGATGGTCATCGGTTTATTCATGTAACAATTCCCGAATATGTATAGGCTAGCTTCATTAATATGACAGCCGCACAGGCCAGATAGCCTCTGCCACCGATAAATGTATCTTATCCTTTAAGTCCGCAGGGCGGGAAAGCGAAGCGCATCCCGCCTTGCGTCTCTATATACCTAAAAATAACTTCTGCACCGGCTGGGAAGCCTCTACTACAAGTCCATATTATCATACCTGATGATGCTTCGACCAAATGGCGATTATTTTAGACCTGCTTCTCGCCGGCGTCGGCAGCCTGTTTCAGATAATAAAGCCGGTTCAGTCCGTTCAAAAAGGCCCGGGCGCTGGCGGTGACGATATCCGGATCAACACCCCGGCCGGTCACGGTGTTGCCTTCCTCTTCCAGCCGTACGCTGATCTCTCCCAAGGCGTCGGTCCCCCCGGTAATGGAACTGACAGAAAACTTCAGCAGATTGCAATGGGATTTTGTCAGGTGTTTAATGGCGTTGAACGTGGCGTCGATAGGGCCATCGCCGAAGGTGGAATAGCGATGCACCTCGCCGTCGATCTCCAGTTTTACGGTCGCTGTCGGTTTGGCCATCGTGCCGGTCAAAACCACCAGCTCCGCCAGTTTATAGTGCTCCGGTGCCGACCGCCGCAGGACCTCCATTTCCACCAGACTTTCCAGGTCCTCGTCAAAAATGTGCTTCTTGCGGTCGGCCAGATCCTTGAAACGGACAAAAACACGGTTCAAATCATCCTCAGCCAAGCCGTATCCCATAACCTTCAGCTTCTCTCTCAGGGCGTGCCGACCTGAAAGTTTTCCCAACGGCAAAGTGCTCTCTTTAATACCGATGGACTGGGGCGTCATGATTTCAAAGGTGCTGGCTTCTTTGAGCACCGCATCTTGATGGATACCAGACTCGTGAGCAAAGGCGTTGGCCCCGACAATGGCCTTGTTGGGCTGCACCAGCATGCCGGTCAGTTTACTTACCAGCCGACTGGTGGGATAGATATGCTGCGTAACAACATCTGTATAATAATCAAAAAAGTCCTTGCGAGTCGCCAGGGCCATGACCACTTCCTCCATTGAGGTATTGCCGGCCCGCTCTCCGATGCCATTGATGGTGCACTCCACCTGCAGGGCACCATTCATGATGGCCGCCAGGGAATTGGCTACCGCCAGACCCAGGTCATTATGACAGTGAACGCTGATCACCGCCTGATGGATGTTGGGGATATGTTCCACCAGGTATTTTATCTTGGCACCGAATTCCTCCGGAATGGCATAGCCCACCGTATCGGGAAAATTTACCGTCGTTGCCCCGGCAGCGATGGCCGCAGTAAAAACCTGGGCAACGTAATCCAGATCGCTGCGTGAGGCGTCCATGGCCGAAAACTCAACGTTGGAGGTCAGACGAGCGGCATATTTTACCGCCGCCGCGGCTTCTTCCAACACCTGCTCCCGGGTTTTTTGCATCTGATATTTCAGATGAATATCGGAGGTGGAAATAAAGGTGTGAATGCGCGGATTTTCCGCTTCCTTAATGGCCAGCCAGGCCGCATCGAGATCGTCTTTCCTGGCACGGGCCAGACCGGCGATCTGTACCGAGCGGATTTCCTGTGCGATGCTGCGTACCGCCCCCAAATCGCCCCGTGAGGCGAAAGGAAAGCCCGCCTCTATGACATCCACCCGCAACATCTCCAGGTGTTTGGCGATCTGAATCTTCTCTTTGGTATTCAAGCTGGCACCAGGCGATTGCTCGCCATCACGCAGCGTGGTATCAAAAATGATGACTTTTTTCGGCATACAAAACTCTCCCTGAAACCGACTCACCCAGCCAAATTATATAAACCGGCCAGCAAGCCGGGGGCAGATTGAACTGCTGCACCTCGGAATCACAAAAATAAAGAAATCACAGAAAGGCGAGGACTTATGAGGCTTCCGAGGTCTTACTTTCCAGACTCTCTTCATCATGGCTGTTTTCTAAGTTCCTCCTCTTCCAGAGGAGGAGCAGGGATAACAACGGTCCTGAAATGACGTAAGCAGCCATGAGTAAACAGCCCATAAGCTTAGGTTCAATGGCAATAACCAGGAAGAGCAAAACGGCACCCACCAGCACGGGAAACGGCTTGCGTTTGAATAGTTCAAATTTCTTGAAGCTGTAAAACTTGATATTGCTCACCATCAAAAAAGACAAAATATAGATCATGATGAGGATAAAGACATGACGGCTAAAAGCCCATTCCCCCAAATCATGATACATCAATATCGAGGTCGCTACCATCGTGGCCGCGGCAGGAATGGGAAGGCCGTTAAAATAACGGGGATCGATCTCACCGATCTGCACGTTGAACCGGGCCAACCGCAGCGCCCCGCAGACCATGAAGAGGAAAGCCGCCACCCAGCCGTATCGGCCGTAGGGTTTCAAGGCCCACAAATAGACTAACAACCCCGGCGCCACGCCAAAAGCTACTAAATCAGCCAGTGAATCATACTGTACCCCAAAACTAGAGGCGCTGTTGGTAATCCGGGCAATCCGGCCGTCCAAACCATCCAACACCAGTGAGACTAAGATGGCCATGGCGGCAATCTCGAACCCACCATTGATGGATTCGATAATGGCATAGAATCCCGCAAACAGACTAGCGGTAGTGATGAGATTAGGTAGGATATAAATTCCCCGAAACCTCTTACGATCCTTTGGTTTCTTTCTACGCCTGCTCATGGCCATCTCCCTATAATGGTGGTGCCGGCCTTAACTTTTTGTCCTAGCTGCACCTGTAGCTGACACTGTTCGGGTATATATAAATCAACCCTGGAGCCGAAGCAGATGAGGCCGACCCGCTCTCCCCGATCTACCTGATCGCCCGCCTGGACATAGGAAATAATGCGCCGGGCCAGTACCCCGGCGATTTGAACCATGACCAGGCCGATGCCCTCGGCCGACTCCAGGTGTAGTGCCAATTGCTCATTCTGATCAGGGGCCTGGGGATTGTTGGCCGGCAGATATCTCCCGGGTTGATAGACCGCAGCCTTAATCCGCCCTGCCAATGGGGCGCGGTTGACATGAACATCGAAGACGTTCATGAATATGCTCAGTTTGTGCACCGGTTGCCTGAGAAATTGATCTTCCCGCATCCGCTCCCAGGCGATGATGCGCCCGTCCGCCGGAGAAATCAGTAATCCTGGGGCCGACGGAATCGCACGCTCTGGATCACGAAAAAAGTATGCAAAAAACGCGGTACACACCAACCCCAGCCATACGATATATTGCCCCACCCAGAATCCCAGCACCAGGATACTTAAACCTGCCGCTAGAAAACGATATCCGGGACGGGCGATCAAGCCGTTGCGTTTTTTCATATAATTGTCATGTTCTGGTGATCACAACGAAGCATGAAAGAATAATTGGTGGCCTAGGCCTCCTGGCCTGTGCATCAGCGGCGGCCATGGGCCGCCCTATCCCATGATCGGCAATTTATCGGCAATTTATTCAGAGGGCGGGCCGCGCCCGCCGTCTTTAAGAGCACTGTTTTCATATAATACCGTTACTATCGGGCAAATTGACCCGAACTGCGGTAATTTTTAACCAGGTATTATTGGATGCTCCATTATCCCGGTTACTTACGTTGCAGCCAGCCCATCATGCTCCGCAATTTTTTGCCCACTTCCTCAATGGGATGCTCGGCCTCTTGTTTACGCAGGGCATTAAACATCGGCCGTTTCGCCTGGTTTTCCAAAATCCATTCCCGGGCAAATTCACCGCTCTGGATCTCATAGAGAATCTGGGCCATCTCCTCCCGACTCTCTTCCGTAACAATGCGGCGGCCCCGCGTATAGTCGCCATACTCAGCGGTATCAGACACGGAATAGCGCATGTAGCTAATGCCGCCCTGATAGAAGAGATCAACGATGAGCTTCAATTCGTGCAGACACTCAAAATAGGCAATCTCCGGCTGGTAGCCTGCCTCCACCAGGGTTTCGAAGCCTGCTTTCACCAACTCCGAAACACCGCCGCATAAGACGCACTGTTCGCCGAAGAGATCGGTTTCGGTCTCTTCCTCAAAAGTAGTGGCGATAACTCCCGCCCGAGTGGCGCCGATGCCCTTGGCGTAGGCCAGAGCAGTGGCCAGGGCGTTGCCCGAGGCATCCTGATGGATAGCCACGAGGGATGGCACCCCGGCGCCTTTCTCATATTCGCTGCGCACCAGATGCCCCGGTCCTTTGGGGGCCACCATGACCACATCCACCCTGGAATCCGGAGTGATCTGGCCGAAGTGAATATTGAAACCGTGTGAAAAAACCAGGGTCTTGCCGGGGCCCATTTGCGGCCGCAACTCATTCTCATATAACATCGACTGCACGTGGTCCTGGGTTAAAATCTGAATAACCTGGGCCTGCTGGGCCGCCTCTGCGGCACCAATGGGCGCGAAGCCGTATTTGACAGCCAATTCGTAGTTGGGCGTATTGGGAATTTCCGAGACCAGCACGTCAACGCCGCTGTCCCGCAGGTTGAGCGCCTGGGCATGCCCCTGCGAACCGAACCCGATAATCGCCACTTTTTTCCCTTGTAAAACCTTTAAATCCGCATCCGCATCATAGTAAATCTGCATGCTTCATCCTTTCAGAATTATCCAGCTCCAAGTGTAACCCGAGATTAGTCTCACAATGAAAGGGACAAACGACCTGCCCTAACCTGCCGTCTGCTTGGCTGACGGCTCCTTGCGGGGTCGCATCTTCAACAGTTTGGTCTGCACCTGCTGCTCCAGATTCGACATCTTCTCTTGCATCGCCCCTACCTTGAGACGGAGATCACTGACATCGTCGTCCAGGCGGAATACCCGCTCTTCATCAACCTTTTTATCTCTCAGGAACTTTAAATCCTCATCAATGCGGTTGAACCGATGGACTTGATCGTTCAGACGCTCCCGGACGAGATTTAACTGGACGTCAATATTTCTCAGGTTTTCATCCAGTCGTTTGTCCATAGTCTTGGAAAAATCATCGAACCGCCGATTCATCTCCCCGCGGAAGTCATCGAAACGGTCTTTCAATTCTACCCGATAATCGCTAAACCGGGCATTCATGTCGGCCCGCAATTCTTCAGCCCGGGCGTTCATGTCGGCCCGTAGCTCCTCAAATCGGGCATTCATTTCAATAGCCCGGGCATTCATATCTTCTCGCAGGTCCTCAACCCGGGCTTTCATTTCAGCAGCCCGGGCGTTCATGTCGACCCGTAAGTCATCAAATCGGGCATTCATTTCAATAGCCCGGGCATTCATATCTTCTCGCAGGTCCTCAACCCGGGCTTTCATTTCAGCAGCCCGGGCGTTCATGTCGACCCGTAAGTCATCAAATCGGGCATTCATTTCAATAGCCCGGGCATTCATATCTTCTCGCAGGTCCTCAACCCGGGCCTTCATTTCAGCAGCCCGGGCGTTCATGTCGACCCGTAAGTCATCAAATCGGGCATTCATTTCCGCAGCCCGGACATTCATTTCCGCCCGCAGATCATCGGCCCGGGCGTTCATGTCGACCCGTAGCTCCTCAAATCGGGAGTTCATATCGACCCGTAAGTCATCAAATCGGGCTTTCATTTCCGCAGCCCGGGCGTTCATGTCAGCCCGCAGGTCATCAAATCGGGCATTCATGTCAGCAGCTCGATCCTTCATTTCCGCCCGCAGGTCATCGGCCCGGGCATTCATATCAGCCCGCAGGTCATCGAACCGCTTATCCATTGCGTCAAGCCGCTTCTCGATGCCGTCCAAGCGGACCAGGATAACCTTCTGCGTTTCGCGGATAGCGGCCAGTTCCGGAAAAATAACCGCCTTGATACTCTCAATGATCTTACCACTGGCTTCCGTCATAATCCGCTGCTCCCGCTTCCTACCAAAAACTGATTGCTGTTAATCCTTTTTTGACCGTTGAATGGCGAGCGTCCCGGTGCGCACTACCTCCTGAATGCCGATGGATTTGCACAACCCTAAAACTGCATTTAATTTTTCGGAATTGCCAGTGACTTCCAAAGTATAGGTATTCGGACTGACATCTACCACCCGGCAGCGGAAGATATCGGCAATACGCAACACTTCAGCCCGTTGCCGATCCTCGGCCTTGACCTTAACAAGGGCCATCTCCCGTTCCACATGATCAGTCTGGGTTAGATCTACGACTTTGATAACATTAATCAACTTGCGCAATTGCTTGATGATCTGCTCGATAATCATCTCACTGCCGACAGATACCAAGGTTATACGGGAAACATCCGCTTCCATGGTGGCGGCCACACACAGACTCTCAATATTGAAGCCGCGCCCACTAAACAGACCGGTGACTCGGGAGAGGACGCCGGGCTCATTATCAACCAACACCGATATCGTATGTCGCATCGCGCTCCCTCCTTTAGGTCAGCAGCATCTTGTGCATCGGCGCCCCTGCCGGAACCATGGGCATAACACATTCCTCCGGTGCCACCCGGAAATCCATCAATACCGGTTTCCGGGTATTAATGGCTTCCCGGATCACCGGCTCCACTTCCTCCGGTCTGGTGGCCCTGAGACCCAAGGCTCCATAGGCCTCCGCCAGTTTAACAAAATCAGGAGAGGTCATGGGAGTCTGGCTGTAACGACGGCCGTAGAAAAGCTGCTGCCATTGGCGCACCATACCCAAAAACTGGTTATTGAGAATCGCCACCTTCACGGGCAGCTCATATTCCACTGCCGTGGCCAGTTCCTGGATATTCATCTGGATACTGCCGTCCCCGGCGATATCGATGACAATATCATCCGGACAGGCCACCTGAGCCCCGATGGCGGCCGGAAAGCCATATCCCATACAACCCAATCCCCCGGAACTCAACCACCGATTCGGGCTTTTGATGTGATAAAATTGAGCCGCCCACATCTGATTCTGTCCCACCTCAGTGCTGATAATGGCATTGCCATTGGTCAACTCGTAGAGTTTCTCAACCACAAACTGGGGCTTTAATTCGCCGCTGTTCTGCTCATAGGTCAAAGGATGGTCCCGTTTCCATTCGGCGATCTGATCCAGCCAGGCCTGATGCGCCGGCGCCAGCTCCCGGGGCGGCAGCGCCGCCACCAACTCGTTGAGCTGGCTCAGAGCATCCTTGCAGTCACCCACGATAGGAATGTCCACCACCACGTTCTTGCTGATAGAGGTGGGATCGATATCAATGTGTATAATCTTGGCATGCGGGGCAAATTCCTCGATTTTACCGGTGACCCGGTCGTCGAAACGGGACCCGATGGCAATCAACACATCAGCATGGTGCACGGACATATTGGCAAAATAGGTCCCATGCATACCCAACATGCCTAACCAGAGATCGTGAGGCGCCGGAAAGCCACCCAAACCCATCAGGGTAGTAGTCACCGGAATCTGCAATAAGGTGGCAAACTTAGTCAGCTCACCGGCGGACCCGGACAGGATCACCCCGCCCCCGGCGTAGATCACCGGCCGCTGCGCCTTGAGGATCAGATCCAAAGCCTTCTTGATCTGCTTGGGATTGGCGTGATAGTTTGGATTATAACTCTTGATCTTGATGGTCTCCGGGAATTTGGGAACGGTCCGGCCCTGAACCACATCCTTGGGCAGGTCCACCAGCACCGGCCCTGGCCGCCCCGTCCGAGCGATATGAAAGGCCTCATGGATAACCCGCGCCAAGTCTTCAACATGCTTGACTAAATAATTGTGCTTGGTGCAAGGTCGAGTAATGCCAACGATATCAACCTCCTGAAAGGCGTCGTTGCCGATCAATGGCGTTGGCACCTGCCCGGTGAAAACCACAATCGGAATAGAATCCATGTAAGCCGAAGCAATCCCCGAAACGGTGTTGGTCGCCCCCGGCCCCGAGGTCACCAAACAAACCCCCACTTTACCCGACGCTCGGGCATAGCCATCGGCGGCATGGGCTGCACCCTGTTCATGCCGTACCAAAAAATGTTTAATATTAGGGGCGCGGGTCAATTCATCATAAATATCCAGGACCACACCACCGGGGAAACCGAAAACATGTTTGACGCCTTCGCGTTCCAGACACTTGAGGAAAATCTGACTGCCGGTCAGTTTCATACTGATTTTTCCTTCGCCCGATATCGGGCCAAAATCTGTTCTATTCTATCTCGACCTGCCAATTTTAATTTCTGGATGCGGCGACGCTCTACAGTCTCATCGGCGGTCAGATAGGCCCGCCGATTGTACTCCTCTAATTGCCGTTCAAAATCCTGATGCTCTTCAATGTGGCGCCTCAACTCCGGATCATGGTCGATCCAGCGAGCCACCAGCTCCTCATCAGCCTTTTCCATGATACCCAAGCACCCCCACAGACATTTTACTTCACTGTATCAAGGAATGTTATTATAAAATCATCTGGCAATCAAGTATTTTTATCAAATCGACAGTTTATGGCCTAAAAATGAACCATCCCCTATAGGCAACCCTTCCCTCCACTCTTCCCAACGGGAACAAGAAACACCGAATCTCTTGCCAGCCATCACTTCAAACCTTAAGGAGCGGATCTGAGACCCGCCCCTACCTTCAAATTATTGATAATGGCTGGACTACCATCCCTGACTCAATGGCCACCGGGAAAGAAGGTATAACTGACCCATACCAGGATGCCCAAGGCAACAACCCCGATGGCAATACTCCAACCGATAAGTTTCTTCTCCACCGGCAGAAGAGGTTCATAACTCATCTTCTGCAGCTCATCGATCAATCTGGCCTCTGCCTCCGGCGGCATTTCCGGTTTTTCCTCTGGCGGCAATTTTATTTCCTCTTTCATGTTTTCCTCCTTCGGTGGCCTAGCCAGCCAGCGGTGGTTTGACTCCGTGGAAAAAGATCCAGGAGATCAACAGACCTATCCAGATAATAAATCCAAAGAGACAGAGGACATACACCGCAGCCAGTTTGCCAATGCCTTCCTCCCACAGCTTCTTAAAGTTTGAGACCACCCCGATAGTGAAGAAGGTCAAGACAAAGAATAGCACCCGAAAGACGTCCATCTGCGCCGTGGCCGCCTTGGCGGTTTTCATCACGCCCGGAAACGCCAGGCAGATGAATAGCATGAAAAAAAAGGTAAGGGCATAGCCCAGGACGAACTTCGGAAACCGCTCCCAAATCTCCATGGCCCGGACACGGCCGCCGGTACATTCAATCTTGGCACACCAGATGACCGCCAAAATGAAGGCCCAGACACCGATAAAGATATCGATAAAAATCTTCACAGTGGTAGCCGTCATGAGCATCCAGCCCTCTTTATAACTGATTCCTTGGGCCACCAGGGCCTTGGCCCGGATGAGGGAGTCGACGATGGCACCGCTGGCCACGGCGGCGCCGTCGGTCTTGACCGCCAATCCCATCCAGGCGCCTGCCACCATCGGCTCCGTCCACAGGAAGGTCTGAGCTAAAAATGGCAGGATCAACAATTCTACTACAGCAAAAATTACCACCAACGAGGATACCATGATCGGAACCACAGGCCGGGCCCGAATGGCACCGCCGGTGGCAATAGCCGCCGAGACCCCGCAGATGGAGATGCCGGAAGCCAGCGGCGCAGCCCACTCCCGACTGAACTTAAAGTATTTCCGGGCAATGAAATAGACCACCGCCCAATAGATCAGGTAGGCTTCAATAATAGCGCACAGGCCGCGAAACATGACCGCCGAGGCCAAACCAGCCGCCCCTGCCGCTTTGACCCCCAGACCGGCACCCATGATGACGATGGCGGTTTTAATATAAAGCTCGGGCCGAGTAGCCTCCTGCAAAACTCCGGCAAACCGCGGGAAGAAGTTGCCCACGATCAGACCCACCATCAGCGCCACAATAAACCCGGCCTCACCGGTCAGCCGCAACGACCAGCCGATTCCCATCTTACCCGCATCCGTGGCCGCGATGTAGGCATAATGGCCGGTCAGCCAGCAGGCATATCCGATCCAGAAGACCAGAGTAAAACCGATCATAAAACGGCCGACGTTAGCACCCATGGCAATAGCGCCAATCTCCGTTATGACCAACAGAAAGATGTAGGTCAAAAAGAGTGACGTTATACCCGGCATTGCTTTGAGGTCGCCGGATATAGGGTTTAAAGCCTTGGTGATATCCAGCCAGACATTGGTCTTAATACCCCAACCCAGGATATCCACTCCCACAAAGAGTCCCAGACCGAGGACGAAGATAAACAGCCCCATCCACAAGGATAGCCAGTCCTCGCTGATGCCATTTCTCCCCTCCATGCCATAACCTCCCGTTAAGAAATCAAGACGTCTATTATGTAGCTATATTACTCCTCTCCTCCCCTGAGTCCAATAATTTTCTTCGCTAAATTAAACGATCGCATTAACTAAGTCAGACACTTTTTACCTTCAAAAAGCCTCTGTTTCTCATTTCTTCCCTTGACGGCGGCTGAGACGTGGCTTATTATAAACATTAGTGCATAAAATGAGTGCCGTTGGTTTGACTTCCGAGATATATTTTCAGTTGACAGAAGCACACCAGCGATCGGCAGATGCCTTCAAGGACATTGGCCGGCTGTTGTAGAACCTACCAGAATGGAAAAGGTGTAACATATGAACAAAATTGCTGTTACCAGTGAAGGCCCTTCCCTGGATGATAAAGTTGATCCCCGCTTTGGCAGGGCCGCCGGTTTCGTTGTCGTGGATTTGGATACCATGCATACTCAATATATTGATAATGGCCAGACTCAGATGATGGGTCATGGGGCCGGCATCCAGGCAGCACAGTTAGTCGCCCGCGCCGGCGTTAAGTGTCTGCTCACCGGCAACGTCGGTCCCAAGGCATTCCAGGCCTTGACTGCCGCCGGTATTAAGGTGGTGCAAAAACTGGCGGGAGTGACCGTACGGGAAGCTGTGGAGCGATACCAGCGCGGCGGCGTCGAAGTGGCACAATCTCCTAATGCGGCCGGAAGATGATTGCAGCCATCGCCAGCGGCAAGGGAGGAACCGGCAAGACCACCGTCACCGCCTCCCTGGCCTCAATCTGGGATAGTCCGTTAATCGCCGTTGATCTTGACGTGGAGGAGCCCAACCTGCATCTCTTCCTCCAACCGGTTATCGAAGGATGCGAAAAGGGCTATATTCTGACACCGGTGGTGGATGAGGCGAAATGCACCTATTGCGGGGCCTGTGCCGATATCTGCCAGTTTGCGGCTATTACCGTTATGGGCCGTCTGATTCTAACCTTTCCGGAAATGTGTCACGGCTGTAACGGTTGTATTGCCGTCTGTCCGGAAAAGGCCATTTCTCCCGGGCAACGGGAATTAGGCGACATAAGCTGGGGAAAAGCCGGACAGGTCGATTATCTGGCGGGTCGGCTTCGCATCGGCGAGGCCATGAGTCCACCCCTCATGCGCCTGGTGAAGGCCAGATTAAAGAGGATTTTGGCGGAAACCGGGAAAGATGCGATCATCGACGCCCCACCGGGAGTAAGTTGTCCAGCCGTTAATGCAGTGCTTGACAGCGATATTATCATCCTGGTCACCGAACCCACTCCGTTTGGCTTTTACGACTTTCAGTTGGCCTGCGAAGCCTTCTCGCCTTTTGGAAAACCCATAGGCGCGGTGATCAATCGGGCCGGACTAGGCCAGGATGACATCTATCGATTCTGCCAGGAACGGGGGTTGCCAATTCTAGCCGAGATTCCTTATGACCGGGCTATTGCCGAGGCCTATTCCTGCGGCAGGATTATTGCCGGGATATCACCAGAGCTCTCCGCGACCTTTGTCTCTCTGAAGGACAAGATACGCGAGCTGGCCGCACTTAGCCGTCCCCAGGAGGCCGCCCATGCGTGAGATTCTAATCATCAGCGGCAAGGGCGGCACCGGCAAGACCTCGCTGACCGGCGCCTTTGCCCATCTGGCCCACAACAAGATCACCTGCGATCTCGATGTGGATGCTCCCGATCTGCACCTGTTGCTGCACCCGAAGCGGGAGCGGGAGGAGGATTTCTACTCCGGCCACGAGGCGGTGATCGATCCTGAAAAATGCACTAACTGCGGTCTGTGCGCTTCTATGTGCCAGTACGAGGCAATTCGGGAGCATAGCCAAGGGTTTTCCGTTGACTCCCTGCGGTGCGAGGGTTGCAAGGTCTGCGTCACCTTCTGCCCAGAGGAAGCCATTCAATTTCCGGAAAGACACTGCGGTAAATGGTTCCTGTCAACCACTCGTTTCGGACCTTTAGTACATGCCCAACTCTTTCCGGGAGAAGAGAATTCGGGCAAGTTAGTTATCCTGCTAAAAAAGCAGGCTCGAGAACTGGCTGCGACGTCCGGCGCCGACCTCATTCTCTGCGACGGCGCCCCTGGCATCGGTTGTCCGGTAATCAGCTCTTTTTCGGGAGCCGACCTGGCCATTGCAGTTACCGAGCCGACCCCTTCAGGACGACACGACCTGGAGCGGGTCGCCGACCTATGCCGCCACTTTCAGATTTCCTTGGCCGTTATCATTAATAAATTTGACCTTAACCCGGAGGAGACCGCCCGCATTGAAGCCCTGTGCCGGGAGCGGGGTCACCCGATGTTGGCGCGGCTGCCCCATGATCCTCTGATCACCAGAGCCATGATCCAGGGGTTGGTCGTCACCGAGTTGCCGGATACTGATTTCAGCCGTAAAATCAAACAGGCCTGGGCGGGCATCGAAGAACTGGCCGGTCTCCGCCATTAATGCAATTCTGCCGTGACCGGAACGTCTTATACTACAGGCGGGATCAAAGGGTAAGAGACGAATCGAGAGAGGGTAAGAGATGAATCAAGAGAAAGAGACCCATAAGCCCCACCAGCACGCCGGAAGATCTTCGGAACGTTTATTAAACAAAGAGATTATCCTTAAAGAACTGGATATCTTTCCAGGGGCAGTCATTCTTGACGCCGGCTGCGGCAATGGTTACATGTCCAAGGAGTTTTCCCGGATGCAGAAAAATTCTGGGAAAATATTTGCCCTTGATCCCGATAAAAATGCGATTGAAATCCTTCGTCAAGAAACACCGGGTACGAATATTACCCCGATTTTAGGTGATGTAACGAAAACCACCGATCTGCAGGACTCATCGATTGACTTGATCTATCTCTCTACTGTTTTTCACGGGTTTTCCCGAAGCCAGATAGACGGGTTTAACAAAGAAGTCAAGCGCATATTAAAACCAAAGGGGATTTTGGCCATCGTCGAAATTAAAAAAGAACCAACCCCATTCGGGCCGCCTTTAGAAATCAGGTTTTCCCCCCAAGAACTGAACGAGATAATCCCCCTATCCCCCAAAAAAACGGTGGAAGTAGGCCAGTTTTTTTACCTGCAACTTTTCGAAAATAAGTAAAATATACAAGTCCTCATGTTCTCAAGAACACAGTGAAATTTGAAAGAATGATTGGTGGCATAGGCCTCCTGGCCTGTACATCAGCGGCCTGTGCATCACCATGCCATCTGGAAAACCGGCACCACCTTCTTGCATATAAGTGCTCATGTTCTGCCGAACACAACGAAGCATAAAAACAGAATCGTGGTGGCTGCTCACAATAATGTTTTTGCTGCTCACGGCTCACGGCTCACTGCTCACTGTTTTTATATAAGGCGGGCAGACTTTTTTTTTCTGCTGGGAAATAATGCCTGCCCCTAAGCCTGCCCGTTACGTAAGCTCGGCAACGAGTTTCAAAAGGTGTTGCCCGTAGCTGCTTTTTTCCAGGCCGTGAGCCAAGCGGGCCATCTGAGTCCGGTCGATGTATCCCTGGCGATAGGCAATTTCTTCGATGCAGGCAATCATCAGCCCCTGGCGCTTTTCTATGGTTTCGATGAATGTTGAGGCCTCAAGCAGAGAATCATGGGTGCCGGTGTCGAGCCAGGCAAAACCCCTTCCCAAAATCTCTACGCGCAGTTCCTGCCTCCGGAGATAGTGGCAGTTTATATCAGTGATCTCCAACTCACCGCGAGCCGAGGGTATTAGACCGGCGGCAATATCCACTACCTGGTTGTCATAAAAGTATAGGCCGGGCACAGCATAATTGGACTTGGGGCGGGAGGGTTTTTCCTCAATCCCCAGCACCTGTCCGGTGGCGTCAAATTCTACCACCCCGTAGCGCTCCGGATTACTGACCCAGTAACCGAAGATCAATCCGCCGCGTTCAAGGGACAGGGAGCGCTTTAAACTTCCTTGAAAGCCATGCCCGTAGAACAAGTTGTCTCCCAGGATAAGACAGACCCGATCGCCCCCGATAAACTCCCGTCCGATGATAAAGGCCTGCGCCAATCCCTCCGGTTGCGGCTGCAGAGCATAGGAAAATCTCAGCCCTAAGTGGGACCCATCACCCAGAAGTTCCTGGAAACGAGGCAGATCTTCGGGAGTTGAAATTATCAGAATATCTCGGATGCCCGCCAACATGAGAACGGATAAGGGGTAATAGATCATCGGCTTGTTATAAATCGGCAAAAGCTGCTTGCTGACCACTTTCGTGATCGGATAGAGTCGGGTCCCCGCCCCGCCCGCGAGAATTATTCCTTTCCAACCAAGGCTGGCCTGACTTTTCCCGCCCAGATCAGATCTATCAACCATTCCTGCCTCACGTCGGTTCAAGCGCAATGATTATCTCAGCTTTGCTCACAGCCGGATGATCACGGCCACCAGACCAATTCCCTATACCTGAAAAACTTCGTTTATTTCAGCAAATAGCGCTGCTGAAAGGCCTCGACCGTGCGGGTCAATCCCTCCACCAGGTTTATCCGGGGCCGCCAACCCAGTTCTTTGTGAGCCAGGGTGCTGTCCAGAGCACTTCGGCGCTGCTCTCCCGGCTTGGTCGGTCCATGCACCGGACCCTTCTTGGAACCGAGGATTTCCTGCAGTTTTAAATAGATCGTTAAAATATCAGTCTCACCCCCGGTACCGATATTAAAAGTCCCGGCTTGAGAATATTCCAGCGCCAGGAGATTGGCTGCCACAATATCCCCCACGTAAACAAAGTCTCGGGTCTGAAGGCCATCGCCGTTGATGACGGGCTGTTCCTGGGCCAGGAATTTCTCAATAAAGATGGCCACCACCCCTGCCTCCCCCAGCCCGTTCTGTCGGGGACCGTAAACATTGGCATACCGCAATCTGATGGGAATAACACCGTGTTCCCGGTGATAAAAATGCATATAGTGCTCCACTGCCAGCTTGGCGATGCCATACGGGCACTCGGGTGTCGCCCGGTCCTCTTCACCAGCCGGGACGGGCGCCTGGTCACCGTACATGGCTCCACCGGTGGAGGCAAAGATAATCTTCTCGACCTTACCCTGGACTGCCGCCTCGAAGAGGTTTAAAGAACCGAGAATATTCTCCTGGGCGTCCCTTACCGGGTCGTCCACGGAGATCCTGACGCTCATCTGGGCGGCATGATGCACCAAAACCTGCGGTTGCCAGTGGCGGATGAAGTCAAACGTTTCCCAAGACTTGATGTCAAAGGGATAAAATTGAGCCCCGACCGGGACGTTGTCCTGCCGCCCGGTGCTCAGATTGTCTACAATCGCTACCTCATGACCTGCCGCCAGAAAAGACTCAGCCACATGGGAACCGATGAACCCCGCTCCCCCGGTAACCAATATACGTCTGCGGACCATTATCAACACTCCAAGTCAGTTATTGGAAATAAAGCCAGAACCTCGGCAAGATTCTCACGCCTACTTTCGGCAACCTTATATCAGTATAAAGTGTAAGATTCTTGCAAAATAGAGGTTTTTGTCATGTTGAACGTAGTAAAAGATCTATATCTCGTTGAAAAGAGCAGATTCTTCGCTAAAACTCCGAATGACCAGTAAGAGAGAAATCAGTTTTGTAAGAGCCTTAATGGTCAAAGGATATTGAGCTCCCGAGCGATCAAAATAGCCGACAACGTAAATACATCCGTTATCTCACCCTTTTTTATGGATTCAAGAACTTCACTTACTGGAAACCATTGAAATCTCGAGGTCTCGTTATCTGTTGGAAGCGTATGTTCCTGTCCTGTAAAAGTCAAAGCCGCATAAAGCTGGACTTCGGAAGATAAAAGCCCACTGTTTGGATGAACTTTACTTAACTCTACCAACTTACAAAATTTATCTGAAATTCCCGTCTCTTCTTCCAACTCTCTCAGCGCCTGCTGCCTGGAATCAGTATCTGGCGCCGCAAAACCTCTGGGTATTTCCCATACTTCTTCGCCAATCGGATAACGGAACTGGCGCACTAATCCCACTTTTCCATCCATGATTGGCAGAACTGCAACACCCTGTTTACCTTTGCACTCCATAATCCGATTGTATCGCCCCATATGTCCATTGGGAAATCTAACCCGATCAAAGTAGAGCTCTACCCAAGGATTGTTCGGATCGGAATAAACCAATATTTCCTCTTCCCGCTTGATATCATTCTCAAACATCGGTTCTTCCCCTGGCGATTTTTATTATTCTTTCAGTAACGTATGATGACTGTAATTTTTCCGCTTTATTCGTTTTATATTTTAAAAAATTTTTGAAAATAATTTCTAGTGGATAACCTAATATTGATATAATAGGGTTGATATCTTGTATGCAAAGCGCAACCACTCCTGGTGCCATCCCGATTAGTAATCTAAGTAGATCACCTTCCCAATCTGATGATTTTATTGCTATATTATTTACAAAAGGTTCCATTCCTTTTCTTAAACAATTCTTATCTCCCTCTTTCCACCAGTGATTCAAGGCTGAATTAGCAACTTTAAATATATCTCTATATTTCCCGTTATCTAACTTACCAAGTTCGCTAATAATATCTGGTTGATAAATAAATATATCAGCCTCCCGATCTAATGTCGTAGAAGGCATACGAATTTGACTTAAAGTATAATCAACTGATTCAAATGTACTACAGTTATGCTGTGTGGCAATTGTGGCAAGATAACAACGATCATACCAGTTCCAAATTCTTATGAGTTCATTTTTATCACTTTCACTTCTTTCTGCACTATATGACTTCTTAACTTCTGACTCGATTGAACTTCTATTATTGTAATTATACTTAATAAAATTAGAAAAATCTGTTGCAAGGCCCGGTGTTAAAATTCCGGTCTCTTGTTGTCTTTCAGTTAATAATTGTGAGATTGTGTTGTCAAAAGAAAACTCTGAATTCCAAGGCCTTGTGCATAAATAACTTTTTTTTTGCGCCTCAAACCAAACCGCCCAGCTATTTTCTAATCTTTCTACATTTTCCTTATCAACCTCCATTTCACGAAATAATTTTAGAATATCCGTCCAATCTGTTACTTCGCTTTCCGACCTCTTTTCCAATTCTTCAGTTACATGTTCTCTTTGTTCATCATCTTCAATAGCGGAAAATTGGAAAGATTTCAGTTTGTCAGCGCCGGTTTTTTTTACAAGTCCTATAAGAGCCTCTTCTAATCCTTCAGACCGCGTCCTTATCTCAATGGGAGGGTCATTGTCTTCATCGGATCGCTTGACAAATTCCAACAACTCGTTTGGAGTTTCATCAAGGAAATATCTCCCGTCCAAAATCATTGCATCTGTGAGAACCAACTTCTTGTGTAAAAGGGTATCTAATCTCAGGCGACCCCGGAACAATTCGCGGTCCTTATCACGTTCAGTAGAAGGAACGCGCTGCCGCACGCTATCATAAAAGTTTGCTAGAAGGCGTGATTCTTTTTCCATTAGATTTCTCCTTTATGATTTTCAAAGAATAGTTCGTTCCATTCAAACATTTTTCTAAGATAAAAGTGCGAAGAAATATTTAATTGATAATACCATAAATTGGAAATTTTTACGTGTTTTTTTGTGTCATTATTACATATCAATATTGATTCATTTTGCGACAGTCTCAAATCAGAGGATAATTTTTAATATACAAAAAAAAGTTCAAAATCCAAAATTTCCTTGATTGACCCACGTTGCCATTAATTTATATCATAAAGCATTGAAATATTAATCTTCGCCCTCCAGGGGAGAATCAGGATAGAATAAATGACCTGGTAGATCAGACCTCCAGGTCTGACCGACATCTTTCCCGCCAGACCTGGAGGTCTGGCACTACCAGTGAAATATTATGAATTGTTAGGGACTTCGCTCACTGTCCCAAAAAGGTGTGTCAACTATGCAAACATGGCTTGTAACCGGCGGCGCCGGGTTCATCGGCTCAAATTTTGTTCTGCAACAGCGCCGAGCCAAGGCCGCCCGCATTATCAATCTGGATAAATTAACCTATGCGGGCAATATCTATAACCTGGCTATCTTAAAGGATGACCCGGATCATATTTTTGTTCATGGGTCTATCGGTGATCGGGAACTGGTAAGCCGTCTCCTCTCTCAATTCCGGCCGCAGGCAGTAATCCACTTTGCGGCGGAATCGCATGTAGACCGTTCTATCCAGCATCCCGAGACCTTTATCGAAACCAATGTGGTCGGCACCTTTCGCCTCTTAGAGGAGGTTCGCCAGTACTGGGGGAATCTTACCACATCGGAGAGAGAAAATTTCAGGTTTTTACAGATCTCCACAGACGAAGTTTACGGCTCACTAGGACCTGACGATCCCGCCTTTACCGAAACCACCCCCTACGCCCCGAACAGCCCTTATGCGGCCTCCAAGGCCGCCAGTGACCACCTGGTGCGGGCCTACCACGAAACCTATGGAGTCCCGATCCTCATCACTAATTGTTCCAATAATTACGGCCCCCTGCAATTTCCGGAAAAATTTATTCCCCTGATGATCCTCAATGCCCTGAGAGGAAAATCATTGCCCCTATACGGAGATGGCCAAAATATTCGGGATTGGTTATATGTCGCCGATCATTGTGAAGCAGTGCACCTGGTGCTGGAACGAGGCGTCATCGGGGAGTCTTATAACCTCGGCGGCCTGAGTGAGCAGACCAATCTGCAGGTAGTCTCCCAGATCTGTGAGATCTTGGACAGACTGGTTCCTCATGCTCAGTCGGTGCCGCACTACTCTCTAATAAAGTTTGTCCCCGATCGCCCCGGCCATGACCGCCGCTACGCCATGAATATCGGCAAGATCACGCGGGAGCTAGGGTGGAAGCCGAAGGAATCGTTTTATGACGGAATTGTTAAGACAGTTCGCTGGTATCTGGACCACCCCGATTGGGTGGAAAAAGTAGCCAGCGGCGCCTACCGCCAATGGCTGGAGCAGCAGTACGGCCAGCTTCTATGACCCCATCAGCCAAAGGGAGTATTGGGGCAGATGAGAATTCTAGCCACAGACCTGCCGGAGATTAAACTGATCGAACCGCGGGTGTTTACCGATCGACGGGGATATTTCTTTGATATCTATCAAGCCCTGGGCTACTCGGACCATGGCATTGAGGCCAGGTTTGTGCAGGATAGCCTGTCATATTCCCTTCATGGAGTAGTTCGGGGACTGCACTATCAGTTGCGGCGGCCCCAGGGAAAGTTGATCACGGTGCTGCAGGGCGAAGTTATCGATGTCGTGGTGGATATTCGGCTGGGCTCCAAAAATTTTGCCAGATGGACAAAGAACCTGCTTTCAGCCGATAATCACCGCCAACTGTTTGTCCCGCCAGGTTTTGCCCATGGTTTTACGGTTATCAGTGAAGCTGCCGCTATACTGTATAAGTGTACGGATTATTATGACCCCTTAGATGAATACGGTATTCTGTGGAACGATAGCCACCTGGGCATCGATTGGCCGGTAACGGCACACATTCTATCCGATAAAGATGCAAGACTTCCCCTCTTACGGGATGTCCCGGATAACCTGCTGCCACAATTAACCGACTGAGCCTAGCACTAATGAGAGGCCAGGAACCAAAGAACAGCGGTCATCTCCCCCGCCCCCAAGCTCCGGATAGGGAACGGGAGAAAGGTTGAAATATGAATAGTTCGTGCCGGCTTTAAGGGGCATGAGGAATCCGGGTTATGAAGATAGTCTTGGTCGGCAAGAATGGGTTGTTGGGCAGAGAATGTCTCCTGGTGTTAAACCGAGCGCATGATCTGGTGGCGTTGGGCTCCAGGGAATTGGATATAACCGATGCGGTCCAGGTTGAGGAGGCTGTGCGGCGCTATCAACCCGAGGTCCTGATAAACTGTGCGGCTTATACCAGAGTGGATGCTGCCGAGCAGGAGCGGGAGTTGGCCTATCGGGTTAATGTCGTCGGCCCCCGTAACCTGGCTGCCAGTCTGGCCCGCCACGGCGGCACCCTGTTGCATATCTCCACCGATTCAGTGTTCGACGGGGAGAGGCCCGTCCCGGAACCCTATGGAGAAGACGATGCGGTAGGCCCGCTTTCATACTACAGCCAGACCAAAGTGGCAAGCGAAACTGTCGTAAAACAGGAACTATCCCACTATATCATCGTCCGGACTGCCTGGGTCTACGGACTGCATGGTCCCAATTTTCTCAAGACCATGCTCCGACTGGCCCTCAGCAACCCCAAACCCAGGATCAAAGTGGTCAATGATCAATTCGGCTCTCTTACCTGGTCATACCGGGTGGCCGAACAACTGGCCAGGATCATAGAGGCTGGCGGCCAGGGCATTTATCATGCGACGGCTGAGGGGTATGCCACCTGGTTTGAAGTGGCCGACTACTTCCTCCGGCGGATGGGAATCGAAATCCAGATTAATCCCTGCACCACCGCCGAATATCAAACTCCCGCCAAAAGACCGAAAAATTCCATCCTGGAAAATCGCCGGCTCAAGGATCAGGGCCTTAATCTGATGCGCCCCTGGAAAACTGATCTCGATGAATTCATCGCAAGATACCGCGAGGTCTTGCTCCAGGAAGCTATGATAACAGCAGCAAGAAGTTAGCCCGAACAATTCACCTGATGGCATTTTCCCTGGTGGCGCGGGCTTCCAGCCTGTGAAGAGTCATTTTCCGACCAGCATCAGAGATAAACAATCCCGATAACGGACCGGGAGACGCGATGCAGAACACCGCTGGAGACGCTGCCAAGAATCAGTTGCTTTAAAGAGGATAGCCCCCGGGCCCCCATCAAGACCAGAGCATAGCTCCCCTCTTCAGCTTCTTCAGCAATAATTCGGGGAGGTTCTCCAACCTGCAGCCTTTCCTCCACTTCTCCTGGGAAACCTGCCTCCAGTAGAATGGCATGGCTGTCCGCCAGGATTTTTTCTCCATCGCGCACCAATACATTTGCCTCATTCATTGAGGCGGTTATTTGGACAATTTCCATTACGTACAAAAGATTCAGTCGAGGTTGGCAGGCACGCAATCCTTGGGCCAGTACTGCTCCCTGACGGACCGCCTCACGGCTCGGCTCCGAACCATCCACCGGCAAAAGCAAAGGAGAAATGGGACAGTCTGGATTGAAAACCGCTTCCAAACCAACCACAAAAACAGTCTTTTTCTGGGCCAGAGACAAGACCTGACGGGTCACGCTTCCCAGAAACAGTTCCTTTACCGGAGATAATCCCCGCCGGCCCATGACGATGGCGCTATATCCGCCCTCATCGGCCAATCGGCTGATCTCTTCTCCGATCTTCCCCTCGGCAACCCTGGTCTCAATAGGGACCGATACACCTTTTTCTTGTAAAAACCGTTTGCCCTCTTCCAAAAGCGGCATGATTTCATGATCAAGGTGGTATTGTCGTATCCGGCGCCAGGCTGCGACCTGGTCCATGCGGGTCACCCGCAGGTCCACGTTTTGAATGTGCCGGGCCAGATACCCGCCGCCGATGACCCGAAGCAGGGTGACCTTTTCTACCGAATCGCTTCCGATCTGGGCCAAACATGCGGCCCACTCCACGGCCTTCTTTGCCGAAGGGCTGCCATCATAGGGAATGAGTATGCGGTTTAAAGGATATGAACAGATTTCCATGATACGACCTCATGGTTATGCTCAAATGGAAGGTTTATACCTGTAGGTCCTAAATCTATTGTATTATATTCCTGTTCAAAAAGACATCTTCTAAAAAGAGTATTGGGAAAAAGCAAAGGCCCTCTTCCCGACGAAAGACGGCCTTTTTGAGATCTGGCTCCCCGTGTGCAACCCTCTTCATAACCGTTCTCCACTCGGATGTCAATCCGAAAGTGCTTATCATTCAACGAGTTATCAAAGAGCAGTCCGATCCCGGTGAGGCGGAAGCGGTTTTGAATCATCTTTCCCCGGCACTTTGGGTTCTTTCACTCCACCCGTCGCGCCACAAAGAACTCATAGGCGTAGCAGTCTGAATACTTCCGGTGCATCTCGGGCTCCTGCGCGAGTTGATCCAACACGGCCAGCGCTTCGTCGTCGGCTCCATATTTAGCGCGCAGTTCCTCGATGCGAATTTCCATCGGTGTATAGAAGTCTTCCCACCAGGCCTCGTCCGGCAGGGTGAAGTGGCCGATGAGCGAAAAGCCGCCTCTTTCAATTGCCGCCAGGACATCCGAAACCCGGCCCATGGCCGGATAGTCGGCATCGAAGCTCGCTTTGACCTCGGGGGGCGGGTTGTCCTTGCGCCAGACCGCGTCGGTGAAGGCGAGGTAACCGCCGGGCCGCAGCAGCCGGCTGCAGACGCGCAGGGCTTTTTCTATGCCGATGTTGTAGAGCGCCCCCTCGGACCAGACGAGGTCGAAGCTCGCAGGCGGCAGCCCGGGTTCGGCCATGTCGCCGACAATAGACTGAATCCGCTCGGCCAGCCCTCGCACAGCGACCGTCGAGCGCAGCCGCTCGATGCTCGGAGCATGGCTGTCAAGGGCCACGATGGACCCTGATATGAGATCGGCGAGATGAAGTGTCTGCCCGCCGACGCCGCAGCCCAGATCGAGCACTCCCGGCGCAAGGGGCAGATCGCGACAAAGAGCAAGGGCTCTGGCGGCGCAGTCTCGGTTGCCCGGACCCTGCCGGGGGAGCGACTCGTAGAGCTCGAAAAAGATCGGCCAGAAGCGCGGCGAGGGTTCGCTCATGTCGTACCTCTTTCGTCGGCGACAGGCCGCAGCCCGAGGAACACCTCGTGTCCGGTATCGCTGTACGAGCTGTGCTCAAAGGGGACCACGAGTGGTTCGAAGCTGGCGGCTGAGATCAGCTCCAACCACACGGTTCTCGGGAACAGACCCATGAAGTGACGGTCGTGAATGACCTTGGCTGCTCCGTTCACGTCTCTCAAGAGGTACGCCATGTCGATCACGTACATGTCGGTTTTTGAGTCGGGAACCCACCGCCATTCGAGGTAGCGCAAGCCGCGCCGGTTCCCGTCTCTGCCGCCTGTCTCGGTTCCCGGCTCGAAGGTCTCCGAGACGAAATCTGGCTGGAACATCGCGACCCCTCCCGGAGCGGTGTGTGCGAAAGCCGTGGCAATGGTGCTGGCAAGATCGCTGCGCGAGGTCATGTAGCTGACCGCGTCGTGTACGAGGACACAATCAAAGACGCGCCCGAGCCGTACTGAACGCATGTCGCCCTGAATATGCTCGCACTCCGGATTCAATCGGCGGCTCAGCGCGAGCATGGCTGGTTCCAGGTCGACGAGAGTACAGGCTAACGCCGCCTTCAAGTGGGCTGCATTGTGGCCGCCGCCGCTGCCGAGATCGAGCAGGGTCCGAGGGGGCCGCTGACAGTGGGCCTCGAACAAACACCGGTAAAAGGTGGCCTCTTCGGCGTAGTCGCCCACCGGCGTCAAGAGCGGATACCAGTCTGCCAGGTCGCGGTAGAGCCTGAGGACCTGAGTGGAGGTTGTTTCTGGTTCTTTTGCCACGTTTGACTTTCTGAATCTCTCAATCGTCCGGTACGTACAAAAGATTCAGTCGAGGTTGGCAGGCACGCAATCCTTGGGCCAGTACTGCTCCCTGACGGACCGCCTCCCGGCTCGGCTCCGAACCATCCACCGGCAAAAGCAAAGGAGAAATGGGACAGTCTGGATTGAAAACCGCTTCCAAACCAACCACAAAAACAGTCTTTTTCTGGGCCAGAGACAAGACCTGACGGGTCACGCTTCCCAGAAACAGTTCCTTTACCGGAGATAATCCCCGCCGGCCCATGACGATGGCGCTATATCCGCCCTCATCGGCCAATCGGCTGATCTCTTCTCCGATCTTCCCCTCGGCAACCCTGGTCTCAATAGGGACCGATACACCTTTTTCTTGTAAAAACCGTTTGCCCTCTTCCAAAAGCGGCATGATTTCATGATCAAGGTGGTATTGTCGTATCCGGCGCCAGGCTGCGACCTGGTCCATGCGGGTCACGCGCAGGTCCACGTTTTGAATGTGCCGGGCCAGATACCCGCCGCCGATGACCCGAAGCAGGGTGACCTTTTCTACCGAATCGCTTCCGATCTGGGCCAAACATGCAGCCCACTCCACGGCCTTCTTTGCCGAAGGGCTGCCATCATAGGGAATAAGTATGCGATCAAAAGGATATGAACAGATTTCCATGATACGACTTCATGGTTATGCTCAAATGGAAGGTTTATACCTGTAGGTCCTAAATCTATTGTATTATATTCCTGTTCAAAAAGACATCTTCTAAAAAGAGTATTGCGAAAAAGCAAAGGCCCTCTTCCCGACGAAAGACGGCCTTTTTGAGATCTGGCTCCCCGGGACGGACTCGAACCGCCGACAAAGTGGTTAACAGCCACCTGCTCTACCGACTGAGCTACCGGGGAACATAGCATCGCCGCTAATTATAACGTATCTCTTCCCGGCTGAAAACTTTTTTTAACCGGCACTGCAGAATCTATGGTTTTTCAGCACGGACGATCTTGCCTGTCTGGCTGGGGGACGAGGATTCGAACCTCGGTAGGCAGATCCAGAGTCTGCTGTCCTGCCGCTAGACGATCCCCCAACAAGCTTTATTTATAATCCGGAAAAGCCGTTCTGTCAACCGAAAGGCTTAAAAAAACCCAGGATAACTTCGATCCGGTTTTCAGCGGTTATCTCTAAAGGAGCCACAAACCGACCCCTGCATCGGCTCGTAGGCCCTATCACCAGTTGAACTCTGCCAGGCTGCAGCTCGCGGCGGTTTATTGCTGTTTCTGGCCAAAGTTACAGTAAGGCAGCAGAGCGCAGGCCGTACACCTGGGCTTCTTGGCCATGCAGACCTGGCGGCCGTGCCAGATGAGTTGATGAGAAAAATCGGTCCAGTCCTCTTGCGGCACAAGCGCCATCAGGTCAAATTCGATTTTTACCGGATCTTTATTGGTGGTCAGGCCGAGTCGTCGCGACACCCGACCCACATGGGTATCTACGACTATCCCCGGAATGCCGAAGGCATTGCCCAAAATGACGTTGGCGGTTTTGCGGCCGATGCCCGGAAATTTTACCAGCTCCTCCAGGGATGGGGGAATCTGGCCGGCGAATCTCTCGACTAATGTCTGACAGATCTGTTTGATGCTCTTGGCCTTCTGCCGGAAGAAGCCGGTGGCATGAAAAGCCTCCTCCAGGTCTTCTAAAGGCGCCGCGGCATAATCGGCAGCCGTACGGTATTTCTGAAATACCGCCGGGGTCACCAGGTTCACCCGTTCATCCGTGCACTGAGCCGATAGTATGGTTGACACCAGCAATTGCAGGGGGTCAGCGAAATCCAGGGTGCAATGCGCCTTAGGGTAGAGCCTCTGTAGCAACGGCAGGATAGCCTGCATCTTTTCCGGTGGTGACATGATCGTTTCCCTTAACACTATGGCCTCGTGGCCCGCTGGCCGCCAAGACCCTGCAATAGCTTGATTAACTCCTGAAATTCTGGAATCTTGCTGAATCGCAGGAGGAATCCATACACAACCAGCCCGAAGGTGATAATACACAGGAGAGCGAACAGGCGCCCCACGAGTCCAGCGCCTGCCAGGGGTTGCAGAAAGGCGTTCGCCCAATGAATCGACAGCCCCATAATTGCCGACGCCAAACATACCTTGACCAGACACCAACCCACATATTTTAGAGGATAGCCCTGAACCTTGCGATACAGCACACTGCTCAAAAAAACAAAATTCAAGATCATGCTGAAAGAGGTAGCCAGGGCGATGGCCCGGTGCTGCAAGGTGCTCAACGTCAGGATGATCAGGAGAAAATTAGCCCCCACCGCCAGAAAGCTGCCAATGACCGGATACCTGGTGTCATTGAGGGCGTAAAACACCGGCACCACGACTTTGACGCCGGAATAGGCAAACAAACCGATAGCATAGAAACACAAAGCCGCCGCAGTCTGTCCGGTGTCGGCGGCGGAGAAACGGCCGTGTTGAAAAATCAGGGCAATGATCGGCTCGGCCAGCACCGCCAGGCCGACCGAGGCCGGAATCGTAATGAGCAGAGTCATGACCAGGGAAGAAGTGAAGGCCTGTTTTAAACCCTCATGATCCTGCTGCGAGGCGTAGCGCGACACCACCGGCATGGCGGCGATGGAGATGGCCACACCGAAGACTCCAATAGGAAACTGCAGCAGCCGGAAGGCGTAATTGAGCCAGGCAACACTCCCCTCAGCGCAGCTGGAGGCAAAAAAGGTATTGATGAAAACATTGATCTGGGTGGCCGAGAGTCCGATGATAGCCGGCGTCATCAGCCGTAAAATGCGACGCAGTCCTTCATCCCGCCAGTCGATTACCCACTGAAAGCGATAGCCTACGCGAAAGAGAAGCGGTGTCTGCACCGCCAGCTGCAGCCCCCCGCCCAACAGAGTGCCAACAGCCATGCCGATAATGGCCGGCACGCCGTAACGCGGCAGGATCATTGCCAGCGCCACCCCGGAAACGATGGAGCCCAGATTGAAAAAAGTGGACGCCATGGCCGGAACAAAAAATTTCCCCTTGGCATTCAGAATGCCCATGACCACTGCTGCCAGCGAGATCATGGGCAGAAAGGGAAACATGATCTGGGTCATGATGACCGTGAGGCCTGTCTTGCCTGGCACGAGGGCAAAATCCGGCGCCATGAGACGCACCAGCTTATCGGAAGCAAAGATGCCCACCAGCGCAATGGCGCCTACCAACAGTGTCAGGACCGCCAGAACAACATTCGCCAACCGCCAGGTCCGAGCCCGACCCCAACGCTCGTCATAATCGGTAAAAACGGTGACAAAAGCTGCGCTTAAGGCCCCCTCGGCAAACAGATCGCGCAGCAGATTGGGGATCCGAAAGGCGACCACAAAGGCGTCCATGGCAGTTCCGGCCCCAAACAGGTTGGCCAATACCTGCTCCCGGATCAGACCCAAGATGCGACTGCAAAAGACAGCAATACCTACCGCCCCGGCTGAACGTGCTATTCTACCGGTCTGATCGGACGCAGCGGCGCTCACGTGACAACTGACGTGATTAGGAAGATCGCTTAGCTTTTACAGCGCCCGAAGTACGTTTCTCCGGTTTGGAATAGGGGCGCGAACGATGTTTTTCAGGCTTGATCCGCTCTTGTCCCGCCGGTTGAGCGGCATAAAAGAGGGCATAGGCAGGAACATTGCCCGCCTCGGGTATCAAGGTGGGAGGTTTATCGGGCTTGGCCGTGTCTACCTGGGGAATAGGCTCGGTTTTCTGGAAGGTGGTGGCAACCCGGGGAAACGGTATCTCCCCCGCCAAACGGTCCACCGGCACCTGCAAAGCGAGATAAATCAAGAAGATCAGGCCTGCCAGGGCGAAAACGCCGCAGCCGGCCAGGATATAGAGAAGTCTCTTTCTCCACAGTCCCTGTCGGGGATAAAAAGACAAATTCTTCCTGAAAATAGATGATCTCATTTCTTGCTTTTTCTCTTAACAAAGCGGCGTTTTGGAATGAGGTGCGTTCGGGTGATTTGAGTTTCGCAGCGTCGAGTTATTAGTCTAAAAACCGGATGCCCTGACCATCCTAAATAACCTTAATTTTCTGACCATACACTCATCAGTCTGGCCGAGCTTTCATAGTTTTCTTTTACATACCAACAATTGAATAGGAAGTCAACGACATTTTTCAAACTCATTATTTAACCTGTTTGGCCTTGTAAATTCAGTAAATTGGCTAAGTATATCACTTTCTTCGGAGCTGGGCCGCAGCTCTCTGACGATAGATCTCATACATCATGACCGCTCCGGCCGTCGCCGCGTTCAGTGAGCCGACCTGTTCCCCCGCCATCGGAATGGCCACGAGAAGATCACAAGCCTGCTTCACCCGAGGACGCAGCCCCTGCCCTTCGCCACCGATAACAAGGGCCAGGGGACCGGTGAGATCAACACCATAAAGGGTTTGAGAGGCCGTTGCTTCAGCCCCGATCACCCAGAGACCGATCTCTTTGAAATGGGTGATGGCCGTCGTGAGATTGGTCACTCGGCAGACAGGGAGATGCACCATGGCCCCGGCCGCGGCCTTGATCACCACCGAAGTTACCCCAACCGCCCGATCTTTGGGAATCAGCACCCCCTGCGCCCCCACGGCATAGGCGGTACGCAACAGATTGCCGAGATTCATCGGGTCTTGTATGCAATCGGCTACCACCAGCAGGGCGTTCCTATCCGCCTGTTGCAAACGCTGCAACATCTCAGGCTCTGCCATATACCGGTAGCCATGCGTCCGTGCAATGACCCCCTGGTGGTTGACCGGACCGACGAGACGCTTGATCCAGGTCTGGTCGGCCAGACGGAACCTCACCCCATATTTCTGAGCCAGGGCTTTGACTTCCTCAAACCAAGGCGCCCGCCGGCCCTTAACGACAATGACTTCTTCAACGGCGTTCCCTTCCCGCCGCAAGGCCTCCAGGACCGGATGCACGCCATAGATAAGTTTGCCTGAGTCTAAACTTTGCATGCAGTCAGCCTCTAGACAATAGAAAACGAGACCAAACCGATCAACAATCCTGAATATCCTCCCGAAAGCGATTAAACCCCGGACAACGGTAGGCGATTTTTTCCAGATCCGCTGCCGCCGCTATTTGCCCCGCTTTTTCATCGGTATAACCAACCTTAGCTGTCGTAAGGATTTGCATTAAACAGTCCTTAGGGTTTTCAATATCCTCAAGACTGCCCATGACTGGAGGAACATGTTGTCCAACAACATTACCAATAGCCCGTTCATCAGCAAGCAGCCAGGTTTCAATGGTCACTTTAATGACACAAAATTTAATCTTGAAGGGATATCTATGGCCTGCCAACTTATTTTGCAGCTTTTCTACAACTGTCTTAATGCATTCCTGATCCTGATCTCTTCGGAAATTTTCCAAAGGTTTACAGGCCGCTTGAGATATTTCTCTTGCAGTTGGATGAAGGTTGTCCCAACCTGGTTAGGGGGAGTTAAGACTCCTGTTATTTCCGGAAAATTATCGAAGACCGCCTGCTCTAAACGTCTGTATTCTTCCCGGTAGCCCGTCTGTAAGGTCAGCAGCCAGGCGGAGAGGTTGTCACCGTACTCATTCAGGAAAAACTGCTCGCTGATGGCGTTGGCCTGCCGCATGGCAAAGGGAATCAAACGATAAAATCGCCAAAAGGTGACATAGTTTTTAAGATACATGCCTTCCCAGCCAGGGACAGAATATTCTAAGAAAGATTTCGAGGTCATCTCTTTCTGTTCAAAAGCGATAGTCCCATCCGGGTGAAAACCTTGTCCACGACCTCCCATAAATGAAGCCAAGGTATAACTGCCAAAGTTGGATTCAGGCTCACATCGCTTCAGGCTCTCCTTTTCAACGGAAAAAGCTCCTGGCCCGGTTTTGGCGCTTCCGGTTAAAACCAATTCATATTGATACGTCCTGGGTGTCGCCTCCTCACCGACTGGGACCTGACATTCGATAAAAAAGCTCATTTCTCCGTCATCCAGACCCTTCCAGAGAATTTCGGCGAACCCACCTCGGTCATTCACTGCCGCAGAGAGACCGGAGGAGGCAATCTTATTAATAAACCTGAATACTTCGATAATATTGCTTTTTCCGGCATTATTAGGACCGACAAACGCATTGTTGAGACCCAATTCGAGACAAATGTTCCTGAGACTCAAATAGTTTTTAATTTTCAATGTCTTGATCATGTCGATAATACCTCGTTGGGTCTACCCTTCTCGGTCATATCATCTCTGGAAAATTACTTCCTTTGGGCGGGCCTTTTTTATCTTAGCTAAGAAATATTTACATAATGTTTGGCAATAGTCTCAGATTAGCTTTTTCTCTAACGATATGCTAATAATTTAAGTTGTTATCAAAATTAATTATTGTTTTGAGTTTTAAGTCTCTGATTTCGAGATCAAACCAAAAAGAAATATTTTCCCAACTCCAAACTCGAGACTCGATTATCTCCTGGCCAAACCAAACGGAGGCTGGCATGAGACCTGAAATCCTCAACTGAGAGTATAGCAGCATACTGGAGAAAAATATACTCCAACCCAAAAGCGTTCAGTATGCCGGGATTTATCCTGCATTTCTTTAACGTCGGCGGCGTGCTGACAGGATACAAAAGGAAACGATATGTGGAACATTCTAGAACTCAGCAACGAGGTGGGCAAATTATTCCTTGCCGCCATCATCGGTGGCATCATCGGTCTCGAACGGGAAACTCATGGCCAGGCCGCCGGCCTGCGCACCAATGTCTTGGTGTGCACCGGAGGCTGTCTACTCATGATGTTATCACTGCATATGGTGGAAATCTATCAATACTTGAATGTGAATGAATCCGTGGTTCGCTTAGACCCGGCCCGGATAGCTTCTTATGCCATTGCCAGCATGGGTTTCCTGGGCGCCGGTGCCATCATCACGGGTAAGGGAAACGTAAAAGGTCTCACTACTGCGGCAAGCATGTGGCTGGTCACCGCCATCGGCATGGCTATTGGCGCCAAGTACTATGCGCCAGCAGTGGCCAGCACGTGCCTCAGTCTGATAGTGCTCTACGGATTCCGCCGCATCAAGCGGCACCTGCCCACAGATGAACATACTCTTCTGACCATAAGGTTCAGCCAGGGACAGGATCTGTCAGATCAGATTAAATCCATTTTGAACAGAAGGGGTATTACCATCAATTTCAGCAACTGTCACCTCGATTACATGCAACATATTCTAACCTACAGGCTGCGTTTGCAGAGCAGAGTCGATATTCCCTGGATGGAGCTGGCCGCCGAAATGAAAGAAATAGGCCAGATGAAAGAAATAGGCTGGGAAGAGGCGGCGGTTCCTTAAAAGGAAAATTTAGTCGACCTATACCAAAGTCTTGATCCCGCCGTGAGCTATCTGGCCGGTTAGGCACGGCCCTCACTCATTTCAGGTCAGGTAGGCATGCAGCCCCGGCAGGAGGAAGCTAACGCCAAAGTAGGTAAATAACACCGCCAGAAAGCCCACTACTGCCAAGACTGCGACCCGTCGGCCCTGCCAACCCCGCACCAGACGGGCATGCAGAAATCCGGCATAGATGAACCAGGTAATGAGCGACCAGGTCTCTTTCGGGTCCCAGCTCCAGTAGCGGCCCCAGGCGGATTCGGCCCAGACTGCGCCGGTGAGGATGCCCAGTGTGAGCATGAAAAAACCGATGATGATAGCCCGATAAATCAGTTCATCCAGTTCTGGCAGGTTGATCCCGTACCCCTTTGTGTGAACCGACCCCTTGGATGCCCTTCTCTGGAAAAAAAAGAGGATCGCCACCCCGAAACCTAAGGCAAAAGCGGCATAGGCTAAAAAGCAGGTTACCACATGAATAATCAGCCAGTTGCTCTTGAGGGCCGGCATTAGGGGCATGATCTGGTTGGAATGCCCCCCAAAAGAGGCGTAGGCCAGTATTAAACACGCCAATGTCGCCGTAATGCCCCCCACATAATCACGCATCTGCCGTCCGAAAAACCCGTGCGAGACACAGATCACCGCCCAGGAAAAAAACAGCAGCGATTCATAAAAATTGGCCAAAGGTGCATGGCCGATGTCTAAATAGTATGATTCCACCCACCGCCAGAGGAAACTTACTGTGTGCAGCGCCCAGCCTAAATACGTGACCCCGCGAGCGAACCTATTGAGCGGAGCCTGTTGGAAGACGGCAGCCACCAGATACGTCAGACCGCCGGTGAAATACAACAGCACGACCCATCCCAACAGCTTGGAACTCATTGCCATTCCTTTAATTTGGCCTCCAGCCGGGCCAGACGTCGCTGAAAAGCGTACTTATGTCGATCTCCAACGCCGTGGATCGTTATTGTTAATTCCCCCGATTTCTGCGGTGCTAACGCTACTGCCCAACGCTGCCTCGGAGTGAACAGGGCCAGCCAGCACCCTGGCAGGATAAGCAGAAAACCCAAATATACCAGCCAGACGCCAGGGTCATATTTCACCAGCAAACCAGACCTGTAGGTGATCTCCACTTCCTCAACCGAGAAGATATGAGGCCCCGGCTGAGGCAATTGCTTCTGCGAACGATCCGCCAATACCCAGACGATGCGAGGATGCCCGGCAGCATCGGACCGGTAGGCCAGTTGCAGCGCCGGCCCCATGCCACCTAGATCAGGTTCCAGCCGCAGGACCATAACCATGCCCCGGCCATCCGGCAGCGGCAACCGCCGTCGCAAAGGAGCCTCTAAAACGAGATGCCTCCCCGCAACCTGCACCCCTAATTTCACGGCCGCCCTGGGAAGAGCCTCATAAGAAGACTGATAGAAAGATAATCCATCAAAAGCAACGGGATGGTTGACCCGACATACGGCTGAGTGATTCTCCTGTCCGGACTTCCGGAAAGTGAGATCGGAGCGAAACTCCCGTGGTGAACCATTCGGATAAAAGTCGACCTGGAAACGATCCAACCGTACGGTGAAATCCAGGGGCCGCGACCTGTCGGAATCACTCAACGCCAGTGTATTTGCACTCTGCCCTTCCAGGAGATCCATCCGCCCCTGGTACCCCCAGATACCGCCGATAACACCTCCCCCTACAATCACCATGATGCTCAGATGAATCAGGTAAGGGCCCAGACGCCCCCAACGCCCCCGCTGATACAGACGCCAGGCAGTCCTTTGATCCTGCACCTCCAGGGCGCAACCCAAAATACTCCGGAGAGCTTTATCCATCCGCTCAGATGTGGCTTTATCGTGGACAGGCAAGGTGAATTGCAGCCGTGGTGGCAGAATTTTATAAACTTCGAGTTCGGGACGCCGCTGAAAAACCCTCAGCGCCTCGGGCAGGCGCTTGAGAGAACAGGCTGTCAGATTAACTATGAATAAGCCAATGATCATTAGAAACAAAGGACTGCGATAGACATCGAAGAGACCCAGTCGCCAGAATAGTTCTCCCAGCAGGTCGCCAAACCTCTCTTGGTAAAATTCCCATGACTGGCCCTGTGGCAGCAACGTCCCGATGATAGCTACTACTGCCAGGAGCAGGAGACTTAATAATGCCAGACGGATGGACGTCAACCCATCCCATAAACGGGAGAGCATGGTTGTCTGTTGCCTATTCGCTAAATCAATCGATTGCAAGGCGGGTGTGTGAGGCGCCTAATAGCAACTTCAAAGTTGAGGCTGGATATCTAGGGTTCCGGTGCGTGTTAAAAGCACGGCCAAGGAATTGAGCAACTCTGCCGATCTATTCTTCCTCTCGATCTTCAGGTGGATAGTCCTCTTCATAGTCTTCGTCGAAATCGTATTCCTCTTCTTCCTTTAAGTACTCCTCATATTCGTCTTCGGTAAGCAACTCATTAAAATCTGACGGCGCCGTCATCTCAAGGCGGAGCAGCCAGCCATCGTCGTAGGGTTCTTCATTGGCCAATTCCGGAACATCATTCAGCTCATAATTTACCTCGATAATTTCACCGGATACTGGGGCTAAGAGCTCTTCCCGCCCGTTTTGAGCTTCGAGAATACCAAAAGTCTCGTCCTTCACCACTTCATCGCCTTCCTCCGGCAGCTGCAAGGAATAGATCTCCCCTAACTTCTCTTGGAGATAGTCTGAAATGCCGATAACTACCCGGCCATCTTCCTCCAAACGGGCCCAGAGGTGGTCCTGGCTAAAACGGAGCTCTCGCACTTCTTTCACCTGATCTTCCCCCTCTATATAATCGGAGCCGATGCTTAGGCTAACGAAAGTGATTTATAAACATCTCCCGTTTATTTTGCAACCCTTTTTTCTGGCGCCGTTTCGATAAACCGTTTAAGAAAAAGGAAATACGCATCGCCCCCGACAACGTCAAGATTATTGTGTCCGGCGCCAGCCAATTGATAGAATATTTTCGGCTCCGGAGCCAGATCGAATAATTTCTTCCCCAGATAGCAGGGAACAATACGATCACATTCACCGTGCACCAGGAGTTTCGGAACCTTAAGGGGCTGTATTCGCCGAACTGCGTTGAACTTATCCCTCCAAAGCCTGCGCGTCGGCAGCCAGGCAAAGTAATAGCGCCCCATATCTCCTACATTGGTAAAGGTGGATTCCAGAATCAACGCCCGGCAGGGCTCCCTGCTGGCCAAATCAACGGCTATCACACCTCCCAACGAATGACCGGCAATAGCGATCTGCTGAGGTGATAACCCAATCTCGGTTACCAGGTAACGGTACGCCGCCCAGGCATCTTCATAGACGCCGTTCTCGCTGGGAACTCCCTGACTGAGGCCGTAACCCCGATAATCGAATAAAAACACTCCCAATCCAACTTTTCGAAACGCCGCCATAATCCCCAACCGATGGCTGATATTGCCGCCATTGCCATGACAGTACAAGATCACCGGCGCTTTAGGAGCAGCCTCCGCATACCAAGCGTGAAGTCTTAATCCGGTTGGAGTGGTAAAAAAGATCTCCTGACAGTTTAACCCATACTGGGAAGGGAGATAATCCAAACGTGAGGTGGGGAAAAAGATAAACATCCTCTCCACCAGGCCTTCATGCATAGTGAGCAACGTCAAAAATGCCATGACGGCCAAAAAGACGATCAAGACGTTCAGCATAAACTTTCCTGACGCCAGAAAAAAACTCCGGCAGGGATGCGCTCTTGTCTGCCTGTTATTCAATAATCATCCTATATCGCTAAGATAATACAGTGGGCAGTGAGCAATTGCGTAGGGCGAGAAAAAGGCTGAGCGCCCCGATTGTCCTTCCGGTTTCATAATAGCTTATGTTTTTTATTGTAACCCCACTTTTAATATGGTAATTGAAAATTTTAATTGAGCAATCTGTCATCTGAAAAAGATCGCAACCGGCATAAATGTCGGCATTGTCTTCTGTTGAGGTCCTTTATGCACCCATTGCTGAGCGGCGAACCGGGCGTCTCAAAACTGTTGTTGGGCAATGAAGCCATCGTGCGCGGCGCCCTGGAGGCCGGAGTTGCCCTGGCTACCACCTACCCCGGCACCCCGGCGTCTGAGATCGGCGACCGCTTCTACCAGATTTCCCGGGAAACCGATTTGTACTTCGAATACTCCACCAATGAAAAGGTGGCCCTGGAGGTGGCGGCGGGCGCCGCGGCCTCGGGATTGCGGGTCATGTGCTCCATGAAGCATGTCGGCGTCAACGTGGCCGCCGATACCCTCATGACCCTGGCTTATTCCGGCGTCAAGGGAGGTCTGGTACTGGTTTCGGCCGACGATCCCTCTTTGTTCTCCAGCCAGAATGAACAGGACAACCGCTATTACGCCAAACTTTCGGGGCTGCCCATGGTAGAACCGGCCAGTGCCCAGGAAGCCAAAGATCTGACCCGGTACGCCTTTGCACTCTCCGAACGTTTGGCCTTGCCGGTCATCTTGCGCACTACCACTCGCATCAATCACAGCCGCGGCGTCGTTTCCCTGAGTGAACTGACTCCTCGACAATCCCAGGGCCACTTTGTCAAAAACCCCTTTCGCTACGTCATGGTCCCAGCCGTGGCGCGTCAGGCGCATGCCATCCTGTTGCAGCAGCAGGCCAAAGCCTCTGATGAGGCCGAAACCTGCCCCTTTAATGAGCTCATAGGAGACGGCCCCTGGGGTATTGTGGCCAACGGCGTCAGCGTCAGCTATGTCCGGGACGCCATCAGCGATCTAGGCCTGAAGGACCAGGTTACCCTTTTGAAACTCGGCTTCACCCATCCCCTGCCCGCTGACCTGATAGGAAAATTTTTCGCCCGGGTAAAAAAGATATTGGTCGTCGAAGAGTTGGAACCATACCTGGAGGAGGGCCTCCGGGCCCTAGCCGCTAGCCTGGATAGACAGATTCCGATCATGGGAAAAGGACCGGGTCTTTTCAGCCGCCTCTACGAGTACCATCCCCGTCTGGTGCGGCAGGTCATCGCCGATTACTTTGGCGTGCCTTATTCTCCCCCGCAACCTCTGGAACCGGCCAAATTGCTGGGCCGTCCACTGCCGGAGCGCCCCCCCAACCTCTGCCCTGGCTGTGCCCACCGGGCCACTTATTATGCCGTTAAAATTGCCCTGCGGGACTTGGGAGTGGAAGGCATCTTCCCGACCGACATCGGCTGCTACACCCTCGGACTCCTGCCCCCCCTGAGTGTGGCCGACTATCTCCTCTGCATGGGGTCCAGCATTAATACGGCTGCTGGCATCTCCCGAGCCACCGGGCAAAAGGTCATCGCCTTTATCGGCGACTCCACTTTCTTTCACTCCGGCATCCCCGGTCTGGTCAATGCCGTCCATAACCGCCACGATTTTCTGCTCATCATTCTGGACAACGGCACCACAGCCATGACCGGACACCAGCCGCATCCGGGCGTTAAACCCGCCCCTCCCGGATATGGCGGCCTCAGTCTCGATATCAAAAACGTCGTACAGGCCCTGGGCGTGGAACAAGTCCAGGTGGTCAACCCCATGCAATATCGGCTGACGCTCGCAGCGGTGAAAAACGCCCTTGATCAAACCGGAGTGCGGGTGATCATCGCCCGTTCTCCCTGCGTCCTCTATATGCAGCGACTGTCCGGTAAGAAGCGGGCCAAAACCTTTATCGTAGGGCCGGAATGCCGGGACTGTCGCCACTGCCTGGATTATTTCGGCTGTCCGGCTTTGCATCCGCCACTCGACGGCAATGGGCCATTAATCATCGATGAAACCCTATGCGCCTCCTGCGGCTTCTGTCTGCAACTATGCGAAAAGAGAGCGATCAGAGCAAAAAGTAAGGAATAAGTTGATTTATACCACAGCAAATTTTCAGCCACAAGAAACACCGGATAGAGAGCATCATGCCTAATGACATAAAACTTCGCATCTTTTGCACCGGCGTCGGGGGCCAGGGTACGCTGCTGGCCACCCGCCTTCTGGGCGAAGCCGCCATGGCCGCCGGCTTTATGGCGCAGGTATCCGAAACTCATGGGATGGCCCAACGCGGCGGCGTTGTGGAATCCACCCTCGTCCTGGGCGCCCTTTCCAGCCCTATCATTTCACTGGGTGAAGCTGACATCCTGATCGGTTTTGAAGTCCTGGAGACCTTCCGGTCCCTCAATCGCTGCCATGCCAATACCCTGGTAGTAACCAATATCGGCGTCAATGTGCCTTATACCGTAGCCACTGGCCAAACAACCTACCCGCCCGTAGCAGAGATGCTGAATATCCTGCAAGATTCGGTAGGCCGCCTTATCGGCCTGAACGCCAATGACCTGGCCCTCCAGGCTGGCAGCGCCCTGGCGGTGAACATGGTGCTTTTGGGCGCCCTGCTGAGCACCGGCCGGCTCCCGTTCGAACCTGAAATTCTGGTCAAGGTGGTCCAAACTCACACCCCCAGCAAGCATCTCACGACCAACCTGCAGGCCTTCAACCTGGGCCGGGAGGCCGCCATGACCCTAACGGCGGCACCAATCCATAAGTAAATGTTATTCTCCAAAAAGTATCCGCCAGCCACGTCAATCATTTGCTGATAGCACAGCGCGGCCCCAGGACCGCAACCAAAATAAAAAATCAAATTGTAGAAAGACTTCCTGATACCTAGCGTCTCCCTGTTGCACTCGTGAAAAGGGCTTGCACCGCTGAGTGAGATCAGTTAGAAATTACCAGCTACGCTGAGGAGAGAGTTATGGGATTATTTTCCAAGTCCCTGAGCTGCACCCGCTATTTTGTGCGCGGGGAATTGCCGGAGGACTTTTTATCGTGGGCGGACGAGCGACTACAACACTTCGCCTTTCGGGAGATCGATGACACCAACGATGAAAAATCCTGGGGTTGGGTGGAATTTGACAATCTGTTGCAGCCCGAATTTACCGGTGGCCAGGCCCATAAAGGGGAATACCTGGCCTTCTCGCTGCGCCTCGACGCCCGGAAAGTGCCGGCCGCCCTGTTTCGCAAGCATTTTCTAATAGCTGAACTCACCGTGCGTGAGCAGCAGAAGTTCCGCCGACTCAGCCGTCAACAGAAGCTCGAACTGAAAAAATCGGTTATGCAGGATCTGCTCCGCCGGCAGATGCCGCAACCGACCATATTCGATGTTGTCTGGCATCCGGACCGGCAGCGTTTATGGCTCTTTGCCACCAGCCCCAAAGTGCGCGAGACCTTTGAATCCCTGTTCCGCGAAACCTTTGAGTTGGATATCTATCTCCTCTTTCCCTATACCCTGGCCCAGGACCTCCTCAAATCCGAGGCCGCACTCAACCGGCTGGAAATGGTGGAACCGGTGGTATTCACGAGGGATTAGGAAAGAGGAAAAAAGGACAAGTAATGCGCGATTTAGTGGAACTGCTGTTCGCCTACCGCTTTTTGGGTCGGGAATTTCTCACCTGGCTTTGGTTCAGAAGTGAAGCAGAAACTGACGGTTTAATGCGACTACCCGAGACAGAGCCGGTAAGCCTGGCCGTGGGCGACAAGATGATGTTGGAGACCAGCGATGGGGAATATCGGGAAACCCTCGTACTTCAGGGCAGCCGCTCCGAACATCAGGAAGCCCGACTCGGTCTCAGGCAGGGTAAACTGCCGGAGGAGATGCACCTGAAGCTAACTCGCGGCCGGGATGAATGGCAGCTTACCCTCAAGGCCACTACCTTGGAGATCAAAGGCTTAAAGAGCCAGAATACCTCTGTCCAGGGTGATGATGAGGACCAGGAGGCCTTCTTTTTCGATCAGATGTACCAGGTAGAGGAAGTCTCCCACATTATGGACGGTCTGTTTCAAGAATTCCTCCAGGTACGGCTCTCCCCGGCCTGGGAGCAGGAAGAAATGCCCCGTATCCAGGATTGGCTGGAGACCTGAAGGAGGCGCCGCGCCAGGGGCGGCGAAAAAGCAGGGGGGCACCAGGGATGAGGACTCAAAAAAATAAAGGTTCAGGAGATTAATCTGTGCCTGAACTTCCGGAAGTGGAGGTTATACGCCGCGGGTTGGCAAAGAAACTGGTAGGCGATAAGATCATTGCCGTTGATTTGGGTAGGCAGCGACTGCGGCGACAGGCCCTCGATAGCGAACTGGCCTCATTGGTGGGGCACACGTTCAGCCGGTTGACCCGGCGGGGCAAATATCTCCTGCTGCACCTGGATCAGGGGCAGACGCTGCTGGTACATCTAGCCATGACCGGACGCCTGCTCCTGCAAACGAACTCCTGCCCGCTGCCGCCCCACGTCCACCTCACCTTACACTGCCAGACCGGTCATAAACTGCTGTACCAGGACATGCGCCGCTTCGGCCAGATACTCCTCTATCCTCCCGGCAAAAGGCCGCCAGCTCTGGAGCAGGTAGGATGGGAGCCCTTTTCCCGGGGCTTAACCCCCGAGTGGCTGCGCCAAAAGACGGTGCGACTAACCAGGCCGGTGAAAAATTTCCTGCTTGACGGCCGCTTCATCGCCGGCATCGGCAATATCTACGCCTCTGAGACACTCTTTGAGGCCAGGGTGCACCCTCAGACCCCGGTGGGCCGGATCGACCTCAAGACTTGGGAAACTTTGTTGCGCGCCATCCGACGTATCCTGCGCCGGGCCATCAAGGCCGGCGGCACCACCATCGTCAACTATGTGGACTGCGACGGGCAATCAGGCCTGTTTGGCGTGCAGCTCAAGGTCTATGGCCGGGCTGGCAGCCCTTGCCCAGTCTGCCAGACCCCCATTACCCGCCTGGTCATGGCCGGGCGCAGCACCTTCTTCTGCCCCACCTGCCAGCCGATCAACCTTTAAGATCGTTTCCGGTTTCCGGAAAAAAATAATAAGGCTGCAGATGCTTTGCTACTCTGTTATACCCTCCAATCCCCGACCACTAACCACTAACCACTGACCACTGACCCTAATGCTTAAAGGCCCGCTGGCCGGTGAACACCATGGCCGCCGGGGGCTGCGCCTCATTGCAGGCCTGAATGGACTCGAAGTCCCGCAGGGAGCCGCCGGCGTGGGCAATGGCCTGAATGCCCTGCCGGAGGGCGACGTCGACCCCGTCCCGGAAGGGGAAGAAGGCGTCGGAGATCATCGCGGCGCCGATGAGGCCGCCTTTGGCCGTCTTGGTCTCGGCGTCGATCTCATCCTTTAAGGCCTTGGCGGCCTTGCCCTGTTCGATCTCTAATTCCAGGTCCTTATAGGCCTTGCCCAACTTTTTGAAACAGAGGGCATCGGCGTACTTGATATAGGCCTTGTAGATGGCAATTTCGGCCACGCCCACCCGGTCCTGTTCACCGGTGCCGATACCCACGGTGCAGCCATCCTTGACATAGAGAACGGAGTTGGACGTCACACCCTGCTCCACCTGCCAGCCGAAGAGCAAATCCTCTAGTTCTGCTGCGTTAGCCGGTCGGGTACGGTACTCCACTCCCTGATGGGTGGCCACCGCCGGTTTGAAGTCACTGACCTTTAAAATGGCATTGAGCGGCGACTGCTGCACTACCAGACCGCCGTCGTTGAGGCTCTTGAACTCGACAAACCGGCGTTGGCATAAATCGGCCAGGCGGTCGAAGTGGGGAATCTGGATGATGCGCAGGTCTTTTTTCACTTTCAGGATGTCCACCACCCCGGCCTCATAATCGGGCGCCGCAATCACCTCGAGATAGTTTTGCACCACCAGCTCCGCCGTGGTCCTGTCCATAGCCCGGTTGAAGACGGCGCAGCCCCCGAAGGCGGCGATGCGGTCGGCCATGTTGGCCCGGTCGTAGGCCTGGGCCAGGGTATCGCCGTAGGCGACGCCACAGGGATTGTTGTGTTTGACAATGACGACGCATGGTTTTTTCAGCAGAAACTTGATAATATTCAGGGAGTTGTCGATATCCGTGAGGTTGGTCTTGCCGGGGTGTTTGCCGGCCTGGAGCATAGCCGCTTCGTCGATGGCGCTCACCATACCGTAGCCGGGCTCCAAAAAACGGCATCCCCCCAACTCCAGATGACCTTTCACCAATTCGTAGAGGGCCGCCTCCTGCCCCGGATTTTCGCCGTAGCGCAGACCCTTTTCGATGACCTCCCCGGTCTTGTCATCCGACAGCTTCCAGGTCCGCTTGCGGTATTTCAGCTTCTGGTCGCCGAACTCAATGGTAATCTTTTCTGGAAAATGGTCGTCCATTACAGTTCGGTACATCTTCTTAATATCGTTCATTGCTCTCTCCCTGATCTGGAAATAATGACATCTAGGCCTGGGCGTAGATTGTATAAGAAGATGGCGTTTCTGACAATGAGCTTTCTCCTGCAGGACTGAGTGATTTTCATCCTGGTAGGTCTGGGATTGACCAGCTCATGGTCAATTTCCGGTATGGCACGTTAATTATTTAAAACATAATATACTTAATTATATTAATGACATAAAAGCTTCTCTCAACGTTATTGTTTCATTTAGTGAACATTCTGTAATTTACCATCAGAGGATATATAAAAATAATGCATATATTCAAATAGATACATACCTAGAAAAATGGCACAATATTTGCTCTTTAATCATATAGGGATATTCTTAAGAAAGGAGGCCATAGATTGGTGAAAAGATTGAACAACAGATATGTGATGCTCCTTGCTTTACTCGTCATCTGGTTGGGTTTTACGTCCCCGCCGGCGAACGCTGTTGAGGTTTATTTTAACGATTTTGAGGGGACAGCGCCGTGGGCGGAGTGGTCAGCCGGCGGGAAGGCCACCACCCCCAGCGGCCGTCACTTTTTGGGAACCCATGCCACTTATGGCTTTGGCAACGAAACCACCATCCTCACCCTCACCGGCCTGCCCAATCATACCCAGGCCACGGTCTCTTTTGATCTGTATATTATTCAATCCTGGGACGGCCAAAACGCTTCTTATGGGACGGACTTTTGGTCTTTTCAGCCTCAAGGTGGTTCAGAATTCAAGACAACGTTCGGCATAGCAAATGGACCGCAGTCGTATCCCGATCCCTATCCCGCTGACCATCCTGCGAGAACCGGTGAGAAAGAACATAATGCTCTCGGTTACGGATTTTATGGAGATTCTGTTTATCAACTAAGTTTTACCTTCGCACACAGCGGCGATCTGGCGGTGAGTTTCTGGGCCGCCGGACTACAGGGAATTACGGACGAGTCTTGGGGATTGGACAATGTGAAAGTTGAGGTAAATGCGGCGGCGGTTCCGATTCCTGCCAGCCTGTTCCTCTTCGGTTCCGGGTTGTTGCGCCTGATCGGCATCAGGCGGAAAGGGCAGTAACAGCGCTAAACCTTATAACCTCTACACGTTATTGATGTCTCTTAAGGGGAGAGTCCCAGACTCTCCCCTCAATTTTTCGGGGCCGGTCGGTAGCCAACTAATTGTCAATAAGTATAAATGGCTCACAAACCATGAAAAACGTTTACTGGCAGTACAGGTTTGCAGCCTGTACCGGAATAATTTGCCATATAACTGGAGGTCTAGGCTACTACAGGATTAGAACTCCGGCGGGACTTCTTCCGAAAAGTCATCGAACCGAGTGAATTGATTAGCGAAGTGTAGTTTAAAAACGCCGGTAGGGCCGTTGCGTTGCTTGCCGATGATAATCTCTGCAATCCCCTTGTCGGGAGAATCTTTCCGATAGACCTCATCCCGATAAATAAAGAGTATCACGTCGGCGTCCTGTTCGATAGCGCCCGACTCGCGCAAATCCGCCAGTTGCGGCCGTTTATTCGGTCGTTCTTCTACCCGCCGGTTCAATTGCGAGAGGGCGACGATGGGAATGTTCAGGTCTTTAGCCAATGACTTGAGAGAGCGGGATATTTCCGAAATCTCCTGTTCCCGGCTGCTGCTGTCTCTCCGGCCGCGCATGAGCTGCAGATAGTCGATCAAGACAAGGCCCAGCTCTTTCTCGCGCATCAAGCGCCGGCATTTGGCCCGGACCTCGAGAACGGTCACAGCCGGGGTGTCATCGATATAAATGGGACAATCCATAAGTTTGCCCGCAGCCTCCTGCAGATGAGTCCATTGATCTCGGGTGAGAAAGGCGGCCTGTCGGAGTAGAGAGGCGTCTATGCGGCCGATAGCGCTCAGCAGGCGGCGGACTAACTGCTCTTTAGACATTTCCAGAGAAAAAATAGCCACCGGCGTGTGGGACGTGTGGGCCACATTATAGGCGATATTAAGGGCCAGGGCGGTCTTCCCCATGCTCGGGCGGGCGGCCAAAATAATCAAATCGGATTTTTGCAGCCCGGCGGTGAAACGGTCCAGATCCTGGAAATGGGTGGCCACGCCCGAGGTGATTTCCTTCCGATCGTACAACTTCTCCAATAGGGAGATTTCGTTATCCACCAGTTTATTAAGGTCAAAAAAACCTTGCCGCATTCGAGCCTCAGCAATGGCAAAGATGCGGTTTTCGGCCTCATCTAAAAAAGTATCAACGTCGTCGATCTGCTCATAGCACTCGACGGCAATGCCATTACTGCAGTCAATGAGCTGGCGCAAGATGGATTTTTCCAGGACAATTTTGCTGTAGTATTCGATATTGACCGCGGTTCCGACATTGTCGCTGAGAGAAGCCAGAAATCCGGGTCCCCCAACTGCATCCAGGAGCTGTCGATCGTGCAGCAGGGCCGTAACGGATACCAGGTCAACCGGTTCTCGGCGCTGATAAAGGTTCAGCATAATCTCAAAAATTTTTTGGTGGGTCTCGTGATAAAAATCATTGGGCGATAAGCTGTCGACAATCAGATCCAATGCTCCCGGTTTCAACAGGATGCCGCCCAGAACCGACTGCTCTGCCTCTAGATTGGCCGGAGGCACCCGCCCCTCCGGAAGAGCAGGTTTTTTGCCTTGAGAAGACGCGGGAGTAAACCGGGTCATTGTCTTACCTTATAGATTATAAAGTATTATTAGCAGGTTAAATGGACGTGAAACTGCTGCCGAGGAAAATTACACATCCATATATTCACCTGTCTGGAATAAAAATTCAACTAAAAAACCAGAACCTTTGACAAAAGGTCAACGTTCGAACTCGAAGTATTTCGCAGATAATTCTTTAAACAAAAAATCGGTTGCTCCGGTAGGTGGCTTGCGATACAATTCCCGGAAACATCGTCTTTTTGTGGTTTCAGAAGGAGCCCCGGTATGGAAATCTTTATTTCCGGGTCATTGGCATATGATCGGATCATGGATTTTCCCGGCAAATTCGCCGACCATATATTGCCTGACAAGATTCACATCTTGAACGTTTGTTTTATGGTAAACGGTTTAACAGAAAAATTCGGCGGCACGGCTGGGAATATCGCTTATAGTCTGGCGTTGTTGGAGGAACGACCTCTCGTACTGGCCTCTGCCGGCAAAGATTTTGGCAGCTATGAAGAATGGCTAAAGAAGCACAACCTGCCGCTCATCGGCATCAGAATTATTCCTGAGGAATTTACCGCCAGCGCCTATATCACCACCGACCAGTCCGACAATCAAATCACCGGTTTTAACCCCGGCGCCATGAAATACCGCTCCCTGTTCCAATTCGACGGCATCGATCCTGGTAAAGCAATCGCCATCATCGCCCCAGGAAATCTCGAAGACATGCTCGGATATAGCCAGATTTACCGCGAGAAACAGATCCCTTATATCTTTGATCCGGGTCAATCCATCCCGGCCTGGCAGGAAGACCGCCTCGTGGAAATGCTGACCGGCTCCAACCTGACAATCATCAATGACTATGAGTTGGAGATGATTATCAACAAGACCGGTCTGAGTAAAACCGAGTTGTTACAACGCACCGGCGCTCTCATCACCACCCTCGGAGAACAAGGATCAGTCATTCTGTCCGGTAAAGAAGAGGTGCGGATACCGGCGGTACCGGCATCTCAGGCGCTTGACCCTACCGGTGCCGGGGACGGCTATCGGGCCGGATTGATCAAGGGTCTGGTTATGGGGTTTGGCCTGCAAACCGCCGCCCAGATCGGGGCTGTCTGCGCTACCTATGCGGTGGAATGCCACGGTACCCAGGAGCACTATTTTACCCCGGAAGAGTTCTGGGAGCGCTACCGCACCCAATTCGGGGAAATTTAACGGCGCGTTCGGTCTGTCCTGCAACCAACCGGGGGGGTAGTCATTTAATAGTAATATTACCCGAAATGGGGCACCATACCTCCGGCTAGCAACTCTTTTTTGTAGCGCCCCTGCGGCAGAGAAGACCAAGGGATCATGAAGGCCATCATTGAAAATCTGCATACCCTGCCCCCCACCCGCCTGTTGCATCGCCTACAAGAGCTCTTCCAACAATGGGGTATATATAAACAGAGGCTTATCGTTAACCACGAAGGAGAAAATTACCTCATCGCTTGCGATGAAGAGGCCTTCGTGGTCTACCGCCTGCTGCCGGCACACGGCAAATCCCCCGGCGCCCCTGGCTGGCCGGTCTGCCTTCTGACAGCCAACACCATGGCCGACGAATGCAGCCCACCCCATGACGGCGAAGATCATTTTGCCAGCCGCCTGAGTTTGGCTGATTGGCTGGTTATTATCGAAGAGTTTTACGGTAAAACTTAGCCCCTCTTTAATCTTGAGGTTGCTGCGGCCGCCTTCACCGAATCCTTGTCCATTCCCCCCTGACCGATAATCTTAAACAGAGTCATCCCCTTGTGCAAAGTCTCCTCATATTCCGCCTCCTCCTCAGAGTCGTAGACAATACCGCCGCCGACGGCAAAATGCACCTGATCCTGGTAGCGGATGGCCGTTCGGATGGCGATGCTGAGATCAAGATTGCGGTGCAGTCCCAGGTAGCCGATAGACCCGCAATACACGTGCCGCACTACCGGCTCCAGCTCATCAATGATCTCCATGGCCCGAATCTTGGGACAGCCGGTGATAGAACCGCCCGGGAAGGTGGCCCGGAGAATGTCCACGTGGCTGCAGTCCGGACGCAACCCCCCGGTGACGATTGATACCAGGTGATAGACGTTCTCATAAGCCTCCAGACGTTTGTGTTCCTTCACCCCGATAGTTCCCCCGCAGCAGACCCGGCCCAGATCATTGCGCAGCAGGTCCACAATCATAGATAATTCGGCATCTTCCTTTAGACTGGCCTCCAGCTCGCGCCGGAAGATGGCATCCTCCGACGGTGTTGCCCCTCGAGGTCTGGTCCCTTTAATGGGCCGGGTCTCTAAATATTCCCCCTGCCGGTGAAGAAAACGCTCCATGGAGGTGGAGAGAATCTGAAAGCCGCCGCAGTTGAGGTAGGCATAAAACGGTGCCGGATTGCGGTGGAAGAGTTGCAGGAGCAAGGTGTAAAAATCACCCTGAAAGGGAAAAGAAAAACGCTGCGAGAGATTCACCTGGTAGATATGCCCCTGCCGGATATACTCCCGCGTCCGGGCGACCGCCTGGAGATAACGCTCCCGATCGAACGTGCTCCTTAAGCGCCCCACCGCATATGAAGCCAGTCCGTGATCCGACTGCGCCAGGAGGTCCGCCAACTCCGGCTGATCCCGGCCACCTCCTGCCCGGCCACCGGGAGGTTCGTGCACCACCTGTATCTGCCAACAACGTCCTGCCCAACGGTCCTGCACTACCAATCGCCGGGGGAAGGCCCAGATCATATCCGGCAGGCCTAAATCATCCACTGCATCCTGGGGCAGCCGTTCCAGATGATTCTTCAGTTCATAGGCCAAGAACCCCACCCCCCCGGCGCTAAAGGGCGGTATCGGCGGCTCGCCCGGCAGCTCTAAACTGGCCAGGACCTCCGCCAACACGGTAAACGGATCGGCCTCCCGGCTCTGCACCCCGGCCGCCGCCTGCACCGTTACCTGCCTTCCTTTGGCCTGCATGACCAGGTAAGGATCCCATCCCATAATAGAATAGCGGGAACAATCCAGAGAGCCCCCGGAGAGCAGCAGCATGGCATAGGGCGTCCGCCGCAGACCCCAAAAAAGGTTCTCCAGACCGCCAGGACCGGCCGGCAGGCTTAGAGGTCGGATAATCAGATCAACAACCCGCCCTACCATGATATCAAAACTGTCCTGCCACGGCAGGCAAGGAAAAAGCAGCCGAGGTGGTTCGTTTAAGTCCGGAAAGCCTCCCTACCGGCGCCTTGACCGCGAACCCCGGCGCCAGCCGCAGGAAATTAGCGGCCAGCTCCCGGCCGTACTCGGTAAGAAAAGACTCCGGGTGGAACTGCACCCCATGGAGAGGATAACTCCAGTGGCTCAGTCCCATAATCACCCCATCAGCGCTGTAAGCCGTGACCATGAGCTCCTTGGAAGCCGGGCGGACCATAAGGGAGTGATATCGGGCAGCCCAGAACGGGCAGGGCAGCCCTTTAAACAATCCGATCCCTTGGTGGAAAATCTGATGTCGTTTGCCGTGCACCGGCACCGGGGCCGGCTCGGTAACGCCCCCAAAGACTTCATTAATCGCCTGCATCCCTAAACAGACGCCCAGGATGGGAAGAGTTTTATAAAAGTGAGCGATAACCGCCTTGCTAAGGCCAGCGTCCTGCGGCGCTTTGGGACCCGGAGAGATACAGAGCCAATCAGGCCGAAGGGCCTCAAGTTGGTTCAGGCTGACCTGGTCATGCCGGAAGACCATGACCTCAAGCTCGAATTCAAAAAATAGCTGCACTAGGTTATAGGTAAAAGAATCATAGTTATCGATAATCACCAGCCGCATGATCACCCCCAGAAAAGCAAAAGGCCACCCACTGAGTCTGGGTGGCCTGCGCCTGAACATAACTCACTTATATTCTATTTAATCATCTCAAAAAGTCAATTTTTAAATCTTGCGGCCTAATTTTGCCTTCAGTTTCTCCACCAGTTTATAGGTCATAAAGCGCTGCTGTCTAACCTGCCCTAATTCAATGCCCGGTTTATTAGCCCCGTGGAAATCCGAACCTCCGGTGCAGAGCAACCCCCATTCTTCCGCCAACCGGATAAAGGTTTCCTGCATGTCGGCTGAGTGTTCCGGGTAATAAACCTCCAGGCCAACCAGTCCCCAATCCCGCAACTGGCCCAGTATCATTTTAAAATGTTGGATTGAAGTGTACTGGAGAGTGAAAGGATGAGCTAGAGACGCCACTCCCCCGGAGTCGTTGATCAAGCCGATGGCTTCCTGCGGTGGAAAACGGAATTTTCTCACGTAGGCCGGACCGCTATTACCGATATACCGTTCAAAAGCCTCGTGCAGGTCGGCCACATAACCCTTATTGAGCAGGACCCGGGCAATGTGGGGTCGACCCATCTGCCCGCTGCCACTGACTGCGGCCACCTCCTCTAACGTGATATCAATTCCCAACCGGCGTAATTTGGCAATAATCTGTGGATTACGCTCGGCTCGGGCCCGTTGCAGCACCTGAAGCCGCTCGGCCAATCTTCGGTTGCGAAAATCGATGAAATAGCCCAAGATGTGCATAGAGCCCGGTTCATGTTCGGCACTGATCTCGATACCCGGGATCACTTCCAGCCCAACTTCCTTACCGGCTGCCAGGGCCTCCTCCAGTCCGTCGACGGTGTCGTGATCGGTCAGGGCTATCGCCTGCAATCCTCGGGACTTGGCCTTGATCACCACTTCCCGCGGGGAAAATGACCCATCGGAAGCGGTTGAGTGCACGTGCAGATCAACATATACTGTAGATTTATCTTTCATTAAGCGTCTCAGTTACCAATGTCGGCTACCGTGGTCAGATGTCAGTAATGGGTAATTAGCAGAGATTATTGTAACACCTTACTGGTCTGAGAGGAACATCAATCTTAGTAAAAGGTGCAGATTAGAGTGGGGCAGGCGGGATACGCGCCTCATTTCTGAGGGACTTCCAATCACTTAGGGTTGCCGAAATTCAAAGGGGTAAGGGAGCAACTGCTCCATGGTCGCCACCTGATAGTCCCCCTTCGTATTCGCCATAATAACCTGGCAGGCGGGGGCAAATTCCGCCAAAACCTGGCGGCAGAGGCCGCAGGGAGGAATCGGCTGTGGCGTGTCGGCAATTACCACCAGGGCTGTTAGCTGCCGCTGACCGGCGGCTACTGCAGCAAAAATCGCCACCCGCTCAGCACACATGGAGGCGCCGAATGAGGCGTTTTCGACGTTGCAGCCGGTAAAAACCTGTCCGTCGCCTGTCAGCACCGCCGCCCCCACGCGAAAATCCCCGGAATAGGGGGCGTAGGCCGCCTCCCTTGCCTGCCGGGCGGCAGCCATTAACGTATGGATGAGAGGTTTATCCAACATGGCATGTGCACAACCTGTAAGTCACCCCAAACCATAAAAATCACTTACCAATGGCACAGGCTTTCCAGCCTGTGCAGAAGGTATTTTCCGACCAGCAACTGAAAACTAAGAGCTTTATTTCTACGCACCGTATTCCTTCGTTGGTCAACCGAAAAGCCTCTGAAAACCGCTAATGGCCGCCTGCACATCGGGCCGGGTGACGACCGCCGAAATAGCGCAGATACCGTCGGCACCGGCTGCGATCACCGCCGGGGCGTTGTCCTGGTTGATGCCGCCAATAGCGATTAGGGGCAGGTTTACCCGGCGGCGGACTTCCCGCAGCAGACGCAGCCCGGCCGGCGCCCCGGCATCAGGTTTTGTATGGGTGGCAAAGATAGGGGCAACACCTAAATAATCGGCTCCCTGACGGGCTGCTTCCAAAGCCTGTTCCATGGTGTTGACCGTGATACCGATAATCTTTCCTGCTCCCAGCCAGCGGCGGGCCTCGCGGCAGGAAAGATCTTTTTGGCCTAAATGGACGCCGTCGGCCCCTACCGCCAACGCCACTTCTACCCGATCATTGATGAGAAAGAACGCCCCTTGACATAACCGCCGCAGCAGCCTGGCCTCGGCAATCAAGGCAGCATCATCAGCCCATTTGTCACGGTATTGCACCACCCTGACGCCAGCGGCCAGGGCACTCTGGACATCGCTAACATTACCGGCTCGGCTCAGTCTGGCGTCAGTGATAAAGTAGTAGCCCTTCATTCCGCCAGCTTCATCCTCTCCTGCAGAGTCGTTTCATCCAGATAAAAGAGGGCGTCAAGCAGTTTCTCTTTAAAGCTAACCGGTCCTAACGCTGTTTGAGCGGCGACTTCCGCCGCCACGCCAAAACAGGTCAGGGCGACTGCCGCCGCGACGGTCAGGTCAGGCTCCACCGCCGCAAAGGCGCCGATCACCGAGGCCGCCATACAACCGCCGCCTACCACGTGTGCCATGATGGGGTGGCCATTTCGAACGAGATAAAGCCTGGCGGAATCGGCCACGATGTCCTCCGCCCCGGTGACCACCACCACCGACTGCCGTTCACGAGCCAGGGCTTGCGCCGTCTGGCGCAGGTCGAGAGCCACTGCGGCGGCATCCACGCCCCTGGTGCGCACCTGGGCGCCGCTCAGGCGGGCGATCTCCGAAGCGTTGCCTTTCACAATATCAATACGGACCTCGTCAAACAGTCGCAGACAGGCTTCATCCCGCATGGCAGTGGACCCAGCGCCGCAGGCATCCAAAACTACCGGAATGCCTTGGGCATTGGCCGCTCGCACCGCCAGAAGCATGGCCTCAACCAACTCCCGCGTCAGGGTGCCGATATTGAGCACCAGGGAAGACGCCAAGCCGGTCATTTCCGCTGCCTCCTCTCGGGCATGGGCCATCACCGGCGAGCCGCCGAGAACCTTCACTACCTGGGCGCAGTCGTAGATAGTCACCCAATTGGTGATATGGTGTACCACCGGCTGGGTCTCACGCAGGCGCTGAAGCGCACCTGCGAGGTTGGGTACGGAACCCGTCATGGTGCTTTTACCTTCTTTTCTGATTCCTGGAGCTTGGCCCAGGCATCCCTTAGGGTTACCGTGCGGTTGAATATTAAATTGCCCTTGGTGGCATCCGGGTCAACGCAGAAATACCCTTGCCGCTCAAATTGGTAGTGGCTGCCTGGCGCGGCATTGGCCAGAGTCGGCTCCACCCAGCAAGGGCGGATGGTCTCGAGGGAGTTGGGGTTGAGGAACTGTTTAAAGTCTCCCTCCTCCGCAGCCGGATGGGGAACGCTGAACAACCGGTCATAGAGGCGCACCTCTACCGGCAGGGCGTGGGCCGCCGATACCCAGTGCAGGGTGGCCTTGACCCGCCGCCCATCCGGGGCGTCACCACCCCGGGTTTCCGGATCATAGGTGCAGCGCAGTTCCACTACCTCGCCCGTGGCCGGATCTTTTACCATACCAATACATTTCAGGAAGAAGGCATAGCGCAGTCGCACCTCCCGCCCCGGGGAGAGCCGGAAAAACTTCTTGGGCGGTTCCTCCAGAAAATCCTCCCGTTCAATGTACAACTCACGCGAGAAGGGAACCTTCCGGGTTCCGGCGGCCGGGTCTTCCGGGTTATTGATAGCCTCCAGCTCTTCCACCTGACCCTCCGGATAGTTTTCGATCACCACCTTCAGGGGATGCAACACTGCCATGACCCGGGGGACCCAGCGGTTGAGCTCTTCACGGACACAATACTCCAAGAGCGCCAGATCCACCAGGTTTTCCCGTTTACCCACGCCGATGCGTTCGCAAAAGGTACGGATGGCGGCGGGCGGGTAGCCTCGGCGGCGCAGCCCGGCCAAGGTCGGCATCCGCGGATCGTCCCACCCATTGACCAGCCCTTCCTGCACCAACTGGATGAGCCGGCGTTTGCTGAGCACCGTATGGCTTAAGTTCAGGCGGGCGAATTCTAGCTGTTGCGGGTGATGAATCCCCAACTGCTCCAGATACCAGTCATAGAGTGCCCGATGGTCCTCATATTCCATGGTGCAGATGGAGTGGGTGATACCTTCGATGGAATCGCATTGGCCGTGAGCCCAATCATACATAGGGTAGATGCACCAGGAATCGCCGGTGCGGTGATGCGGATCATGCTTAATGCGGTACATCACCGGATCTCTCAGGTTGATATTGGGAGCAGCCATATCAATCTTGGCCCTGAGGGTGAGGGCGCCGTCGGGGAATTCCCCGGCCCGCATCCGGGCGAAGAGGTCCAGGTTTTCCGAAACCGGGCGGTTGCGATAAGGGCTCTCCTTTCCCGGCGCCGTCAGGGTACCGCGAAATTCCCGCATCTCCTCGGGACTCAAGGCACAAACAAAGGCCTTGCCAGCCTTGATCAATTGCACGGCCCAGTCATAGAGCTGTTCAAAATAATCAGAGGCGTAGTAGAGACGGTCATCCCAATCAAACCCCAGCCAGTGCACGTCCGCCTGGATGGATTCGACATACTCCACTTCCTCTCGGCTCGGGTTGGTATCGTCAAAGCGGAAGTTGCAATAACCGCCAAAATCCGCCGCCAAACCGAAGTTCAGACAGATGGACTTGGCATGACCGATGTGGAGATAACCGTTGGGTTCGGGCGGGAAACGGGTGACCACCCGGCCGCCAAACTTGCCGGTGCGCAGATCCTCCTCCATGATATAGCGGATGAAATTGGGCAGCGGGGTGGCATGATGATTCTCCATTCATATTCTCCTTGAAAAATCATTTGCGTCATCTGAGGAACTATAGTTTAAAGCTTCCGGTTTCAGATTAAAATCAAAGATAATATTCTCAAGAGGTATTTTTGGGCAGACACGGATATCATTATCTCTTCTCAAAACTTGAAGCTCATACTCTTCTTTCTAATTCGAGGGAAAAATGAACCCTTAGGGAGAAGATATTCAAGTTCATACATCGATATCTGAGGGAATTGGAGGCATAAACTGCTCTAAGAGGGGCAATAATTCGGGCAATTGCCTAGTGATAATTTCGCAGATCTCCTCCTCGTTGATAATTTCATACTCATGGATAAGAACGTTCCGCAAAGCAATAATCTGTCGCCAAGGGATTTCCGGATGTTCTTGTTTAAAAGCCTTGGAAAGCTTGCGAGCTGTCTCTCCCAGAATCGCCAGATTGCGCTCAACAGCATCCTTGAGCAGGTCATTGTCTATAAAACTCGCGAAATTCTCATCTTTAATATAACCGATGATCTTTTCCCCAACCTGAACCATATCGAAAAGAAAAGCCGGGTCTCGAGCCTCAAGTGGCATAAATAACCTTTTCGGTTGCCAAAATATCATGTCTCCGAAAGGGGTTGCGGATATTTTTTTTCTCTACCAGGTCAATCTGGCGGCCAAAGATGTCTGCTAACTCATCCAGCATGGCCAATCGGTTGGCCAATGTCATATGGACTCCCGGTTCCAGAGTAATCAAGACGTCAACATCGCTCTCCGGTCTGAAATCTTCTCGGAGTACTGAACCGAAGAGAGACATCTCCTTAATCTGCCAACGTCGGCAAAAAGCCTCGATTTTCGCCTGAGGGATATGAATGTTTCTCAGTTTCATCACTTTAACGAAGAATATCTAGGGTAAATGCCTTTGGCATATTTACTTTCTTCCTTCCCTGAAGTCGATATCGCTTTGATAATTATAACATTGCACATAAAATAACATAAACGCCAACAGTAAGAAATCAATACCATGAAAAATCATGAAATTGCCAGAATCTTTCAGGTGATTGCGGAATATTTGGAAATGGAGGGGGTTCGCTTCAAACCCTATGCCTACCAGAAGGCCGCCCTCACGCTGGAGAACCTCAAGGACAGCGTCGAAGATATCTACAACCAGGGCGGTCTTAAGGGTCTGAAGGCCATCCCCGGAGTGGGGGAGAGCATTGCCCAAAAGATCGAGGAGTATTTAAACACCGGGAAGATCGAGTATTATGAAGAGTTCCGGCGGAAATTGCCCATCGATTTGGATGCGCTGATCGCCGTAGAGGGCATGGGTCCGAAAAAGGCCAAGATGCTCTTCGAGAAGCTGGGTATCACCAATCTCACCGAGTTAGAGGAGGCTGCCAGGTCTCATAAAATTGCCCCCTTAAAAGGATTCGGCGACAAGACGGAAGCCAACATCATAGAGGGCATCGAATTTGTCAAAAAAAGCACCGGCCGGTTTCTTTTGGGAGAAGTCCTGCCGCTGGCCGACCGGGTACTGGCAACCCTGCGAGCCCTGCCCGAGGTCCAGCGGGCCGATGTCGCCGGGTCCCTCAGGCGGATGAAAGAGACCATTGGCGACCTGGATTTCCTGGCGATTTCCTCCCAGCCGGAGAAGGTCATGGACTTCTTTGTCTCACAACCCGAAGTAGTCAAGGTCTATGGCCGCGGTCAGACCAAGTCCTCAGTCCGCCTGCGCCAGGGCGTAGACATGGACCTGAGGGTGATCCCGCCCGGGAGCTACGGCGCCGCTCTGCAATATTTTTCCGGCTCCAAAGAACACAACATCGCCCTTCGGCAGATCGCCATCGACAAGGATTACAAACTCAACGAATACGGACTGTTCGAAGGAGACCGCATGATAGCCGGGGCGACCGAAGAAGAGGTCTACGCTAAACTCGGTCTTCCTTGGATACCCCCAGAACTGCGGGAGGACCGGGGTGAGATTCAGGCTGCTCAGGCCGGGACCCTCCCAACCCTGATTCGCTTGGAGGATATCAGGGGTGACCTGCACGTCCACTCCGCTTGGGATGGCGGGGTCAACTCAATCGCAGAAATTGCCCAGGCAGCAATGGCTCTAGGCTATGAATATGTCGGCATCTCGGATCATACCCAGTTCCTGCGCATCGAACACGGGTTGGATGAAAAACAACTGCGCCAGCGGAACCGGGAGATCGACGCCTTAAACGAAAAGTTGCGCCGGGCAGGCAAACACTTCACGGTCCTGAAAGGTTGTGAAGCCAACATCATGAATGACGGGTCGATCGATATAACGGATGAAGTCCTGGCGGAGCTGGACTATGTTATCGCCGGTATTCACTCCACCTTTCGCATGCCCCGGGTCGAAATGATGGCGCGGCTGCGAACCGCGATGAACAACCCTCACGTAGATATCATTGCCCATCCCACCGGCCGGATTTTAAAGAAACGGGAAGAATACGAGGTAGCGGTGGGTGAATTGCTCAAGATCGCCAGAGAAACCGGAACAATTCTAGAAATTAACTCCTATCCGGAACGCTTGGACCTCGGGGACAGCAATATCCTGGCAGCCAAACGGACGGGGGTCAAAATGATCATCAATACCGACGCCCACCATATCGATCAACTCCGTTACCTGCCCTACGGCATTGCCCAGGCGCGGCGGGGATGGGCGGAGAAGGATGATATTGTCAATGCCTGGGGACTAAAGAAATTTTTGGAATTCATGAAACCTGGGCGCTAAAGCCTAAAACTGGCGTCTCAGAAATCAGTCGGGTGCCGGAGGATCAACCATGAGCCGCTACATGCAGATCACAGTCACCGTTCGTCCCTATTATCAACCGGATCTGGCGGCGGCGTTTCCAAGACTGGCCCGCCACCTGGGCTTTCTCAATCCGGATATAGCACAGGCCAACCCGTCGCTCTTCGACCTGGCGGGGCAGGTGGATAAGCTTCTCTATTCCTATGATGGCACTCCTTTGAGAGAGATTCTTCTCAGACACCATAAAACGATCCGCCAACTGCACCAGGATATCGAAGTGAATATTGCCGATTGGAATCTCGCCGCCGCTGACCGATTGCTCTACCGTCTGGAAGACATCTTCGACCGGCTGGAGTCTGAACTGGATTCGGTACCGCTGTAACACTTCGCTATTCCAAGAGGAATTTCTTTCTGGTGAAAGTTGTTTAGAGGGCGATGCCTGGAACCCTCCTTATTCAAGAACCGCTCCCTCAAAGAAAGACCTCAATGCCGCCGCATACATGAGGGACGCCTGCCGGTACAAAACTTAGTCCTGCCCGACATCGCAAATTTACCTAAGTAACTGAATAATGTAAAACTCTTTTGTGAGAAGTTGCACGATCTAATAGCCTGTATCTGTTGACATCGTTTTTTCAACCTGATACCATAATGACTATCTTTAGCCCTCCTGCAGTCAGAATCGCCGTCTACCTTAAATAGAGAAGATCAGTCCGATGGAAGCTCCCTGGCGAGAGGTTGTCGAAAAGACTCATCTAGGTGTCTGGATTCTCGATTCGCAAGATCGTACCCTTTATACGAATGACCGTCTGAAAGTCTTGTTGGGATATTCCGCTGCCGAGATGCTGGGCCGGTCATTGGCGGAATTTATCGATTCTTCTCAATGTATGCGCCTGTTATCTTCCCTGAAACAAAGCCAACCGGTACTCACCGACTTTTGTTTCCGCCGCCGGGACGGTAAAAATCTCTACCTGCTATTAGCGGCAAATCCTTTTTATGCTCGCGGCGGCGCCCTACATGGTACCCTGATCATGGTGGCGGATATTACTGAACGCAAACTGGTAGAGGAGCTACTCTGGCGCCAGGCCCATATTGTCGATCAGATTTATGAAGCCGTTATATCGGTTGACCTGGAGGGATTTATTACGAGTTGGAATAACGGCGCCGAACGTCTCTTTGGCTATGTCGCCCGCGACATTATGGGAAAACCTCTTTTGCTGCTTTATCCGACGACCGATCCGGAGGATCTGATCTCCTCTCAGATCATGAAGGTCTTGGAAATAAAAGGTCTGTATGAAGCAGAGTTGCGGCTACGACGCCTGTCTGGCGACCTCTTTTATGCCCACCTGTCTCTGTCGCCCTTGAAAGATCGCGAGGGAAGACTCATCGGGGTTATTGTTACGGCGCGCGATATCTCCGAGCGCAAGAACCTGGAGAATGAATTGATCCGTACCAGTAAACTGGAGTCCATCGGTGTCTTGGCTGGCGGTATTGCCCATGACTTTAACAACCTGCTTACTGCAATTCTTGGCAATATCGCTATGGCCTCACTCAATGCCGACACCAAACCATTCGTGTTGGAACGCCTAGCTGAAGCCGAAAAAGCCTGCCTGCGGGCTCAAAACCTCACCCGGCAGCTCCTGACCTTCTCCAAGGGCGAAAAGCCCCGGAAAAAACTGGCATCTATCGGCGACCTGTTGAAAACCTCGGCCAGTTTGATGTTGCGGAGTTCCAACGTCCGGCGTCAGGCCAACATTCCTGAAGCGCTCTGGTGGGCCGAAGTAGATGAAGAACAGATCCAACAGGCCGTCAATCACCTGCTGATTAATGCCGATCAGGCCATGCCGCAGGGTGGCGTTATATATATCTTCGCCGAAAACTTTAAGATTGGCGAGGCGTCCCGGCTGCCCCTCACACCCGGCACCTATATCAAGATAACCATCCGGGATCAGGGCGTGGGCATCCTGCCGGAGCATCTGGATAAAGTCTTCGATCCCTTTTTCACCACCAAAAGGCGGGGCTCCGGATTGGGCCTTTCCACGGTTTATACCATCATTAAAAACCATGACGGATATATTACCGTCGAATCGACTCCTAACGGCGGTGCCACCTTCACCGTCTATCTGCCCGCCAGCCAAAAAAAGGGACCGCTCCTCAAAGAAAAGAAATTGCCGTTGACATTCGGTCGGGGCAAAATCTTACTCATGGACGACGAAGAAATGATTTTAGAGGTCTCCAGTGCTATGTTAAGAAGATTGGGCTACGAGGTCACCGCCGCCCAGGATGGGGCCGAAGCCATTTGTCTCTATCAGGAGGCAATGGAGGCTGGCACTCCCTTTGACGCCGTTATTTTAGACCTCACCGTTCCTGGCGGCCTGGGGGCAAGAGAAACTATCGGCGATCTCAAGCAGATCAACCCAGAGGCCAAGGTGATTGTCTCCAGCGGTTTTTTTGACGACCCGGTAATAGACAATTTCTATGAGTCCGGTTTTGTCGGAATCATGCCCAAACCGTATAATATCACCCAACTCAGTGCCATGATGCACAAAATCTTCCAGAACCCTCGGCCGGTTTCCTAGCATCCGGTACCTCATGCCCCTTAGCGCTCTCCCGCTCCTGCTCTATCGGCAGGTTATAGTCTGCATCACCGTATCTGTTTTTTTCTGCTTTGCAGCCGCATGCCTGCCGGGTTGCGTCACGGTCAAAGTCTCGCTCTGGGAAGAGCCCGGCCCGCTGCAGGAAAAAGTCATCTCCGGCTACGGCCCGGATAAAATTCTTCTCCTGGATATCTCCGGATTGTTGCTGGAACAAGCACCGGCAACGTGGCTTGGCGTCGGCAAACAGGTCAGTCTGCCGGCCCGCCTCAAAGAAGAGTTACAAAAAGCCGCCGCCGACCGCCGTCTCAAAGCATTGGTAGTACGCCTTCATAGCCCCGGAGGAACTGTTGCTGCCGCGGATCTGATCTACCATGAGCTGCAGCAATTTAAACAGCAACACCGTCTGCCTCTGGTAGTCAGCGTCCTGGGATTAGCCGCCTCCGGGGGCTATTACCTGGCGCAGGCCGCCGATGTCATCGTAGCCCAACCCACCAGCCTTATCGGCTCCATCGGGGTCATCGCCCTCAAATTCAACCTCAAAGGACTTCTGAACCGATTCGGGGTGGAAACCGAACTGGTCAAAACCGGAAGATTAAAGGACCTCTGGTCTCCATTCCGGCCGGCCACCGCAGAAGAAGCCCGTATCATGCAAGCCCTTCTGGATGACTTTCACCGTCGCTTTGTCGCCGTCGTTGCCGCTGGCCGCAACTTTGATCCGGCTACCGCCCAGCGTCTGGGCGATGGCCGCCTTTTCACCGCCACTCAAGCTCTAGACCTCAACCTTGTCGACCAACTTGGTTATCTAGACGACGCTTTTAATCGTGCCAAAGAATTAGCCGGAATCGAAACAGCCCGGATCATCATGTACCATACTGCTGACAGCTATCGCGGCAACGTCTACGCCACTCCAATGCCTCAGCAGGGCTTAGGGGTACTTCCGGACCCCGTCTCTCCCACCCTAGCCCTGCCGCAGTTTTATTATCTCTGGTGGCCCCACCATCCGGCCCACTAGCGGCCCTCCTTTTATCTCAGATAAATCGCAAATTTCTCAAGGTTTCTTAAAAGAAGCCGATACTAGTAACAAACCTAGGGTTTCTCATATTTCTTATCAGGAAGAATTTCCCTATTCCTGTTCCTGGAAAAGATTGAGGCTCTTGAAAATATTAATTATTCTCCCTTGCCATTCTGAGTGTCACGAGGATTCCAAAGTTCTTTAGGGACTATGATCCTTCACCTTGTTTAAGATGGCCAAAACCGCTGTCTGGCAAGAGTCTCGGTTTTTAACTGTGTTTGGGGTTCCATACTATCCAGTTGTTTTTGACACGCCTCGATAGGAAGGGCAAAAATGAAAAGCCTGAATATTACGATTACTTCAACCCACCTCTCCTGCCAGGCCAATCTCCTGGGAAAAGCTTTCCATCGCCTACGCCAGGTTCCGGATATACGCCCCGAGAAGATTGGACCAATTGCCGCCGCAGTCCACAGCAACTCATATCCATTAGATTGTCGCAAAATTGCTGATCGCCTTATCGCTGGTCTTATTTTGGGTTGTTTTTAACTTCCTGACAATCTGGCGAATCCTTTCGAGATTGATAGGCTCGCAAAAGGATACGATTCAAGCTATCGCTGAGAAGATCACGCTGCCGTTAATTTGTATCACGTTAGTATTACAAAATTAACCGCATCGCCCATTGAGGTGGGAGGATCAGAGTGAGGGATGAAAATGACGCTTTACGGATTCATCAATAGTCCCAGACTTTCGGCCGCCAGTACCCGCCGGAAAGCAATAGATTCTATTTTTATTTCGTTAGCAACTTGCCAAGGTTGCTGAAAATTGTTAGTATGGCAACATAGCCGCGGGATTAAGCCCTTTCCGAACGGCTAAATTCGACCATGTTTCAAGGAGGTAAGCATGAAAAAGAGTCGGTTGATTGTAGTCATGGTGGGCGTCCTGGTACTGGGGGCGTTTGTTACCGGAGCTCTGGCCCAAGGGAAGCTGCTATGCATCTCCCCGTATAAATCCCACCGTGGCGAGTCCACCGTGGATCAGTGTCTTGCCAAGGGTGATGAATTTGCTATCGTCGATCAGTACGGGGTCGTCCATATTCTTAACAAAAGGGAGGTGGAATTAACAAAGGCCTTTAATCCGCAAATATTCCAACAAAAAGCCTTCAGCATAAAATATCAGGAACTGGCGCCAGAGGTTAAATTATTCGGCACCACGGTGAAGACCTCCCAGCCGAAGCCTAGCTCGCAGTAAAGATTAGTTTAATTACTAAGTTCAGAACCATCACATAGGTAGATTCAAGGAGCATCGCAGCACGGTGCTCCTTTTTTAATATCGGTCAGGCTGCAGAAACAGATTGATTGGTGGTCGGTTCCTTTAGCCGCTTCCCACACGCTGGGCAGAAAAGAAAATCACTGCCGATCCGATAGCGACAATTTGGGCAGAGATCCTCTCCATAATGGTCGGTTAATGCGGAGGGCGGTACCAGGTCGGCGGGATAATGCACCGATCGCTGCAGATTAGTGTAGGCGCGTCTCCATTTATGAACCATCTGCCCCATTTTTTGACCATATTCGGGGAGTTTTTCGGGGCCGAAAAGGATCAGGGCAAAAATCATAATGACTACCAATTCGGGGAAATCGATGCCAAACAACTCGCCCCTCCTAACCGTTGCCGGCCTCTTTCACTTTGTGGCCGCAATGGGGACAGAAAGCAAAATCCCCGCCTAGTTCTTTCTGACATTGGGGACAGAGCTTGACTGCAGTAACCGTCTGACTACCGGTCGCGGGAGAAGCCTTGGCCTCAGCCGAGGGCAGGGGCTCCGGTTCGGCTTCACTGGCTTTCTTAAATCCCCGTATAGCTTTGCCGATACTGTCGCCTAACTCCGGCAACCGCTTGGGACCGAATAACAACAAAGCAATCACTAAAATGATGATCAGGGTAGTGATGTTATAACCAAACATGGATTTCTCCAACCTTCTGCTTAATGTTGTTTTTATAGCAGATAATATATACTATGACAATAGGTTCTCATCAGCACTGCTTTATCTGGGTAACGCCTTGCAAAAATCCCTGTTTTCAAAGGCCATGGCATCGCCTCTGGATACCCGCCCCCTGGCGGCCCGCATGCGGCCCTCCTCTTTAGAGGAATTCGTCGGCCAGGAACAGATTATCGGTCCGGGTCGGCTGTTGCGTCGGGCCATCGAGGCCGACCGGCTCTTTTCCTCCCTTATCTTCTGGGGCCCGCCGGGGTGCGGCAAAACCACCTTGGCCCAGATTATCGCCGGCGTCACCCGTAGTCATTTCGTTAGCCTGAGCGCAGTGCTCAGCGGCGTGAAAGACATCCGGGAAGTTGTGGCCCAGGCGGAAAAGAAACGGCTCCAACAACAGCGGACCATCGTGCTGATAGACGAAATTCATCGATTTAACAAAGCCCAACAGGACGCTCTGTTGCCTCATGTGGAAGCGGGGACCCTGATCCTTATCGGTGCTACTACCGAAAATCCGTATTTTGAAGTAATCGCGCCGCTGTTATCCCGGGCACGGGTATTCGTCTTCCAACCGCTCACCGAGGAACAGATTCGCCTCTTATTGGATCGGGCTCTGCGGGACAGGCAACGGGGGTTGGGAACCTTTCCGGCGTCGCTGACTGATGATGCCTGGCGCTATCTGGCCAGGATGGCCGGAGGCGATGGACGCAATGCCCTCAACGCCCTGGAGCTGGCGGTTTTGAGCACTCCCCCGGATGCCGAGGGAAACATTGTCATACATTTGGAAGAAGCCCAAGAGTCCATGCAAGCCCGGGTTCTGTTATATGACCGGGATGGCGACGCCCATTATGACACCATTTCAGCTTTCATTAAAAGCGTCCGCGGCTCCGCGGTGGACGCTGCGCTTTACTGGTTGGCCTGCATGATTCAGGCCGGTGAAGATCCGAAATTCATCGCCCGTCGGCTGCTGATCCTGGCCTCCGAAGACATCGGCCTAGCCGACCCAGAGGCCCTGGTTCAGGCCGTCGCCGCCGCCCAGGCTCTCACCTGGGTAGGCCTGCCTGAAGCGCAGTATCATCTCGCCCAGGCTACCATCTATCTCTCTCTGGCACCCAAGAGCAATTCCACCAAGGCCTATTTCGCCGCCTTGGATAAAGTAAAAGAAGCTGGCATTGCCCCTGTTCCCCCTTATATAAAAGACCCCCATCGCGATGGCAAGGCTCAGGGACACGGCCAAGGCTACAAATACCCCCACAACTATCCGGGACACTATGTTGAACAGGCGTATCTGCCGGTGGAACTGTCGGCGGAAAACTTCTATGAGCCTGGAGAACAGGGGCGGGAAAAACAACTGGCTTCGGAGTGGCAAGCCCGGCGCGCCCGCAAAACGATCGACTGATACCAATTATCCGGCAAACGTAGATTTCCACTGCCCGCAGCGAATCCTGGGTTCGCCTTAAAACTATTCAGCACCCAGGCTACCCCGTGATAAATCCATAAACGGTTCTGACCAAGGGATTCAGATACCCCTCGAAAATGCCGGTTGGATACAGGCGTTCGAATACCAGAAAGGCCACAATCACCCAGGGGCCGATGAACTGCAGCTTTGTTTTCAACGGGGCAAGACGGTCGGATAAGAGGGCCACCAGGCAATTGCCAGCCGCCAGTGGGGGGATGGGGATGAGATTATACACGGCCACAGTGACGTTCACAGCCACAACCCCTAAAAAAATCTGAGGATGTAATTGCATTAAGGCCATGAGAATGCTAATCATGCTGGCCGCAATGCCGGCAGCCAACAGATTGGCCAGCGGCCCACTTAAGCGGGTGATAATGGTGTAGAGCTTAGGATGAGGAAAATTTTTCTCCTCAACGGAGATCTGTTTCGGCCAACCGAAACCTCCCAACAAGAACGCTGCGGTTCCCAAAATGTCCAGGTGCAGGAAGGCATTGAAATGAAAGCGGTCTTTCGGAGCTTCGCGGCGGTCTCCCAAAACGGTGGCTAGGTATGCCTGACCCTCGGCATTGAAAAGCACCGAAAATAACATTCCCAAGATAAAACCGATCAGGCTCTCAATCTGGATGTTATGAAAATCAAAAAGATAGGGAACTGACGCCGCGGAAGCCATAGAACTCGCCTTACCTCCTCACCTTCACCCAAGCAAAGAGAAGGTAGGGTGTACCCCCTACCTTCTCTCGATTTTTCGCCTTGGCTTCAGGCGGAGTTATCTTTCACTTTCCAGCAGAGGCCGTTTCGTGGCCCAACTGAGCAGGACCGTTATCACGAGAATAATCGCGGAAATGATATAAGCCCAGTTCAGACTGCCGGTGATGTCTTTAATCGTGCCAGCCAGTCTGGCCATAAAGAAGCCCAAACCCCAGCCGATGAACACCAGACCGTAGTTGAAACCCAGGTTTTTGGGTCCAAAGAAGTCGGCCGTGAACGACGGCATCAGGGCCAGACCGCCGCCGTACTGCCAGTAAGCAATACCCACGGCCAGGAAGAGCAGGAAGACGCTGCCTGAAACGGTAATCCAGGGCATCAGGAAGAGGCACAGGGCCGAGACCAGACAGTTAAGGGCGTAGGCATTGCCGCGGCCGATCTTGTCAGAATACATGCCGGTGCCTACCCGCCCGAGGGCGTTGACCGCACCACCGAAGGAGACCAGGATCCAGGCGTTGGCCACCAGGAAAGGCACGCCTTTAGCTGCTTCCGCCAGGATCTTGGCGGCATTGGCGATAATCATCAGACCGGACTGGGTGGTGCCGATGAACATAATGACCAAGGCATAGAATTGCCACGTCTTGACCATGTCGCCCGCACTCCAGTCGATGACGGTACCGGCGGCCTTCGGCGGCGCCGCGCCAGCTTTAACCACCTGAACCGGCGGCACGTAGCCTTGGGGCGGCCAGGCCAGGAGCAGGCCAGCGATGATAACCACCACGGCAAATAAGATCCCCAGGAAGACAAAGCTATAAGTGATACCGCCTTGTAACAGGTAAGCCGCTAGCGGGCCGATATAGAGGGCAGCGCCGCCGTAGCCGCCGACGACCAATCCGGCGATCAAGCCACGTTTGTGGGGGCCGAACCATTTCAAAGCCGCCGGGGTGGGCGCGGCATAGCCGATGCCCATGCCAATGCCGCCGAAGATGCCGAAACCGACGATTAAACCGGCATAGCTCTTGGACACACCCGCGATAATACACCCGATGGCCAGGAAGAGACCGCCAGTGATAGCGCCGACTTTGGGACCGAACTTATCTTGGATGCGGCCTCCTGGAATCATGAATAAGGCAAAAATAAGGACGCACAACGAGAAAGGCGTGGCCGCCTCGGCATTGGTCAGGTATACCCAACCCTCATTCACTCCGGTCATGGCCTGACCGGCCATTTTTTCATTAATCAGCGCCTTGGCCCACACACTCCAGGCATACAAGATACCCAAGCAGAGGTTCACCGCGGTGCCCGCAAAGGTGACTACCCATGCTTTTCCCGGAACTTTATCCACCGCACCTGTCATAATTCCCTCCTCATCGATAAAGATAGCTATAAGGACTCCTTAGTTCGATAAAGCAACCTCACACTCCTGCCAATAAACCTTTTTCACCTCCTCCTTTGAAAGTTAGAAAGACGCATCATCCGTCCTTATATTGCAATATTTTTGCCATATTTGATACTAAAAGCTAAACTGGAGACCCCGTAGAAGACTTTTAGGACTTGGTGGCATGGCGGGTAGTCTAACCCGGATTCGGCTAAGTAGGCAGTTAAACAAGAGGAGCTGGCGCCTGAAGACACCAGGAGAATTGGAGGAAAAATTAACTGAAAATCATTTTTTATTGCTAAATCGCCTCATAAGATTGTTCAAAATACGCCCCGGATTTGCCATGGCCCTATTGCTAAGACAAACCTCCCTGCTCCCCTTTGGTCTAAACATTCTAATATTTATTTCCAATAGTTAAGTGGAATATTAACCGCCGTCTTCAAAATACGGACAAAGAAGAAATCAGCGTAATTTATGAGAATTTTATTTTTAATCTTTAATTGACTCAAAAATTAATTTTTGATCACGGGTCGAAAATAAGACTAGGTTCGTCCAATATTAAGACGTCTATGGATTTTTCTTCAATTGATTTTTTGTTATCTTAAGTATCAATAAGAATCTCCAATTGATGGCATGGAAGATTTTTCCACTGTTCAGCCCAAAACCTGCCGAAAGGGCAAGATGTACCGATACAATGACTACTTACAATCTAAGAGAGCTTTTTCGCCAGCCGACAGAGCCTTTTGCAGGTCTTCCGGGGAATGTGCCAGTGACACAAACCAGGCCTCAAATTGGGACGGGGGCAGATAGACCCCCTGAGCTAACATTGCCTGAAAAAACTGCTGGAATCGTCCCGTGTCACTGGTCTGAGCCTCCACCAGATTATTAACCGGACAATCGGTAAAGAATATCGTGAACATGGACCCTTCCCGGTTGATGCGCAGGGGAAGCTTCATTAGATGAGCCAGGGCCGAAATCTGCTCTGTAAAATAGCAGCCTTTTTCCTCCAGATCTTCATAGGTCCCAGGTTCGGCAAGGATTTTTAAGGTTGCCAATCCGGCCGCCATGGCCAGCGGGTTGCCGGACAGAGTGCCGGCCTGGTAAACCGGCCCCACCGGCGCCATCTGTTCCATCAGGTCCCGCCGGCCACCATACGCCCCTACCGGCAGGCCGCCGCCGATAACTTTTCCCAGACAGGTAAGGTCAGGAGTGACCCCAAACTTTTTCTGGGCGCCGCCCCAGGCCACTCGAAACCCGGTAATCACCTCATCAAAGATAAGAACGATACTCCTCTGGTCACATAAGCGCCGCAGGCCCGGTAGGAAATCCGGCTGTGGGAGAACCACCCCCATATTACCGGCCACCGGTTCCACGATGAGGGCAGCGATATCCCCGGCATGGTGCTCCATTGCCTGCACTACAGCGTTCAGGTCATTGTAAGCTACCGAGATAGTAAGGGAGGCAATCTCCTCTGGTACGCCCGGGCTGCCGGGGATGCCCTGGGTGAGGACGCCGCTGCCCGCCTGTACCAGCAAGGTATCAGCGTGCCCGTGGTAGCCGCCGTCAAATTTGATGATTTTTTTCCGTCCAGTAGCCGCGCGCGCCAACCGCAGGGCGCTCATAGTCGCTTCCGTACCGGAATTAACCAGTCGGACCATCTCCAATCCCGAAACGGCATCGATCAATAAATCTGCCAGCTCTACTTCCGCCGGGGTGGGCGCGCCGTAGCTGGTACCGGCGGCAGCGGCCTTCTGTACCGCCTCCAAAACCTTGGGATGGGCATGGCCAACAATCATTGGGCCCCAGGATCCGACAAAATCGAGGTAAACGTTGCCATCAACATCAATAATGTGCGGCCCCTGCGCCCGGGCGATAAACCGCGGCGACATTCCCATAGCCCGCCAAGCCCGCACCGGGCTGTTGACCCCACCCGGCATCAGACGCCGGGCCTGCTGGAAAAGCTGTTCCGAATGTGTGATCATCATCATTCCTTCATCAGTCCTGAGTGCTGAGCAAAAAACATAATCCGGAGGGTGGAAAAGCGAAGTGCATCCCACCATTCCAAGTCTTAAAGGCTATATGCTGTGGCAAGATTGAATATTATACCGCAATAATGCGGCACATCGTGACGGTCAAACCCTTCTTCCCAAACCCCCGATACTCATCGTTCCCGGTTTTGAAAATACCGCATCGTGGTTTTTTTTAATTCAACGTCGCTAAAGAGAAGTTCATAATCGGCAATGCCGGTCTGGGCGGCTAGACGCCGGGCGATCGCTTCGCATTCTTCCTGTGTCCGCCCGTGAATCATGGTAAACATATTATAGGGCCAGGGGCCCGCTACCTGGCGCTCATAACAGTGGGTTACTTCGCGGCAGGCGGCCATCAGATGGCCTACCCGCTCCACCTCCGCCGCCGGAACGACCCAGGCGGCCATGGCATTTGCTTGAAAACCGGAGATGCGGTGCCTGATAGTGGCTCCGAAGCGTCGTATATAACCCTGCTCCATCAGATGCTGGATAACCGTTACCAGGATTTCTTCATCCAGTTCCAGTTCCGCCGCGATTTCTTGGAAAGGCCGCGAGCAGACCTCAAGATCCCGCTGGAGTCCGTGGACAACCTTTTTTTCCAATTCATTAAGCATGTTGGACTGATCGACGCAGGAGCCGTAAAAAACTTCCTTTGTGCTCCTCACAAAACACTGCCATGTCTTGTTCCAGGGACAAGAACTCTTCGATAAACAATCTGGCCAGCGGAGTCAGAATCAGCTTTTGCCCTCGCCCCTCTGCCGGTACCTTCTCCACCAGATGACGGCCCAACCGTTTTTCCGAGGATTTCAGCCGCCCCCAGGCCGCTCTATATGACATCCCCATCTTGCGGGCTGTCTCCGCCAAGGAGCCGTATTCCAGGATACCGCGTAAAAGTTCTACCCGGCCGCGGCCAAAAAGGACCTCCCCGTCCTGCTCCAACCAAACTTTATAGTGAATCTGTATATCCGACATGATGACAATTGCACCTCGGCAATAATCAAGAATAATCCGGCAATCTATAGCTGCGTCGTCAAGAGGCGCGGCAGGTTGAAAATATTATAACACGATCACCGATGGCGAAAAAGCTTGACCTCGAGTTGACAATCTGCTACATATTGGCAAGTAATCCTGGTAAGTTATAAGCACCGCGAGTATTGCCAGTCTACATGAGAATTGAGAAAGTGATGCCTTTGGGCAACCGGACCCTGATCCATACCTTTTCCCTGACCCTGGTGAGCATCCTGGCGTTGCTGTTCCTGCCCGAAGCCCTCCATGCCGAGAGGTTCATCCGGGTATGCAAAAAAGGGGTGATTTGTTATTATTTTTCCAACCGGCCAACGCCAACCAGCCATATTGCCACATATGCCGGACGTGGCAGGATTAAACTCTGTGCCTCGACTGCCGGTCGGCGGCGGTCGGCCAGGGAACTGGAACCCCTGATCGAGGCGGCCAGCCGCCGGCATAATCTGCCGCCAGCGCTGATCAAGGCCGTCATCCGGGTTGAATCGAACTTTAATCCTGCCGCCACTTCTCCCAAAGGCGCCCAAGGCCTGATGCAATTGATGCCGGGTACCGCCGAGCAATTACAGGTGAGCGATCCTTATGACGTTCAGGAAAACATCCACGGAGGAACTCGTTATCTCCGGATGTTATTGGAGAAATTCGGTTTTAAACTTCCTCTGGCCCTGGCTGCCTATAATGCCGGACCGCAAAGGGTAGAAAAGCGGCAGGATGTTCCCAACATCCCCGAGACCCAGGCCTTTGTCCGAGATGTCTGCCGTAATTACCTGCAGTATGATCGTCAGAATTAGTGTAGGGTTGATATTGAGTCATTAATTCTGCTGCTTCTGTTTTCCCCCCAGACCTCTGTTCGGGTCTGAGCCGGGTTTTTTGGCGGTGCGGTCTTGTTATCCCGGTTTATCGTCCCGGCTTCATGCTAGTCTGAAAAATAATCCATTTCGTCCGAATCATCCAGGATACTTTTATTGATGAATCGATAGAGACTACCGACCCATTCCAATTCGTTGGCCAACTCCGAATTGGCGAAAATCCACTCTCCGTGGCGGTCTTTGGCTATGATGACAATTTCTTCGATGTCATCCAAATCCTGATAGAACCTTTCCACAACTTCTTTTACAGACCTTTTGGCTTTTTCAAAAGGAATGATATTCTTTGTCATAACTCTCCCTAAGCAATCCTTATATCGTGGGCTGCCTATCTTTGCCGGACATACTATTTAATACTATCTGCCATGCTTGCAAAATCACCTACAAACCATGAAAATGGTTTATTGCTAGCGCAGGCTTTCGAGCCTGTGCCGAGGTTATTTCCCTGTACAAACAGGTATGAAGTATCCTTTAGAAATAGATTTTGTAGATGCCCCGTAGCCTGTTATTTAATCCGCTGACCGGAAATCTCCTGAGCCGCCGTCGGGTGAGAAGAAGACTCTCTCAGAAGGAGTCGGGCAAAAGTTCCTTCTTCTTCGGCTTTTTTTATCCGATGGCGATCATGCAAAAGATCTTCTCGCAAGACCTGCAGTCGCCGAAGCATTATCCATAAGGTGCGTTTATAGTGATGTTGGGGTGCCTCGGTCAACTGGGCGATATTTTTTAAACAGGGGTTAGAGCCGATGAGCATGAGGATGGTCAGACACTTATCGAACAGATCGTCATAGTAATGAAGTATTTCCTCATAATTGTCTTCAATAAACTCTATCGCCAGAGCCAGCATTTTGACCAGGGTCAGTCGATGATCGTACGGAGGACGCCGTAAGGCCAGTTTTTCCAGTTGTTGAATGTGATGTGATTGCTGCAAATAGGCGATCTTGGAGAGCACCTCGCGATGCAATTCAGGATATTTCTGAAAATACTGCTTGTTCTCCGGATTTAAAATATAGGTATGTAGGGTCTTCTTAAATTCTTCGAAGAACTCCCGGCTATAGGCCGTTAGGCGGCGCTGGTTTTTGCTCAGCCAGGCATACAAGAATTTCAGGCGGTCATCGTGATTTTTGGTAGAGTTGATTATACCTTCCTGTCGATAAGAAATCCCTCCGAGGTATTCGCCCCGAATGATATCGTTCAACGTCACCAGGAAGCTGCGCGTGTCTTTGATAATATTTAAAGAGGTTCGCTCCCCGCTAATGGGGTGAATAAGCTCCTGTCTGATGACCGACAGGGCACGGTCCTCCTGGACATTATTACGGCCATATTTATGCTGCATGTAGGTGACCTTGACAATCACCACCCGACGGTCGGCGTCTACGTAAAAGCCTTTTTCCCGCAGATTTTCATGGATATCCTGGCGATCCGAATGCACTCGCACTAAGGCGGTTTTTTCCACTACCGGATACCGCTTCTGTTCCATGCCGTTCAAGCTGGTAATCACCCGGTCTGAGGCGCCCAACACCTTTATAATATACTGTTCTTTCAGACGGCTTAATTTTCGGGCGAACAGGGCGCTGGAGGTGCGGCGCTCTGAAGAAATAGGGAAACCATAGAGCTCCATTAAAAATTGATAGACAAAGGTGCGATGTTTTTCATACGAGGCATGATCCTTGAGCTTGAATTTGCCGATACGCCGGCCGAAGGTCTTCAATTCGGCATCTAAATCGGAAGGAAAAGAGGCATAGCAACCTAAAAGGCGAAAAACGCCGGTTTGGTCGCGGGCAATAACATGGGCTCGATCCATATGCAGCAGAAAAGCTAATACCTCTTCATAAGAGGACAGGTCGGTAAGATCGTGCTGTAGAAACCTGGCCTTGAAATCAACCCGCAGCTCCTTGGTCAGATGCGGCAGAAATTTCTCGAGGCTATCCTTCTGCAATCGATCCCGGCTGCTCAGCCGGCGCGGCTTTACAGGTCCTTTATCCGCCGGAGCTTCGATCAGGCTGTGCAGGAGGTCAAACTGAAATACTTCCTGCTGGTACTCCAAAGGACGGTTGAGAACAATCATACTAAAGGAAGGCAGAAATTTATATTCGCAAAAATTAACTTCAAAAGAAGGCAGCAATTCCCGGCCGTCAATCAGGGGATATTCCCCATTATAAGGTTCCAATAGCCCCTTTTTGATATGAATATATTCCAAAAAATCTTTCAGGAGCTGACGATCCGTAATTTTTCTGCTTCCGGCCTGTACCTCCGCCAGGGAGATATTGTCGCCCAAACGCACTTCGGAGAAATAGGCAGGAAGACTCACGAGTTCAACCCTGGAGAAACTTGACTTTTACCTGCCGCCGGCGTGGACCGTCAAACTCACACAGAAAGATTCCCTGCCAGGTCCCCAGTACCAGGCGCCCCGACTCGATCAGGACTGCTGCCGTGGAACCGGTGAGCGTAGTCTTGATATGGGCCGGAGAATTGCCCTCGGCATGTCGGTACGGTTCATCCGCCCGTATGATCTTGTTCAACACCATCAAAATATCGGCTTTGACACTCGGATCGGCATTCTCATTAATCGTGATCCCGGCAGTGGTGTGTGGGGAATACAAAAAGCAGACGCCATCCATGGGGCCGTGCCTGGCAACCAGATCCCGTATCGCCGCAGTTATATCCAGCAGCTCGGTGGATGCGTTGGTTTTGACCTCCAAGGTGTAGGTCATGATTGTCTCCTTACCACTAAGCATCGGTAATAATTAAGCCTTGACGTTCCTGTGATTGTTGCGCCTGGCTCTCCTTGGCCGCATCATACATTTCTTTCAGCGGCCGCATCAACAGATTGGCAAGGAAAGGGTTTTTCTGTTCCAGGATAGTGCGTTCCCGCAACAGGTCCTCCCCGGCGGCTTGAGCCTGCCGGGCCAGATGCGGCCTGCCGGTATGGTCCAGATAATAGGCCATCTCCAACAGACGTTGACTCAACAGGCGAGTTTTCTCAAACGGGAAGAATTCTTGATGGGCTTCCTCCATGACCCTTGCCATCCGGGAGATGCGTTGCTCGGGAGAGAGGATGAGGGGACTCTCATCGATCGCAACGATCTTTTCCAGCCAGGGCGTCAATTCCTCGGAGCTAAAGTTCCAATTCCAGAAATCTTCCTCTTTTAACAACTCTCCTGCTTCTTTCAAGTACTGTGCAGCTTCGTCAACATCTAACTCGGGGAGAAGTTCTGTAAGGTCAGGTGCTTCCTCCAGGGGTAGCCGCTTCAATAACTGCGAACGCACCTTCTTGTAGGCGGCGCCTCCCTCCTCGGAAGCGTCCGGCTGGAGCTGGTAGGCATTCTCAATGAGTTTTAGGGCATAGGAAGCCGGAACCTCCACGAGTTCTCCCGGCATGTTTCTCCTGGTGTCCTCGAGGTATTTTTTAGCCCCTTTTTTGCTGATCTGAAGCAGGTAAGCATCTTTGAGGCCCTCACTATCGTTGCAGATCGCCAGGAAGAGATAAAAAGTCATTCTTTCCCAGGGCAATTGCAGAATAACCATACGGCTGCCATTGCCTTCAATGCGGCTGACATAACCACGCCCCGGTTCCGGGCTGACCGGCGGGAGTAGCATCGGCGCAGTCTCCGGCTTGAGCAACTCTGCCGGAATCTTTACCCCCTCGGTTTTTAAACGGTGATAGGCCTTTCTTAGAGCCTTCTTGAGAGATTTATTTGTGCTGCCCCCGAAATGCGCCTGTAAAACCTCCGGCAGGAGCGGGTGCGTCATTCGCGCCAGGGCCTCGAGCAGGGCCAGTTCAACCGGCGGCTCACCCACCGGATTGGCTGCCAATAATTCTATAATGTGGTGTCTGTCTGCCTGACTCAGGAGGGCCTCATGCACCTTAACTGCCACCGGACTTATGACTTCACGTATTTCAGCAGGCAGGCTGGCCAGAAACCTGGCCGCCGACCGTGGCAATAAATCTTCTCCCATGTATCTTACCCTTTATTTCTGGGGGCGGTTTCAATAACCACCTCATCAGTACGCCCCATTTCCGTCAGATAGACATTAACTCTCTGGCCGCCGACTAGCGCCAAGGTGCGGCCGACGAAGTCAGGACAAATGGGCAGTTCCCTTCCACCCCGGTCGACAAGGACCGCCAGCTCAATCCGCCGTGGTCGGCCAAAGTCCGTCAGGGCATCCATAGCGGCCCGCACGGTTCGACCGGTAAATAAGACATCATCGACCAACACCACATCGATATCGTCCAGAGAGAAGTCCAGTTCGGTCTTACCTACCTGAGGTTTGTGGCTGATGCGGGTCCAATCGTCCCGGTAGAGGGTAATATCCAGAATCCCCACCGGTACGGCTACCGAGGTGCGTATCTGAATCATCTCTCCCAACCGCTGAGCCAAAAAGGCCCCGCCGGTGCGAATACCCACCAATGCCAGAGAAGATAGATCAACATTTTTTTCCAATATGGCATCGGCAAGCAGGTTGAGCGTCCGGTGTACCTCTAACGTTGGCATGGCTACTATTTTCTGCACTTCTTCCATAAAAAATCCTATCAGAAAATAAGGCCCTTAAAGCGGGATATCCTCCATTACTAACGCAACGGCGCCCCACCGTGGCCACAGTATTGTCAAAAAATGGTTGGCAAGAGAAGAATTTTCTTTTAAAGTAACACGTTATCAACCTTCAGGCAATAGTTCTTTTTAGATGTGTAGGGCGAATCTCGTATTCGCCCTCAACTGCTCCAACACCGGCTTACACGGCGCGCCATATCATGGTTAAACAGATAACTCTGCTGCACATTGTCACAGTGCCGGAAACCTTTACTTTTTTTCGGGGTCAGATAGCCTTCATGAAAAAACGAGGGTTTCGTATCCATGGGGTTGCCTCTCCCGGGAAGGAGCTGTCTGCCGTCATTAAAAGAGAACAGATTCCCGTAACCCCCATTGTCATGCCCCGTCGAATAACACCTTGGGCGGATCTCAAGGCTTTGCTTCAGCTCTACAGATTGTGCCGACGCCTTCGCCCTGACATTGTTCACGCCCACACCCCCAAAGGAGGTCTTCTGGGAGTAATCGCCGCCCGGTTAGCCGGCGCCAGAGTCATTATGTATGGACTGCGAGGCCTCCCCTTTGTAACCGCCACCGGATTGAAAAGGCGATTGCTCTGCTGGACGGAGATGATTGCTTGTGGCTGGGCCCATCGCGTCGTGGCGGTGAGCCGCGCTATCCGACAGACCATTATTGAAACAGGCCTCTGTCCAGCCGATAAGATCGTGGTCCTGGCAAACGGCAGCAGCAATGGGGTAGATTCTCAGGTTCGTTTTAATCCGGGTCTATTGCCGCCCCATTGCCGGGAAACCCTCCGGCAGCAATATAACATCCCGTTAGATTCTCTCGTAGTTGGCTTCGTTGGACGGATTGTGCGGGATAAAGGAATAATTGAACTGGAGGCATCCTGGAGGGAATTGCGGCGGAGATTCCCCGAACTTTTGTTGCTCCTGGTCGGCGACTTGGAGACCCAGGATCCCATCCCTGCCGAAGTATGGCAACGCTTGCAAGCTGACCCCAAAGTCATCATCACCGGCTGGGTAAATGATCTGGCGCCTTTTTATGCCGCCATGGATATCATGGTTCTACCCACCTACCGGGAAGGGTTCCCAAACACCCCGTTGGAAGCCGCCGCCATGAGAATACCTGTCGTTACCACCTCGGTTGATGGCTGCCCCGAAGCCACCCTAAGCGAGATCACCGGGATTATCGTCCCCCCCAGGAATAGCCCGGCCCTGACTATGGCGATCGAAAGGCTTATCTTGAATCCAGACCTGGGCAAGCGGATGGGAGAGGCCGGGCGGGAATGGGTGGTACAACAGTTTCGGCCGGTTCTGGTCTGGCAGGCGCTATATGAGCAATATCTTGAGCTCTTGCAGGCCTCTTCCCCTGAATCCGCTCCATACCAATAATCTTTCACCATCCGGCAACTGCTTTTGGAGGTGAAAGAGTCTAATTGTCATTACCTGCAGGTCACCCGCCGACCATGAAAATCATCTTCTGGTAGCACAGGCCTTCCAGCCTGTGCAGAGGGTATTTTCCATCATGCGGCTCATTCCAGATCCTGTTGCAAGACAGAAACCGCAAGTCCGGGATCATCAAGGGCTCCTCATGACGCAGACCTGGAGGTCTGCACTACCGTTTTTCTGGTACAACAGCCGCTGCCTGACAGAACAATATGATCTTATTGCCTGTGCAATCGCTATTTTCATGGTAACAAACGGAAACCGGAAACCACTATCCGGCGGTATTCTCCGCTTGAACCTCTATTTTTATGGCAGCCCGGACTTCAGGGTGCAGTTTGATGACAGCCTCGTGCACCCCAAGGGTCTTGATCGGTTCAGGCATATCGATCTTCTTCCGGTCAATGTCCAGTCCCAGTTTCGCCAGGGCCTCAGCGATATGAACGTTAGTAACTGAACCGTAAAGACGCTCGGATTCTCCCACGCGTTGTTGAATGGTCAGGGTAATTTCCTCCAAGCGGGCGGCCATAGCCTTGGCCTGATCGATCTCTTTGGCATGCTGCGCCAGAAGGCGGGCCCGCTGCTGTTCAAAACGGGCCAGATTGCCTTTAGTGGCCTCCAGCGCCTTGCCCTGAGGAATGAGATAGTTGCGGCCATAGCCGGGAGTAACGTCAACAATAGAGCCTATAGTGCCTAGGCTAGGGATCTCATCAATTAAGATAACTTTCACGTAATTATACCTCATTATTAAATGTGCGTGGCTTTCCCGAAATGAAGGCCATGTGGGATTACAACTCGGGTGGAGGCCGATGCAGATGGCGGAAATCAAACCAGAGATCGGTAAGCCCGATGAGCACCACCAGGAAAATTGCCGGCTTTATCAGCACGAGCAGCACATAACTGGACCAGCGAAAAAACCGCGGTACCTGAAAACGCTGAAAAATAAAGACTATGATGGCCAACCCCTGAAAAAAATAGAGCATTCCGCTCAGCAACAGGAGGTTTACACCGATCATATTGAGCAGATGGATCGGCGCCAACAGCAGAAAACCGGCGCCGATAAAAATGAAAACCAACCAACCGGGGGAGCCCCAACAGCTTAGCGGTCCTCCCTGTTTCCTCCAAGCGGCGCTATCCCCGAGGCGCTGGCTGAGAACATAGTTAAGCAAAACCACCACCATATTATTTATCAGGAGCAAAGCCGGGGTTATTTGAATAATATAGGCACTCGCCACTTCTGCGTTCAGACCGGAGAGCGCCATTTCCTTCTCAAGCAGATGCTCTTTTTGGAGGAGTTGCACAATCGCCGTCCAAAATTCCTGTACCGCCTGCTGCAAATACTCTATCGGCGTTAAATTTTGCTGCCAGGCATGGAGGGAAAAAACGCCAACCTCCAAAATTGCTACCAGGATAGCGGCACCGCCTATAACCACTTCGAGACGGTCCTGCCAGTTCATCAGTAAACTCAGGATAAAGGCAACCGCCGCCATCTGCAGAAATGGCAGCAACTCGGCCTTAAAGCCGAAAAAATGCTCGGCGTAGTAAATAATGCTAATCCCGGCGCCTACCAATAAACTTCCCGCTAGCCAGCCACTGCGATGGATTACCAGGATCGTCGGCAAAGGCATCAGGGCGCCGATCATCAGGCCGGCGATGGGGAGCTGGATGGAGGCGTAATACAATAGGAGAAGTGCCAAAAGACCATTGACGACGATGATAATCGGGACCCGCAAGGCCTCCACAATGTCTCGCCTCCAGTGCAATACGGCCGGGCTCTGTCTACCCTTGAATCATACTGGCCGCATACGGCATTAAGGCTAAATGTCTGGCCCGCTTTATGGCAAGGGTGACCTTACGTTGATGGCGAGCGCAATTGCCCGATATGCGGCGGGGAATAATCTTGCCCCGCTCAGTGATAAAATGTCGCAAGGTATTCACGTCCTTATGGTCGATAACGAGTTTGCTGTCCACACAGAAACGGCATACTTTCCGCCGGTGAAAAATGGGGCGGCGTTTTCTTTTCGGAACGATGGCCATCTGTTATTCCTCCGATGTCTCAGGTTCGACCGCAACCGGAATCTCCTCGGCAACCGCCGGGGAGGCAGCGACAGATTCTTGAGCTGGCGCTTCTTCAGGTACTTCAGGAGTGGGCCCGGCTTCCGCCTGCGGTTTGACCTTAGCGGCTATTTCCGCCTTCAAGGCCTCAACGTCAACATTTTCCCCGGTTTTCACGGAAAGAAAACGGAGGATGCGATCATCGATCTTGAGGTTGCGCTCGAATTCCGCCAACCCCGCCGGCACCCCGGCAAAATCAAGCAAAACGTAGTATCCCTGGTGAAATTTTTTGATCTTGTAAGCCAGGCGACGTCGGCCCCAATCTTCCAACTTGAGTTGGACGCCGTTTTGAGCGCCGACTATCCCCGTAAACTTATCGATGACACTATGGGTCTCGTCATCGCCAAGATCAGGGTTGATAATAAAAATCGTTTCGTACCGATTCATCTGTCCTCCTTATGGATTTTTAGCCCTGGATGAAAACCAGAGCAAGGAGCAAAGTTATAATTTTAAATAAAAAAGGGGGCTAATGTCAAGATTTAGCATCAAAATATATTACTTTTCGCTTCTTATACCAATGCGGTAAAATTGGTATGAGACCTTGGGGCACTACTGCCGGTCATTCCAGGATGAAACTATGATCCTGCGAATCCATCGCTTTTTCTCCCAGAATTTTGGTCCACACGGTGTAAACCCCGGCCAGCAGAGGGCTGGGCAAGGTAAGGGTAACGCGGTCGCCAAACGTACCATTCGGTTTGTTGAGCATTATCTGGCTGGCCGGCAGAGCTGGCTTGCCGCTAAATTTGACTTCCCGGATGATAGTGAGGCTGTTCACCTGGTCCCGAGGAGATAAAATAGTATAAGTAGCACTAAGAGTGATCTGTCCACCCTGCCGGACCCGTACCGGATTGATCGCAGCCTTTTCCAGATAGACCAATTCTCCCCGGTCTTTCGTATAGCTGTATTCCTGCGCGGCCTCCGGTCCGTTCCGGACGAAAGATTCCTGGTGATCAATGTACAAAGGACACTTGATAGCCAAATTCGGTGAGGGGCTGCAGGTAGAGCTGATGATGGCGCCCATGGCCGAGCCGACATTCACCCGACCGATGGCCGCCGGCATAACCGGCTGAGAGCGAGTCCTCGTAGGAGCAGGCATCGTCTCGGAACAGCCGACCCCAACCAGCGTGAATATCATCATAAGATGCCAGGGATCGCACCAGAGGCGCCTGCTTTTTAGCATTGATACCTCCCAGACGTTACCGCTATGCTGCATTGATGCATTCCTTTTCTCCTTCATCCTTTGTACAGTTGCTGCCTGGACCGTTAGCGACCATCTTTAGCGGAGAAATTCCCCTTACCGCCCAGCAGTGCCTAAAATGATCATTCCACGGTGAAGGAACTCGCCCGCTCATCCATGGCCCGATCGGTCAACACCTTGGTAACCACCGAATAGTCTCCTCGGGGAAATTCCTTAGGAATTGCGAGACTTACCTGATCAACGAAGGTGCCGTTCGGTTTGGTCAGGCGGACCTGGTCAGGATTGAGGACGCGTTGACTGCCCGATTGCACCTCACGAATGAGGGTAACGTTATTGGGTTGGCCAGAACCGGAGAGCAGGGTATACGTAGCGCTCAGATTAATGGTGTCTCCGGCCTTTACCCTGGACGGCTTTAACTCCACGTTTTCGATGGAGACGATATCTCCCCGTCCCGGGCTATAATTGTAGGTTTCGGCCGCCATCTGGGCGTCCCGGGTTTGAGATTCCTTGTGTTTGGCATAGAGGAATCCACCCACGCCGCCTACAATAGCGCCTGTGGCAGCCCCAACCCAGGCGCCGGTGCCAGCGCTCCCAGTGGCTGCGCCAATAATTGATCCCAGGGCTGAACCGACTGCGGCGCCTCCCAGGGCGCCAGCCCCGGTGGAACGGGCCGGATCATAGTGACCATTCGTAGCGCAGCCAGCACCCGTGATCACAAAAAGCACGACCAATGTATAAATCAAAAGCTGACGTTTCATGACCGCCTCCTGCAGAGAAAATGAATACCAGTTTCTGCCTGTCCTGCAACCAATTGTCATTCTCCAAAAAGCACCTGCAAACCACAGAAATCAACCGCCGGTAATTTAGGCTTTCCAGCCGGTGCGCAGTCTTTTTCTCATTGCGGCGGGATGTGCTTCGCTTTCCCGCCCTACCAGCTGAAAACTGTAAAACATCCGGCTCAGAGGCGAAACTAGCCCAGACCTCGGTCTGGCTGCCTGGCCTTCAGAAAACTATCCAAGATACCGTTGATAAACGCCCCGGAGTTCTCCGCCCCGAAACGTTTGCCCAATTCCACGGCTTCATTGACTACCACTTTGGGCGGCACCTCTGGACAGTGAAGCAGTTCAAAGATCGCCAGACGCAGGATATTGCGGTCGACGCTGGCCATCCGCTCCAAACGCCAGTGCTGTGAAAAACGGGAAATATAGGCATCCAGCTCTTCGCAATGTCCTCTGACCCCGGCTACCAGCCGATGGAAATAAGCCGAGTTCCGTTCCTCCGAATGGAAATGCTCCCAAAAAAGCGCCGCCGCTCCCTCAACCTCCCGTCCGGTAATCTCAATCTGATACAGACATTGCAGGGCTCGTTCCCGAGCCAGACTTTTTCCAGGGCGGCTCACCAGGCGCTAAGCTCCGATCTGGCGCAGCAGGTGAACCATTTCCACGGCAGCTTCAGCCGCGGCAAAACCCTTATTGCCCGCCTTGCTCCCGGATCGCTCAATGGCCTGATCCAGGGTATCGGTAGTTATGATCCCAAAGAGCACTGGTACGCCAGTATCCAGAGAGACCGAAGCGATGCCTTTACTGACTTCTGCCGCCACATAATCAAAATGGGGCGTGGAACCGCGAATGACCGCGCCCAGGCAGATGACTGCATCAAATTTTTTTGACTGTGCCAGCCGTTTGGCTACCAAAGGTATCTCAAAGGCCCCTGGAACCTTATAGACCACCAGATCTTCCTCCTGAGCCCCGCGGCGGATCAGGCTGTCTACCGCTCCTCCCAAAAGCCGCTCGACAAAAATATCATTAAAACGGCTGACCACCAGCGCGAACTTCATCCCTTCGGCCAACAGGTTGCCTTCTACGGTCTTAATCATAGCCACATCCTCTTTCCACTGCAGCGCCCTCTGAATAGCAGCACGGACTTCCTCTCCCGAACCGCGATTATTATTTGGGTAATTGCCATTGCCTATCGGCTACCCGCAAACCATGAAAATCGCCTGCCGCTAGCGCAGGCTTTCTAGCCTGTGCAGCATTTTTTCTCTCAGCTCGACACTCGGCACTTATTTCTCTGACTAACTGGAAACTGTATTTCCTTGGCGACGGTTATACCAAGTCGAGAATGTGCCCCATTTTCATGCACTTGGTACGCAGATATTTCAGATTTTTCGGATTGGGGGGAACTTCCAAAGGCACCCGCTCTACCATCGTAAGGCCATATCCCTCCAGACCGATAATCTTCTTGGGGTTGTTGGTCATGAGACGCATTTTACGCACCCCCAGATCTCGCAGGATTTGCGCCCCGATGCCATAGTCTCGCAGATCCGCCTTAAATCCTAAAGCCTCATTCGCCTCAACGGTGTCGGCGCCCTGGTCCTGGAGTTCATAAGCCCTGAGCTTGTTAACCAGACCGATGCCCCGCCCCTCTTGGCGCATATACAGGATGACCCCGGTTCCCTCGGCGTCAACTTTTTGCATGGCCGAGATCAATTGGTCGCCGCAATCGCACCGCAGAGAGCCCAGGACATCACCGGTCAGACACTCGGAATGGACCCGCACCAGGACCGGCATCTCAGGTTTGATCTCGCCTTTGACCAGGGCCACGTGCTGTTCCGCATCCACATCGTTTTCATAGGCAATCACGGTGAATTCCCCGTGATAGGTAGGGAGCTTGGCCGTGGCCCGACGCCGCACGAAGGATTCATGGCGCAGCCGGTAGGCTACCAGATCGGCAATCGTTGCAATTTTCAGGTTGTGTTCGGCGGCAAAAACTTCGAGATCAGGCATGCGGGCCATCGTCCCATCGTCTTTCATGATTTCGCAGATGACCGCAGCTTCTTTCAGACCTCCCAACCGCGCCAGGTCCACTGAGCCCTCGGTCTGACCGGTGCGTACCAACACGCCGCCCTTGCGCGCCCGCAACGGGAAGACATGGCCGGGACTGACAATGTCCTCGGGTTTGGCATTGTCTCTCACCGCCGTCAGAATAGTAGTGGCCCGGTCTGCCGCGGAGATGCCGGTCGTAACGCCCCGCTTGGCTTCGATAGAGACTGTAAAAGCAGTCTTAAAGGGGGAGGTATTCTGACTGACCATCATGGGAATCCGCAGCCGCTCAATAATCTCCTGATTTAAAGCCAAACAGATGAGGCCGCGGCCAAAACGGGCCATGAAGTTTATCGCTTCGGGGGTAACCTTTTCCGCTGCCATCGTGAGGTCACCCTCATTTTCCCGGTCCTCGTCATCCACTAGTATGATCATTTTACCCTGTTGAATATCTGTAATAACTTCTTCGATCGGTGAGATCGGCATTACCTTTACCTCTAATCATGGAATTTAAAATGCCAAAGCGGCTCGCACAAAAGTGGCAACCTCTTCCAAACGTTCGATTTCCAGAGATAATCAATCTATCAGGGCGGGGTCGCCCCATCCTTACACTCAGAGAAAACCGTGGCGGGCCAATAGTTCGTGAGTAACAGTGCCTTCCGAGCTCTGGCGCTGTGGTGACAGCAGTTTTTCGACGTACTTGCCGATGATATCAGTTTCGACATTCAGCCGGTCTCCTGGACGCACCTCGATCAGGGTGGTGTGGCGAGCAGTGAAAGGAATGATGTTGACGCTGAATTCATCTCCGGTACAGGAATTTACCGTTAGGCTGACGCCGTCCAGGGCAATAGAGCCCTTCTCAATAACGTAACGGCTCCAATTATCCGTCAGGCGGATGACGCACTGCAGGTGTTGCGGGCGGACCATTTTTTTCACCAGTTGGCCGACGCAATCGATATGCCCGCTGACGATATGCCCGCCCAGACGGTCGCCAACCCGCAGCGCCCTCTCGATATTGACCCGGTCGCCAACTCTCTTGGCCGCCAGACTGGTCCGACGCACGGTTTCAGGGGAGACCTCAACCGTAAAAGTTCGAGCTGTCAATTCAACTACCGTCAAACACGGGCCACTGACCGCGATCGAGTCGCCCGGCTTGACTTCGGTCAGATTGAAGGGCGCAGTAAGACTGAGACGCAGGCCTTCAGCCTCTCTGGCAATCGCGGTGATTTCGCCGATCCCTTCTACCAGTCCGGTAAACATCTCGATTGTGTCGCTCCCCACTCGTAATAGTCTTATTTTACACAATGTATCAGGGAAAAGATATCCCCTGCGGAGAAAAAACGCCAGCCTTTGGTTAGCAACCGTTGCCACTGTCAGCTAATGACCTTAGACTGTTCACCTTTAAGCTTTTACGTCAGGGAAATCTTGACCGTTAATTGAGTTTTCTATAAGTTAACACAGGGGTGAGTTATGCGCAGCTCAAAAATTGCCCTTCTCCTGTCTGCTTTTGTCTTTCCGGGGTTGGGTCAGGTCTACAAACATGAAGTAAAGAAAGGCGTGTTCCTGATCCTGGCGTCATCCCTATTGTTGGGCGCCGTGGTTCTGGGGTTTTTTATTATCTCCAGTTACCATTATGCCGAGATCTTGGCCCAGACCGCCTCTCCGGAAGCCGTGGCGGAAACGCAACTGCGGCAGATGCTGGTCAGGGTCATGACGCATCCCTTCATCCTTTTCACGTTTGGGCTGCTCTTGGCCACCTGGCTCTACAGCATTTTTGATGCCGGGCGGCAGGGAAGGCCATCCCAGGAGGATTAAATGACGAGCTTGACCGAAATTTTCTGGCTGTTCCTGATTATTATAGCCTTGCAACCGATGCTCCGGCAGAAAATTCTCAACTCTGCCCGTCAGCGCCTGATTGCCCGTCTGGAAAAAACGCGAGGTTCGCGGGTTATCCTCCTGGTCCATCGGCAGGAGACCATGAGTTTTTTGGGCGTGCCCATCTTTCGCTATATCGACGTCAACGATTCCGAACAGGTACTGCGGGCCATACATCTCACCGACCCTGAAGTGCCTCTCGACATCATCATGCATACTCCAGGCGGATTGGTCCTGGCCTCTATGCAGATTGCCCGGGCCATCCACCGCCATCCCGGCAAAACCACCGTCTTTGTGCCGCATTACGCCATGTCCGGCGGGACGCTCATCGCCCTGGCGGCTGACGAGATCGTTATGTGCGAGGATGCGGTTCTGGGGCCGGTCGATCCTCAATTAGGCCAATTCCCGGCCGCCTCGCTGTTGCGCGCCGTAGCCCGCAAACCCCTGCACGCTATCGATGATAATACCTTGATCCTGGCAGATCAGGCCGAAAAGGCCATCTGGCAGATCCGGGAAGATGTCCGCAAGTTCCTCTCCGATACCATGGCTCCGGAAAAAGCCGATGAATTGGCGCGGTTGATGTCCGAAGGCACCTGGACCCATGACCACCCCATCTCCTTTGAGGAGGCCGGGCATTTAGGGTTGCCGGTAATGAGCGACATGCCCAAAGAAGTCCTGGAACTCATGGAACTCTTTCCCCAACCCGTCCGGCAGCAGCCAGCCGTCGAATATCTGCCGGCGCCCCGTAAATTTGATCATCCCCGCTAAGTTTTTAGTATCCTGGAGGAATCAGCATGAAACAATACGTCTTGGATGAGATCAGCCGCCCGGACATCTCTCGGATCAAAACCTATCTGGACGAACATGCTCAGCCCTCCGGCCTGGAAGGCATCTGGTGGGTGGAATTGAGTGAGGAGCAGCTCAGTAAAATCCAGAAAGCTCACCCGGATTGTCAACCTCACTGTTTTGCGGTGGAATTAGGCCGGAACTTTGTTAAATTCGAGTTTCTCATCCGCAGCCGCCGTACTATGCGTTGCGCGTGCATCGGTTATGCTACCGAGACGCAGCGGCATTGGATCATGGAATTTGCCGACCGGTTGGCAGACGCTCTAGAACTGAAGACCTGAGAGCGATGTAGAGGCGTTTTCACCGCCCTCGTAATCGGTTCTTTACCTCTTCCCAGACGGTATCCATCTCCTCCAGGCTGGCGGTTTCGGGTGTCTTCCCCTGTTTCAGCAGGGCCCTTTCCACAAGGTGAAACCGCTTAATAAATTTGTGAATGGTGCGGCGTAACGCTCCCTCGGAATCAATGTGCAAGAACCGGGCTACGTTGACCAGACAGAATAGTAGATCTCCCAGCTCTTCTTCCTGATGGTCCGAATCGGCTGCCTGGAGCGCCTCGCGAAATTCAGCCAGCTCCTCTTCAAATTTGTCGAGCACCCCGTGGATATCGGGCCAGTCGAATCCTACCCGGGCTGCCGCTTCGCCCAAACGCTGGGCCTGCCTGAGGGCCGGTTGTCCCGGAGATACTTCGGCCAGCAGGGATTTTGCCTCGGCTTTCCCCTCGGCCGCCTTGGCCCGCTGCCAGATGGAGCGCAAGTCCTCCAGGGTCTCGGCCTTTTCCTGACCAAAGACGTGAGGATGACGATGGATCATCTTGCCCCGAATCCCCTCAATAACTTCGGTAAGGGAAAAATCACCGTGCTCCCGATACATTTCACTCAGCATGACAATGTGCAGCAGGACGTCTCCCAGTTCTTCCTGAATTTTATCCGGCTCGCGGGAATCCAGGGCCTCTACCAGCTCATAGGCCTCTTCCAGCATATAGGTTTTTAAGGTATCCGGAGTCTGTTTGGCATCCCAGGGACAGCCCCCCGGTCCCCGCAAGCGGCGGATGACCTCTACCAAAGCGCTGAGCGCCGCCGCCGGAGTTACCTGTTTTTCTAGCCCATGGGGAAGTGGTACAGACATCTTACGTCTCCTCTGCCGGGGCCCCGGATTTCTTTCTGCCACCCCAATCCCGCTCAAACTGTAAGGCCCGCTCTTTTACCTTCTGCTTAAACTCTTCCGGCAACAGTTTCAGAGTCTGGTTGTACATACCTTTTAAATAAGGCGCTGATACCGAGTCCTGCAATAATTTTGAGTCCTTGGGGACCATCAAAGCAATTACCGTCAAGAGAAACCCCAGGATCACGGCCCCTTTTAGAAGCCCGAAAACCCCTCCCAACAAACGGTCAACCGGTCCCAGATAGAGGTAGGCCAGAAACCGATGCAGCAGATGACCCATAATCCTGACCAGCCAATACACCAAGATAAAAATGATCAAAAAACTGATTATCCGGCTGTAGAGTGGCGTATGTACCCACTGGGAGATCAGCCGGGCCAGTCTCAGGTAGTAATTGGCAGCAACAATCAACCCCGTCACCAAACCGATGATAACGGCCATCTCCTGCAGCAGCCCCCGGTAATATCCCCGGAGTCCTACGAGTAGCAAGATTACAACAATACCTAAATCTAACAGGTTCATGCATGTGCTCGTGGTAAGAGAAATAGAGTTACTACTGCGGCGATGCTATATTATACCAGTTCATTGAAAAATGGAATCAAAATTTACATAACTGATTGATATTAATTATAGTGTTGGTTAGCAAACCGTCGCTGTAATGCGAATCCGATATTGCTCCCAACACCGGCTGAAATAAATAAGAGGCCGGCAGTTGTTAACTTCCCGGCCTCTAACATCGGTAAAGAGCAATAAGATTTACAGGATGTCCTTATAAAGGGGCGGAAGCAATCCGGATCTACATCTTTACCACTATAAAACCTGTACTCCCTAATACAGGTTTTTCTTACTTCATTTTGGGCACGTCTTTGGGAATATCCGCGGGTTTGGGGCCCATTTTGGCGGCCAGTTTCTTTTTGTTGTCGGCAATCACACCTGAAATCGTGCTTTTTGGGGTAGTGGTCTTCTCAGGTTTCACTGCTGAACAGAGGCCGCCGATGAGACATACCTGATCCACTTTGTATAAATACTGATCGGCGTATTTCTCGGCATTGGTCAGATAGGTCATGGCATCCTGCATCTTCCCCTGTTTTTCCATCAGGACGGCCATATTATTGTTGGCATATGGGTTGTAAAAATCAGCCTTGATGACTTTTTCGAATTCCACCTGGGCAGCGTCATACTTGCCCTTGGACATAAATTCATACCCCTGAAACAGCGGAGTAAAGATATCATCCCCCATCTGCCGGGGCTGCGCCGCCGCCGGAGCGACCAGAGCGACCCCGATAAAACCGATGAATGCTAAAACTGAAAAGATTTTTATGAAGCGCCGCATAATTACCTCCTTGTTAAATATCATCATCTAGGTCCAAACGCCCCTTCACCCCATATAATAAGGTTAGAATTAATTTAGTCAAGAATAAAACAACGAAACCGATATTTTTCAGACTTCCGACAACCGAGCCGTTACGCTCGCCATACCTGGTCATAATGCTTGACTACTGTTTCACCTTATTCCTGTCGCATGGCGCTGCGAGAACCGCCCACGTTTTTAAACACAGCCTGAAAGTTGCGATACAGACTCTTATTATACCTGATGCGGTGACACTTCTTGAGATAGCGGTTCTTATCGGGGTTGTCCGGCAATAAATCCAGACCCTCCCAACCTTGCGGGCGGGGAAAGGCATAATAAGGATATGCCTTCGGGATGCCGCGCACATACGCCACCTGCGGGATCACCCATTCCGAGCGGGCCAGATACACCCGGTGCATACCGTCATTGATGAGATGCGCCAGCGAGCCGTCGGCTTCGAAAGACTCCTCGACAACCGGGGGATACAGATCGTAATCCACCAGGTCGCCATTTTTTTCTCTGACCGTATAGGTAACAAAACCGTTCAGTTGAAACATATCCATCCCGTGCTCCCGGAGACTCCAGCGCAGTTCCTGCACCTTGCGCAATTCCGTCAACCAGATATAGTTCTGCGGCGGGTGCAGATAGTTGGTATGTATCTGCTCCAGGGAGATGAGGGCGGGCTGATAGATTAATACCTCGGGCTGCTCCTGCAACGGCACCCGCCGCAGTCGGGCGATGAGTTCAATCTCGGGATGATGTTTCACCTGGACAATTTCCATTATTAGCCAACCCTTTCTTATCAGTTGTCATAACCTATCAGCCACCTACGAACCATGAAAACGGTTTACCGGCGGCGCCGGCTTGCAAGCCTGTTCAGGAGTTATTTTCCGTATAACGGTATCATAGCAAGACGCTATCCAGCTCAGATATCTGTCTGTAGGGGAGGATCTTGTATTTGCCCAAACAACTCATTCCTGTTCAAATTCCCGGCCGGTCCGCAAACACTCCTCCGCCCGCGTCAACTGCCGGCCCAAGTAGATGGCATGATTCAGATCCGAGAGGGCCAGGTCCCGAGCCAATTGATGCTGCAATCGGACCGCCTTTCTGTCACGGTATTCTTTCAAGGTGACATCGCCGTAGCGATGCTCCACCAGGATCTCGCCCTCATCCAGACTGATCCTGAAATAACCGCAAGGGTCTTCCCGGATGCCAAAAGGTCGGCGGCCGACCACGGCCAGGGCCCGGTCCAACTCTTTGCGATCGATGCTGATGGAATGGCTCACCACGGTAATCGGGCCAATGGGCATACCTAATCTTAGGGCCACCCATTGCTGCAATGCCATGAGACCGTAGACGTTGGGCAGCCAGGCATCCAGGGCGTTGTGGGTCCGGAAGGTGGCCGTGAGGGTAAGCTTTTCGTCAAAGCGGCGAAAAAATGAAGATACAAAGCAAGGCTGGCCCTTAGGATTTATCAGGTCACGGTTGTTGTCCCACAAGGTGAGGTAGGCCTTGCGGTCCTCTGGGTCTGCTCGGAGGCGCTCCAAACAGGCTTTAAGATTATCAGCCCCGAAATAGGCCCGCAACCGATTGCCGTAGCTGTAGGTTTCGTCGGCCCCTTTCTCCCCCCGCAGAAAATCCCGCTGATACGTCCGCAGCTTCTCCGGATCAAAGTGAAATTCCCTTAGGGCCTCCTCCGGGTCAAAGACCGGCCGCTGAATCACCACCTTGACATTCTGCAGCTCCAACCGCTCCCCTTTGGCCAGACGGACGGGGTGGGCAAAACGGCTGATGATAAAAAGCAGCTCCTGCCAGGCCTCCAGAAAAGTGTCCCGCACGATGGTATGGGCCTGGGGGCAACTGGGAAAATGCGAAATGCTCACCCGGGGCAAAGCAATTTCCTGCCGGTCCTTTTCTGTAACCGGCGCCTGCTTCTCTGGCCGCCAGCCATTAAAAAACTCCCGTATCCGGGCGAGCGTCCCGTCGTCCTTGGGCTCCCCCAGCCAACACACGCGCGGCGTTGCCAGGAAATGTTCACTTCGCACGAGGCTGTCTATCAGGCGGTTCGTGCCGACTATCCGGCACGTCGAAACTTGTTCCCCGGAGGTCAGGGGCTCATAGGAGACCAGCGGTGAGGCCCCATATTCCAACCCCTCGGCAAAAAACTTCTGCAATTCTTCCAGCGAACCTGACCGGTTCCGGCCGCAGACCACCAGGGTCTGAATCTGGGGATTATATAACAGATTCCGCAGCAGCTCCCGCAGGCCATTGCCATACAGGGTGCCGAAGACCGCAATGGGCGAAGTGGCCGCATCGAGGTCAACCCCGGCCTGCCGAAAACGCTCCCTGACATAATCCACCTTCGACCACAGGGTAAGGACGCCGATGGTCCCGGCGGGATTGACGATGGTAAGTTTGTCCTGGAAGTAGAGGGGGATGAAGTTCACGAGTCTATTTTACGATCAATCAAAGCTTTGAGTTCCGAATAGATTTTTCCAGCCTCAGTCAAGGCCTTTTGGGCTTCGGCCAAACCGGGCATACCTTCGGGTAATAATCCTATTTCTTGCGGGTAGCGGCTGTCAAGATAGATATCGTTTAAAAACCTGAGCGCTTCGGCATCCATATCGATACCGAATCCTAAGGCCTCTTCTGCCTTTTGTCGCAGCCGGATTAGATTGTGGCTCCGGGGGATTGGCTGACGGCGTGCCGCCAGGACAGCTTTTAAGGCTTTTTCGGCACATTGCTGGGCGTGAAAGCAAGTCATCGTGAATATTCCAGCCGCCAGCAGAATTTCAGCGCTCCGCAAGTCATCAAAGGCAAATTGCAGCCAATTTTCATGAAGGTTTTCGGTCATAGACAGTGACGCCGGTGGCCAAAATATGATGGAGAAAAGATGAGGGATGATCCTTGAATCGTTCCACCTCCTCTGGAGTGTAGAAGAGGATATCCAGACCAATATTTTTATCCAGGTCGTGCAACAACCGCCTGACTTTTAAACGCCGGTCCAAAGGCCGCTCCCGGGAAGGGGCAATGATCAGGATATCAATATCACTATACTCATCCGTTCTGCCGGTCACCTGCGACCCGAACAGGACAATTTTTTCCAGATCGATCTGCCCGGTCAGCTTCTGGATGATTTCGTTGATGAGTTTATTCAACTCTCCATGAAAGATCATGCTCATCTCCTCGGACTCTAAACTTTTCTCCCGGTAATTGCAATCGGCTCACCCGCCGGTTCGAAAGCCGGATTATCGCCGGCATACTGCTGCCAGCGGATTTTGTTGCGCTCTTTCCCCAGGAGTTTTATGTCGTCAGTCTGTGCTATAGAGGGTGCCGCAGAAATTGGGGAGGAGCCAGGATCAAGGTTAACCCCGGCCTGGCGGAAGCGTTCCATAAAGTAGTCCACCTTGGACCATAGGGTGAGCACGGCGATGGTCCCGGCGGGATTGACAATGGTCAGTTTATCCTGGAAGTAGAGGGCGATGAAGTTCTTAGGAGTATTTAGAATATTCACGCTCAGGCTCAATAGACCTCTTTATGGGTTCCCAGCGTTAACAATAGTATTGCTTCTTTTCCCTGGAAAGTAACAAAATCAAATAGTATCCTTAGATCGTAATCGACGCTGCAGGCCCAAGAGCCCTCTAATTTGCCCTTTAACTTATGGGTTTTCAGCTTGGGATGAAAAGCATTTTCAGCCAATAGCTCGAGGGTTGAATGAAATTCCCTAATGATATCAGGGTTCTTTTTAACTAATTTTTGAGCCGCCCGCACGAAAGCCGGAGAACGAAGGAGCGGGCGTTTCACGATAAAATTTCCCTTATTAATTCATCCGGAGTGACTTCCTGACATTTCCCACCTGCAAATTCTTGCTTCGCCACCTGAATTTCCCGGGCGATTTCGTCCCGCCGCTGTTCTGCAAGCCGACGGTTCAGGAGGTCAATAAGGGCCTCTTGATCCTCTCGGCTTAACTGAGCAACTGCTTCTAATAGGTCACCAAAGCTCATGGCATTTTCCATACATTTAAACTCCATTTAACCATATTTTCATACAGAGACCATAAACGGCAATTGTCCTTGATTAGTTGTCAAACTCTGCCCGGCTTTCTGAACCTCCGCCCACAGTCACGCCGTAATCGCCTCTTTGATATCGTCCCGGGCTTCTTTTTCATCACGCCCCTGGGAAACACACCCCGGCAATGTGGGGCATTACGCCACTATCCAGCCGTCTTCAACTTGCTCTAATGTTACATGAAAGATCATGCTCATCTCCTCCAAACTCTAAACTTTTCTCCCGGTAATTGCAATCGGCTCAATTATATATAATTACCCTCAGTCGTTCATCTTTAGCTGTTGCCACGATCCCACAGAAATTGATGGCAATGAACCGGTCGGCGGGACGGCCGCTGAGCCGGTGGAGAAACCGGGCAAAGAGCTCCTTGCCCGTGCCGGTCTCCCCCAGGATCAGGACCGGAACGTCCGATGGGGCCAGCAGCGCCCCGGTTTCCAGGGCCTTGACGACGCTCGGATGATCGCCCACAATGCCGCTCTGCCTGATGGCCGTCTCCAGGTCCAGCGGTTTTACGTCCGCAATCTCAGGTGCCGCCAGGCAACTGCGCACCACCGGAAAGCCGGGCTGGGTCAGGTCCACCTCCTCCAGGAGGGGCCTCTCGGCCGTGACAAATTTCGGCGGCCGGATATGCAGCAGCGTGGCCGGCAGTTCCCCCGCCGCGGCCAGCAGCAGCCAGCAGGCGTGCATCTGCGGGGTGCCCGAGGCCACCGAGATGAAATAGGTGGCCCGGGGATGCGCCGAACTGATCTCCTGGAAATGACGGCGCAAGCCGGTCAGGATCGCCAGGTAGTCCGTGGGATCGTTGAGCGGTAGATCTCTCACTTCCAGGCGAATATTGGGATACTGTTCTTTTAATGCCGTGGTAGTGAGTCGGGTGTTTTGCCGGGTGTTCGGCGTGTCAAAGAGAATGACCTCATCAAAGTTTCGGACTGCCAGCAGGGACAGAATGGGCCCGGGCACCTCCTCGCCGCCAATAAGGCCCAAGGTGTAAGGATCATGGAAGCCGGTAAAGGTGAGGAGGATATTCATTTTGTTCATGAGGCTGCCTTCGTCGCGCGCGGCGCCGTTTGGAACCAGTGGAGGATCAAAAGACCATAGGCCTTTTCGGATTGCAGAAAGGCATGGAGTGGTCTAGTGATTTATGAATGAAAATATAGCATTAATATCAAATCACCGTCAAATGCAGTTTTTTGTTTTGGGGTCAATCTTGTACGAATGAAGGTGGTGCCAGCTTTTCAGCCGGCACGCTGATGCACCGGCCAGGAGGCCTAGGCCACCAATGATTCTTTTATGCTTCGTTGTGTTCTTGAGAACATGTGAACTTGTATATCCCCACTGTAGGGGCGAATCTTGTATTTGCCCTTCGTATTCGACCCTATGCGGTGGGCGAACACAAGGTTCGCCCCTACATTCCAATAATTTTTTAAAATGCTAACCGGTACTATGGTAATCTCGCCCCAGGGGGAAAGAAAACGGGCAAAAACGAGCACCGGGCGTTATACTATCGCATAAGTTTCATGTTCAGCAATCACAACGAAGCTTAAAAAATCAGGTGCACAGGCTCTCTAGCCTGTGTCTGGGCGCGCCGGCTGGAAAGGTGGCGCCACCATCTTTCCTGCAAGGCATCACGGGCTGCAGAAGGGAGGGGTCATGACGCTTATCTTGGGTCTGGCGGCAGTGGACGGCATTGTCCTGGCTTCCGATGGCCAGGTGACAACGGGAGAAGTGCGTTCGCCGGGGAAAAAGATCTTTCCTTTAAGCAACAGTATCCTCTGGGCAGCGGCCGGGGAATTATCACTCATTCAGAGGGTGCAGGAGCGCCTGACGGCCCTGCCTTTGGACGCCTCCCTGGCCAATCTTAGGGACCAGATCGGCGAGCTGATCAAAAACTGCGTTTCGGAACTGCTACAGATGGACTTCCGTTCCCAATTTCTGACCCTGGATCAAGACCGCCTGATCCAGTTGCATAATGCCGAATTTATTTTTGCCGAATACAGCAGAAAACCCGAACTGCTGCATCTGAGCGTCTTCGGTTCGCCGGAGTGGATCACTCAGCGGCCTTTTGTAGCCGGCAACGGCGATCTCTTCGCCTATGCCCTGCTTAGCAAGTATCAACCCCAGCATCTCAAACTGGAGCAGGCCACCCTCCTGGCCTATAAAGTAGTGGAGGAAGCCATCGAAGTGGGGGCCTACGGCATCGGCGGGCCGATCGATCTCTGGCTGCTTTCGGCGGCGGGAGTAAAAAAACTCAGCACCGCAGAACTCCATAACCTTGCCGCACACGCCAGAAAACTCCGCAAACAAGAGATCGAACTATTGCAGAATCTGGCGCCAGAAACCATTGCCCCCGGCAGATAGTATCTAGCGCGCGCAATTTACACCGTTTCCGGTTTAATAGTATCCTAATATGAGCTGGCTGTGGTCCGGGCAGGTTGCAGGCAGGTCGAAATCGGCACTAGCCGTACTTCCCGGAAACGTAATCCTCGGTGCGGCTGTCCTTGGGGCGGGTGAAGATGGCGGAGGTAGGGCCGAACTCCACCAGGTCGCCCAGCAGCATGAACCCGGTATCGGTGGAGACCCGGGCCGCCTGCTGCATGTTGTGGGTGACGATGATAATCGTATACTCCTTGACCAATTCCTGCATTAATTCCTCAAGTTGCAGGGTAGCCAGGGGGTCCAGGGCCGAACAGGGTTCGTCCATCAGCAAAATTTCTGGCTCTACGGCCAGCAGACGGGCTATACAGAGGCGCTGCTGCTGCTCTTCGGTAAGGGACAGAGCCGATTGCTGCAACCGGTCCCGTAATTCCTGCCACAAATGCACCGCCTCCAGCGACCGCACCAGGATCTCTTCCAATTCCTTCTTATGCGGCCGTCCATGCAGCGTCGGCCCATAGACGATATTATCGTAAATGGAGAGCGGAAAGGGGTTGGGCCGCTGAAAGACCATCCCCACCTTCTTGCGCAACTGGATCAGGTTGGTGTCCCGACGATAGATGTTATCGCCGTCAATCAGCACCTGGCCGGTAATCGATACGCCATCGATCAGATCATTCATCCGGTTTAACACCCGGAGCAGGGTCGATTTGCCGCAACCGGACGGCCCGATCAACGCCGTAATCCTCTGCCGCACGAAAGAGGCATCGATATTCTTCAGGGCATGAAAACTGCCGTAATATAAATCCAAGTGGCGGATAGTGATAATGTCGTTCGGCATACTCATCATTATTTTTTCAGCAACGGCCTAAAAATAAGCACTGCTTTCCCTTTTCCCTCTACCCTCTTCCCGTTCTTCTTATCCAAACCGCCCCGATATATAATCATCAGTCCGTTTGTCTTTGGGGGCCATGAAGACTTCCGGGGTAACGCCGTATTCGATGAGGCGGCTCATCAGCAAGAAGGCCACTTTGTCCGAACATCGGGCGATCTGTTTGGTGTTGTTGCTCACCAGGATGATGGTAAAATCTTTCTTCAACTCTGTCAGCGTCTCCTCGATGCGAGCCGTGGAGATCGGATCCAGGCCACTGGTCGGCTCGTCCAAGAGAATCACTTCCGGTTGCATGGCCAGTGTCCGCGCCAGACAGAGTCGCTGCTGCTGACCCCCCGAAAGTTTCAGGGCCGAATCGTGCAGACGGTCTTTAACTTCCGGCCATAATTGCGCCGCTTTCAGACTGAACTCTACCAGTTCATCCAAGACCGCTTTCGATCTTTTGCCATGCATCCGGGGGGCGAAGGCCAGGTTCTCGTAAATAGAACGGGGTAGAGGCGTCGGCTTGGCGAAGACCATACCCACCCGCCGGCGCAGTTCATCGACGTTACAATCTCTGGCGAGGATATCTTCGCCGTCCAGGTGGACACTGCCTTCTACCCTGGCGCCGCTCACCAGATCACTCATCCGGTTGAGCACCCGTAAAAATGTTGTCTTGCCGCTCTTGGACGGACCCATCAATCCGAGAATCTCGCCCTGCCGGATGTCCAACCGGAGGTCCTCTATGGCTTGACGCTGGCCATAATAAAAGTTTAGGTCGCGTACCTGAATTTTAATCGGCCAGGTAGAATCTTTTAGCATATCATTAACTATATCTGCGAATGAACCGCTGCATCAGGCTATAGGCGCTGATGTTGATCAGGAGGATGGAGATGATCAAGATGGCCGCGGTCCCGTAAGCATTAGGCATGGACAACCCCTCCCGGGCCAGAATATAAAAGTGCACCGCCATGGAACGCCCCGAATCAAAGAGCGTGGCCGGCAACCGCAACGAAGCCCCCGCAGTAAACAACACCACGGCGGTCTCCCCGATCGACCGGCCGATACTTAACACAATGCCGGTCATAATTCCCGGCAGGGCGCAGGGCAGCACCACCCGGGTGATGGTCCGCCACTTCCCTATTCCTAAAGAATAGCAGACATCGTGATACTCTCGGGGCACGGCCTTCAGAGCCTCCTCACTGGTGCGAATAATCGTCGGCAGCACCATAATAGCCAGACTCAGTCCCCCGGACAACATCGACCAGCCCAAGTTTAGCTTGATGACAAAGAGCACAAAACCAAAGAGGCCCAAGATTATCGACGGTACTCCCGCCAGACACTCCGCCCCAAATCGGATCAGGCGGGTAACCCAGCCTTCCCGCGTGTATTCCGTCAGATAAATAGCGGTTCCCACTCCCAGCGGCGAGGCCACCGCCAGGGCTACCAAGGTCAAGTAGATGGTAGTAACAATGGTCGGGAAGATCCCCCCGGCCCGTCCCATGTCTTCGATATCATGGAACAAAAAGTGAAACGTGACCTGGGGTAGGCCTTTGACTGAGATAAAGGCGATGATAAATATCAGGAAAAAGAGGGTCAGTCCGGTGAGGCTCCAGAGCAGGCTTTTCATCAGCCGCTGCGTCAGAAACGGGTCAATCCGCATGGTTTGGCCTTATTTCCGCCCGGCAATGAGCGTTGCTGCCGTATTCAGGATCATGATAATGATAAACAGGATGATGCCGGTGGCAAAGAGCCCTTCGCGGTGGGCGCCGGAGGCGTAGCCCAGTTCCAGAGCGATATTGCTGGTCAGAGTGCGCACCGGGTCCAGGATGGAGGTAGGAATCTTCAAGGCGTTGCCGGCCACCATAATCACTGCCATCGTCTCGCCGATGGCTCTCCCCATGCCCAAAATAATGGCGGTGATGATGCCGGAACGGGCGGCTGGCAACACCAGCTTGCGTACCGTCTGCCATTGGGTGGCCCCCAGCGCAATAGAACCTTCACGATAGATGGCCGGTACCGCATTGATAGCGTCAATGGAGATACTGATCACCGTCGGTAGGATCATAATCCCGAGGATCAACGCCGCCGCCAGCAGCGACAAGCCCGGCCCCCCCAGATAATTACGGATAAGCGGCACCAGCAGCACCACCCCCAGGAAGCCATAAACCACCGACGGTATGCCTGCCAAGAGTTCTATCGTGGGTTTGAGGATCCTGGTCAGAGACGGCGGTGAAAACTCCGCCAATACAATGGCGCAGGCCAGGGCCAGCGGCACCCCAAAGATCATGGCCCCGAGGGTCACGTACAGGGAAGACAGGATCATGGCCAAAATGCCGAAATGACCTTTGGTGGGCGCCCAGTGAGCCCCTAAGACAAAATTGTGAATCCCGGTTGTAACGATTACCGGCATCCCTTCCAAAAAGATAAAAATAGTGATGAGCAATAAGGACCCGATGGCCGACATAGCCAAAAGCAGGAGAACTTTTTCGATCAGTTTTTCGTTACCCATTCTTGGCTCACTGCTCGCCGATGCTGACCAGACCTTCATTTTCCAAAATCAACTGCCCTTTGCGGCTTAAAACATAATCATTAAATTCCTTGGCAATGCCGGTCGGCCGATCCAAGGTCACAAAGAGAAACCGCCGGGTAAGTTTATACTCACCCTTCTTGATGTTCTGGCTCGTGGGGCTGACCCCGTCAATGGCCAACGCCTTTACCTGGTGATTCACGAGACCGCAGGAGATATAACCGATGGCATAGGGATCCGTAGCCACAATCTCCCGGACGGCGCCATTGGAATCCTGCACCAGGGCCGAAGGGGTGATCTCGGTTTTACCCATAACCAACTCTTCAAAGGCAGTGCGGGTACCGGACCCTTCTTCTCGCGTGATTACATGGATGCCGTGGGCCGGCAAACCCAAGGCCGACCAATTGTGCAAGCTGCTGGTAAAGATGCGCCGCAGATCCTCTAAAGAGAGGTCGGTCAATCCCGAGGTGGGATGGACGATAACGGCGATGCCGTCAAAAGCAATGACTGTCTCCCAGAGTTTTTTTTCCGCCGGAGTTAACTCCCGAGATGAGGCCCCGATGTCTGCCGCACGCTGCTGCACTGCCATGATGCCGGCGCTAGACCCCCCTCCCTGAACATTGATAAGGCAGCCGGCACACTTTTGCATATAGACCTCCGCCAGCTTTTCGGCGAAGGGCTGCACCGAAGTAGACCCGGCAATGGTCAGCGTTTGCCCCTGTCTTTCGCTGCGGCCGCAGCCTAAGATCAGACCGGCCAGCAGCAGAAACGATATCAATAGCTTATTCCTGATAATATTCACGACCTATCAATCACCCGCGATTCATAAGGAGCAACAGCCGGTGGACCGGCTTCCAGCCGATGCAGAAGTTATTTTCCTCCAACTCGGAACTCAATACCTGCTTCCCAACAAAGGTTTAGGCCGCCCCCCCCCTCGATCAATGGAACTCCTCATCCAGATAATCCAACGTCGCCTTCTGATGACGGATAATTCGACCCTTTACCATAAAGACCACCATCTCACAGATATGCACCGCATGGTCGCCAATGCGCTCCAGGAATTTAGAAATCATAAAGGTCCGCATGATGTTGTGCATTGACTGCAGATCCCTTCCTTGCATCCGTTTCACCGCCTCCCAAAGGCTGTCCTGGTAGATCCGGTCTATCGCCTGATCCCTCCGGGCCGTCTGCAGAGCCAGCTCCGCGTCCCAATTGATAAAGGCCCTGAGACTGTTCTCTAACAGTTCTTGAACCTTAACTGCCATGCTGAGCTGAGGGGTTAAATCGATGGAGTTTTCCATAGCGGCAATCAGGTCCAGGGCATAGCGGCTGATGTTGCCGGCCAGATCGCCGATCCGCTCCAAAGTAGTGATGATCTTCATGGCGGTAGTGATAAAACGCAGGTCGGTGGCTGCCGGCTGATACAGGGCGATCATGGTCAAACAGCTCTCGTCGATATCTACCTCCAAAGAGTTGATCTGCTGATCCCCTTCAATGGTCGCCAGGGCCGGCCCTTCTTCCCAGGTCTCCAGACTGATGCAGGCCTGAGCGATGGCATTGGCTACCATCTCCCCCAAACTCAAAATTTTGCTTCGCAAAGTTTGGAGGTCATTTTCAAATTTGCGGCTGACATGTTCTCGCGGCAAGACGAGATCATCCTCCTCGCCATGAAGATGTTTACCGGGAAACGACGTTCCCCGAGCAGATTTATATTATATTATGCTAACATTAATCTAACAATAAACCAATGCAATTATCCTTATAATTGCGTCAGCCACAAACCGTGAGATTTGTTTACCGGCGCTCCAAACTATCTCCCTTCTGCCAATTCCTCTACCATTCTTCCCTGTTACCGGATATAATACCGTGGCTGACCTGTACCGCAACCAACGGGGGGTTAAAGCTTCTGTAACACCCCAGTTGTTTGGGGCGAAGATAAGATTCGCCCCTACGGATGGGCCTGTCGGTGCTGCAGTGCTGCTAGAGTGGGCACCGGCCACCCCTTCCTTGGTCTATGCTCTCAGATGGCTGAGGTATTACTGGCTTTTTATTTTCACTCTATTTTTTAGCCGAAAACCGTGAACGATAAAAGTGCAATCCTAACAAAGAAATTGTTGTCTCCTAACATTCGCATGCCATACTATTAATATTTCGCTTGTTTTTTGTCGGGAGGCAGTTAATGGCCAAAGAACATATTCTCGTGGTGGACGACGAAGAGGACATCCTCGAGTTGGTCCGCTATAATCTCACCAAAGAAGGTTATCGGGTGACCGCCGTCGCTACCGGTGAAGAGGCATTAAGAACAGCCCACTCGATCCACCCAGAGCTCATCCTGCTGGATTTAATGCTGCCGGGAGTAGATGGCCTGGAGGTCTGTCGGAAGTTGAAGCAAGACCCCAAGACCAGCCACGTGCCGATCATTATGCTGAGCGCCAAGGGCGAGGAGGCGGATATTGTCACCGGCCTGGAGTTAGGTGCCGCCGACTACGTCACCAAACCTTTCAGTCCCCGCGTCCTGATTGCCCGGCTGCGGGCGGTCCTCAGGCGCCGGTCGGCCGAACCCCTGTCCGAAAGCGCCCCTCTTACCATCCATGATCTGGTAATTCATCCCGGCCGACATGAAGTATTGATCCAGGGGCAACAGGTGGATTTGACCGTCACTGAATTCCGCCTGCTCCACATGCTGGCCCGCCGTCCCGGGTGGGTGTTTACCCGGTCCCAGATCGTCAATACCGTTCACGGCGATGATTATCCCGTTTCCGACCGCTCCGTGGATGTCCAGGTAGTCGGTCTGAGAAAAAAATTAGGCGCCCTGGGAGATTACATCGAAACGGTGCGGGGCGTCGGCTACCGCTTTAAAGAATAATCCTGTGCGCCGCAAGAAAATCATCTGGCATCTCTACCCGCCTTTTTTAGGCATTACCCTGATATCTCTATTGGTGACCACCGTCTACGTCACCAGGTTCTGGCGCCAGCTTTATCAGGAACAGCTTACCACCGACTTGGTCAAACAGGCCCGATTGGCCGAGGCCCAGATCAATCCCCTCCTCAATGCTTACGAGTACTCATCTCTGGATGAATCGGCTAAATACCTGGGCCAACAGACCGGCATCCGGTTTACGGTGATGCTCCCGGACGGGAAAGTCGTAGGCGACTCCGCTTACGACCCCGCAAAGATGGAAAATCACGCCGACCGGCCGGAATTTCAGGAGGCCCGCAAAGGCGCCGTCGGCATCTCCGTCCGGCAGAGCTACACCCTGGAGGAGCGCATGATCTATGCCGCCCTCCCCATCAGGGTCAAGGACCGCATCACCGGCATCATGCGGGCCGCTCTGCCGGTCACCTATGTGGACAAAATTCTCCGCGAGATCTATCTAAAAATCATCGCTGGCGGCCTGGTTATCATTCTAGTGGCCGCAATCGTTATTTACAGCATCACTCGGCGTTTGAGCCGCCCCCTGACCGAAATCAACCGCGGGGCCGAAAGGTTCGCCCGGGGTGACCTGAGCAGCAAGGTGCCGGTGCCCGAAGCCGCGGAGCTGGCCAGTCTGGCCGAGGCCTTAAATAATATGGCGGCGCAGCTGGACGACCGCTTTCGCACCATCCTGCGGCAGCGTCAGGAACAGGAGGCCATTCTCGCCAGCATGGTCGAGGGCGTCGTGGCAGTGGACATGAATGACCGCCTCATCACCCTCAATAAGGCCGGCAGCCGCCTCCTTATGGTCAACCCTGAAGTAGCCAAGGGGCAAAGCATCCAGGAAATCATCCGCAATCAGGAACTCCAAAGGTTTTTGCAGCAGACACGCACCGCCACCATACCGGTGGAAGGAGAGTTAACGCTCAACGGTCTGAGTGAGCGCATTATTCAATTACATGGCAGTAAACTCTTGGACGCCCAGGGCAAGGTCATCGGCGTCCTGTTGGTCATGAACGACGTCACCAAAATGCGGCGTTTGGAACGGATCCGGCGAGATTTCGTGGCCAATGTCTCACATGAACTGCGAACCCCGATCACCTCTATCAAGGGCTTTGTCGAAACCTTGCAATCCGGCGCCATTTATGAACCTGACAACGCCGTCCACTTTTTAAATATCATGGCGCGACAGGCCGATCGCTTGAATCAAATTATCGAAGACCTGCTCACGCTCTCTCGCATCGAACAGGAAGAGGAAGAGGGCAAAGTCACTCTAACCTGGAAACCGCTGAAAACCGTTCTGCAGGCGGCTATCCAGGTATGCGAGGTCAGAGCCGCCGAAAAGCAGATCACCATCTCTCTCTCCTGCCCCGACAATCTGCAGGCCCGCATCAATCCCCCGTTGCTGGAGGAAGCGGTGGTCAATCTGATCGATAATGCCATAAAATACAGCCCGCCGGAAACCGCCGTTGCCGTAACGGCCGAACCGGCCACCGAAAAAGTCCTCATCCGGGTGCGGGATCAGGGTCGAGGCATCGCCCTAGAACACCTCCCCCGCCTGTTTGAACGGTTTTACCGCGTCGACACCAGCCGCAGCCGCAAAGTAGGCGGCACCGGCCTCGGCCTTGCCATCGTCAAACACATCGCCCAGGCCCATGACGGCTGGGTCACGGTGGACAGCACCTTAGGCCAGGGGAGTGTCTTCACCCTGCACCTCCCCCTGTCGGCCTAAACCGAATGACGATGACAGTCTTACCCCTCCATTTTTCTGACAGAATTCTAATCCCCAGCTCACGACGTTTAAATATCCATTCCTTAATCTAGCTATTCAAAGATCAAAGTTTCGTGTACCGAGTCCTGAATGGATTTCCTTTCATATCAATCTTGAACCTTTAATCTCGAAACTCGAAACCCAAAATTCCAAGACCAGGCCATCATCACCAATAATTAATGAATAGCTAACAGTAATCTAACAAAAATAAAACAAACTAAAACAAAAGGAGGAGTCTGTACATGAAGAAAGTGGTCGGTTTACTGACAATATTGGCCTGCCTGGGGTTGCCGCTCTTAGCCCAGGCCGAGGTCACGATTAATGGCGCCGGGGCATCCTTCCCATATCCGGTCTATGCCAAATGGGCGCACAAGTATTACGAGTTGAATAAAGTTAAGATAAATTATCAGTCGATCGGTTCGGGCGGCGGCATCGCCCAGATTAAGGCCAAGACCGTGGATTTTGGCGGTTCTGATGATCCTTTGAAACCTGAAAATCTCCAGAAGGATAATCTGGTGCAGTTCCCCACTTTAATGGGCGGCGTGGTGCCGATCATCAATCTTAAGGGAGTGGACGCCGGACAGATTACCCTGTCTTCCGAAGTCTTGGCTGATATCTTTCTCGCCAAGATCAAAAACTGGAATGACCCGGCTATCGTCAAGCTGAACCCCAAAGTCAAATTGCCCAATCAGGCCATTACCGTCGTACATCGGGCCGATGGTTCCGGAACTACCTGGATTTTTACCAATTATCTGAGCAAGGTCTCCAAGGAGTGGAAAGAGAAGGTCGGCAACGCTAAGTCCGTATCCTGGCCCACTGGCGTCGGCGCCAAAGGCAATGAAGGCGTCGCCAACAACGTCAAGCAGGTGGAAGGCGGCATCGGCTACGTTGAGTACGCTTATGCCACCATCAACAAGATTCCGCATGCCAACCTCATCAACCGTTCCGGCAAAGCCGTGGCTCCGGGAACAGAGAGCTTTAGCGCTGCCGCAGCCGCCGCCGATTGGAAGACAGCTCCCGGTTTTTATATGGTACTCACGGATTTGCCGGGCGAAAAGACCTGGCCCATCGTCGGCGCCACCTTCATCCTGGTGCAAAACGAACAGCCTGATCCCGATAAGGCCAAGACCATGCTCAAATTCTTCGAGTGGTGTTATAAACATGGAGACGCCATCGCCGAAGAACTGCATTATGTTCCTATGCCCGATAGCGTCGTGGGCATCATTGCAGAGGCCTGGACCAAGGAGATTAAGTCTGGCAATAAACCTGTATGGCCATAGTCTGCCACAAATACCGATTGCTCAAACTTTTGTCCTTTATGTTTTCTTGGACCTCCTTGAGGGACTAAGCATCATCTACCATTCATGGGTTCAATGGATATCCTCTCGCCTTTGGGAATCAGGGTGAGAAGTCTGAAAGGGGGCGCGGTGCACCGTGCCCCTACGCCTTGAATACCAAACTACGTTCCCGTGGATTTCAAAAAGGTATCGTGTATATGTCTCGACCTCTGGAGATGACCAGAGCCGCGCAGGAAAAAACCCCTTTAAGGGTGAACGCCGATGCCGTCTTTAAGTGGATAACCGTAATCGCCACCCTGGTTATCCCTTTAATCATGGCGGGTATTTTTTGGGAACTTTTCAGTCTTTCCTGGCTGGCGCTCAAGACCTTTTCCTGGCGCTTTTTCATCACCGAAACCTGGAACCCGGTGACCCAGACCTTTGGGGCTGCCAGCAGTATTTACGGTACGGTAGTCTCTACCCTCATTGCCATGGCCCTGGCGGCGCCGATGAGCATCGTCATCGCTCTGTTTCTGGTGGAACTCGCCCCGCCTCGGGTCAGTAAAGTGGTGAGCACCCTGATTGAATTGCTGGCGGCCATCCCCAGCATTATCTACGGCATGTGGGGGCTGTTTATCTTCGCCCCCTTCATGGCCAACTATGTGCAGCCCTTTTTAGGCCGCACCCTCGGTTTCCTGCCTTTATTCGAAGGGCCACCCATGGGGATCGGCATGCTTACCGCCGGGATCATCCTGGCCTTTATGATCCTGCCATTTATCACTGCCATCTGCCGGGACGTCTTCGCTTTGGTGCCGGCCGTAATGAAGGAATCCGGCTACGGCGTCGGCGCCACTACTTGGGAGGTGACCTACAAGATTACTATTCCCTACGGCGCCGTCGGGGTCCTGGGGGCGCTCTTCCTGGGTCTGGGAAGGGCGCTGGGTGAAACCATGGCCGTGACCTTCGTCATCGGCAACACTCACAGGATTGCCCTTTCTCTCTTTGCCCCTGGCAACAGCATCGCCTCTTCGCTGGCCAATGAATTTGCCGAAGCCACCGAACCGATCTATATCAGCTCCCTCATCGCCTTAGGTCTGGTGCTCTTTGTTTTCACCTTTATTGTTCAGATGATATCGCAACTCATGCTGCGGCGTTTGTACCGCACGTGGAGTATCAAAATATGATTTCTCGGCCGGCTACCGGACGTCGCCTCGTTAATCTGCTGATCAGCATGATAGCCGCTATCGCCGCCTGTCTAGGTATCTTTATCCTTCTGTGGATCACGCTGATGTTGGCCTATAAGGGACTGCCGGCGCTCAACCTGGATTTTTTTAGCAAAAACCCCACCCCGCCCATGGTAGCCGGCGGAGGTCTGGCCAATGCCATCCTCGGGACCCTGCTGTTGACTTTTTTGGCCACCGTGATGGCCGTGCCCATCGGTCTTTTAGCCGGGGTCTGTCTGGGCGAATTTGGGCAACACTCCAAATTGGCCGAGGTCTGCCGCTTCGCCTCCAATGTCTTAACCGGCATGCCCTCGATCATCGTTGGGGTGTTTGTCTACGGTTTGTTGGTCCTGACGACCGGCAATTTTTCGGGATTTGCCGGAGCCGTGGCCCTGGCGATTATCATGCTTCCCGTCGTGGCTCGCACTACCGAGGACATGCTCCGTCTGGTACCTGATCCGCTGCGGGAATCGGCGCTAGCCATGGGCTGCCCCCGTTGGCGGGTAACCCTGGCCATTGTCTTCCGCGCCGCCCGCTCCGGCATTATGACCGGGGTGCTGCTTGGCGTGGCGCGGGTCAGCGGCGAGACCGCACCACTCCTGTTCACCGCCCTCAACAGCCCCTACATGATAAGTTCTTTAATGCAGCCAACCCCCAACCTGACTGTTACTATCTTCAATTATGCCATGTCTCCGTATGAAGACTGGCAGAGGCTGGCCTGGGGTGCCTCCCTCTTAATCACCGCCTCCATTCTGGTCCTGAACCTGCTGGCCCGCCTCACTTTTGGAGAAAAAAAGCGATGACCGCCACCCGACCGAAAGAACAACCAAACAAACGTTCTCTCATAAAAAACGCCGAGATCGCCGAAGTCATTCGAGAGGCAGCGCCGCATACCGGGGCCAAGATTTCGGCCCGCGTTCTTAACTTCTTCTATGGCGACAATCAAGCCCTCTTTGACAATAACCTGGATATCGCCAAAAATCGGGTGACCGCCATTATCGGGCCTTCAGGTTGCGGCAAATCGACCCATATCAGAATTTATAACCGTATCTTTGAACTCTATCGGGACCAACGGGCGGTCGGCGAGGTCATTCTCGATGGCAAAAATATCCTGGCGCCGGATACCGACGTCCTTGAACTGCGCCGTCGGGTAGGTATGATCTTTCAAAAACCGACGCCCTTCCCCATGAGTATCATCGATAACATCGCCTTCGGCCTAAAGCTGCATTACAAACTGAGTCGGAGCGAGACTGCCGACCGAGTCGAGGACGCCCTGCGCAAGGCCGCTATCTGGGATGAAGTAAAAGATTCCCTGCACAAACCCGGAACTGCCCTCTCCGGCGGTCAGCAGCAGCGACTCTGTATTGCCCGGGCTATCGTGGTGGAACCTGAAGTCTTGCTCATGGATGAACCCTGTTCGGCCATCGACCCCATTGCCACCAACAAAATTGAAGAACTCATCCATGAGCTCAAAACCATTTACACCATTGCGATTGTCACTCACAATATGCAGCAGGCGGCCCGTGTTTCTGACTATACCGCATTTTTCTTCTCCGGCAGGATCATCGAATTCGGCGCCACCAAACAGATCTTTACCAATCCGGCCAACAAACAGACGGAAGAATACATTACCGGCCGCTTCGGATAACATCAGGCCTAATGGTCGCTCACCGACCCCAAAACCGGTAACGGCTGCCAAAAACAGTCCGTTTTTTAGTCAGCACAATAATGGTTGCATTTTCACAATCAGCAGAATAAAATCTTGGCGGAAAGCCCGATCTGACCTCGTAAGCCTGCTGTTTTAAGCGGTTATGATGATCAGCCTGACCTTGATCTGCACGGCAGGGCCAGGGAAAGCCGTAGACGCCCGCCTCAGCTAAGGATTATCCTTATGACCAGGACACTCGAACTAGAAATTAACTTTTTGAAAAAGAAAATCCTCTCCGTCTGCACCATTGTGGAAGAAAACGTCCGCGACGCCGTCAAGGCCCTGGTAAAACGCGATACTGACCTGGCTGCTAAAGTGATTGATGCGGATGAGGAAATCGATGCCCTGGAAGTGGAAATCGAAGAAGAATGTCTGAAGACCCTGGCCTTGCATCAACCGGTGGCCAGAGACCTGCGCTTCATCATTGCCGTCTTCAATATCAACAACGACTTGGAGCGTATCGGTGATCTGGCCGTCAACATCGCCGAACGAGCCATGTCTCTGGCTTCCTGCGCCAACATCGATATCCCGTTCGACTATACCAGTATGGCCGAAAAAGTTCTGCTCATGGTGAAAAAAAGCCTTGATGCCCTGGTGCAGATGAACCCCGAACTCGGACGGGAAGTGTGTGAGGAAGATGATGAGGTCGACGTGATGAACCGGGAGGCTTACTCAAAAGTCCAGGAGCGTATCCGCCTGTACCCCGAGAGAGTGGACTGTCTGATTCAGCTTCCTGCCATCTCCAGCGAACTGGAGCGCATCGCCGATCACGCCACCAATATCGCCGAAGAAGTGATTTACCTGGCCAAGGGGGAGATTGTCCGCCACAAAATCGAAAAACCCCAGCTTCGGGTGGTCAAATCAGAGACAGGCAATAACTTCGAAACCAAATAATTGCCCCAAAAACCCAGCTTACCACACCCCTCAAAGCCTCGCCAGCCACGCCTCCAGGGCCTCCAGGGCCCGTTGGGCATACGCCGCGCCGCGCCCCTTCTTCGGCACCCGGCCCGGCAACGCAGGGAATAAGCCGAAATTCACATTCATCGGCTGAAAATCCCTGACCTCAGTATTTGTAATATGGCGCACCAAGGCCCCCATGGCCGTTTCCGGCGGCGGGCTGAGCAGCGGCTGCTGCCGGGCTAGGCGGGCGGCGTTGACCCCGGCCAGCCAGCCCATAGCGGTGGACTCCAGATACCCCTCTACGCCGGTTATCTGCCCCCCCAGGAAGAGCTGCGGTCTGGCAGCAAAATTCAGGAAGCGGGTGAGTAGTCCAGGGGAGTGGATAAAGGTATTGCGGTGCACGCTCCCCAAACGGGCAAATTCTGCCTGCTCCAATCCCGGCAGGAGCCGCAGCACCCGCCGCTGTTCCCCGTATTTCAGACGCGTCTGAAACCCTACCAGATTATAGAGTTCTCCTTCCCGGTTTTCCTGGCGAAGCTGCACTACCGCAAAAGGCTGCCGACCGGTGTGGGGGTCCATCAAACCCACCGGTTTCATGGGTCCGAAGAGCAGGGTCTGATATCCCCGAGCCGCCATGACTTCGATAGGCAGACACCCCTCAAAAAAACGGGCCTCTTCGAATGTCCGCAGCGGCATCAGCTCAGCCGTAGTCAAGGCCTGATAAAAAGTCTGATAATCCGCTTCCGTCAGGGGACAGTTGAGATAATCGTCCCCCGCCCCATAGCGGGAGGCCCGGAAGACTATGTCGTGGTTGATGGAATCAGCAAAGACAATGGGAGAGATGGCGTCATAGAAATGCAACTGTTCCCTGCCGGTCAGCTCCCTCAATGACTCCGCCATGGAATCGGTCGTGAGCGGACCGGTAGCGATAACCGCCGGTTCGGAAAAATTCAGGGCCGTAACTTCCTGCCGGACAATCTCAACGTCCGGCTGTTCTGCCAATGCCTCGGTAATGAATCTGGCAAAGGCCTGCCGATCCACGGCCAGGGCCTTGCCTGCCGGCACCCGACTCGCCGCTGCTGCCCCCATGATCAGCGAACCCAAGCGGCGCAGTTCATTTTTCAACAGACCGATGGCGCTGTCAGGTGCCTCCGAGCGCAGGGAGTTGCTGCAGACCAGCTCACCCAACAGGGGTGACTGATGTGCCGGAGAAAATCTCTCCGGCTTCATCTCGAACAGGCACACCCGTACACCCTGACGCTGCGCCTGCCAGGCCGCTTCCGCCCCCGCCAGGCCTCCGCCGACAATATTAATCAGTGCCGGGTTCGTCAAGGTCCGGCTCCGTGTAGCCACAGCTCTTCTGTGGACAGGCCAGGATCTTGCCCTGTTTTTTTAATTCCTTGCGAACCATGACCGGAAAGCCACATTGCGGGCAGGCCTTGGCCACCGGGGGGTAATTGAGGGCATAGGTACATTCCGGATAGTTGCTGCAACCGTAAAAGACTCCCCGCTTAGATTTCCTGGCCCGCAGGACTCCGGTACAATCCGGTTGCGGACAGGGAACTGCCTCCACCTCTCCTTCCTCCTCCTGTAAACTGCGGGTATAACGGCATTTGGGATACCCCGGACAGGCCAGGAACGGGCCGAAGCGGCCCTGCTTGGCCACCAGGGTCTGCCCGCATTTCGGACAGACCTCGGTTATCTCCGGCAGATCGGGGGCGGGGACGTTATTTTTTTCTTCCGGAACAATCCGCCCCTGCTCATCACGACTGAAATTCCGGGTGTAGCGGCATTCCGGGTACCCTGAACATCCCAGGAATTCTCCCGTCTTGCCCCACTTGATCAGCAGCTCGGCGCCGCATTGCGGACATGTCAGGCCGGTGGCCAGGCTCTTGACCCGAGGCATGACCTGTTTGGCCTCCTGCAACTCCTGGGAAAAGGAGCCATAAAAATCCCGCAGGACCTCCTGCCAGATAACCTCCCCCTCAGCAACGGCGTCCAGGCGGTCCTCCAGATTGGCGGTAAAACCGACATTCATAATCTTCGGAAAACTGGCCACCAACAGGTCGTTAATCATTAAACCGAGTTCCGTAGGCTTAAACCCAGCCTTGATCTTGGCGACATAGAGCCGCCCCAGAATAACGCTGAGGATCGTAGCATAAGTGCTGGGTCGGCCGATCCCTTGTTTTTCCAGCTCCTTAATCAGGGTAGCTTCAGTATAGCGCGGCGGCGGTTGGGTAAAATGCTGTTTTGGTTCGAGTTGTAGCAATTCCAACAGCTCGCCGACTTTCAAGGGCGGCAGTTTGATATCTTCTTCTTCTCCCGCCGCGTCAGGAGTTTCCTCATAGAGCACGGTGAAGCCGGGGAACTTTACGACGGTGCCGGTGGCCCGAAAAGTGTAATGATTTGCCGAAATGTCGGCAGTAGTAACCAGCAGCCGGGCCGGCTCCATCTGACTGGCGACGAACCGCTTCCAGATGAGTTCGTAGAGTCGCAGTTCGTCTTTCTCCAAAAACGGCGCCACCGCAGCCGGCGTGCGGCTGACATCGGTGGGGCGGATGGCCTCATGGGCCTCTTGCGCCGTCTTCCGACTCTTGTAAGCATTGGGTTTGGCCGGAAGATAATCCGGACCGAATTCCTGCCGGATAAAATCCCGCACTGCGGCAACAGCCTCACCCGCCACCCGGGTGGAATCGGTGCGCATATACGTGATCAGACCCACCGGTCCGGCCGCACCTAAATCCTTCCCTTCATACAACCGTTGCGCCACCTGCATGGTCTTCTTGGCCGCAAACCGCAGCTTGCGGCTGGCCTCCTGTTGCATGGTGCTGGTAATAAAAGGCGGCAAGGGTTTTTTCTGGCGCTCCTTCTGTTCGACGGCGGTTACCGTGTACTGCGCTCCCTCGAGGGCGGCTACCACCGCTTGGGTCTGTTCGGCTTTGGCCAGTTCAAGCTTCTTGCCCTTGTACCTAATAAGCTTAGCCTGGAACGGAGGCGGCTGCTCGGCCTTGAGATGGGCCGTCAGAGACCAGTATTCCTGCGAAACGAAGGCCAAAATCTCCCGCTCCCGGTCACAGATCAACCGCAGGGCCACGGATTGCACGCGGCCGGCGCTCAATCCCCGCTTGACCTTCTCCCACAGCAGGGGTGAAATCTGATAGCCTACCAATCGATCCAGGATGCGGCGGGCCTGTTGGGCTTCATACCGGGGCCGATTGAGCTCCATCGGCTTGGCCAGGGCCTCCTGAATGGCCCTGGGGGTCAACTCATAGAACAAGACTCGGTGGAATCGATGTTTGCCGCTTTTTAATACCTCGGCAATGTGCCAGGCGATAGCCTCACCCTCACGGTCGGGGTCCGGCCCTAAGTAGATATCTTCAACATCATGCGCCGCTCGCTTTAAATCCTGAATCGTCTTAGTCTTCCCGTCAATGGTGACGTACTTGGGAATAAAATTTTTCTCCACATCCACGCCCAGCTCTTTTTTGGGCAGGTCCTTGATGTGTCCCACCGAAGCGCGCACCTCGAAGTCTTTGCCTAGATATTTCTGCAGAGTCCTGGCCTTGGCCGGGGATTCAACGATGAGTAATGATTTGGTCATATAGTATCACTTAAATTTTAAACATTTATGAAGCACCGGTGCTCCCGCCGGTATCCCGACGCCCGGATGCCTCCACTATTATTTAACCGAAAACGGCGGATTATATGGCTCTTAGTCGGCCAGGAGAAAAAACTTCCCGGGCAGTTCCCGCACCAATCCCTGAAGTTCCAACAGGGTCAGGCGGCTCATAACCTCTCCGGCGGCCAGCCCCGAGGTTCGAATAAGGTCATCCAACTGCACCGGAGCGTTGCTTAAGTGGGCAATGATCGGGTCTTCAATCCGGGCGGACGGGGTCGGGACCTTGGCCTCGGCCATCATAGGGCTGCTCCGGTGCAAGGTAGTAAACTCATCAAGGATATCCGCTGCCGACTGAACTAATTTGGCGCCCTGTTGAATCCAACGATGCGGTCCGATACTCCCCGGCGAGTCGATGGGACCCGGAACGGCAAAGACCTCTCGTCCCTGTTCCAGCGCATAATGAGCCGTAATATGAGCACCGCTCTGGCTGCCGGCCTCCACCACCACCACGCCGCGAGACAGGCCGCTGATGATCCGGTTGCGAATCGGAAAATTTCTCCCTTCGGGCGCCGCCCCCAGAGGAAATTCGCTAACCAAAGCCCCGTTCTCGCTAATCTGCTGATATAATGCTTTATTTTCTTGTGGATAAATAACGTCTAAACCACAGCCCAAAACCGCCAGCGTGCGGCCGCCGGAGTCTAAAGCCCCCTGATGGGCGGCAGTATCGATCCCCCGAGCCAGACCGCTGACAATGGTAACCTGATGTCGGCTGAGTTCAACAGCCAGCCGATGGCTGGTGCGGCGGCCATAATAACTCGGTTTGCGGCTGCCGATGATGGCTATGCCTGTCTCATCGGCCGGGCTGAGAGACCCTCTGACGTAAATAAACGGCGGGGCATAAGGAATATCCCGCAGCAGCACCGGAAACCGCACGTCCGAAAAGGTTATTACCTCCCCGCCCAATCTGACCAAGTGCTCCAGGGCGGCATCCCAGCGAGGCCAATCGTTGAAGTCGCAAATGGCCTGAGCTATGGCCGGACTGACCCCCTTGACCTGAATCAGCTCCTCATAAGGCGCTTGAAACACCAGGTCCGGGGAAGTAAAGCGCTTGAGCAGGCGGTGAAAGATCACTACCCCTAGTCCTGGTATGGAACGGAGGGCCATCCAGATTACCGTGCTGGCCGGTTCCACCATAGTCAACCGACCTGAGAGGCGGCAGCCGCCAGGGCGGCGCTGGCAGTTTCAAGCTGCTCCAGGCGCCGGGCTAGATCAACTAACTGCTGACGCCGCTCCGCTTTCTGATGGCTTTGTTCCGTGAGAGCCTCCTGGAAACCCTCAAAATCCAACAACAGCGCCGTCAGCGATGATTTCAGGGCACTTTCCTGACTCTGGGCCAGATGCTCCAGCAAGGGAAAGAAGTAGCGGAATTTTAATCCCTCGTTATAATCCAGGAGGCTGGCTGCCATTTCCCCCAGGGTCTGAGTTTTGATGGTTTGCAGCGCATCCGCCAGAGAGGCCCGGAGGCGGTCCGGCTTCGGTTTGGACGCCTGCTTGCGCCAGAGTTTTTTCAGACGCCCGAGGGCTTCGCCCACCAGGTTGATCCCGAAGCGCAGCAGGGCTTCGCTGCGGATCCGCCAACTGAGGCTGATCTCCAGAGAAAACAACTTGGGCTGGAGGGCTTCGGGTTTGGTCCACGGACTTGTTGCAACTCGCGGAGCCGTGGCCGGGATGCCCAAGCCCTCGATCTCCTGATAATAGAGGTTGAGGGCGTCTTGCAGGGGACTCAAGAGCGGCTCCAAAACCTGGGTCAGCCGCTTTTGCAGCCACTCTTCTTGCAATCTGATAAAATCCAGGATTTTCAGGTTAATCTCTTCCGTCAAAAACAATAGCAAGCGCTGCTGAAAAGTTTGATAAACCAGATAAACCCCGGACATAAAGGCGGAAACCTGCTCACCGATCTCCAGGGTCTCCAGGCTGCCCTCATAGTTCTCAATAAAACGGGTTATAATAGGACCAATATCCCCATGCCGGAAGTCAAAAAATCTATCCAACCGCTGCCGCAGCTCAAGTTTAAGTTCTTGCACCCCCCCCTGCATCGCTGATCCCAGGCTGGACATCAGGCTTTCCAGTGGCCACCGCCGCCGTTCCAGGCGCTCACGGGCCGTCTGGAAGGCGGCGACGTTGTCACTGAGAAAAGCATTCTGCAGCGCAATCCATTCTCTCACTCCTTGGGAGACGGTTTGCAGTTGTCCCAGACTGCCGGAGAGGAGCAGCCTCGTCTGCCGGTTGGCCAACATCTCCCGAAGATACCCTTCAAATCGGGCCGCCTCGTTCCGGGAAAATTCCGTGCTAGCGGCGTCGCTTTCCCAGGTCAGGAGCTTGCCCAAGTCCTTGGGAGTGAGGGATACACCCTGTTGCTTCAGGCGATTTAACAGATTATCCAAAGCAGAAAAAGCAAAGACTGGCGGTTCGGCTTGAAAGGCCGCCAGTTCCCGCTGCCAGCGCTGAACCAACTTCTGAGCCGCCGTTGCATCTTCCAGTTCGTTCAGGTCCAGGTTGATCACAAAAACACAGTTATCCCACAAACGCATCCGCTTCAAGTCGGTCAGGAACTTGTAATCCGCCTGACGCAGCCCCACCCGCGAGCTGATGACGTAAATGACCAGGTCAGCGCCGATGAGATAGTTCTGCACCTGGGCCAAATGCTGGGGGATCGGGGAGTCGCTGCCCTGACAATCTCCCAACTCCATTCCCTGGGCCGGCCAGGGAAATGGCGCCGTCAGGCGGGCATCCCGGAGATACACCGCTAAAGCTTCGTGGGCCACCATCTGCTGGTGCCTAACCACCTGGTCTTCGCTGAGCTCCAGCCTCTGTCTGCCTTCATCCAAAAATTCCTGGATAGAGGAATAGCCTTCCAGAAAAGATTGCACCAGGACATAATTCTTATCCATCATATCCTGGCTGAGGAGCTGGTCTTGATTGACCTGGGCCAGGACGCCGACCAACAGTTCCCGGTCCGCCTGACGTCGGATATCGAAAGCCCCCTTTCTCTCCAGCAGCATAGGGCTGGGAAAGAAGCTCAGGGCGCTGTTGAGTTCGCCATTAACCTCCTCCCAATTCTTGAAGAGCAGCAAGGCCTGGAGACGGCTGCCCGATTCGACCCGGGTGATCATCGCCGTGACGATGCCCGCTCCTCGCTTGAGCAGGTCCCGACCCAGCAGGGAATTGATCAATGTGCTCTTCCCCGATTTGACCGTCCCCACCACCGCCACTCGGCAACGGTCTTCGCTGAAATGAGTCTGCAGATTCTCCAGAATCCGGCGCCAATGTTCCGCCTGCTGGGTACCGCCGGGGAAAAGAGCGGCCAACTCCAGGATGAGCGCGCTCAACACCTCGACCTGGCCGCTAAGGTTTGTCTTCACATCAATTGTTCGGGGATCGTGCACGGTCAGCTTTCCGCACCTGAGGTTGAGGAATTGTCTATTGATTTAACGAACAGTTGCCAGCAGCACCTTCGACTCATTCTTTCGGGGCGAAATTGGCAATATAGCCCCGTCCCACTTTGACCCTGATCCGGTCGGCGATTTCCAGGGTTACAGACTGATCGGTCATGCCGGTAATTTCCCCATAGAGTCCGCCAGCCGTAACCACTTTATCACCTTTTTTCAAGTTTTCCAGAAAACTGCGATGTTCTTTGGCCTTTTTTTGCTGCGGACGGATGAGCAGGACATAGAAAATACCAAACATCAAAATCAGGGGTAGAATCGTCAAAAGACCGCTGCTCCCCCCGGCCTCGCCGGACGCTCCGGCCATGGCATAGGCAAGATCAACCACTGTATGCACCTCCATATTCTCTCTGGCTATAAAAAGCCTGGCGAAATTCCTGAAAATTCCCCTGGGCCAATGACTGCCGCATACCAGCCATTAGCTCCAGATAATAATACAAATTGTGCATCGTCAGGAGACGATAAGCCAAGATCTCCCGGGCCACGTAGAGATGCCGGAGATAGGCTCGGGTATAATTCCTGCAAGTATAACAACCGCAGGCCTCATCCAGCGGCCGGGAACTCCTGGCGTGTTCGGCATTCTTAATCACCACCCGCCCGAACCGGGTCAGGGCCATCCCGTTACGGGCGTTGCGGGTAGGCAGGACACAGTCGAACATGTCGATGCCGCGAGCCACCCCTTCCACCAGATCCTCCGGCGTCCCGACACCCATCAGATAACGGGGCTGGTGGTGCGGCAGTTCCGGAACCGTAACCTCCAGCATAGCCTCGCGGGTTGCCTTGTCCTCACCGACGCTCAGGCCGCCGATGGCATAGCCGTCAAACCCTTCCGCTACGAGGGCCTGGGCCTGCTCCCGGCGCCGCTTAGACCACATGCCGCCCTGAACCACGGCAAACAAGGGCTTATCCCAGCGGCTGCGGGCCTGCTGACAACGCCTGGCCCACCGCCAGGTCAACTCCCCGGAACGTACAACATACTCTTCGCTGACCCCATACGCCGGACATTCATCAAGACATATAAGGATATCAGCGTCCAGGGTCTCTTGTAAAGCAATAACCTTCTCCGGCGTTAAAAAGTGAGTGGCGCCGTTGAGATGCGACCGGAAAGTGACCCCTTCGTCGCTGAGGTGGCGCAGTGCCGCCAGACTGAAGATTTGAAAACCGCCGGAGTCGGTCAGGATCGGCCGATCCCAGTTCATGAACTGGTGCAAACCGCCCATGGCCTGGACAATCTCAGCCCCGGGACGCAAGTAGAGGTGATAGGCGTTGGCCAGGATGATACTAACCCCTAAGCTCTGAAGCTCCTCCGGGGTCATGGTCTTGACCGTGGCCTGGGTGCCTACCGGCATAAATACCGGGGTTTCCACCTCGCCGCGCGGAAGGCTAAGTCGACCCCGCCTGGCGCCGCAGTGCGGGTCCGTCGCTAATATCTCAAAGTTAATATTCATCCGGTATCGGGGGCATAAAGGCAATATAAAACAAAGATATCGCTTCAGTCCCGGCGTCCAGCCCTGGCAAGCCAGCTCTTTTGCCAAAACCTCCTGCGATTCAAATGATCAACATACAATCGCCGTAACTGTAGAAACGATAGCGCGCCGCAATCGCCTCCTGGTATGCCCGCAGGACAAATTCCCGCCCGGCAAAGGCGCTCACCAAAAGCAGCAGGGTGGATTTCGGCAGATGAAAATTGGTGATAAGCCGGTCGACCACGTTAAATCGGTATCTCGGATAAATAAACAGGTCGCAGTATCCTTCTCCGGCAAACACCTGGCCTTGACAATATTGCGACTCCAAGACCCGAACGGTGGTGGTACCCACGGCAACAATATGTTTTCCGCCCGCTCGCGCCCGGTTGATAGCCGCAGCGCTCTCGGCCGACAGGAGAAAATATTCCGGGGCCAATCGGTGGCGGGAATAATCCTCTTCCCGGACCGGCTGAAAAGTGCCGGGGCCGACATGCAACGTCAGAGAAACGACTTCCACCCCGCCAGCCTCAAGCTGGTGCAACAGCGCCGGAGTAAAATGCAGACCGGCGGTGGGAGCCGCTATCGCCCCGAGCCGATGCGCGAAGATGGTCTGATACCTCAGAGTATCCTCTGGCCCCGCCAACCGTCGGATATACGGCGGCAAGGGCATAGCACCCGCCTCGGCTACGACCTGGCGAATATCCCGGCCCTGGCTCTGGAGCAATAGGGTGATTTCTCCGGCAGGACCTACAGCAGTGATCTCCCCCTCCAGTTCCAGGCCGAAGTTCAACATCTGCCCGACCTTAGGCGGTTTGGAAGCGCGGTACCAGGCCGGCACCCGGGCCTGCCGGGGAACATCCCCATTACCCTCAGGAGTTGGCGGCTGTAATAACAGAACCTCCACCCGGCCGCCGCTGGCCTTGCAACCCCGCAGACGGGCCGGAAAGACCTGGGTATTGTTGACCACCAGGACGTCCCGGTCGCTCAAAAATTCGGGCAATTGTGTAAAGCGGCAGTGCCGGATAACCCCGGCAGCCCGCTCCAGCACCAGCATCCGGGCCTGATCCCGCTGCGGCAAGGGCTCTTGGGCGATGAGCTGCGGTGGCAGATGATAGTCATAATCATTGATTGAATACATCTTCATTAAAAGGGGATTATAAACCTAAAAGAACATGAAAAGTCAATAACGAAAATGTTATACTTAACTATCGCTGCAATCCTGGCATACGATCATCCTGGCGGTGGAACTCTCTGCCGCGTCGAGGCCGTTATGATTAATATCCCCTTATGTGTTTTTTGTAAGAATTTCCATAAGCATACCCTTGAGATGGACACCATGACCTGCAAAGCGTTCCCGGATGGCATTCCCTTTATCATCCTCAGCAACGAAATGCCTCATTATGACCTGTGGGAAGAACAGGTGGAGGATTGCGTGTACGAACCGGAATAGCCCAAGAATTCTATCCCTCGGATTAGTCCAAAATATCTTGACAGGGCCTTTACGAAACCTTATCATATAGGCAATCTGTTGCACGAAGTAACAGTTACCGGCTTTTTAACCTCAAATACTCCAAGAAGGAGAAAAGATCATGAAGATCATAAAAGTGGCCAAATCTGCCCGCGGTCTGTGCAAGTGTAAAAAAGCCTGCTAACGGATCTAAAATCCAAACACTGCCAAAGGACGCTTCGGCGTCCTATTTTAATAAGCAGTCGGGCAGAAATGATATCGCAGTCCGGCCACCAGGGCAATCCTTGAACTTCTCAAATCAGAAGGATGACGTCCTGATATTGACACAGACAGGATTGGAGATTATAATTACACTCAAATAAAGCAAGCCGTTGATTCCCCCCATATATTAATCAGCTCAGAATAACTAGGAAAGATACTCTGTTTTTCAAGGTGTGTTTATTCATTTAAGAACCGACGCCAGGAAAGACAACCAGGGTGCCATTGTTTGTGTCCTTGTCAACGGATAACGTGGCTTTTAGGCGCCAACGCTTGGCTATCTCAAGATACACCGGATAACCTTGAGGAGGAGGGCAACCCGGTCTAAACTTGGTGGCGCTAAATCTATACCAACGAGAGTTTCAGGGAGCGAGGCTGAAATGAGGTTTTACCGGATAGCGGCTGCTGTCATCTTGAATGCCGTGAAGTATCTTAACTTCTTGGCAATCTAATTTCTTCTCGAAACTTGAAACCCACAACTATATAGGCACAAGGAGTTTTGTGAGACTATGTCAGATAAAATTGACTTTATCGACCTGAAGACCCAACAACAGAAGATCTATCCCTCTTTAATGAACCGGATTCAGCGGGTCCTGGAACATGGCCAGTATATCATGGGCCCCGAGATCAAGGAATTGGAAGAGAAGCTGGCGGCCTATGTGGGAGTCAAGCATGCCGTTACCTGTTCCTCCGGCACCGATGCCCTGCTAATGCCCCTCATGGCTTATGGTGTGGGGCCGGGTGATGCGATTTTTACCTCACCTTTTACCTTTATCGCTACCGCCGAAGTCATTCAGATACTCGGGGCCACCCCGGTTTTTGTTGATATCGATCCCCGAACCTTTAATATGAATCCTGAGTTATTGGCCCAGGCTATCGCGAACCTGGCAAAGAACCCCGGAACCGCCCATCTCAAACCCAAAGGCGTCATGCCGGTGGATCTCTTCGGCCAGCCTGCCGATTATGACCAGATAAATGCCATCGCCCGGCAACACGGCCTCTTTGTCCTCGAAGACGCCGCCCAATCTTTCGGTGCTACCTATAAGGGCCGAAAAGCGTGCTCCCTGGCGGACTGTGCGGCAACCTCCTTTTTCCCGGCCAAGCCCCTGGGCTGCTATGGCGATGGCGGTGTGGTCTTTACTGATAGTGCTGAGCTCGCCGATACCCTGCGTTCCATTAGGGTGCACGGCAAAGGCAAGGATAAGTATGACAATATCCGCATCGGTCTCAATGGCCGGATGGATACCCTGCAGGCCGCTATTGTCCTGGCAAAGATGGAAGTATTCGCGCAGGAAGTAATCGACCGCCAGAAAGTGGCCGAACGATATAGCCGGTTGCTTCAAGATATAGTAAAAGTTCCCTTTGTGGCGCCTGAGTGTACCTCGGTCTGGGCTCAGTACTCGGTCTTGAGCGATCGCAAGGCCCAGTTACAGCAAAAACTCAAAGACGCCGGCGTGCCTACCGCCGTCTATTACCCTTTGCCCCTGCATTTACAAGGCGCCTTTGCCCATCTCGGATGTCAGCCCGGCGATTTTCCGGTAAGTGAAGAATCCTCCAGATTGATCTTCAGTCTGCCCATGCACCCCTACCTGAGCGATACCATTCAGGACCGGATCATTTCGGCCTTTAAAGGATGAAAGATTCGCACAAGACATAAATTCCAAGGTCTTGCGATGAGTTCACTCTACCATTAATGTATATCATGCTAGCATTACCCTGCAAATCCCCCCGTCTTGAGGGGAGAGACTCAAGGCGAGGGGGGAGACGGACTTTTTTTACGAGTTCACATGTTCTCCCGAACACAACGAAGCACAAAAACAGAGACGTAGAGGCGTAGAGGCGTAGGGTAGGCATTGCCCACCCTACAAATACATTCTGTTTTTATACAAGTTCATTTGTTAATAAAGTGGATCAAATCCCGTGAAATTGATTTCTATCATCGGCGCCCGTCCCCAGTTTATCAAAGTCGCACCTCTGGTGCCCGTCCTCGCTCAAACGGGGCTCAATCATCAACTGGTACATACCGGACAACACTATGATTATGAGATGTCCAAGATCTTCTTTGATGAACTGGGCCTGCCCGAACCGGCCTACCATCTGGGGGTAGGATCAGGCAGTCACGGGAGCCAAACCGGCGAAATACTGAAACGCACTGAAGCTGTCCTCATTCAGGAGAAACCGGACTGGGTCCTGGTCTATGGAGACACCAACTCGACCCTGGCCGGTTCCCTGGCGGCAGTCAAACTCCATCTTCCCCTGATCCATATAGAGGCCGGGCTGCGCAGTTTCAACCGGCGCATGCCCGAAGAGATTAATCGTCTGCTTACCGATCATATCTCGACCCTGCTTTCCTGCCCTACCGAAACGGCAGTAAACAACCTGAGGGCGGAAGGATTTACCAATATTATCAATGAGGGGCACCTTATTCCCGCTTCTTTCCCGAACGGCGCCTCGATACCTGCTGCCCCCGCAGTCGCCAATACCGGGGACGTTATGTACGATGCCTATCTTCTCTGCCGGGAGATCGCTGCCCAACACGACAATGCTCTGGAGCAATTTGACCTCATTCCGCAGGAGTACTTCCTGGCTACAGTCCATCGGGCGGAAAATACTGACGACCCCACCTTGTTGGAACATATTATTAATGCCTTCTGCATCCTGAGCCAACATTTTCCGGTAATCTGGCCGGTTCATCCACGCACGAAGAAGTCCTTGCTTGAATCGGGCCTGAATGATATAAATAAACAATTTTCCCGTTTACACCTCATCAAACCTTTAGGCTACTTTGAGATGCTCAACTTGGAGCGCCACGCCCGAGCCATCCTGACCGATTCCGGCGGCGTCCAAAAAGAAGCTTTCTTTGCCCGCGTCCCTTGCATCACCCTGCGGCCGGAAACAGAATGGCTGGAAACCGTCACGGGCGGGTTTAATGTCTTGGCTGGAGCGGATACCGAGATGATTGTTTCCCTGGCCTTGAAACCTCGCAATCTTGATCAACATTACCAACCCTATGGAAATGGCGACGCAGGCAAAAAGGTCCTTGCCTGTATGTCAGTATGGTCCGGAAAACATGCTTGCTAATCTTCCCGGCGTCTTCCTTAAATTCCGGGAAATGACTTTTTGCCAGCCCATTAGGTGTTGGAATTTTATAGATTAAAATTGACATTTATTAAGAAAAGCTCCATATATAATGATGTTTTATTTATTATTATAATTTTTTAATTTAATATATTTAAAAGTTTTTCATCCTGGTTTAGAAAAACATTAGCGTCATCCATATCTATCGGATAACTGATTGTCTTGTTTTCAAAAGTACCTGCGAACCGCGAAGATCGCCTCTAGCAGGTCACTGTTTGCTGCGACCCCGGCAGATTTTGTTAGAGGCTCAGTTAATCTCAAAACTCAAATTTGAAACTCGAAACTAAATTCCATGAATGAATTAATCAAAAATCCCCCAAATGCCGATGAAGAAGTACATTTATTGGATTATATTATTGTGCTGGCTAAATACAGCCGCATGATCATCTATACCAGCGCCATCATGTCTATCCTCACCTTGGGGTATCTGTTAACTCAGCCCAATCAATATACTGCGACGGCTACTATCCTTCCGCCTCAACAGAATTCCACCCTCAGTGCCCATGTCTTGGACAGTTTGGGGATTTCTAGTAACCCGGCCAGTGCGGTTGGAGGCTTCGGCCGCATGAGCGCCATTTTAGGCCTTAAATCACCTGGTGATCTGTATGTCGGCATGTTAAAGGGCCTTACCATTAGCGACCGGATCATTGCCAGGTTTAATCTCAGAGAAGTGTACGAACAGAAATATATCGAGGGTACCAGAAGACAATTGGCGGCCCGGACGGATATCAAAGCCGGCAAAGAAGGCCTCATTACCATCAGCGCTACCGACGAAAGTCCCCAAAAAGCCGCTGAAATGGCCAACGCCTTTGTTGAGGAATTGGATAAGTTGCAGCAGGAAATGTCTATCAACGACGCCCGAAATCAATTTGCCTTCCTGGAAAAGGAAAGGGTCCAGGCCAGTCTCAATCTGACTCGCGCCGAGGAGGAGCTCCGGACCTTCAGCGAAAGCTCCAGTATCGTCCAGATAGATACCCAGGCCAAGGGCGTCATCGAATATATCACCCAATTACGGGCGGCTATCGATGCCAAAGAAGTCCAGATTCAAGTCGTCCGCCAGAGTGCGACCCCATCCAATTATGATCTGATCCGTTTGGAAACCGAGTTGGCGGGGTTGAAGGAAAAACTACGGGCTGCCGAAATCAACGCCGAAAAAAAATGCGAGGGGGATATCTGCATCACCGCCGGCAAGATGCCGAACCTGGGCCTGGAATACTTCCGACTCTATCGAGAGGTAAAATACCAGGAAGCCCTCTATCAAATGTTCTCCAAAATGGTGGAATTGGCCCGCATGGACGCCGCCCGCAACACCGTGGTGAGCACCGTCCATTTCGTCGACCGAGCCAAACCACCCGACCTGAAATCCAAACCCAAAAGGTTGCTGACTTCAATCTTGGTCGGCATTATCACATTTATCATCATGGTGTTCGTGGCTTTTGGAAGAGAATATTGGCAAAAGGCTTCACAGATGGAATCTGCCCGCCTGCATGAGTTATCTTCCTGTCTTCAACCCTGGCGGCAGAAAGTAAACCGGATTTTGTCATTTTTACGGATCAAGAGATAATGGGCACGCATATGATGACCAGATGTTTAGATATTATCCTGTCTTTGGTAGGCATCCTGCTGCTGCTGCTGATGCTGCCGTGGTTGGCGATTATGATCAAACTTGATACCCCGGGTCCGGTCTTCTATCTCTGTAACCGGGTCGGGAAAGACGGCAAGATATTCAAGATGTTCAAGTTTCGCACCATGCATGAAACTCCGGTACAATTGGGGCCGAGCGTATCCGCCCACGGCGATCCCCGGGTCACGACCGTGGGGCGAATTCTCCGCCGCCTCAAATTAAATGAGTTCCCTCAATTCATTAATGTCTTCAAAGGGGAAATGACCTTGGTTGGCCCCCGTCCGGAATCCCCGGATCTGGCAGAGGCCTATCCGAGGGAGGCCAGAAAAATATTTTCGGTAAAACCTGGTCTGGTGGGGCCAAACCAGATACTGGGGCGCAATGAGGAAGAGTGGTATCCTCCCGGCGTGGACCATAAGCGGTATTATATCGACCATATTTTGCCTAAGAAACTTCCTCTGGATCTGCAGTACATTAATGATAAATCCTTTTTCAAGGACCTGAAATATATCTTTCTCGGGCTCATGGCAACCATGACCGGAGCTCTCCGGCGCCAACATCTGGCTGACAATCGCTGCCAGCTCTGCATGTTGATTACCGACGTCTGCCTCTGCCTCTGCTCTTTCTTTCTGGCTCATCTTTTGCGCTATGAAGGTTTTTCCCTCGGCAGCAACTACAACCAACTCCTAAAACTCCTTCCCTGGGTAGTTGTCCTGCGCCTGCCGGTATTTATCTATTTCGGTTTTTACCATACCCTGGTCAGGTATTTGACCATTTTTGATCTGAAAAAAGTCTTTACCGGCCTGGTTGTCTCCAGCATCCTGCTGGCGACGTTTGCGTTCTTCGCCGGACTGGCCAACAACGGTTACGCCCGCGGTGTCTTTCTCATCGACTGGTTCTGTCTCACCACCCTGATGATCGCTTACAGACTGCTGCTAAAGATGTTATATCAGGGAAATAAGGCCAAAAGCGAGGCCTCCGGCAATAACCGGAAACATATTCTAATCTGGGGCGCCGGGGATGCCGGGGAACTGTGCCTGCGCTATCTTTTAAATGAAATCAATCCCACCTATGACATCGTTGGTTTTATTGATGACGATCTCAAGAAAAGGGGCAAAAAAATCCGAGGAGTCCCCGTATTGGGAGACCGCCATCACCTAGATATCCTACGACAATTGTATCAGGTCCAGGAGGTCATCGTCGCCATCTACGCCGCTGATCCTTACGAACTACAGCGGATTTACGCCACCTGCCAAAATCTCGGATTAAAAACCAGGTGGTTTCGACTCGATGCCAAGGTGGTCGCCAAACCCGATTTCTTCATCGTCAATCATAATAATACCTTTACTCGTGCTGTTCCTTCTTTCGACCGTCTGGCAACCGCAAGTAAGTCATAGAAACAAAGGAGAGACTATGCGTGCAGTTATCCTGGCCGGCGGCAAAGGCATCCGGTTGGCCCCTTTAACCGAAGTTTTTCCCAAGCCTTTGGTACCCGTCGGCGGCATGCCCATCATGGAAATTGTCATCCGGCAGCTAAAATTCCATGGATTTACCCGGATAACCCTGGCCGTAGGCTATCTGGCCGATTTAATCCAGGCCTATTTCCAAGATGGATCAAAGTGGGGAGTGTCAATCACTTACTCCCGGGAAGCTACTCCCCTCGGCACCGCCGGCCCCCTGGCCCTCATCGACGACCTTAACGAGACCTTCCTGGTGATGAACGCAGACGTGCTCACCTCCCTCGATTATCTCGATTTAATCAATTTCCACCGGTCCCATGGCGGAATTGCTACCATCGGCACCAATAAAAAGCATGTAAAAATCGACCTCGGGGTAATTGTTACCAACGGCTTACACACTATCCAGGATTACATCGAGAAACCCACCACCGATTATCAAGTTAGTATGGGTGTCTATATTTTTGAACCCCGGGTCCTCGATTTCATCCGGGGAAAAGGCTACCTGGATTTCCCCGACTTGGTCAAAACGCTCCTCAAAGCCGGCCTGCCCATAAAATCCTACCCTTTCCAGGGCTACTGGATGGATATCGGCCGACACGACGACTACGCCCAGGCCTCAGAAGAATTTTTACAGATGAAAGACGTCGTCCTGCCCGGATTGCAATGCGAAACATCGTCCAGCTAAGTCACCAGCAAAATCCGACAATCATTTGCCGGCAGCACATGATTTCTAGTGCAGCACAGGCTTTCTAACCTGGGCGGAATGTGTTTTCTGACTAAACACCTGAAGCCGGAAACTTTTTCCCCCATTAAGGCGGCTATCCACAACCCCGAAAAAACTTTTTAGGTTAAACCCATGAACATTGCGGATTTCTATAAAAATAAGAATATTCTTATCACCGGCGCCGCCGGCACCGTGGGCCGCGAGCTTATCAGGCAGTTGATCAACTACCAGCCTGGCGAACTCAGACTGATGGATAACAATGAATCGGAAATGTTCTTCCTCATGGAGGAATACCGAACCTCAAATATCTTCTGCTTCCTGGGCGACATTCGAGACCGCGATAAAATCGAAAAGTTGGCCAAAGACGTCGATATCATCATTCATACGGCCGCCTTTAAACACGTCATTCTCTCCGAAATAAACCCCTTCGATGCCGTGCAGACGAATATTATGGGCGTGCAGAATATTATCAAGGCCGCCTCGGCCAGAAAAGTCAAATACGTCCTGTTTACCAGCAGCGATAAGGCGGTCAATCCTACCAATGTCATGGGAACTTCCAAGCTCATGGGCGAACGCCTCATCACCGCCGCCAATGCCTTCGATTCCCCCAGGACGGCTGTGTTCTCCAGCACCAGGTTTGGCAATGTCCTGGGCTCCCGCGGCTCGGTGGTGCCGCTTTTTATGAAACAGATACGGCAGGGGGGGCCGGTCACCCTTACCGATAAGCGCATGACCCGGTTTATTATGACCGTGGCCGAGTCCGCCAACTTAGTCCTGCAATCCCTTACCCTGGCCCGCGGCGGCGAGGTATTCGTTACCAAGATGCCGGTAGCCCGTATCCCTGACCTGGCCGAAGTCCTAATCGAACTCCTGGCCCCGAAATACGGTTATGCCCCTGAAGACATTAAAATCATCGAAATAGGCATCAAACCCGGTGAAAAATTATATGAAGAGCTTATGAGCGAAGAAGAAATGCACCGCTCCCTGGAGCTGAAAGACATGTTCGTGGTTACTCCGGCCTTTAAATCCGTGTATCAGATTACCTTTGAGTATCCGGATACCATATCGCCGCAGGTCCGCAAGCCATATGCCTCATCCGGTGAATCAGCCTTAATAAAAGAGGCGATAAAAGATTATCTGGTCACTAATCAGGTTCTGGAAGCGGTCGAATCAGGATTGTATCGGGGGACGATATGAAAGTATTGATCTTGGGTGCGGATGGCTATCTGGGATGGCCCACCTGTATGTACTTTTCTCAGCGCAACCACGAGGTTATCGGCGTTGATAATTATTTCCGCCGCCAGGCTGGCATGGAATTGGATTGCGAATCCTTGATCCCCACCCCCAATCTAAACCGCCGGGCCAAAATCTGGCAGGAACTCACCGGTAAAAAGATAGATATACAGATTGGCGATGTAACGCATTATCCCTTTCTACTGTCTCTGATGCGCCAGTATACCCCGGACGTCGTTATCCATTACGCCGAGCAGCCCTCCGCTCCCTACTCCATGATCGATCACGAGAAGGCGGTGTTCACAGTCCAGAATAACCTCATCAGCACCCTGAATATCGCTTATGCCATTAAGGCAGTCAACCTCGATTGCCATCTGATCAAAATCGGGACCATGGGGGAATACGGCACCCCCGACATCGATATCGAAGAAGGATGGCTAGAGATTGAACACAAAGGGCGAAAGGACAGGTTTCTTTTCCCCCGGCAGGCCAGCTCCCTGTATCACACTACCAAAATTCAAGACACCGATCTCTTATGGTTTTACGTCCGAACCTGGGGTCTCCGGGTCACCGATCTCATGCAGGGCCCCGTCTACGGCATCAAGACTGAAGAGAGCGAGCTTGATGAAAATCTGCTGACCATTTTTAACTACGACGAAGTTTTTGGAACTGTTTTAAACAGATTTATCGTCCAGGCCATTGCCGGGTATCCCCTCACTGTTTTCGGCAAAGGCGAACAGATCCGAGGTTTTATCAATATCAAGGATACCATGCAGTGCGTCTATCTGGCGGCCGCCAATCCTGCGGCAAGCGGTGAACTGAGAATCTTCAACCAGGTGACCGAAACCTTTTCAATCAACCAGTTGGCTGATAAAGTAAAAAATACGGGGTTAACATTGGGCTATAATGTTGAAATTGCCCACATCGAAAACCCGAGAGTCGAAAAAGAAAAACACTATTATAATCCTACATATACCGGATTATTAGAGATAGGTTTAGAGCCGCATTATCTTACCGAGGAGGTGTTGATTGATTTGTTTAATATAGTTTCAAATTATCAAAATGCCATAAATGTTGATACAATATTTAGAGGTGTTAAATGGAATTAGTGGTTTTTTATCAACTATTATAATATGAATAATAGTTTTATATATATATATATATATATATAATATCCCCATAAGCGCACGCCGTGATTTTAAGGTATATCCAGCCGTTTTATAAATAATGTCCGCCGGACTTTAATGGTTTACCTTTTGCTCTAAAAATGACCTCTTTATATACTAAGCCACATTTATCTTTTAATAAATTAATATTAAGCGATTTCTATCGCTTATTTCCAGGTATACTATCTGAATTACTCGGCGGTTTTATTCTTTCCACATTATTGGTGAAATATTTATCTCCAGAGTCTATGGGTATATACACATTGTTATGGATTGCCCAAACCCAGATATCAGCTCTATCAACCGGGTGGTTACTAAACTCCATCATCCGCTTTCTTCCGGAAAATCCATATTATCTAAGATATTTTATCAACATCTCTTTAAGCACTATTATATTATTAGGATTTATGTGTTTGGTTATAATTCCCATTACATTAATTCTATTGAGAGACTATTTTCAATTTAATTATTTATTTTGGACAGCATTGCTCCTGTGCCTTTCATCTTTATATCAGCTTTTCCAAGGAATTTTGCGCGGATTATTCAATCAAGTCATATATAGTACAAACGCTTTTTTTTTAATATCTATTAAATTAATATTATTAGTAATTTTATTCCAATTTTTCAACAATCGACTTAAAATAACATTTATCATACTTGCTTTAAGTCATTTACCTTTAATAATATGGCAATATTATAATTTAATAAAGTTATCCTATTACAATAATATTAATAACATATCAATTACCAAACGAACTTTAATAAATAAAAGTTTTAATTATGGTATCCCACTATCGCTATCATATTTCATAATATTGTTCTTGCAAAGTGGTGATAGATATATCTTATCAGCATTACTAAGCTTAAAGGATATTGGTATTTATTCTTTTTGGATGAGTATTGGATTACAAATTAGCAGAAGCCTATATGGATTTATTTTTATGATTATTAATCCACGTCTTTTCCAAATATACCATACAAAACCATCTAAAACTAATTCCTATGTAAGATTTATGTCATTGATATATATATTTATACTGGGTCCCTTTTTGCTATTAATATCATTTTGTCTCCCATATTTTTACGAATATATCAAAGCAGATATACAGTACACTTCTCATTCTCATTTACTATTATTTAGTATTGGTATGGGCTTTTTTTCAGGATTGGCACAACTATTGGGAAAACGCTTTGAATTTGAAAAAGATACTTTAATATTTGTTTTTGCATCTCTCGTAGGTGTGATTGTCATGGTCTTTGGAATCTTTTTTTTAGTTCCTTCTTTCGGTTTAAACGGCGCCGGGGTATCTAGTCTAATGGGTTTTGTAATCTATTTTTTAATAATATTTTTTACATCTATCATTAAATAAGTAACTTAATTTACCTAATGTTTATGTTATTTTTTGATTTATTGATTATTATTTTAAATTGTGTGCTCAGTGCATACTTTGCCCTGAAACGGGTCAGGCAGGGTAATATAACTTTCTTATATTACGGTCTAAATTTATTTTTCCTCGGAATCCCAAATCTTTTTTCAGATTATTTTAATATAGATTATAAATGGTTTTTATCCTCAGGAATAACTTATTATGTATTTGATATAAATACAAGGATATTTGCAAATATTATAAATATTATAGTACTATTATCTTTTTATTTTGGCGAACAATTGATGGTTAAGCGAAATATATTTGGCATAAAAATGCCCAATTTTGCTTTTTCATACAATATCAAATTTATTTCGATTCTTAAATGGCTCTCTCTATTCTTTGCAATTATTGGCTTTGTCTTATTATTTTCAGCTAAAGGAGTTTCTTTTTCAGAAGTAAGCACCCTATTTTCTGCAAAGATGCGTATGCAACATAAAATCCCGGAATCCTGGATTGGGGCTGTATTAGGTGCACAATTATTATCTTTTCTTATGGTGTACAATTACATATCTTTGTATGAAAAAAGAAGAATATATTTCATTATCGGGGTTTTTTTAGTATTTGCCATTATAGCCTCGACAGGAACTAGGAGTTATTTTTTATTTTTTTTAGGTCCATTTTTCTATTATTACATTAAAAATTATAAATTAACTAATAATCAATTGTTTTTATTATTTGGTTTTTTCATCTTTGCCCCTTTTGTTTCGGAAATTATAAGACAATGGAGGTATTCAGAAGTAAGAAATATTAAATCTCTTTTTGATGTATTAAGTAAATTAGATTTTGAATTGTTTATGTCTTATCCAGTTTCTGAAATAAACAACTATGTTTTTTCATTATATAATGCAGTAAACCTGTACCCGGCAAGTTATGATTGGCTTTACGGAAATACTTATATTAATATATTATTTTTCTGGCTGCCTTCAGGAACATTACCCGGTTTTAAAATTGATACCATTTATTATTTTGCAGATGCAGTTTTAGGTATAACTAATTCATATATTGATAGAATAAGTATGCATCCTTCCTTTCCTGGCGATTGTTATATAAATTTTGGATATTTCTTTTTTATTCCTGCATTTATATGGGGTATAATTTATGGAATATTATATTTAGCAGGAAAAACAAATAAGATAATAGAAATTATCGCTGGTGCAACTTCTGGAATGTACTTAGTTTACTTATTTCGAGGAAGTATATATTATGGATTATTTCAAATAATATCCATTATATTGTTTGTATTCTCTTGTTACATAATTTTATATATTGGACATTATATTAAAATAAGAACATAGAGGAAAAGTATTATTTATAATAAAGAATTATTATCACGGACATAAAGTAGAGTGCAATTAAGAGACCTCTTCCAGTTTGGTGGAAGAGGGTTTTGATGATTGTTAAGGCGAAAAATGTATTGGTCCCAATAATAAGCTGGTAATCGACTTGGTGTTATTTCAACTGAAAAAATATATTTTTAAAGATATTATTTTTTTGATCCTGATAAGTGTTACAAGTATCTAGAATAACCTGATAAGGTGAGACTCTTGTAAAATTAAAATTTCTCCCGGTTGCCATTCTAAGCATGGCGAGTAATCTATCGATATTATAATGTTAATACCCTTAACTACCTTAAGAATAAAAACCGCTGATGTGCAGGTGATTCGGATGCGAACTATTTTTATCAAAGCCTGGCTGTATACGGTCATAGAAAATATTCGGAGGTTAAATAATGTCTAATAACAAATTAAAAATTTTATCGAAAAGAAATTTAACTGACGAGATCTGTGTGATTGTCGGCACTAGACCGGGAATTATAAAAATGAGCCCTATAATTAAAGAAATAGAAAAGCAAAACATCCCAGGATTTACTATTCACACCGGTCAACATTACTCCTATGAGATGGATCGAAAATTTTTCGAGGATTTGGAGTTATCTCAACCGCGTCACCACCTGACCTCATCTCCTCCGGGTAGCCTCCATGGTGAGCAAACAGCACATATGCTCAAGGGAATTGAAGCGGTCCTAGTACAAGAAAAACCAAAAATTGTTCTCGTTTGCGGAGACGCCAACACGAACCTTGCAGGGGCCCTGGCCGCCCGCAAACTCCAAATCGAAGTGGGGCATGTAGAATCGGGATTGCGTAGTAATGACTGGAGGATGCCAGAGGAACATAATCGAATTATTATCGACCATATTTCTGAATATCTGTTTGCTCCGACCAAACAGACCAAGGATAATCTTATACAAGATAATGTGAAAGGAAGTATCTACATAACCGGCAATACTATTGTCGATGCCCTCAGCGAGCATATTGACCTAGCCCGACGCAAAAGTAATATCTTGCAGGAATTAAATATTCAGGAAAATAATTATGGGGTAATTACCTGCCATCGTGAAGAGAACGTTGATGACCTGGCGAATATGAATAATATCATCGAGAGCCTCCTATTAACAGCCCAAGACATCAAAATGCCATTAATATTTCCGGTGCATCCAAGGACGAAAAATCGTTTACAACACTTCGATCTATGGTTAAAAATAAATTCTTCTCCAAGCCTGCGATTAACCGACCCATTCGGCTATCTAGACTTTTTGTCATTGTTAAATAACGCCAGTTTTGTTATGACAGACAGCGGCGGCATCCAGGAAGAAAGTTGCGTTTTGAAAGTCCCTTGTATCACGTTAAGAGAAAACACTGAACGCCAGGAGACCATTGCCGTCGGTTCGAACATCATTGCTGGCACTGGCAGTGATCATGTATTGGCAGCGGTCCAGCAGAGTCTTAGCAAGAAAAAAGATTGGCTTAACCCATACGGCGACGGCAAAGCAGCCAAACGTATCGTCGATGTCTGCCAAGGCAAAAAAATTGATGAATGGACGGGGAGTTAGAAATTGCAAAAATAACATTGAAATAATCTATTACCGGATGCTCATATATTTGTTTTATGTATAAGGGGTTTTTAATATAATGGGTTTGCTCGATAAACAGGTACTTCTGATAATCTTCGCTCCTTTATTGGCGCCCCGGCATGTTTTAATGTTGAAATCGCTTAAAGCTCGAGGCTGGCAAATATCAGTCATTGCCTGGGACAGGAAAGGAAATGCTGCTAGTCCCAAAGAATACAACGATATAATTGATCGATGGATCTGGATCCACCTCCCGGTCAAGGATTGGGGGTTCAAATTAATTCCCAAGCTCCCGCATTTTTATGCCAGGGTCTGGCAAGCCTATAAATCCTTAGGGAAACCTCAAGTTTCTATTCTTACCCATATTTTCTTATTACCCCTGGTATTTATATTATCAGGCACCAAAATCTATGACGCCTATGAAATGTATGCCTTGGAAATGTCCTTTTATTTTGGAGCCCATGCTCAGAAAGTATTGCCATTCTGGCAAACTCTTGAAGGTTTGTTGGTGAAGAAATTTGACGGCGTTTATACTTTGGATTCTCGGCAAAGCTGGCTGGAAAATTTTTATAAAAAATGGAATGATCGGGTACAGGTTATTTGGAATGTACCATCTAAAATAGACGAACCCGACCTTGGTGAAGTGAATTCCCTTAGAGATGAATTTTTTGGGAAAAAAGTCATCACCTACGTTGGTGGATTGGCACGCGACAAGGGTTTGAGGGCCGCTCTAGAGGTCGCTGCTCTGGCAAAGCAAAAACATCCCGATGCCCTGTTTTTGTTTATTGGTTCGATGCAAGACGACCCGGACGAGATAAATTCTTTGGTACAACGCTTTGAGCTTGAGAATAACACCCGCTTTATAAATTGGTTGCCTTATCGTAAAATGTTGGCTTATCTGGCGCATAGCCTGATAGGTATAGCCCTTCACCAACCGGGCCGAAATTATCAATACGTTTCGTGCGGCACGGGCCGTAAGTTTATCACTTATATGCAGGCCGGCATTCCAATTATCGCGCCAACTTTAGGGGAAATCGGGCTCATCGTGCAAAAAGAAGGATGCGGCATATTGGTAGACACCACCAACAATTTCCAAGTGGCTAATACTATAACTTATTTACTCGACCATCCCGGAGAAGCCGACCTGATGGGAAATAAAGGCAGGAAAGCCTTTTTGGAAAAATACTGTTGGGAACTAGAAGAGCAGAAATTTCTTAATTTCTATTACGATTTGTTAAATAATAAAAAACACTTGCATGGTTAAATAATATGCATAAAGTTCCAATATAGTTGACCACTTAATGATACCAATCAAAAGTATTTATTTATCCATATCAATCCCAATAATACTATTAAATATTTATTGGGTATTTCTTCCGCAAAAAGGCTATTGTGAAAACTTCGACAGGTCTTGGTTAATTGCAAAATTTACTGAACTGGATTTGGCTTTAAATAATGGTGAGGGATTTAGCAAAGATACTAATGAGGAAGGAAAACTTGCTTGGGCGGAAAGTCACCTGCTTGAAGCCTATATTGAGATGTACCAGGCAACGGGTAATTTCTTATGGCTGGATAAATTTCTTAATCATGCCAAACGCGTGCTTAACTCTAACGATTATGCCAGAGGGATTAAAGATTATAAAGGTAGAAGCTTATACGGCTGGAGCGCCCAAAGGCCCGTTCACCCAATTGGCTGGAAACCGGGGAATAAAATAGATTTAACTTTAGTTAACAAACCACGCGTTGTATTTTGGGTCCATTCCGGAATGATTTGCTACCCTTTAATAAAATTTAGCCTGTTGGCAAAATATGATAATTTACCGAATAAATATAGTAGGGAATCTGATAAGATAGTTTCATTTGTAGAAAAAGCAATGCAAGAATTTAATTACAAATGGAGATATAACGATAACTTACAGGAAGGATATTATGTATTTGACAATGAACCAGTATATGGTAACCCGACATCGGGTTTGCCTGAAAATAAAATTACTAAAGAATATAGATCGTCTATAAATAGTGACTTGGCATTGGGAAAAGTTTTTATAATATTATATCAGGTTACAAATAATACAGAATATTATCTAAAAGCTAAAGCATTGGCAAATAAATTTAAAAAGCAACTCGTTGTTAAAGGTAATTATTATATATGGAAATATAGGTATGCAGAAGATCAGGGACTTTCTAAAGTTTATGAAGATATTTCTCATGGTGGAACCGATATAACCTTTGCTTACGATGCCTACAATGCTGATATTGTTTTTAATATCGATGATATTAAACTATTTTCACATACCTACATAAATATGTATAAAAATGGCAGATTCTCAACCTATGTTTCCGGTGAGGGGGATAAACCAGATTATAGTTTAACATCAGCAAGATGGCTTGATTTAAGTACCGTTAATCCGGAAGTATTTAATATTGGTTTTAATTATTTAACAAACCATATAAAAAACATTAATCGAGACCATCCGGTCGCATTGTTGGGTATTTCAAAATTATTGAAGTATGGAAATAATTTAAAACAATCAGCTAATTGATTAAGGATTCAATTTTCTATTTTCGCCGATTATCAGACAGGGCTATGTTAATGTGTGGAATTGCTGGATTTATCTCAAATAATAATAACAACTTGGAATTGTCCCAAGCCGAGTCAATTCAAAAACATCGGGGACCGGATGCCAGTGGGTGCCTGTATCTCCAGGTCGGCGACTGGCATATCGGCTTGGCCCATCAGCGGTTGTCAATCATAGACTTATCCGACGCCGGCAATCAACCCATGGCTGCCGCCGACGGACAGTCCTGGATCATTTATAACGGCGAAGTCTATAATTATCTGGAAATTCGCGCCGAGTTGGAGCAGGCGGGGCTTCAATTCCACAGCACTTCCGACACAGAGGTCATTTTGGCGGCCCTGCAGTACTGGGGGCCGGAAAAGGCCTTGCCCAAATTCAATGGCATGTGGGCCTTTGCCTATCTCGATGGACCCCACAACCGGCTGATCCTGTCCCGTGATCGTGTCGGAGTGAAACCGCTCTACTATTTCTTCTCGGAACGGCAACTGTATTTCGCTTCCGAAATAAAAACTATTCTAACCATGGTCGGGGGTAGGTTCTCCCTCAATTATCAAGTCATTGGCAAATACCTCCTGCAATCACTCCTGGAGACGGATAATCAGACTTTTTTTGCCGGTATCGCAAAAGTTCCGGCCGCGCATCTGGTTGAAATCGACCTTGCCTCCCCCTCCCTCTCCCTTACTTTTAAACCATATTGGCGGCTGCATTTCGCAGAACCTCCGAACGATGCCGGAGAGGGAATCCTAAAGGAGGTGCAAGACCTGTTCTTTGACGCGGTGCGCCTGCGGTTGCGCAGTGATGTACCTTTGGGGATCCTCCTCTCCGGCGGGGTGGATTCTTCGGCCATTGCAGTAGCCATGCAGCAGGTTTTGGGCCCGGGGGCGAACCTGAATCTGCTGTCGGCGGTCAGCCGGGACCACCGGTTTGATGAGTCGCAATATATCGATATCGTCGCCCGACGTTTGGATCAGCCGGTACATAAGGTCATGCTGGACTTCCAGCCCTCCCAGGCTTTTGATTATCTCGAAAAAGTGTGCTGGTTTAACGACGAACCGGTCTATAGCTTTGCCGTGGTGTCCCAGTATCTCCTTATGCAAAAAGCCAAAGAGTTGGGCATAACCGTCGTCTTGAGCGGCCAGGGCGGCGATGAACTGCTGTGCGGCTATAAGAAATACCTCGGTTTCTATATCCAATCTTTATTACGCCAGGGACATATTCCCACGGCTTTGAAGACCTTCTGGTCTTTCTGGCGTCAGGATACGGTTCTCGGGCAGTTCTCCATAATGGAGGCCAAAAGGTACCTCCCCTCTTTCCTGCGGCCCCAGGAACTGAATATTGCCGGGGAGAAATTAAAAGACTTTCAACCGGAAATACTCGGACTGTCAAACAATATGACCCTGCAGGAACGGCAGGCCCTTGACTACCAGCGATTTTCCATACCAATCCTCACCCACTTTGAGGATCGCATGTCCATGGCTTGGGCCCGCGAATTACGGGAGCCTTTCCTTGATTACCGCCTGATAGAGAAAATAATCCCTCTGCCGCCCCGCTACAAACTACGGCACGGCTGGACCAAGTATATTTTTCGCCAGGCCATGGCGCCGTTTCTACCCCCCGAAATTACCTGGCGAAAAGATAAACAGGGATTCGTCAATCCGCAGAGCGAATGGCTGAAACACGAGCTGCGTCCCGGCGTCCTCGATTATTTTGGCCAAGACAGCCTGATGTTTAAACTCGGCCTGGTTAACCACGATAACCTGAGGCAAAAATACCGCGCCTATTGTCAGCAGTCGGCTCTGAAAGGCAATATCTGGCTGATAGATATCTTTAACCCCTTGGCTTTGGAAATCTGGCTGCGAAAATTCCATGATTTTATTCAGCTATAAGGGAGTCTCGACCTATGCCTCCAAGACCAATCATGACCAGGAAAATATCGCCAACCGATATGCCGGCAGTTGCCGCCATTCATAAAGCAGCCTACCTGACTGATCATTTCTCGGCCCACTTTACCAATACCCTGCTGGAAAACATGTATGCCGAACTCTGCCGGGAAAACCCCTTTTCCCTGATAGCAACTGACAGTTCCGGCCAGGTGCTCGGCTTCGTCGTCGGCCACTTCGCTGAACAGGTCGGCCGGGCTCGAAAAAACTTCGTCGCCGCCAACTATCTGGCCATCGCCGCCGCCTCCCTGCTCCACCCACTGGCTCTGCTCAATAAAGCCAAAACACGACTGAGGGCACTATTTAACCGGGAAAGTAGTCCTAGTCAGGCCAGAATGCGTTTGACTTCTATCGCCGTATCTCCGAACAGTCAAAAACGCGCCGTCGGCAGAGCGCTCCTGGACGCATTTGAAGATAACTTAAGACAACAGGGAATTTTTAGATATGGTTTATCAGTAAAAGGAAACAATCAGCCGGCGGTTCGGTTTTATCAAAAGAATGGCTTTATCGAAGAAAGCAGGACGCCGGACGGCAGCATCTATTATATAAAAAATTTGTAATACTTCAGCTATCTGAGATAATAGATCAGGAACATGGTTGGCGGTGCCCACCCTACAGCACCACAGCATCGACAGACCCGTCTGTAGGGGCGAATCTTGTATTCGACCCAAGCAACTGAAGTGTTACGGTGGTGCAGGCTTTCCAGCCGGTACGCTGATGCACAGGCCAGGAGGCCTATGCCACCAATTATTCTTTCATATTTCGTTGTGTTCTTGAAAACATGAGGACTTGTATTTGTCCCAAACAACTGAAGTGTTACAAAAATTTATTACAATCATCGGCGGAACCGGAATGAACCATATCGGCAAATATTTTAAACCTCAATTGCCAGAAGGCCCTGAGCCATGCGCCTGGTAATCTTAACGCAATATTATTTTCCGGAAATCGGCGCCCCTCAAGTCAGGTTGAAGGAAATGGTACGCGCCCTGCACCACTTGGGGCATGAAGCGGAAATAGTTACGGCCCTGCCTAACTATCCCTCAGGAAGGATATTCCCAAAATATCGAGGCAAATTGTATGTTCGGGAAAGCATCGAAGGCGCCCCCGTCCATCGCATCTGGCTCTATGCCGCCACCGGCGCCGGGATCAAGCGTCTTCTGAACTACTTCTCCTTTGCCTTTACCTCCCTCATCGCTCTCTGGCGGGTCCGCCGTCCGGATATCGTCTTTGTTGAATCGCCTCCACTGTTTCTCGCCATCCCCGCCGTATTCATGAAATGGCTCTGGCGGGCCAAGATGATCTTTAATGTCTCCGATCTCTGGCCGGATTCAGTCCGGGAAATGGGCATCATTCAGGATAAACGCCTCCTGCGCCTCGCCGAAAAACTGGAAAAATGGTCGTACCACCATGCCTTTAAAGTTTCTGCAGTAACCGAAGGCATCCGCCGCGGAATTATCGCCAAGGGCATAGCCGCTGGAAAATTAGTATTCTTGCCCAACGGGGTTGATACCGGCCTGTTCCGGCCCAACCAACCGGATAGAGACCTTGCCCGGAGTTTGGGGCTGGATGGCAAAAAGATAATTCTCTATGCCGGCCTGTTAGGATATGCCCAAGGGCTGGAAACTATACTGGAAACTGCAAAATTACTGCACGATCAAAAAGATCTCGTCTTTGTCTTCTTGGGAGATGGGCCGGAAAAACCCAGACTACAGGACCTGGCAAAAAAGTATCTTTTGGACAATGTTTTATTTTTCGAGGCAGCCCCATTGCCCTATGTCGCCCGGTTATATTCCTTTGCCTTTGCCGGCATCGCCGTTTTACGCAACCTGCCGCTTTTCAACGGCGCCCGCCCCAGCAAGGTCTTTCCAATTATGGCTTCCGGCATCCCGGTGGTGTACGGCGGCGCCGGAGAAGGGGCGCAATTGATTGAAAATGCCCGGGCGGGACTGGTGGCCCCCCCCGAGAACCCCGAGGCTTTGGCTCAGGCCATCAGGCAATTATTGCATGATCCGAAGCTGGCCCAGGAGCTGGGAAAAAATGGGCGAAAATTCGCCGAAGAAAATTTGAACTGGGTGTCCCTGGTGAAAAACTGGACTGACCAGCTCCGTCAATAAGATAAGTTCCCAGAAATGGTCGTATATCATACTATGCTGCGGCAGGCGGTTTGTCAGAAATTTTGTGAGTATTATAAGCCTCACAAGGATGAGGCGGAAAAATGTCTGGCCTATGCCTGGCTCTCGGCCTGGCAGCAACTCGAGCCGGCCCTGCTGCCAGCCCTGACAGCGATCTCGGTCAATCCCGATCTGCCTCAACCTGTCCCCCAAATACTACCGGAGGTAGTCTGTTCCCGCTGTGCCTTTCGACGCCACGGCTGCGACTTTGCCAAGGCGCTTGCGGAGGCGGCGCCGTGCGGCGGGCTGCGGGCCCTGGCGGCGCTGTTAGAGAGCGGCTGGCTGGCGGCGGCGGATCTGGCAAAGATCTGGGAGCAGGTATTGCCGCAGTTGTATCTCCGGTTGGCGGAGCATGTCTCGCTGAGATATCCGGAGACCCCGCATCTCTACGACCGACTGAGTGACGAGTTGTACGAAGTCAACGATGCCGGGTTTGACTGGCTGACCCGCGGCGACGGAACCACGCCGGGTCTGGCGGTTCTGGCCGACCGGGAGTTCTTGGATTTTCTGCTGGCCGAATCGATGCTCGCCGGTTGTGCCGCGCCCTCCCCCCGAACCCTCCGTTGGCGCCGCTCCCCCATACCGTCCCTGCGTTACCTGGAACTGATGATCACGGAGCGCTGCAACCTGCGTTGTCGGCACTGCTATTTAGGGGAGGTGGGGGAGGCCGAGTTGCCGTTGGACGCGGTGCTCCAGACCTTGCAGGAATTTCAGGAGATGCAGGGACTCAGGGTCCTGCTCTCGGGCGGCGAGCCGCTCATGCACCGCCATTGGCAGGAATTAAACAACCATCTGCCAGAGTTCGAACTCCGCTTTGTGCTGTTGAGCAATGGCCTGTTGTTGACTGATAAGGTAATTGAAGCGTTGCGGGTGCACGAGGTACAGCTCAGTCTGGACGGTCTGGAACCGGGCCATGACCTGCTGCGCGGCCCCGGAACCTGGAAGAAAACCGTTGATCGGATGCAGGCCCTGCAAAGCGCCGGTTTTGAAGTTTCGGTGGCTACCATGATCCACCGGGGCAATGTGGCTGAGTTGGCCGAAATGAGCCGCTGGCTGCAACAGGCGGAGGTGCGGGAGTGGAATCTCGATATCCCCTGCCTCAGCGGACGGTTGGCGGAGAATCAGGACCTCTGGGTTGAGCCCACTGAGGCGGCGAAATTCCTGGATCTGGGCTTTGGCGGCTCGGATCACGGCGCTACCGGTGATTTTGCCTGCGGCCGGCATCTGGCGGCGGTCTTGCCAAACGCAACGGTGGCCAAGTGCGGGCTATATCGCGATCAACCGCTCGGCAAGCTCTCGGAAGGCCTGGAGACCTGTTGGCTGCGGTTGTTGCATTTACACCTGAGCGTTCTCGACTGCGCCCCCTGCCCCTATGTACATGACTGCCGGGGGGGCTGCCGCTTCCGGGCGGGCGGCGGCCTGGGGCCGGACCCGGTGATGTGTGCCCGGTATGGCATTGATCCCACGCAATACTTTAGCCCGCTTTATTCATGATATTTTGAAAAAGATAGCTAACTCATTTTAATGCCATGGATTAACAGGCTTACCTGAAATACAGACTGTTTTTTTGCACAGGCTGGAAAGCCTGTGCCACCGGGTATATGGGATTTTGGTGAATTATCCGGGTTAGCTATCTGAGATAATAGATCAGGAACATGGTTGGCGGTGCCCACCCTACAGCACCACAGCATCGACAGACCCGTCTGTAGGGGCGAATCTGGTATTCGACCCAAGCAACTGAAGTGTTACGGTGGTGCAGGCTTTCCAGCCGGTACGCTGATGCACAGGCCAGGAGGCCTATGCCACCAATTATTCTTTCATATTTCGTTGTGTTCTTGAAAACATGAGGACTTGTATTTGTCCCAAACAACTGAAGTGTTACGATCCCACTACATTCAGGAGATAAGATATGGTAAAAGTGTATGATTTACTGACCAGGGCCAAAGCCGAAGCTGGAGAAACGGTATTGGGCACAACCGATCTGGAGACCGAGGCCTGTTATCTGCTCTATGGCATCCTTGACCCCGGCGCCAAGGGCCGGGTGTTGAATCCGGGTCCGGGACATGAAGAGATCATCTGCATCGTCGCCGGGCTGGCGACCCTCATCGGCCCGGATGGCCCCCAGGATCTCAGGATCGGGGAGGCCTTCTATCTCAAGGGCGATGTCGTCTACACCCTGGAGAACCATCAAAAGGCCCCGGTGGTCTATATTGCCGCCGGCGGGCATACTCCGGGAGAACACCATCATCACTAATCAGGAGCAGGAACCCGCCTGAGGCGCGAGGTGTAAGGTGGAAGAGACGCCGAACCAGGGAGTCAGTCATGGTTGAGACGCTGAAGATATCCCCCCAACGGGATTTCAGTAAATTTGATCGACCGGAGATACTCCAGGTCCTGTTTCATCCCCGGCCGGAATTAGGCGGCCTGTTCGGGGGCGGAGGCGGCATGGGGCAGGATATCCTGATCCCGGTAGCCGACGGCCTGAAGATCGGGGGCAGGCTGCATCTGGGCGGCCAGGACCATCCCAATATCCTGTTCTTCCACGGCAACGGTGAGATTGTGGCCGATTACGACGAACTGGGGCCGTTCTATAACCGCCTGGGCATTAATTTTTTGCCGGTGGATTACCGGGGATACGGCCGCTCCGGTGGCCAGCCCACAATTTCGGCCATGATGCAGGATTGTCATCCGATTCTGAAGTATATTGAGGACTGGCTGCGAGAACACGGCTACACCGGTCCGCTGCTGGTCATGGGGCGGTCTCTGGGAAGCGCCTCGGCCCTCGAGTTGGCAGCCAACTATTCGGAGAGATTGGCCGGCCTCATCCTCGAAAGCGGCTTTGCCTTTGCCGGGCCGCTCCTCAGGCTCCTGGGGGTCGATCCGGACGCCATCGGGTTTCAGGAGGAGGCCGGGTTTAATCATATCGCCAAGATAGAGACCTGGCAGAAACCGCTGCTGGTCATTCACGCCGAGTTTGATCACATCATCCCCTTAAGCGACGGCCGGGCGTTGTATGACGCCTGTCCGGCCACCGACAAGACGTTCGTGAAGATTCCCGGCGCCAACCACAATGACCTGTTTTACCGGGGAATGGAACAGTATCTGACGGCCCTCACCTTATTTGTCAAAAAAGCAAGCTCTGGCAAAAAGGGAGATATCTTTAAATAACCTGGGGTTGATGACCGAAGAGTCCGGAGAGGCGGCGATAGCGCCCGTATGAGACAGGGGTGGTAAGGGATTGCGCCACGTAGAGTTCCGAGGCATTTGGGTGAAAGATGGCGCTGGTGACATCGCCGGGATTAGCGACCAGGGGGTCGGCAAGGATGTGTTGAGCCTGAACTATATCGATGGGTCCATCGCTGAGGAGTTGTTGCATCTGGCGATCCCGCGCGAAGCTATACTCGTCCGAGAAGCAGTAGAGGGGTAGAGGCGAGAACGGCGGACGGCGGAAGGCCTTGCCCTTCAAAGCCTGCATGGCCGGGGATTGATAGTGGTTAGTGGCGGTCAGGATGTTGTTGACCGGCAGGCGGACGGCTGTATGGCGGGAGGAGGTCTCCAGCAGCAGGGCGTCGTGGGGCGCAGTTAGCAGCAGATTGTTGCCGATAGTTCCCGGCTGGCTGGCGATACGGGCGGCAACGCCGAGAAGAGAATCATGATCTTGTAAGCCTAAACGGTTGCGCAAGGCCGTCGGGACGCCGGCCAGAGAAGTTTCGCGGGAGGAAGCAGTCAGCTGCGCCAGGGCAATCCGAGAGGCGTTCATTCCGGTACAGACGCCGATATATCCCGGCCAGGCCACTGAGATAAGGGGCTGTCCGGCCGATGGCGACAGCATAAAGACCGTGTTCAGGCGGCACATAGACTGGGTGAATAAGGGGTAGTCCAGATTCCGGGCCAGAATAAATTCCGGCGGTTGATTCCCCCCCAGAGACGCGGCAAAGGTAGAGCAGCGGGGGATATTATTGAGCAGGTCATCGATGACGTTGATCAACACAATGAGGCTGAGATGTACCCGAGCTCCCTCGGCTATGGCGCTCATCTCCTCCCAGAAGGGTTGAGGAATAAAAGGCCGCAGACGCCAGGCGGCGAGGCAGGCAAGCAGGTAGAGCGGCAGGGCGCCTACTCCTAAAGAGAGTCTACTCAGATAAGACAGGAACTGGCGGCGAAGGTGTTTGATCTGCGGCCCGAGCATCTGTCCGTGAGAAAAGCCCAGAGTCGCAGGAGGGCCGCTGAGGCGGACGATCTGGAGGCCGGGTTCACGTAAAACAAACGAATCCGATAAATTGTACTTCATGCAGAGAGATTCTCCGATAACCATGAAACGGCGGTGAGAAAAAACGGCTCTAACGCTGAGGGAAATAATAAAAAAGCAGAGAATGGGAGCCAGATAAAAATGGTCGGGACGACTGGATTTGAACCAGCGACCCCAGCGTCCCGAACGCTGTGCTCTACCAGGCTGAGCCACGTCCCGACTGCTTAAATTCTATCCAAGATTCAGCCTGACGGCAAGAAAAAATTACAAACGACCGGCAGAGACGGCCTTGTCTCCCCGGTGATCCTGTGATACATACAATGTAATTATCATTCTTTTCAAAAGCACCCACAAATCATGAAAATCATTTGACGGTGGCACAGGCTTTCTAGCCTGTGTAAAAATTATTTTCTAAATAACCATGCGGTTGTTTGCCCGAATGAGATGTACTACCCGACGGAAAGCGCTATCCGGCCAATCCGTGCTCATGTTATGCCTGTTGGCGGGTATGGCGCTGCTGCTCGGCTGCCAACAGGGCAGCGAGAGCCCGCCGCCTCCTGTCGGGCGGGATACCGGCCCGGCCTACGGCGACCTTTTTATCGACGGCTCCATCGGCGATGCCAGCACCCTGATCCCGCCTCTGGCGTCGGATTCGGCTTCCCATGGAATCGCCTCCCTGGTTTATAACGGTCTGGTAAAATACAACGGCGACCTACAGTTGGTGGGAGACCTGGCCGAAAGTTGGGAGATCTCCCCGGACGGGCTGACCATTACCTTTTCCTTGCGCCGGGGCGTTCGGTGGCATGACGGCGCTCCTTTCACCGCCCAGGACGTCTTATTCACCTACCAGCTCATGGTAGATCCGAAGACACCCACGGCCTACTCCGGCGACTATAAACAGGTGCGCCGGGCTGAAGCCCCGGACGATTACACCTTCCGGGTCACCTACCCCAGACCTTTTGCTCCGGCGCTCGGGAGTTGGGGTCTGGCCATTCTTCCTAAACACCTTCTTAGCGGCCAGGATATCACCCGATCCCCTTTAAGCCGGCATCCCATCGGCACCGGCCCATATAGATTCAAGTCATGGAAGACTCAGGACCGGATTGTCCTGACCTCTAACCCTGATTACTTTGCCGGTCGACCCTATTTAAATGGCTATATCTCCATGGTAAAACCGGATCAGGCCACTATCTTTTTGGAGCTGAAGGCTGGCAATATCGACCGCATGGGGTTGACCCCGCTCCAGTATCTAAGGCAGACGGAATACCCGCGTTTTGCCAAAATGTATAATAAATATAAATATACTGCCTTTGCCTACACCTATTTGGGCTACAATCTGGAAGATCCCAAGTTTAAGGATCGACGGGTGCGGCAGGCCTTGACTTCGGCCATTAACAAACAGGAGATCATTGACGGGGTGCTCCTCGGATTGGGGGTACCGGCCGTCGGCCCATACAAACCTGAAACTTGGTTTGCTAATCCTGATGTTCCCACTTTTCCCTATAACCCCGAAAAGGCCAAGACCCTGCTGGCCGAAGTTGGCTGGCGGCTGAATGCCCACGGAGTGCAGGAAAAAGACGGCCAGCCCTTTGCCTTTACTATCCTTACCAATCAGGGAAACGAAGTACGGGTGCGTACCGCTGAGATCATCCAACGGCGACTCAAGGAGGTGGGTATCCAGGTTAACATCCGCACGGTGGAATGGGCGGCATTCCTGAAGGAATTCATCGAAAAGGGGCGTTTCGAGGCGGTACTGTTAGGCTGGACCACCGGCCAGGATCCCGACGTCTATGACATCTGGCATTCCTCCAAGAGCAGGCCGGGCGAATTAAATTTTATCCACTATCATAATCCCGAAGTCGACAGGCTCCTGGATCAGGGACGCCACACCTTTGACCAGACCAAGAGAAAAGCCTGCTACTTCCGCTTTCAGGAGATTCTGGCGGAAGACCAGCCTTATACCTTCCTGTTTGTACCCGAGGCCCTGCCGGCAATCAGCCAACGCTTTCGGGGAATCAAACCGGCGCCGGCGGGAATAGACTATAATTTTGTGGAATGGTACGTTCCCCTGGGAGATCAGAAGTATAGATTTAGCCTGGAGTAATTACTTCCAGTAAAAGTTGGCGGTTTCCGGTTTCCCCGGATAATTCAACTGCATAGCATCTGAGTGGTGGCACAGGCTTCCTATCCTGTGCAAAGAACCGTCTGTTTTTTGATCAAATCTTTTAATCTATGATATTTCAATAGCTTAATCATACTTTTCTAACCCGGATAATTCATCAAAATCCCATATACCCGGTGGCACAGGCTTTCCAGCCTGTGCAAAAAAACAGTCTGTATTTCAGGTAAGCCTGTTAATCTATGGCATTAAAATGAGTTAGCTATCTTTTTCAAAATATCATGAATAAAGCGGGCTAAACCGCCTAAATAAAGCCGGTAAAGAAAAATTCCGCAGAGGTCTCGACGTCAGACTCCTGCGGAGGAAGAAGATAAATGCCAACGGCTCACCTGCGCATGGATCAGGTGCCGAAAGGTGCGTCATTAATGGTATTCATGGGTCCCTAAAACGACCGAAATCCCGGTTTTCCCCTGGATAAGCTTGGAGATTTCTTCAGGGGAGCTGTATGGACATCCCGGTTTGGCGTTGGCAAAGCAAGAACTGAGATAGATAGTATCCGGTTTCATGTCGGCTAACTTAATAGCCATGCCCACATTGGAGACCAGACTGCGGCCTGGGCAGCTACATTTGACGAAGGCCGTGACTTGCACCGGTTCGGTGAATTTGCCCTCACCCAGCGTAGCTGCCTTAAGACAACGCCATTCCCCTGGACAACCGTAACCGCTGTCCATATAGGATCCACAGCCGACGATCATAACCTTTTTCATGAAAATCTCCTTTCGTTGTGATTATTGGCGGCGCTGGTCCGCCGCGCAAAACAACGGGTTTTCGGCTTCACCCGAAAATGCCCCCCATAATGCTGCTATTTAATCATATGTTCATTATAAAAGCAAATGACTTATCCGGCTTTATTCATGACTTTTGGAAAAATAAAACCAACTTATTGATATTCAGGAGATTAAAAGACATATGAGAGAAACGGACTGTTTTGGCACCGGCTGGGCAGCCTGTGCCACCCGGTATGTGGGTTTCGACAAATTATCCGGATTATGATCCCTTGGCAAAATAGGTAGTACTTCAGTTGTTTGAGGTAAATACCAGATTCACCCCCCACGGATGGGCCTGTCAGTACCGCAGCGCTTTAGTGGGCACCGCCCACGGCCCATTGTTTTCATATAAATTTTTTCTCATCGACCATGTTCAACATCAGCGGCGGCCATGGGCCGCCCTATCTTATTCTCGATATTTTACTGGCAATTTACTCTTAGGGCGGGATGCGCCCGCCGTCTTTACAAGCTACCACGTCCAGATGCAAAAACTAAAGCGGACATTATTGCATATATTTCTGATATAATAAAAAGTCTATGCAAAATGCCTGTTTTTGCAATCTAAACGCAGAAAATAATCTTTTCTGGCTCCAAGTTACAACTTGGGAACGAGAGAGAAAAATAGTTTTGCAGGAACCTCATATACTTACAAGCTCCTGATGGATGATTCATTGAGTGGACCTACATCCTGTGACAACTGACTGCTGGCTAGGCGATGGCTGAGACAACCAAGCTTATTTATAAATACCTGCGCCATGACAAGAAGTTTCCCCACGTCTGGTGTCCGGGGTGTGGCAATGGCATAGTCCTGGGCGCCTTGATCCGGGCCATTGACCGGTCCGGCTATACGAAAGATGACATTGTCCTGGTGTCCGGCATCGGCTGCGCTGGCCGTATGCCGGTGTATGTGGACTTCAACACCCTGCACACCACGCACGGACGGGCCTTGACTTTTGCCACCGGGGTAAAGCTGGCAAATCCCCGGTTGCAGGTGATTGTCGTTATGGGGGATGGCGACGCCACCGCTATCGGCGGCAACCATTTTATTCATGCCGCCCGGCGCAATATCAATCTGACAGCCCTGATTGTCAATAACAGCACGTATGGCATGACCGGCGGACAGTATTCCCCTACCACGCCCTATGGGGCCTTGGCTACCACGGCTGTCTTTGGCACGATTGAGCATCCTCTGTCCATTGCCGAACTGGCGGTGGCTGCTGGAGCCGCATATGTGGGTCGCAGCACCGTGTTCCATGCCAACCTCTTGGATCAGTTGATTGAAGCCGGCATCCGCAAACGGGGGTTTGCAGTCATTGAAGCGATCAGCCACTGTCCGACTCTCTATGGCCGCAAAAATAAGTTAGGCGGTCCGGTGGAAATGTTAAACTGGCAGAAGGCTGTGGCCGTGCCGGTGGAAAAGGCGAAAACCATGACTGCTGCGGAACTGGTCGGCAAGATTACGATCGGAACCTTGATTGATCGTGATCTGCCGGTTTATACTAAGGAATTACGCCGGATCCGAGATGCGGCCAGAGATGCCGGAGGTGTACAGATTTAGTGTTACCGTATATTCTCTTTCTGCTCATTTTTTTCCTGTCAGGAAGCAGCCCGGTTTCAGGGCAGGTCGATCCGGATAAAAATGGTAGTCTCGGCCAGCTCAGCCTCGCGGAGAAGTGGATTGTCCAGCAAGTTTCTTCCGGTAAGGTGGCCGATCTACAACAGCATTTTGGTCAGGGGGAAAAATTCCGGCAGGTTCGGGCCCGTTTTTTGGTAAAGCTCCTTACGGACGGTTTGGAGGGAGTAAGAATTCCCTATCCGGGTATAAGGATTATGCAGGCCGTCGTTACCGGGTCGTTCGATTTAGAAAATGCCGAGGTCAATCATTGGGTAGAATTGTTGGACTGCCGGTTTCAGGGAGAGGTTAATTTCAGGGATTGTCTGTTTAAAAAGGGGCTTACTCTCAGCCGGGATCAGTTTGCTCAGAAGGTCGAGATGCAGCGGCTGCGGGTTTTGCTCAGCGCCAACATATCGGAATCGATCTTTCAGCAGCCACTCGATTTATGGCGGGCTCAGATCGGCGGCGTTTTGATTGCCGACGGCCTGAGAAGCGAGGATGCGTCGACGGGAGCGAATTTCAGTTCCATGACGGTATCCCAGGCGGTCTTTTTTCGAAAAGCGGTCTTTATGGGTCCGGTGAATTTTTCGGGTTCCAAGATCGGAGATGTGGGTCTGTTTATCGGTACCGCCTTTGCCGGACCGGTCGATTTTTTTGGGGCCGAAATCGGCAGCCAACTAGTAATCATGCAGGGGCAGTTTAGGGCGGCGGCGAATTTCGGCAACGTCCATGTGGGTTCCCAATTCATTGCCGATGGGGCCAGGTTTCACCACCCTTCCGAGCCGGTCAATTTTAACGGCCTGCGGGTGTCGCATTCGGCGGCATTTCGGGGAACGGCCTTTGCCGGGCCGGTGAATTTCGTGACTGCGGCAATAGGCAGCGAATTGCAGTTTGACGGCGCCAGATTCGAAAACACCAGCCAGGAAGTGAATTTTAACAACCTTAAAGTCTCCCAACACGCCTTCTTTCGAGGAGCAAACTTCCATGGACCGGTAGATTTCATCGGCGCCGATATCGGGGGTGAATTTGTCGCGATCAAAAGCCGATTTCTCTGTCCTTCCCAAGCGGTCAATCTTAAAGAGATAAAGGTTGGGGCGACGGCCTATTTCTGGGAGGCAACCTGTTCAGGTGGAATAGATCTCTCCGGGGCAAAATTGCTTAATGCCACCATCGGCTTTGCGGCTGAAAATTCCGGGTCAATAATTGGACTGACGTTAGAAAATGCCGTCGTTGAGCGGGTGTTGAAGATTGAGCATATCCAGATCGGCCAGCTTGCAGCTAGAAAACTAACGGTCAAAGACGGCGCCTATCTGACCGGCGTGAGGTTTCAGGAAAAGGCCGACCTGCGAGAAACTTCTTTTAGCCTCTTAAATTTCCAGGAAGTTGCCTGGCCCGACAGAGATGATAGTCTGTGGTTGGAAGGGATGACCTATCAGTCGGTAAGCGCCGGTGAAGGAGGCGATGACTGGAAGGTGCTTTTGGCCTGGTTGGACCAGGGCCGCTATGACTCCCGAAATTATAACCTCCTGGAGACGTTTTTCAAACAAGGGGGACATAAAGACCGGGCGGATGCAGTCTTTATCCAGGGAAAGCGCCGACAGGTTCAAGAAAAATGGTGGCGGCCGGATAATCTTGCCACTTTGTTTTTCTGGGACCTGTTAGCCGGATATGGCCGTAGACCGGAACGAACTTTCTGGATCAGTCTGGTCATCGTCTTTATAGGCATGCTGGTGTTTGATGAAAGAAGTTTTGACCCGACCTTCGTCAGCCAATGGAACTGGCTGCGGCAGGAGGGGAAGGCGAAAACCGTAGTATTTCGATTTTTCCTAAGCCTAGATCAATTCCTGCCGGGCATTGATCTCGGGCTGGCCAAACTTTGGCAGTTATCTCAGATATCTTTTAGGGAACTGGTTTACTACCATTTTCACAAAATTTCCGGCTGGATCCTCATTCCCATAGGTCTGGCGGCGATTTACTCCCAGTTCAAGTAAGCGGGTGGGCCAGTGGAACGATATGAAGTGCGTCTGAGCGGCTCCGGTGGACAGGGGATTATCACTGCCGGCATTATCCTGGCGGAAGCTGCCGGGGTCTATGAAGGTAAGGAGGTCTGCCAGACACAGGCCTATGGCCCGGAGGCGCGAGGCGGGGCCTCCAAGGCCGAGGTCGTCATCAGCGATAGTGAGATTGATTATCCCAAGGTAATCAAACCGGACATTGTCCTGGCCATGAATCAGCAGGCCTGCGATACCTATTGCTACGATCTCAAGCCCGGGGGTCTCCTCATCATCGACGCCACGCTGGTGAAAGACATACCCATCCCCTGGGTCATTGCCCTGCCCTTCACCCAGATTGCCCGGCAGGAATGCGGGAAGGAGATGGTGGCCAACATTGTCGCGCTCGGGGCGCTGGTCAAGATTTCCGGAGTAGTTTCTTTGGAAAGCCTAGAAATGGCGGTTCTGGCTCGGGCCCCAACCGGCACAGCGGAACTAAACCGCCAGGCCCTGGCTTCGGGGGTAGCGGCGGCGGAGCAGCTTTTATCCAAAAGGCTCCCGCATTGTTTGGAGGAAGCCCCAAATCCCTTGGCACGGGAGTAAATTTAGCAGTACAATGGTACCTGTGTGCAGTGCACTATGAAAAAGCCGATGAGCAGAGAGGGCTGACCATGATACAGGAGCTTATTTTTAAGGCTGTAAACCGGCAGGATTTAACCGCTTCCGAGATGACCGAGGCCATGGAGACAATCATGACCGGCCAGGCCACCGATGCCCAGATCGGAGCCTTTATCACCGCCTTGCGGATGAAGGGGGAGACGGTAACCGAGATCACCGCCGCCGCTCAGGTCATGCGCGCCAAGGCCACCCGTATTCCGATAAGCGATACCTTGATTGACCTGGACCGCGATGAGATCAATATCGATCGGGAGACTATAGTAGATACGGTGGGTACCGGGGGTGACGCCACTAATACCTTCAATGTCTCCACTACGACCGCCTTTGTCGTCGCCGGGGCCGGTCTGAAGGTAGCCAAACACGGCAACCGAGCGGTCTCCAGCCGCTGCGGGTCCGCCGATGTTATTGAGGCCCTCGGGATTAATCTCGCCCTAACCCCGGAGCAGGTAGGAGAATGTGTCCGGGAGGTGGGCATCGGTTTTCTCTTTGCGCCGCAGTTGCATGGGGCCATGCGCTACGCCATCGGTCCCCGGCGGGAGATTGGCATCCGTACCATTTTTAACGTCTTGGGGCCGCTCACCAACCCGGCCGGTGCCAATATCTTGGTAGTCGGGGTATATGAGGCCCGGTTGACCGAACTATTGGCGGGTGTCCTCCTGAATCTGGGAACAGATAGCGCCTTCGTGGTGTATGGCGAGGGGTCATTCGATGAGATCAGCATTACCGGGCCGACCCGCGTGAGCCAGTTGCAGCATGGTCAGATTAAGACATACACTATTACGCCGGAGGAATTCGGCCTGCGGCGGGGGGTTCTGAATGATATCCGGGGAGGCGATGTTTTCGAAAACGCCAAGATCGTGCGGCGGGTCCTGGCTGGAGAACCGAGCCCCAAACAGGATATGGTGGCCCTGAACGCCGCCGCCGCCTTCATCGCCGCCGGGCTGACGCCGGATTTTGGCGCCGGCCTGACATTGGCCAGAGAGGTGATCACCTCCGGTCGGGCCCAGGCCAAGTTAGACGCCCTGATCGCCAAGAGTAAATCTTTTGAGAGGTCGGCATGAAGGACTTCCTGGAGCGCATCGTTGCCGCCAAGCTTCAAGAGAATGCCCGGTTGCGGGAGACGACGTCGCTGAAAGATTTACGCTCCCGTTGGGAGCGTCGACCGGAGGTCTTAAGTCTTAAAGCAGCTCTGGATCAGGCCCTCTTTCCGGCTATTATTGCCGAAATCAAGAAGGCCTCGCCTTCTAAGGGAGTGCTGCGCCCCGACCTGGATCATATCGACCTGGCCTGTGCCTATCAAACAGCCGGCGCCGCCGGTATCTCGGTACTCACGGAGCGCCAGTTCTTTCAGGGAAGCCCCGATTTTTTGGCGGAACTACGCCCCCTGATCGGTATTCCGTTGCTGCGCAAGGACTTTATCCTGGAACCGGTGCAGGTGTATGAATCTGCTGCCCTGGGGGCCGATGCCCTGCTGCTCATTGCGGCCTGCCTGCCGCCGGGGGCTTTGCGGGCGCTGCTCCTGCTCACCGAATCCCTCGGCATGCAGGCCCTGGTGGAGGTCTTTAGCGCTGCGGAAATGCAGCTGGCTTTGGAGGTGGGAGCCACCCTCATCGGGATCAATCACCGAAATCTGCACACCTTCGAGGTAGATATGAACCGCGCCCTGGAGTTGGCCCCCCTGGCTCCGGCTGACGTTACCTTAGTGGCCGCCTCGGGGCTGAACTGCCGGGCCGACCTGGAGCGCTTCCGCGGCAGCGGCATCAAGGCCTTTCTCATCGGCGAAACCTTGGTACGAGCGCCGGATCCAGGGGAAAAGCTTAGAGAGTTGTTGGGGGATAACCGCTAGCGGAATCTTTGGCCGCCAGACAAAAAGGATCATTGCCCCGGCCCTCACAAGATCGCAAGGTCACAGAATAATCTGAAAGGACAGCATGATGAAAACCATGATTATTATCTCTTCCGATGTCGGCGAGACCATCTATAATGCCATGCGTCTGGCAAATGTGGCCGTCAAGAAGGGTGACGAGGTCAGCGTCTTCATGCTGGGACAGGGCGTCTGTTTCGAGCAGAGCAGCTCGCCGCAATTTGATGTGATGGGTGAGATCAATCACTTTACCGGCGATTTTTACGTTTGAGGGGTCTGTCTCAAATCCCACGGCTTGGTGGGATCAGGATCATGCCCTATAGCCTGGATGGATGACCTGTACGAATTGATCTCGGAAGCAGACAAAGTCTTGACCTTTTAAAATTATAGAGGGGCCCGCAACCGCCTAAAGACCACTTCCATGACGCGCGTTAAAATCTGTGGCATAACGAATCCGGAGGACGCCATTTTGGCCGCCAACCTGGGCGCCCAGGCTTTGGGATTTATCTTTTATCTTAGGAGTCCTCGCTCCATCTCCCCGGAGGCGGCGCGCAACATCGTGGCCCAATTGCCGCCCCTGGTGCTCAGCGTCGGGGTATTTGTCAACGAGGAGCTAACTACTGTTAAAGCGGTGGCCGAACGGGTCCGCCTGGATTGGGTACAACTGCATGGGGAGGAGCCGCCTGAGTATTGCCGGGAACTGCAATGCTCGGTTATGAAGGCGATCCAGGTTAAAGACGCAGGCTCTCTGATGCAGATGCGGCACTATCTGGGGAGTGTCCGCGCCTTTCTGCTGGATACCTATAAGTCCGGTCAGCGCGGCGGCACCGGTATACATTTCGACTGGTCATTGGCCCGGCAGGCCAAAGAGTACGGCCCCATCGTATTGGCCGGCGGGCTCAATGCGGAAAACGTCGCCGCGGCCATTCGAGAGGCCGCCCCGCCGGCAGTCGACGTTGCCAGCGGCGTGGAAGCCTCGCCGGGCAGGAAAGATCCTGACAAGCTGCGGGCCTTTTTTCAGGCTGTAGCCGCAGCAACTGCGGGGCAAGAAAACTGGCCCGGCTCCGGGCCAGATGAAACTTCACGCGCCGTTGCGGAACCTGTTCGACGATAAAAATATTTACCAGTAAAACTTTTCGGAGGTTTTCATTGTTACCTGATAAACAAGGTCATTTCGGTCAGTACGGGGGCCGTTTTGTACCGGAGACATTGATGCCGGCCCTTTTGGAATTAGAAGAGGCCTATGGCCGCATCAAACGGGACCCGGATTTTAAAAAAGAACTGGCCGGATTGTTGAAAGATTACGTCGGGCGGCCATCGCCGCTCTATTTTGCCAAACACCTGACCGCCGAGTTAGGCGGACCAAAGGTGTATTTAAAACGGGAGGACCTCAATCACACCGGCGCCCACAAGATCAATAACACCCTGGGGCAGGGATTGTTGGCGCAGCGGATGGGCAAAAAGCGGGTCATCGCCGAGACCGGGGCTGGCCAACACGGCGTCGCCACGGCCACGATCGCCGCCCTCTTGGGCATGGAGTGCGATATCTACATGGGAACGGAGGACATCCGCCGACAGCGGCTGAACGTTATCCGCATGAAACTGTTGGGCGCCCGAGTCATACCGGTAGAGTCCGGCAGTTGCACCCTCAAGGATGCTATGAACGAGGCCATTCGGGATTGGGTGACCAATGTGCGGCACACCCACTACGTTATCGGATCCGTGGCCGGGCCCCATCCGTATCCCCGCCTGGTGCGCGACTTCCAGTCGATCATCGGCCAGGAGGCCAAGGCCCAGATACGGCAACAGGAAGGGCGGTTGCCGGATTGCCTGGTAGCCTGCGTGGGCGGCGGCAGCAACTCCATGGGGCTGTTTTATCCGTTCTTAAAGGACCCGGTACGATTCATCGGCGTTGAGGCCGCCGGCCACGGCATCGAGACGGGGCGGCACTCGGCAACCCTGGTCGCCGGCAGCGTCGGCGTTTTGCACGGGGCCTGCAGCTACCTCCTCCAGGATCCCTGGGGCAACATCTGCGAAGCGCACTCACTGGCACCGGGACTGGATTATCCTGGTGTCGGACCGGAACATTCTTATTTCAAGGATACCGGCCGGGCGCAGTATGTGGCCATCGACGACGAAGAAACCCTGCAGGGTTTCAAACTGCTTTCTCAGACCGAAGGCATTCTGCCAGCCCTGGAAAGCTCCCATGCCGTGGCTTACGTCCAGAAGGCGGCTAAGGATTTTAAAAAAGATGAAATTGTCATCATCAACCTTTCCGGCCGGGGAGACAAAGACGTAGAAGCGGTGGCCGAGATTCTGGAGAAGATATGAAAAAGATCAACGCCATGTTTAAACGGCTGGCGGCAATGGGAGGAAAGGCCCTCATACCCTATATTACCGCGGGGGATCCAGATCTGAAGACGACCCATGACCTGGTATTGGAAATGGCCCGGAGAGGCGCCGATCTCATTGAACTGGGTATCCCATTCTCCGATCCACTGGCCGACGGCCCTACCATCCAGGCCGCCTGCCAACGGGCCCTCAAACAGGAGGTCAACCTGACCAAAATCTTAACGCTGGTACAATCGCTCCGCCAGGATACCGACATACCCCTGGTGCTCATGGGGTATTATAACCCCATCCTTTCTTATGGGCTGGCGCGGCTGGCCCGCGACGCTGCCGAAATCGGGGTGAACGGCTTTATCATCCCGGATCTCCCAGGCGAAGAGGCCAGAGATTGGCATCGCGCCGCCTGCGACGCGGGGGTGGCGCCCATTTATCTGGCCGCACCTACCAGCGGTCCCAGCCGCATCCGGAAGATCGGCGCCTTGACGCGAGGCTTTCTGTACTATGTCTCAGTGACGGGTATTACCGGCGCCCGGGCGGGCCTGCCCGATGACCTCAAAACCTCTCTGGCGGAGGTGCGCAGCCTGATCAAGTGCCCCCTGGCGGTCGGGTTTGGCATCTCTACACCGGAGCAGGTCCGGGACCTGGCTCCATATGTAGACGGCATTGTGGTGGGCAGCGCTATTGTGCAACGGATTGCCTGCCGGACAGGTCGAGAGGTAGTGCAAGATATCGGCGACTTTGTGGCTGAGCTAAAGGCGCCATTGCGATAGGCCAGCGGGGATAAGCAGGTTTTATAGGCTTCCGGTATTCAATTAATAAGGTGTCATTTTCCGAGCATCGGGATAGACACACCAAAAACGGGCGGGAGATATCTCCCGCCCGATCTGGGTTAGGTTAAGGTAAGGAGAACAGGAGAACTGCAGACAACGCGCCTACGGGGGCTACTTCTTTTCAGCCTGGGGTACCTCCATTTCGGCTTTTTTATCGGGCGCCACGGGAGTTTTGAGACCGGCGCCGGTCTTTTGGCCTACATCCTCGGAAGCTTCCTTGCATTTTCCGGCTTTATCGCGCTTGTGTTTTTTTACCCTCAGAGCCTTTTCAGCCTTCTTGGCCTCGGGGGCAGCTACTTTGGTCGCCTCGGGGGCGGCTGGGGTTTGAATCGCCTGCGGGGCGGTTTCAGTTACCTTCTGAACCGGGGCCGGAGCCGGTTTATCGACGGCAGGCTGAGCTTGAACCGCCGCTGTCAGGCCAAGGGCGAACACGAGGGCGGTGGTGGTACTGACCAATTTCTTCATGATATCTGTTTTCCTTTTTTTACTTTAATCTAAGCGCCAACCGGCGCTTGTTTTATCTCTAATGCAATGAGCTTGCCAAAGTAGAAAATAATTTTATATGTGAGTTATTTCAGATACATATAGATTGCCACAAAAACCTGCCTCCTAAATATCAGACTCAAGCGCGCTTTGAAATTGAAAAAGGCCTTGCCTCGGATTACCGATCCTGCTCAGATTGATAAAAACGTCAGACTTCTGATAAACTGAGGCGATTTTTTACCTCGTTTTTGAGAAAGTCAGTAAACTTGCGAGACCGGTCAAGGGGTTGAAAAGGGCAAAAAGGCCGTTTTAAGGGGAAAGGGATAAAGAAAAAGAGATGAGGGGAGAGATGAGAAAACTCAGTAGAAGTTGACTAATACAAAAGGTTTGGTAGAATAGCACCCATGTCGTATCTCACGCCGCCGGAGAGCGAGGAGGCGGTGATCACCCCTCGGCGCGGCGGAACCGAAGCACCGGTTGCGCCGCGCACCCTCATGACTTTCACCCGTCCGGACTATTTTGAGGTCTGCCGTCTGGCCCAGGCCAAGGGACAGGCCCGGACTTTTGCCGATTGCCCGGTTCGGGAGGGATGTTGGCAGGGCGAGGCCATTACCTTAGCAGGGCCTGTCTTAGGGGCGCCGTTCGCGGTGATGGTTTTGGAGAAGCTCCTCGCCCTGGGAGCCCGGATAGTGATAGCTTTGGGTTGGTGTGGGTCGCTGCGCCCTGAGGTTACGATCGGGGAGCTGGTTCTCCCCGAGAGGGCTTATAGTGAAGAGGGAACCTCGGCACATTATCCCGGAGCAGACCTGGAACCTCGGCCAGATTTGCGATTATTTCAAAGCCTTAACGAACAATTACTTCAATCCGCGGCAACGTTTCATACCGGTCAAGTCTGGACTACCGATGCTATCTACCGGGAAACCAAATATAAGGTTGAGACCTACGGCGCCAGGGGTATGCTGGCGGTAGAGATGGAGATGTCGGCCCTGTTCAACGTGGCCCAATATCGCGGCGCGGCGCTTGCCGGACTTCTAGTGGTCTCGGACGAATTATTCAACTTGAAATGGCGCCATGGCGCTCGGCAGGAGGTTTTCCAGCAGAGTCGGCGGTTGGCGGCCGCAGTGGCCTTAGATGCTCTCGCTTCCTTTCAAACAGTTGCCACAGCCTAAGACAGGCGCGGCCAACGGTTCACCGGGTGGATATGAGAATGCCCGGAGTTAGCGGCTTTCTGCTCATCGCCGGCCGCCATCGGGACCGGAAAGTGGAGCACCCCCCTGCCCTTGGCCTGACCAGCAGTGGATACCATGTTTGAGGTTATATCATCGTGTACCTAAAATTCTGGGGAACGCGAGGCTCTATTCCTGCCCCAGGTTCGGATACGGTTGAGTTCGGCGGTAACACCTCCTGTGTGGAAATAGTGAGCGAACAGGGAAGGCGGCTGGTAATCGACGCCGGAACCGGCATCCGGGCCCTGGGGGACGAGCTGGTGCAATCCGGTCGACCGGTGCGTCTGACCCTGTTGTTGACCCATACTCACTGGGACCATATATTGGGGATGGCATTTTTCCGGCCGGTCTATCTGGATAACACCGATATCACCATTGACGGCTGTCCCAAGGCATTCTGGGGATTGGCTAAAGTCTTCGATGATCGCAAGGGCAACGGTTACTTCCCGGTGGCCTTTGATGAATTAAAGGCCAATATTCGCCATTCCGAAAGGATCGCCAATGGGCCTTTGCAGGTCGGAGACCTAACCGTGGAAGGGATCGAAATCAATCATCCCCAGGGCGGCATGGGTTTTAAGGTGATGGAACACAACCGCTGCATGGTTTTCCTGACCGATAACGAACTCAGGTCGGATGCCCCGGTTGGGAGACGGCCGCAGGATTTCGCCCACTTTGCCCGGGGGTGCGACCTGTTGATTCACGACGCCCAATATCTTCCGGAAGAGATTGCCGACCGCCGAGGTTGGGGCCATTCCACCTATGTGGAGGCTGTGGAGTTGGCTTTGCAGGCCGGAACCCGGCGTCTGCTCCTCTTTCACCATGATCCCGCTCGAACCGACCACCAGATGCGGGAGATTGAGGCCAAGGCCAGAGAATTGGTAAAAGCTAACGGGGCCGATCTCGACGTCGCCGCAGCTCGGGAAGGCGAGGTCATATATGTTTGATCAACCTTTGGATAGTTTTTATAATATTGTTCTGATCGGCTTCCGGGCGGCGGGTAAGACCACCGTTGGCCGCAGGCTGGCGGAACTATTGAACCGACCGTTTTATGATCTGGACCAGGTTCTGGAGCAGGAGGCCGGTGAGACCATCGCCCGCCTCGTTGCCCAAGAAGGCTGGCCTGCCTTCCGCCGTCGGGAAAAGGCCCTGGTAGAGCGCTTTGCCTCTCAAAAAGGATTAGTCCTGGCCACAGGGGGCGGAGTCATCCTGGACCCGGAAAACACCACCCGACTGAAGGCCTCCGGCCGGCTTGTTTGGCTTAAAACAGCCCCGGAGACTATCAGGGCACGACTGCGCCGCAGTCAGCCGGAGCACGCGGCCCGTCCCGGTCTGACCGATAAAGGCACCCTGAATGAAATTGACGAGGTGCTGGTCAGTCGGACGCCCTTGTATCAGGCTGCAGCCGAGGCCATCATAGAGACCGATGCACTTACTGCGGATGAGATAACGCAACGCCTTTTGATCTTAATAAAGTCTTGGGAGCAATCAAAGCCTTGAGCGGCAATACCTTTGGCAGAATTTTTCGGGTCACTACGTGGGGAGAGTCGCATGGCCCGGCCCTGGGAGCGGTGATCGACGGCTGTCCGCCGCGGCTGCCCCTGACCACAGCCGATATTGCCGTCGAGTTGGCCAAACGCCGGCCTGGCGGGGGACTGGCCAGCACCACGCGCCGGGAGCCGGATGCGGTGGAAATCTTATCGGGCGTCTTTGCCGACCAGACTACCGGCACGCCCATCAGCCTTATTATTTATAATAAAGATGCCAAAATTGAGGCCTATGAGCCCCTGAAAGAGATCTTCCGTCCCGGTCACGGTGATTTTACCTATCAGGCGAAGTACGGCATCAGGGATTATCGGGGCGGCGGTCGGTCTTCGGCGCGAGAGACTGCCGCCCGAGTAGCCGCCGGCGCCGTGGCCCAAAAAGTTCTGGATACCGGTGGCATCAGGGTGTTGGCCTACACCCTTGAGTTGGGAGGAGTGCGGGCTCAAACGTTTGATTGGACCGAAATAGACCAAAATCAATTTTATTGTCCGGATTCCGAAGCGGCTGCCTCCATGGCGGCAAGGGTGCAGGATATCAAAAAACAGGGAGATTCATTGGGAGGGATTGTGGAAGTGAGAGTACAGGGGTGTCCGGCAGGATTAGGAGAACCGGTGTTTGACAAATTAGATGCGGTACTGGCCCAGGCGGTCATGTCTATCGGAGCCGTCAAGGGCGTAGAGATTGGCGCCGGGTTTGCCGCCGCCCGCCTGACCGGCTCGGAACATAACGACCCTCTGACTCCTAAAGGTTTTGTCAGCAACAACGCCGGGGGTATCCTGGCAGGCATCAGCAATGGCGATGAGATTATTGTCCGGGCGGCAGTGAAACCCATTCCCTCCATTGCCAAGCTACAGCAGACTATTGATCAACACGGCCAACCGCAGACCATCAGCATCGCCGGCCGCCATGACATCAGCGCCATCCCCCGCATCACGCCCGTCATCGCCGCCATGGTGAAATTGACCCTGGCAGACTTCCTCCTGCGGCAGAAAGCGGTCACATGCAGCCGGTAATCGGCATCATCGGCGGCCTGGGGCAGATGGGCCGATGGTTCCGGCGTTTTTTTGAGAGCCAGGGGCTGACGGTACTCATCGGTGAACCGGGGATAAACCCTACCTGCGCCGAGGTGGCTGCTCAGGTAGATATCGTAGTCATTTCCGTCCCGTTGCACCTGACCGAAGCCGTTATCCGGGAACTCGCCCCCCATATCCGGCCGGAGGCTCTGCTGACTGATCTGACCTCCCTGAAACAGGGACCGATGGCAGCCATGCTGGACCATTTTGCCGGAGAAGTGGTAGGAACTCACCCCCTCTTCGGCCCGGGGGAAAAATCCCTCGAGGGGCAGACCATTGTTGTCTGTCCCGGAAGGGGGGACCGATGGGTACCCTGGCTGGAAGATCTCTACCGGCAGGCCGGGGCCCGTCTGGAGGTCTCCACCCCGGAAGAACACGACCGCACCATGTCCTTGGTGCAGGGTCTGACCCATTTCACTCTCATCACCCTCGGGACTACCTTTCGGAAATTAAACGCTGATATCGATCGCATGGAACTGCTGGCCACGCCCACCTTCCGGGCGGTGTATGACCAGGTGTATCATCTGGTCAACCAAAATTTTCCGCTGTATGCCTATATTCAGCTCATGAATCGACAGAATGAGGCCACTCATGCGGCCTTTGAAGAGGCGGTGCGGCAGTTGCGGCAGATTGTCCTGGCCAGGGACGCCGACGCCCTGGTTCAGGTGCTGGAGGAAAATCAGCGTTACTTTGAAAAGTGGAAACAACCCTCATCGTAGGGGCTGATCACCATATTGCCTGATTATCAGTGTTGCCCTGAAATACCTTGACCGCCTGGGCAAACCTCTACACCCGCATGTTTTCCGAGGATTATAATGCTAGACCTAAAATTCATCCGCACCCACCTGGGAGAAGTCAAACAGGCTTTGATTCACCGGGGACAGGAATTTCTGCTGGAAGATTTTGAAGCCCTGGATGAGATACGGCGGCTGCTGCTGGGCCAGGTGGAAGACCGGCGCCGGGAGCGCAACGCCCTTTCAGAAGAAGTCGGCCGATTGAAGAAGGCCAAACAAGACGCTGCCGCCTTGATGGAGCGGGTACGGGAGATCAATCAGGAGATCAAGGACCTGGAACTCGACCTGCGGGATAAGGAATCGGCCGTACAGGATTTTCTGCTGAACCTGCCCAATCTGCCCCATTCCTCGGTTCCGGTAGGGTCCACGAGTGACGACAATCCGGTAGTGAAACGCTGGGGGGAACCGCCGGTCTTTGGTTTTCCGGCCCGGCCGCATTGGGAGATAGGAGAATATCTGGGCATTTTAGATTTTGAAACCGCAGCCAAGATCACCGGAGCCCGTTTCGCCCTCCTGAAAGGCCCGGCTTCACGCCTGGAGCGGGCTCTGATCAATTTCATGCTCGACCTGCATACCCAAAAACATGGCTATCTGGAGGTCTGGCCGCCATTTATTATCAACCGGGCCAGCGCCCAGGGGACGGGGCAGTTGCCGAAATTTAAAGAAGATCTCTTTAAACTTGAGGACTGGGATTACTATCTGACACCCACTGCCGAAGTACCGGTGACCAATATCCATCGCGACGAAATCTTGGCGGAAGAAGCTCTTCCCATTTCTTATACCGCCTATACCCCTTGTTTCCGTTCTGAAGCCGGTTCTCACGGTAAGGACGTCAGGGGATTGATTCGCCAGCACCAGTTCGACAAGGTGGAGTTGGTGAAATTTACCGCTCCCGAGTCTTCGTATGAGGCACTGGAAAAGCTCTTGTCTGACGCCGAGGAGGTGCTGCAAGAGTTGGAACTGCCCTATCAGGTGGTGGTCCTGTGCACCGGCGATATGGGCTTCGCCGCCGCCAAGACCTATGATATCGAGGTCTGGCTGCCAGGACAGGGATTGTATCGGGAAATTTCCTCCTGCAGCAATTTCGAGGCCTTCCAGGCCAGGCGGGCTAATATCCGTTTCCGCCGCCGGGGCGCCAAAGGCACGGACCTGGTACACACCCTGAACGGCTCGGGCCTGGCAGTGGGCCGCACCTTGGTGGCTATCCTGGAAAATTATCAGCAAGCGGACGGCAGTGTGGTCATACCTCACAAGCTGCGCCCTTATATGGGGGGTATGGAGGTTATTCGCAGCTCTTAAAGACGGCGGGCGCGGCCCGCCCTATGAGTAAATTGCCAATAAATTATCGATAATGGGATAAGGCAGCCCATGACCGCCGCTTACGATTTTAATCCTCCGATCCCAATCCGCGGCGGAGAAGACTTGGATTCCTGACCTACCTTCCCTTCACCTTCTCGTTGGGTTTAAACGGTCCGCCGGTTACGATCGTGGCCGCGGCGCCGTTGTTGCCCAGGACATCCGTCACCTTGAGCTCGCCCTGAATGATATCGGCAGTGTAACCAAGGCTCGCCTGGGTCTGGGGATTGATGATCTCCTTGCCTGGCTGGACCACGGCCAACAAACTCCCCGGTTTCAAACCGGAGTTGTTGCCGACGTTTAAAAAGACCTTGCCCTCTTTCATGAACTCTATCCGGCCGAACCAATCCAGCCCTCGAATCTGATCCGCCAGCAGCCCGGCATCCTTGCGCACCGCGGTATAGGCGGCATCGATAGTGAGGGCGCCAGGAGGGGATGCCTCGGGGAGGGCCTTGACTTGCGAGCCCAGAAAAGTTTCATAGACTTCCATGACTAGATAGCCGGAGCTGTCCCGGGTACCGGGCGGGATGACCTGGGTGATAATAATCCCCTGGACGCCCAGGGCATCTCCCAAGGCCTGAATATTGTGCCGGGCGGCCAACTTGCTGCCGGTAACCTTGGTCAGAGCTTCCTTGGTCGCCTCTTCGTTGATCACCGTGAGGTCCTTCTGCCGCTGCAGCTCGGCCCGCAAGCCGTTGGCCAGGGTCAGATTGATACCGTCATATCCTTTGGGCGTTTCCGAAAGAGCCGGGATCACCGCCACGGCGCGGCCTGTGTAAGGACTGGTGGATTTTACGCGGGAAGCGTAGAGCACGCCACCCTGACCCTGCTCCCGCAAGATACGCTCTACTTCCTGGCGTACCATCTCCTGCAGCTTTTCCGGTGGGATGCCCGTTCCGGCCTTGCCCTTTTCCTTGGAAATATATTTAGCCACGCTCTTAGCCAGGCTGACTTGCAGACCCTCAAACTCGGTGCCTTTCTCAGCATAGATGTATTCCGGCTGCTCCGGATAAATCAGGTAGTAGGGGTTGCGGCTGCGGACAAAGGTCTTATTGTCGATCACGACGGTCTCCTGGCTGACTTCCGCCGGATACTCCTCATCTTCATCCTCCTGAGTGATGCCGACCATTTTTTTCATCTTGCCGCAGCCGGTGACGAGGAGGAATAGAGTAGTGAACACAATTACCCAGAAACTGGCCCGAGCTATCCATGATTGGTGCATGCTGAAACTCCATCAAACTGTAATGTAACAAAAAAAGCCCACAGGCATGATATCCCGCGGGCTTAGGGAAGTCAACAGGTTTTCGGGTTAGAAAAAGAAGGTACCGACGAACAACAGCCGGTGGTTCTCTCCATAATTATCCAGATTAGACCCTTGAAGCCGGTTCTGATAATAATCGGTCCGGGCATACGTATACTCGGCGCCGAACTTCAAGGCCTTAATGGGTTGATACCACAGAGTCAAATAGTAATGCTGATTCAATTTGGGCGGGTCGGCCTGCCTGGAGGTGCCGATCCAGCGGTCCCGGTCTATGTTAAAGATTTTGTTCATACCCCACAGGACGGTCGTATACCACTGGTTGGTGAAATAATATTGCAACTGCACGAAACCGCCGAACTGCTGCGCCAGTTGCCGATCTCCAACCCACCGATTGTTAACTGCATCAAAAGTAACAAAATTCATATAGGAGGTATTGTTGGGAACCCCCTCTTTCTCGAGATCCAGTCCGGCGCCGACATACCAGTGGGTCAGCAGCGACATGGTCCCGGCCAGGTTCTGAGTAGTTGTGGTAATGATCGGCAGGAAGAGGCTGCTATTCACCACCCAGTGATTGAGATATTGCTGGTCCCGCTGCTCCACATTGACAGTATTAAAATTATTCTGCCCAAACATGACACCGCGGTTGTCGGTGGTGCCGACGAGCGCGCCGACGAAGGGGCGATACCGCAGACGCTGCCAGGCCGCCGCCACAAACGCCGAAACACCCCGCGGCCGGCCATAGAAGGGGGCCTTGCCGTAGAGATCCTGTTCGTATTTGACGCGGCCAGTGAATCGCGGAGTCTCTGAGGATTCGCCCGGGTAAGCGTTATTGGCGGTCCATTGATCGGACGCGAGTTGAATGCCATCCGGGCCGTTGCCGGGGTTGGCGATAGAGGCGGCCACCTCAAAAATGCCCATGAACTTCTGCTTCACGCAGATCTGCGGCTCCCGGAACCAGATGATACCAGGAATTCCAGCCGTGCCGGGCTTGGCGACTTCCGGCGGATCATCAGACAACAGAGACCAGTATTGTCCAAGCATCAGCTCGGTTTCCGGCCAATTAAGCCGAAACATGGCATGCCGCAACCGCGGGCGGGCCTTGTGAGGCGAGGCCCAGCCACCACCGGGAGTGCCTGTCATAATATATTCGTTGCCGCCCCCGTCAAAATCCCATTCAATGAAGCCCGTGGTCTTGGCACCCCAGAGCTGCGGGCCTTTGATAGTGAAGTTCATCCGAATACGCTCGGCTGAAAATCTCAGCCGGCCATGTTGGTTGTTGGGATCGTTGTTACGCGAGACAAGCTGTGAAAGGTTGTTGTTCATCTGGGTGGAGTCCCAGATGCCGTACAGGGCGATAAAACCGCCGAGGGTAAAATCGGCGGCGGCCTGAACGCCTACGGGTACCGCCAGGAGCAAGGCGGTGAGAAGCGCCGCTCCTTTCCATTGTTTCCAGGTACGCATATTCTCCCCTCTTATTTAATAAAATTCCCCGCTTTCTCCCCGCGGGGGCTGTTGCCATTTGAGCGCCATGGCAACGGTAAACGTAAACGCATCTTAACATACTTTTAACCAAAAGTTAACAACCTTTTTTTATAAAAAAAAGCCCTGCAGGGTGTCCCCCCAGGGCTTTTTTTCAACTTTGTCAGCAACGGCTTAGAAATAGAAGAAGCCGCAGAACATCATCCGGTGGTTTTCGCCGTAATCAGAGATTTGGCTGTTAGTAGTCCTTTTCTGGAAGTAATCGGTGCGGACGTAAGTATATTCCAGACCGAACTTCAAGGCCTTGATGGGCTGATACCACAGGGTGGCATAATAGTGCTGGTTGGTCTTGACCGGGTCGTTGGCGGTGGTGTCACCGATCCAGCGGTCCTGATCAACTCCGAAAGCCCGGTTGATACCCCAGACTATGTTCGTATACCACTGGTTGGTAAAATAGTACTGAGCCTGGACATAACCACCAAACCGCTGCACGAGCTGCCGATCGCCGATGAGAGGATTAGCGGCAACGCCGGCCCCGGAAACATAATTCAAGTATGAGGCTGTGGTAGCAAAATCTTCAAAGTAGCCGTCCAACCCCGCGCCTACCCACCATTGGGTCAGCAAGGAGGCGGTTCCGGCCAGATTTTTGGTGGTAGTCGGAATAACCGGAATGAAGACGCTACCTTCCACCAACCAATGATTGAGATACTGCTGGTCTCTGGATGAGACATAGGCTGCGGTAAAATTGTTATTGCCGAATACCTGCCCATTTGCAGCTGCAGCCGGGTCAGCAGCGAATCTGCGGAAACGTTCCCGCCACCAGGCGCCGCCGACGCGCACCGAGAAGGGCCGCGGGGCACCCCAGAAGGCGGCCTTGCCCCAAAGATCAGCATCATATTTCACGCGGGCCACGATCTTAGGAGTTTCGGAAGATTCACAACTATACGGGTTTGTGCCAGCCTGGGTGCCGTTTACCTGTAAACCCCAGAGGCCGTTGGTGGGTTGGGCCAGAGCGAAGGAGGCGGTCATTTTGCCGGGTCCAATGCCAAACATCTGGCTGATGCGGATCTGCGGCTCCCGCAAGAAGGGCTGACCGGCGGTGGTGCAGGCGCCGAAGTTGGCCGTCTCCGGCACTTCTTCGGTGAGCAGCGACCAGTACTGACCCATCATCAATTCGGTTTCCGGCCAGTTCAACCGGAACATGGCATGCCGCAGGCCGATGCGGGCCTTGTGGGGTGAAGCCCAACCGCCGCCGGGAGTTCCAGTCATGATATATTCATTAGAATGATTGTCGAAATCCCACTCGATAAAGCCGGTGGTCGTCGCGCCCCACAGCTTCGGCCCCTTGATAGTGAAGTTCATCCGGGTGTTTTCGGCGGTGAACTTCAGGCGGCCGTGCTGGAAGTTGGCGTCATTGTTGCGGGAAATAAACTGCAGCAGGTTTTTATTTACCTGGGTGGAGTCCCAGATGGTCTCCATCTTGATGTAGCCGCCCAGGGTGAAATCCGCCGCCCCAAAAGCGGACAGGGGCAACATCATCCCCACCGCCACCATCAGGGCTATAAACATTCTCTTTTTCATCATTCCCCCCTTAATTGTTAAAGGTTAACCTTTTCCCCTTTCAGGTTAGCACACCTTCGCTTCCGTCAAGCACTTGATTCGCTTTACGTTTTTCTTATCCCCCCCTTCTCCCTCATAATCACTATGATTAGATATATTCATTGCTTAGCGCTAATATAGGGCAATGCCCTGATTTTGTCAACAAAAAAATCGCCAAAAAGACAGGATTGAATATAATCTTTAATGTCGGCCAGCAGGTAAAATAACTTGAAATAATTCCGCTCTCTAGTATACTGAAGATGCTATCGTCATTTTTCCAAAAACACCACACACCCGCAAACAATAAAAAGGATTATTGGTAGCGCAGGTTTCCAGCCTGTGCAAATGATATTTTCTCACTACCCGGGCTGTTTTTTTATTTTTAAGACGTCGATTTTATTGTAGGGGTGAATCTTGTATTCATCCCCCTACGGCCGCCGATCAATGGTGGGGTGAATCTTGTATTCACCCCCCTTCGGCCGCCGATCAATGGTGGGGTGAATCTTGTATTCACCCCCCTTCGGCCGCCGATCAATGGTGGGGTGAATCTTGTATTCACCCCCCTACGGTTGCTGAACACTGGGGGAGACGAATCTTTTATTCGACATCAGGGCGGGCGAACACAAGGTTCGCCCCTACAGCGGACAATGGGTTTTTTTATTTTTAAGACGTCGATTTTATTGTAGGGGTGAATCTTGTATTCATCCCCCTTCGGCCGCCGATCAATGGTCGGGTGAATCTTGTATTCATCCCCCTACGGCCGCCGATCAATGGTGGGGTGAATCTTGTATTCATCACCCTTCGGTTGTTGAACACTGGGGGGACGAATCTTTTATTCGACATCAGGGCGGGCGAACACAAGGTTCGCCCCTACAGCGGACAATGGGTTTTTTTATTCTTAAGACGTCGATTTTATTGTAGGGGTGAATCTTGTATTCATCCCCCTACGGCCGCCGATCAATGGTGGGGTGAATCTTGTATTCATCACCCTACGGTTGCTGAACACTGGGGGGACGAATCTTTTATTCGACACCCAGGGCGGGCGAACACAAGGTTCGCCCCTACAGCGGACAATGGGTTTTTTTATTCTTAAGACGTCGATTTTATTGTAGGGGTGAATCTTGTATTCACCCCCCTTCGGCCGCCGATCAATGGTGGGGTGAATCTTGTATTCATCACCCTTCGGTTGCTGAACACTGGGGGGACGAATCTTTTATTCGACACCAGGGCGGGCGAACACAAGGTTCGCCCCTACAGCGGACAATGGGTTTTTTTATTTTTAAAACGTCGATTTATTGTAGGGGTGAATCTTGTATTCACCCCCCTTCGGCCGCCGATCAATGGTGGGGTGAATCTTGTATTCATCACCCTTCGGTTGCTGAACACTGGGGGGACGAATCTTTTATTCGACACCAGGGCGGGCGAACACAAGGTTCGCCCCTACAGCGGACAATGGGTTTTTTTATTCTTAAGACGTCGATTTTATTGTAGGGGTGAATCTTGTATTCATCCCCCTTCGGCCGCCGATCAATGGTGGGGTGAATCTTGTATTCACCCCCCTACGGTTGCTGAACACTGGGGGAGACGAATCTTTTATTCGACACCAGGGCGGGCGAACACAAGGTTCGCCCCTACAGCGGACAATGGAGAACTTGAAAAGCATCATTCCTGCGTGGCGATATCTTTCTGCTGTATAACTTATTATTATTGCTTGTTAACACGAGGGGCGGAAGGCGCCGCGCTTTGCCGCCCGGCAGATTATTTCTATATTCTAAGGCATTAATATTGAAACACCATATGATCTATTTCATATTATTGTGTTTCTGTCTATCTGAGAGCCCAGTTTTGGCCGGAGAGGGGCAGTCGGGGTTGACAGGTCCAACCGGCGGCCAAATGCTGGCGTTGAGAGCCACCACCGACCCTGTTCCAGAGCTTTTGGCCACTCAGGTGCGGATCTATATCTATCAGAACCACACGCGCCTCTGGCTTCCCCCGGAGGCAATGCTGCCCTTGAGTTTAGATGGTTCGGCGATAAAAAATGTGGTCAACAAGTCTCATCTGGCGAAGTTAGTCCAGAAGCTTGCCGGTCGCCAGGGGGTCGATCCTCTCCTGGTATTGGCTGTCATTCGCCGGGAGTCGGGGTTTAACTCTCTGGCAGTATCTCCTAAGGGCGCCATGGGGTTGATGCAGCTCATGCCTGAGACCGCAGCCCAACTCGGAGTGGAGGACCCGTTTAATATCGAACAGAATCTTACGGGTGGCATCCGCTTTCTGAAGCTCTGCCTGAACCGCTTCAACCAGAACGTCGTCCTCGCCCTGGCAGCCTACAATGCCGGTCCGGAGCGGGTGGACCAATACCAGGGGTTGCCGCCGTTTGCCGAGACCCAAAATTTCGTCAGCTTGGTTATGCAGGATTACTGCGGCGAACCTGTTAATCTGGCCCGATTCCGCCAGCCAGCGGCAAGTCCGGTCTTGGCCACACCCCTTGAAATCGCCAAAACTCATAAACCTCGCAAATTGCTCTCCCTGCCATTTTTCAGCCGGCCGCCGCTGCTGGTAACCGAATAAGATTTTTCAGGGGGTCCGGACTCACCCAAAAAGTCATCATGTTTAAAAATCACCACGAAGCATGAAAACAGAATCGTGAGCTGCTCCCAATAATGTTTTTTCGGCTCACCGCTCGCTGTTTTTAGATAAATTTTTTCTCAACAACCATGTTAAACCTAATCGGCGGCCAGGGGCCGTCCTATCCCATTATCGACAATTTATCGGCAATTTACTCATAGGGCGGGCCGCGCCCGCCGTCTTTAAGAGCACTGTTTTCATATAATAATTTCTGCTTGAGAGGCCCAAAACTCCAAGTCTGCTCGTATCAGGTTCTCCTCATAACGCAGACCCGGAGGTCTGCGCTATTAATCATTTCAACCGGAAATCAGAAAACAACAACTTAACTAGCCAGTACTCGGAACTCAGGTTCACCGCTTATGCCGATGGATAACACTTCGCAGCCGGAAAAAGAAGAGGCTGTGATTTCGACTGTCTCCCCCCAGCAGCCATCACCATCTCCTCCCATGGGTGATAATTTCCCCAGCCAGTTCGCCAAGACCTTCTTCGGGGTGCTCACCGTTGTTATCCTGTATTTTTCCTATCTGATCGTAAAGCCCTACCTGGTGGAGATTTTTCTGGCTTTGGTCCTCTTTTTTATCAGTAAACCGCTCTACCAGGCAATCCTCGGGTTCTGCCGCGGCTGGCGCGGCATCAGTTCGGCTTTGACCTGTCTCCTATTGGCCCTCTTCATCATCCTGCCCATTCTCATGTTGGCCGGCATCATCGCCAGCCAGGCGCTGGATTTGTATAACCTTATCAGCGCCGGCCTGCACAGCGGGACCTTATGGCAGGTTCTGACCAAAAAATTGGCCTTTTTGGAAGACTATGCCAAGCATCTAAACCTCCCGGTAAATTTAGAAAATCTCAAAATTGAAGAAGTCATCCGTACCGCCCTGATCAGCGCCAGCCAATTCATTTATAACAACAGCATCGGTCTGGTCAAAGGCTTTACCACTTTCCTCTTCAGCCTGCTGTTGATCCTCTTTATCACTTTCTTCTGTTTCCTGGAAGGAGACGATTTCATCGATGAGATCAAGCGGTTGTCGCCGTTGGATCAGGCGCATAATGATGAGATTTTAGGCGACGTCGAGAATACTATCAGGGCCACTATCCGGGGGACGGTTATTGTAGCAATTATTCAAGGAATCCTGGGGGGCCTGGGCTTCTTCTGTTTCGGGGTACCCCGGGCCGCTTTTTGGGGAACCGTCATGATTCCGGCTTCGGTAATACCGGTGATCGGCGCGGCTATTATCTGGTTGCCGGCCGCGCTCTTCCTGTTTTTTCAGGGTCATATCTGGCAAAGCTTAGGAATGGTTTTATGGGGTGGGGTCTTTATCGGCTCTATTGATAACCTGGTCAAACCGTATCTTATGAAGGGGGCGCGTCAGACCCCCACTATTTTTACCTTATTCGCCATAATGGGGGGCATCACCTATTTCGGCATGATCGGTTTTATTCTGGGACCGTTGATTCTCTCTTTCCTGTTGTCGGTATTGGAGATCTATCGCAAGACAATCCTCATCAGAAGTCAAACACCTCCATCGAATGCAGCCCTGCCGATTGCCGAGTCATCCGCCGCAACTCCGGGAAACAACGATACCATATAAATTGTCATGTTCCGGTGATCACAACGAAGCATAAAAACAGAATCGCGGCGGCTGCTCACAATAATGCTTTTTGCTCACCGCTCACTGTTTTCATACAGAATTTTTTCTCATCGACCATGTTAAACCTAAGCAACGGCCAGGGGCCGCCTTATCCCATGATCGATAATTTATTGGCAATTTACTCATAGGGCGGGTTGCGCCCGCCGCCTTTAAGAGGACTGTTTTCATACAAAAGGCTGGAGCAGAGTAGGCCCCAGCCTGATGACGCATCTCTAGCCGCAGAAGCAAACCGAGACTTTACTCCCCTTCTCCGATAAAATTTTTCTTCAGATCGGCGAAATTCAACTGGCTCTGGGAGAAGGCGGCCCGGCTTTCAAGTTGCTCGATCTCCTGCTGGACCAAGGTCCTATCCAGATGGCGATCCTCATGAATCAGTTGGCAGTATTCTTCATACAACTCCTGCTTCAATTCTTCGGAAAACAATCCCGGCTTGCCCAAATCTTCTTCTAAACCGAAGACATTGTCCAAGAGATAGAAATACGTCGCCCGGGCTTCGGATAACCGGCCCATCTGAGCCAAGCGGTCTGCTTTCTCCTGCGCCAGGCGAAGCTTTTCTTCCAGCTCACCGGTCTCCGCGGCGCCAGTCGGTCCGACCTGGCCGATAATAGAATCGATGCTCTCCAAGATGGTATCCAGATCCGGGCTTTCCTCTTTAAGAAGCTCCCTGGATTCCAATACCTTATCAGCTAACTCCAAAATTATCTTGATCAGTTCACTTTTGGAATACTGTTTCAACTGGTCTCTTAAAGCGGTTCGATCTAAAAAACTCTCCGGCTTGTCAAGCCAGGCCGCCAACACTGCCAAGGCGCAGACACACCAACCCTCGCCTTCATGCTGGCAGGTGCAGGTGCTCTGTAACCCTCCATCGATAATTGACACGGCGGCAGTACACCAATTCTCATTATTCTGAACCGCCGCCTCCAGACGGTCGGGGGTTCGAAAACGGAAATGTACCTGTTTTTGGCGGACCAACTCCTGCGCCGCCAGCCACTGTTCTTCTGACCCCAACCGCTGTATTTTATCTGCATCAAGTTCTTCAAAACGCATAAATAATTCCCTTTAGTCTCAACTTTACCAGTTAAGTTTATATCTGCTTCTTGCAAAAGGCAATTCGAATATAGGCTTAAAGAAATTTTTTTTGAAATAATTTCTTGGATTAGAAGCGGAAATTTCGGCTGCGGTCAAAAAGGCGGTTGAGTCGTTTCTCTAATTCTAACCGGAATCCTTCCAAGGCCTTGCCCCGCGCATCCGGAGGAACCCACACTGGCTCTCCGAATAAAAGCGCTACCCGACTGAACGGCCATATCAGCTCAAATCGATCCCAGGTGTTTAGAACAGTTTTCCTTTCGCTGGCCACGGCTACCGGCAGGACAGGAACCCCAGCCTCCCGGCCCAACACCGCTACCCCCTTTTGTACCCGGTGACAGGGTCCGCGGGAGCCATCGGCGATAATGCCGCCAGACTGTCCCCGGCGTATGAGACCGGCCATCTTTTTCAAGGCCGCCAGGCCACCTTTATTGCGGGAGCCTGAGAGAATCATGGCCCCAAACCTCTCGGCGATGCGGCCCACCAGCTCGCCGTCATAACTGGGGCTGGCCAGCAGCACTATCTTTCGGGGCCGATCTCGAAAATGGTAAAATACATAGGCAAGCTGGCCGTGCCAACAGGTATAGAGTATCGGGTGGCCTTGGGCTTCGAGTTCGGCTTCCGCTTTCGGGTTGATTATAATGTGAGAACAACTACCGAAGATGCTCATCATGACTGCTCTCGCAATAGGTGGCACGAGCCGCAGCCATAAGGGATGACGTAGTTTCATATGAAAACAGTGAACAGTGGGCGGTGAGCGGTGAGCAGAAAAAGCATTATTGTGAACAGCTGCCACGGCTTAGTTTTCATGCTTCGTTGTGCTCCTTGGAACATGAAAATTCAGATGAAATTAAAGAAGCTTCTTGCCCTGGGGCAGGCGCTCTAATTTTGCCAGGATTTTTTCCGTATAAATGCCATGCTCCTCTAATAGGGGAGACGTTTTCCGGATCAGGTTCAACTTCATGGTAAGGAAATTCAACCGCCGCATCTGATTTAATTTCTCCTTCTCATCGGGCATGTTGGCCATCATGTCCTGCAAAGTAAGTATCTCTTTCTGCAATTGCAGCTCAGGGGGCAGGCAGTCCGCCATCTTCAATATCTTGTAAGGCATCCGCAGCTCTGCCGGAATCTGGCTGTCGTCCTCTAATTTCAAGGGCCGCCCCTTGCCCACCAGATTGTTAAAAACCCCCTCTTGGATGGCCTCCAAGATACGGTTTTCAGCTATTTTCTCTAAGAAAAACAATATCTCTCTCCTTACAGAGAAAAACCTGCTACCCGGAAGTTCCGAGTTCCGAATTTTGAGAAGAGATTATCATATCCATATGAGATTCTTGCAAAACTCTGGTTATGGGGTTATGGTCATTCTGAGTGCAGCGAAGAATCTAATGGTTTTATAGACTTAAGATCCTGTACTTCGTTCAGGATGACTAAAAAGCTATTTGGCAAAAGTCTCCATAAGTTGAGGAACACAACGAAGCATGAACGCAGAACTGGGGCAACTGCTCACCACCCGCTCCCACCGCTCATCGTTGGTTCTAGGAATCGCCTAGGTGCTTTTTTTTTGCCTTAGCATCTGATAAAATATAAACAATATTAAGTTTTCAGGAAGGAATAAAAACGCTCCGCAATAAAATCGCGGGTCCCTAGAAAACTTAAGAAATTGATTATTCGGAGATGATATGACCCAAAGGGAAACAGCCCTGGCCGGCCATTTGACGCCGGCAATGATAGCCGCAGCTCAGAAAGAGGGAATGCCGCCGGAATTCATCCGAACCGGCTTGGCCCAAGGAACCCTCGCCATTCCGGCTAATGTGGGCCACCACAATCTGGACCCCATTGCCATCGGCACCGGCGTCCGGGTGAAGATCAATGCCAACCTCGGCGCCTCGCCCCACGACATCAGTCTGGCCAAAGAGAGAGAAAAACTGGCCGCCGCCATCCGTTACGGCGCCCATACAGTGATGGACCTGTCCACCGGCGGCGACCTGAATGCTATCCGCACGACCCTGTTAAGCGAGTGCCCGTTGCCTTTCGGCACGGTGCCGGTATACCAGGTCATGGCCGAGGCCAAACGACTGGACGATATTACCGCCGACCACCTTCTCGAGGCCGTCCGACTTCAGGCCCAGCAGGGGGTTGATTTTGTTACAGTTCATTGTGGCGTCACCCGCAAGGCCCTGCCATTGCTGAAAAATCGGGTTACTGGCGTAGTCTCCCGCGGCGGCGCCTTCCTGGTCGCCTGGATGCGCCGGTTCGGCCGGGAAAACCCGCTCTTCGAGCGGTTTGATGAACTTCTGGACATCGCCCGCACCTATGACGTCACCCTCAGTCTGGGGGACGGCTTGCGGCCCGGATGTCTGGCCGACGCCAACGACAGGGCCCAGTTCCACGAGTTGAGAGTGTTGGGTCAGTTGACCCAGCGGGCTTGGGCCGCCGGAGTCCAGGTGATCATCGAAGGTCCCGGACACGTCCCCTTACACCTTATCAAAAAAAACATCCGCCTGCAGCAGAAGTACTGCCATGGCGCCCCCTTCTATGTCCTGGGACCGCTGGTCACCGATGTTGCTGCCGGATATGACCACATCGCCGGAGCTATTGGCGGAACTTTGGCCGCCAGCCTGGGGGCTGCCTTTCTCTGCTATGTCACCCCCGCTGAACACCTCAAACTGCCCGAGGTTCAGGACGTCATCGACGGCGTCATCGCCTCCCGGATTGCCGCTCACGCTGCCGATATTGCCCGGGGGCTGCCCGGCGCCGCAGACTGGGACCTGAAAATCTCCCAAGCCCGCCGCGCCCTGGATTGGGAAACCCAGATCGGCCTCTCAGTCAATCCCGACAAAGCCAGGCAATATCGTCTGTCCAGCCGCGCCAAGGATGATCAATGTACTATGTGCGGCCGATTCTGCGCCATGAAGGTCTTTGATGAACGCTTCGATGAAAGGGAAAAAGACTGATAGGACTGCCAGCCTCTAAAAGATGCCAGCGCCGGTCCGATTAAAAATCGATTCCCCTTCACTGAACGGCTGGAGGGGTCTTACTCCCAGGGCCGCGATACCGGAAAGCGATACCTATCCCGCTCCCATTATTGGGCCATCGGGTTGGGTTCAATCGCTTTGCGGTTCTTGACCCGCCGTCGCCACCAGAAGACATAGGCCGCCGCCCCAACGACGCCCGCCGCCACTACGACAATGTCCAGGGTGTGAGAATAATGATGAATGATCTCCCAATGTTCCTTTAATTTCAACCCCAGATAGGCCAGAAACATATTCCAGATGGCGGCCCCAATGGTAGTGTAAACCAGAAATGGCGTTAGGTTCATCTTCCCCAAACCCGCCGGGATAGAGATCAGGTGGCGGACGATGGGAATGAAACGGGAGATGAAAATGGTCCGGCTGCCGTAGCGGCGGAAAAATGCCTCGGTCCATTCCAGGTGGTGCGGATTCAGCATGAGATAACGGCCAAAACGCAGAACCACAATCTCGCCTTTGCGTCCCATCCAATACGACGCCAGCGAACCTATGATAGATCCCAGAGTGCTTGCCGCCATCACCCCTAACAGGGTAAATTCGCCGGTGTAAATCAAAAATCCGGCGAATGGCATGACCATTTCGCTGGGAACCGGAGCGATCATGCTCTCGAGGGCCATCAGGACAAAGACGCCGGTATAACCCAAAAAAGAGATGAGCTCCGTGATATAGTGTAGTAATGTTTCGGTTAGACCCATATGAAGTTTCGAGTTTCAAGTTTCAACTAGGAATATGAAGGAATCCAAACCAACTTCAGATATCTCCTCTTCCCTATTCCCTCACCCCTAATTCCTGCCGACGGATGTTATCCTCCACCCGCTCCTGTAAATGTTGTAGTCCGGCGCTGATCCGCACCGGATAGTTAGGTGGATCTTGAAGGATTTTGTACTGTGTCGGCAACTGCTCAAATTCACGTAAAAATAATTCCCGAGAGGCGCTCAGCGGCGGCAGGGGTGCCAGCGGCCGTCCCTGGGTCATCACCGGCTGCAACAGCGGCTTGGCTTGGGAAAAAGATTCTTCCCGCAGTCCGATGACGTCCTCTGCCATCTGCCCTTGGTGCTCATAAAAACGGAAGAGCTGTTTTTTATCAACGTAGGTGACTTTGCCGGTAGACAGTTTCATCACCGGTTTATCGCCATATTTCACCAGCTTGTAGGCAATATCAAAATAAGGGGCGTCTGCGGCAACCCCCATCTTGGTACCGACACCGTAGGCGTCGATAACCCCGCCAGCTTCCAGGGTACGGGTGATCTTGAATTCATCGAAGCCGCCGCTGGCAAAGATGGTAACGTAGTCGAGGCCGGCCTCGTTCAGCAGGCGGCGGACCTCAATGCTCAAAGCCGCCATATCGCCGCTGTCCAACCGTACCCCGCGCAGTCTCTCGCCCCGGGCCGCCATTTCCAGGCCTACCTGAATGGCCTTCTTGGCCCCGGCGATGGTGTCGTAGGTGTCGATCAGCAGCACCGTGTTGTGGGGAAAGGCCCGCGCAAAAGCCCGAAAAGACTCAATCTCGCTTTTGAAACTGGTCACATAGGAGTGAGCCATGGTACCGAAGATAGGCAGACCGTAGAGCTTGCCGGCCAGGACATTGCTCGTCCCGACAAAGCCGCCCAGGTAGCTGGCCCGGGCAACTTTGAGCCCCGCATCCGTTCCTTGCGTGCGGCGCAGGGAAAAATCCACCAGCCGCCGCCCCCCGGCCGCTACCGTAGAGCGGGCCGCCTTGGTGGCGATCATAGTTTGCAGATTGATGGCGTTGATGAGAAAGGACTCGACTAACTGCGCTTCGATAATAGGCCCGGTTACCTCCAGGATCGGTTCATCCTTGAAAAAGATGCTCCCTTCCGGCAGGGCCCAGACCTCCCCGGTAAATCGCACCGTTTTTAAGTAATCCAGAAAGGCGATTTTAAACAGGCGGGTTGAATCCAGATAGGCCAGATCGTCTTCGCCAAAGCGCAGGGTTGCCAGATAATTAAGCGCCTCCTCCAACCCGGCGGCCACAAAATAGCCCCGATCCGGGGGATACTTGCGGATGAAGAGGCTAAAAGTCGCCTCCTCATGCATTTCCTCCTCCAGATAGCTGGCTGCCATGGTCAGCTCATAGAGATCGGTGAGAAGGGCGTATTGCTCCCCTAAGTGGGGGTGGTTTATATGCGGGTTATTGGATAGCATTTTTTTGAACTATAAATGTAATGGAATGACCTCTCTGCGTCAATAAATTTTATTGTTCAGCCTTATTAAACCAGACTTGACGGAGGACAGATGTCGTGATAATAAGGTATCATAACAGTAGAGTTGATCTGCGGGTTGGCTGCCGCCAACTACGGAACCCGGTGTGAATCCGGGGCGGTCCCGCCGCTGTAACCGGGGACAAAACCGGCAGAACCACTGTCTGAGCCCACTCAGGCGGGAAGGGCCGGGGGAGGTTGATCCGGAAGCCAGAAGACGAGCAGGTCGATCCTCAGGGCAGGTTTATGGCAACAACCGCCCCTGGCCAGACGCGCCAGGGGCTTTTTTTATGGTGCCCAACCGGTCTAAGTTGCATAAGGCGAATACAAGATTCGCCCCTACCGATGGGCCTGCCGGTACTGCAGTGCCGTAGCGCCGTACCGCCGTAGTTAGCAATTGTTCGCAGCACAGGCTGGAAAGCCGGTGCTACCGGGAAGTCATTACTCATGATGGGCGGGTAACCGCTAAGTCAAGACAATAAAATAGGAAAAGATTTGGCAAACGCTACAGGTGGAAAAATGGCTGATCAGATGTTAGCAGCGGTCCTCCGGGGACCCAAAGATTTAGCGATCACCGAGGTCTCTCGCCCTCTCTGCCCGAGCGGCGGTCTCCTCATACAAGTGCGCGCCTGCTCGCTCTGCGCCACCGACGTCAAGATGTGGCAGCGGGGACATCGTGACCTGCTGTTGCCTCGCATCCTGGGGCATGAGCTCGCCGGAGAAATTGCCGCCGTTTCCGATGATTTATCTGACTTTCAGGTGGGTGACCGGGTGCAGGTGGCTCCGGGATTGCCCTGTGGCCGCTGCCGCTGGTGTCTACAGGGCGCTCCGAACATGTGCCAGGCTATGCAGATTATCGGTTTTCACCACGACGGCGGTTTGGCCGAGTTCGTCGCCGTTCCCGCCGCCGGTGTGCACCAGGGGGCGGTATCGCACCTGCCTGACGCTCTAGCCTTTGACCTTGCCGCCCTGGCCGAGCCCTTGGCCTGCTGCCTGAACGCCCAGGAACTGGCCAGGGTTGGCATGGGGGACCAGGTTGCCATTTGGGGGGCCGGTCCCCAGGGCTGGCTGCAGGTCCAGGTGGCGCGGTTGCGGGGAGCTTCCCGGATAATCCTGGTAGAAAATGATCCCGGACGCTTGCAGGATGCAGTCCAAGCCGGGGCCGATCTATTGTTGGACATTTTCCAGGAAGATCCGGTAACCGCCATTTTGGAGACCACGGCCGGCAAGGGAGTGGAGGTGGTGATTCCAGCCTGTGGCTCTTTGGAGGCTTTTGACTGGGGTTTGGCGGTACTGGCGAAACGAGGCCGTCTGTGTCTTTACTCGGGTCTGCCCAAGGAGGTAGAAACTCATCCGGTAAACCTCAACCGGTTGCATTATCTGGAAGCTTCTCTGGTAGGCGCCTACGGCTGCACCTCCCGGCAGAACGCCCTGGCCCTGGAACTCATGGCCAAGGGACGCATCCGCGTTGATCGTCTGATTACCCACCGCCTTCCTCTAAACCGGGTGGAGGAGGGGTTCGAGCTCGTGCAGAGCCGCCGGGGGCTAAAAGTGGTCATCGAATGTACCTGACTCGGAGTTATTTTATGAATAATCCCAAGAATTATGATGAATTAGAGCTACGCCGCTTTGGCCGGGCCATTACCGAGCTGGCCCAGGGCCAACACCTGAGCCGGGAAGAGACCAAAGAGCTTTACCGCCAGATTCTCCTGGCCGAGCAGCCAGACCTGCAACAGGGAGCTTTTCTGGCGGCGCACATGGCAAAATCTCCTACCCTGGACGAAATTGCCGGTGCCTGGGAGGCCCAGATGGATTATGACGTGGAAACCATCGATCCTCCCCTCCCAGGTCCCTGCGCCGATATCGTTGGCACCGGCTCGGATTATCTCAAGACCCTCAATGCCTCCAGCGGCGCCGCCATCCTGGCGGCGGCGGCCGGAGCCTATGTGGCCAAAAAGGGGGCCCGGGCCGCCACCGGTGTCAGCGGCGCCTCCGATATCTTTGAGACCTTCGGAGTCGACCTCAAGGCCCCTTTGTCTCAGGCGGCCCAAGCCCTGACAGCCCACCGCCTCTGTTACATCCCCGGCGAAAGGTTCCTGCGCTCCGGATGGGGACGTTTGATCGCGGTGATGCGTTTTCGGACCATCTTCAATCTGGCCTGTCCGCTCCTCCTACCCTGCCGCCCTACCCGCTACCTGGTGATCGGGGCCTATAGCGCTGATTTGGCGCGTCAATTGGTCAATATCTGCCGGGAGATCGGCTTAGCGGGGGCCTTGGGCCTCTACGGCCAGAGCGATCAGCATGAGCCGGATCAGGGGATGGATGAAGTCTCGGTCTGCGGTCCTACGCTGGTAGTAGAGCTGCGCCATGATCAAATAACCGAATATGTCCTCGAACCCGAAGACCTGGGTCTGCGGCGATATCCTTATGAAAAAATTGCTGCCCAAGGTGATACTTACCAGAATGCCCTGGCTCTCCTCAAGGTGTTAAGCGCCGGAACCAATGGTGCCGCCGCCGACTTTCTGGCCGCCAACGCCGCCGCAGTGCTCTATCTGTTGAATCTGGCTCCATCCTGGCCTGCTGCGGTGGAACAGGCCCGGCAGACCTTGGCCGCAGGAAAGGCTCTTGACACGTTGCGCTCTCTGGTCGCGGTTCAGCAGGGTAATTCCCGGCATGGAGAAGAAAAACTAAATAAATTGTTGCACCAGATCAACTCGTCTACGACTCTTATCGCCTGGAATTAGAAAGATTACTTCACCCTTGACTTAACCGGCCACTTTTTTATGATAAAGTATTCGGCAACGCTTTCTCTTTAAGTGGCCGCTTTGGATTGTATCCGCCAGTCGAAATGGTTGGAAGACGCATTTTGGCCGGGAGAATCGAAAAATTAAAAGAATATCCATGGATACGTCATATTCGATCAAGCCCCCCAGTGTTCACCCGCTTCAAGTCCTGGTTATCGATGATGAAAAGAACATCCGCGTGGCGCTCGCGGCTTATCTGGAAGGGATGGGCTGCCGGGTCTTGACGGTGGCTACGGCTGGCGCGGCTCTTTCCGCCCTGGAGAGCCAGCCTTTTGATCTTGCCTTTCTGGATCTCCGGCTCAGGGAGATCAGCGGCCTGGAACTTCTTCCTAAACTCCTGTCAGTCAACCCTCGTCTAGCCGTAGTGATGATTACCGCCTACGCCACCATTGATACCGCCGTGGCAGCCATCAAACGGGGAGCGAGGGACTATCTTCCCAAACCGCTGTCACCGGCTCAGATCAAGCACGTGGTAGATGGGCTGGCCGAACGTCTCAATCTCTATCGTCAGGTGGAAGAGCTCCAGGCGCATCTCCGTGAAGCCGTCCCGGAGGTGATCTTGGCAACGGCATCCGTCAAGATGCAGGCGACGCTGGACCTGGTGGAGAAGGTGGCGCCGACCGAGATTTCGGTGCTGCTTCTGGGCGAGAACGGCACCGGCAAAGGAGTTATCGCCCGCTGGCTGCACACCCAAAGCCGGCGCGCCGGAGGTCCCTTTGTGCTGGTCAGTTGTCCTACCCTTTCCGAGGAGCTCCTGGCCAGTGAGTTGTTTGGTCATGTAAAAGGGGCTTTTACTGGCGCCACTCGGGACCGGGAAGGGCGGTTGGAAGCCGCGCACGGGGGAACCTTATTTCTGGATGAAGTGAGTGAGATCTCTTTAGGTTTACAAGCCAAGCTCCTACGGATGCTCCAAGAAAAGCAGTTCGAACGACTGGGGGAAAATCGCACTCGCCGGGTAGATGTGCGGGTGGTGGCGGCCACCAATCGGAATCTGGAAGAAGAAGTCAAGGCTGGCCGGTTCCGGGAAGACTTGTTTTTTCGCCTGAACGCCGTACAAATCAGTATCCCGCCGCTTAGAGAGCGCCGGGAGGACATCCCGATGCTGGCCCGACGGTTCCTGGATTTTTTTGCCCGCCAGACTAGGCGACCTACCCCCGAACTTTCTTCTTCAGCCCTGAACGCCCTTCTTTCTTACTCCTGGCCGGGAAATATTCGGGAACTGCGCAATGTCATGGAGCGGGCCATGATCCTCTGGCCTTCCCAAGTCATTGAGCCGGGGGCTTTCCCAGAGAACATTGCCTCCCAAATATCGGCGGCGCCGGTTTTGGGCGGTGATTATACCCTGGAACGTATCGATCGGGAGCATATCCTCCGAGTCCTGGCGCGGACCACCACGTTAGAGGAAGCAGCTCACATTCTCGGCATCGATTCCTCCACCCTCTGGCGCAGACGGAAAAAATACGACGAAGAAAGCTAAACGTCCAAGTTCGATTAGAGTCTTTTACCGCCCAACTACCGCATATTGCAATATCCTCTCCGGGAAATCTTGCATTTTGCAATTCTCGCCTCCGACTTTCTATTTGTAATCTATTGAAATAACTTTTCTATTCTTCTTTTCGTTCCCGGTCTAATCTTTGCACTATTACTAATAGCTGTTTTAAGGGTTTATGGAATCGAATTGCAAATAAAAGGGAAAGCTATGCTAGACTTAGCTGTTTTCGGTGGAATTTTTATCTTCTTGATTCTCTCGTGGGGGTATGTGCTGCTGGCTGAGAGGTTGTAGGAGAACAACATGACATGGGAATATCTTATCGGCAGCCTTATTTCCCTGATGCTCCTCATATATTTGCTTTATGCGCTGCTGTGGCCGGAGCATTTTTAAGGAATTGTTCTCATGAGTATTGCTTTCCGTGACGACGAGAAGCCCTCGCAGTCCCCCCATTCCGCCACATCGGCCGGGCGTCTACCTGACATTCAACTTGAAAAGCGAGACCGGCGTAAAACTCTCGTCATGGCGTTAGGGGCCCTGGGGGTAGTTTACGGCGACATCGGCACCAGCCCTCTGTATGCCATCAAGGAATGCTTTCACGGCTTCCATGCCATAGAAGTTACCCGAGCCAACATCCTAGGCGTCATGTCCCTGATTTTCTGGTCACTGACCATTGTGGTAACCATCAAGTATGTAACCTTTATTCTTAAAGCTGACAATGAAGGTGAAGGCGGCATCTATGCCCTGACCGCCCTGTTTTTGCGAAAAGGGGGCAAGCTGGTTTCACTAAAAACGGTCAAATATCTTTCCCTGCTGGCCATTTTCGGGGCAGCCCTGCTCTATGGCGACGGCCTTATCACTCCGGTCATCTCCGTGCTTTCGGCGGTGGAAGGGTTAAACGTCGCCACCACGGCGTTCGAAGCTTATGTCTTGCCCATCACCTGCGCTATCCTGATCGGCCTATTTATGATCCAGCGGCAGGGGACGGCGCGCTTGGGCAAGGTATTCGGACTCACCATGCTGCTGTGGTTCTTTTCCCTGGCGAGTTTAGGTCTGATGCAGATACTCAGGCGCCCCGAGGTCTTGGTAGCCCTGAACCCCGGCCATGCGGTGGCCTTTTTTGCCGCCAACCAGTTGCACGGCATGGTGGTATTGGGAGCTGTGGTGTTGGTCATCACCGGAGGTGAAGCCTTGTATGCCGATCTGGGACACTTTGGCCGGGGGCCCATCCAACTTTCCTGGCTGACCATTGTCTTTCCGGCGCTCGTGCTCAACTATTTGGGGCAGTGCGCCCTGCTCCTGGAAAACCCCCAAGCAACTTACCATCCTTTCTATGAGTTGGTCCCCCGGTTCCTGTTGTATCCCATGGTAGTTCTGGCCACGGCGTCCACCGTCATCGCCTCCCAGGCCATGATTTCCGGAGTCTATTCCCTCACCCAGCAGGCCATCCAGATCGGTTATTTACCCAGGCTCCATATTGTCCACACCTCTGGGGAGACCAAGGGGCAGATTTATATGCCGTGGGTAAACACCGGGATGTTGATCGGCTGTTTGGGGCTGGCGATCGCTTTCCAGGAATCGAGCCGTTTGGCGGCGGCCTACGGCATCGCCGTCACGGGCACCATGGGCATCACCACCGTTATCTACTATTATGTGGCCCGTTATAACTGGAACTGGCCACGGTGGAAAGTACTCCTCCCCGTGGGGGTTTTCATCTTTTTCGATCTCGCCTATTTCGGCGCCAACATGCTGAAGTTTGTGGATGGCGGCTGGTTTACCGTATCTGTGGCGGTACTGCTGGCCATTGTGATGATTACCTGGCGGGACGGCCGGAGTCTCCTGGCTAAGCGCTATGAGGACGCCAGGGTTCCCGTGGAGGTTATCTTGAGAGACATCAAGACCTACAAACTGGTCCGCACCCCCAGGACCGGCGCCTTTCTCTCCATTTCCCCCGTGGGGGTCCCCATTACCCTACTGCACCTTCTGAAACACATCGAAGCCCTGCCCCAGAAGGTGGTCTTGATGTCCATCGTTTCCGCCAATACACCTTTCGTCTCCCGGCAAGAGCGGCTGGTCATCACCGCCTTGGGCCAGGATTTCTACCGGGTGATAGCAACCTACGGCTTCATGGAGACCCCCAACATGTCGAAAATCATGGAGATCGCCACTGAACAGGGCCTGGAACTGGACGAGTTTTCCACCACTTTTTACGTGGGCCGGGAAACCCTGATCACCAACGGGGATGGCGGCATGTCTAGCTGGCGCAAAGGACTGTTCGCCTTCCTTTCCAGGAACTCCTGGAACGTTACCATATATTTCGGCATCCCATCCGACCGCGTGGTGGAACTCGGGGTCCAAGTCAGGCTTTAATACTATTAAAATGCTCCTGATTTAAATAACATACCCCAGCAGTGAGGAGAAGCTTCCAATATTTATGGATAGTTCCCCCCGCACTGCCGCCTGAGGGCATGCGTATATCCCAACCGCTTCGGGTGGCTCCAATTTAGGCCCCACTTCCCAGAAGCTGCGGGATCGTGCTATAAATGTCTTAGAAGATTTAAAGAAAAACAATCCCGAAGCCGACTTTCCGGTCCCGGCAGAACTGGTGACGGCCTCCGCCAGCGGCCTGGACCCGCACCTCTCCTTGGCAGGAGCGTTGTGGCAGGTGCCTCGGGTGGCCAAAGCCCGGGGAGTGGCCCCGGAGCGTCTCACCACCGTGGTGAAAGCAAATCTGGAAGGGAGGACCCTGGGAGTTCTGGGAGAACCCCGGGTAAATGTTCTTCTTTTGAACCTGGCCCTGGATCGGCAGTTTGGCAGGCCTTGACTTGGTTTAAACTATGAACCCCACTACCAACCGCGCCCAAGACTTCCTGGACCTGCTGGAACGCGCCAAGCGCGGCCGGCTGAAAATCTACCTCGGCTTTGCCGCCGGCGTGGGCAAGACCGTGCGCATGCTCAAAGAGGCCCATGCCCTGAAGCTGCGCGGCGTGGATGTGGTCCTGGCCTACATCGAGCCCCATGGCCGGGCGGAAACCGCAGAGTTGATCGGCGATCTCGAGGTCATTCCCCGGAAGCAGTTTGTCTATCGGGGCATCACGGTGGAAGAGATGGACCTGGACGCGGTCTTGGCCCGGCGCCCGGAAATTGCCATCGTGGACGAGGTGGCGCATACCAATGTACCCTTGTGCCGCCACCGGAAACGCTATCAGGATATTCTGGAAATTACCGAGGCAGGCATCAACGTCATTTGCGCTTTTAATATCCAACACCTGGAGAGTCTCAACGACCTCATCGAACGAGTAACCGGGGTGGTGGTCCGGGAAACTATCCCCGATACCTTTGTTAAGGAAGCCGATCAGGTGGTCACCGTGGATCTGTCGGTGGACGACCTCATGGAACGCCTGAAGAGCGGTAAAATCTACACCCGGGACAAGATTCCCTGGGCCTTGGAGCATTTTTTCCGGATCGCCAACCTCTCTACGTTGCGGGAACTGGCGCTCCTGGAGGTGGCCGAGAGCCTGGGCCGGCGGCAGCCCTCCGGTCCTGAGGAATTGAAACTTCAAGACAGAGTCTCCCTTAGGACCTTGGGACGGGTCATGGTCTGCATGGCTTCGGCCTCTCCCCGGGCCAAAACGCTTCTCCGGAAAGGCTCCCGCATGGCCGGTCGTCTCAATACCCATTGGTTTGTGGTGTATGTGGAAACCCCAGGCGAAGCCCCAACCCAGATCGAAGCCGAAACCCAACGCCATCTTTTGGAAAACTTTCAAAAGGCCCGGGAATTGGGCGCCGAGGTTATCCGCCTCCAGGCCAAGGACCCGGTTCCGGCCATCCTCGACTTTGCCCGTTCCCATGGCGTCGGCCACATTGTCATCGGCCGCTCCCAGCAACCCTGGTGGCGAAAACTCCTGGGCCGTTCCGTGTCTCACCGGATCATCGATGAGGCTGCGGGGTTTGATGTCCATGTTATCTCTTTCGAAGAGGAGGAGTAAGACGGCATGCTCCTGAAAACCAAACTCCTGTTAGCCCAGGTTCCCCTGGCCCTGGCCCTCTTGGTGCTGGGCATCGTTGCCGTCGCCACCATCGGCCAGTTGGGGTCCCATTCGGAAAGAATCCTCCACGACAACTATCGGAGCGTCCTGGCCGCCCAGCGCATGAAGGAAGCCATCGAGCGTATGGATTCAGCCGCTCTCTTTATCGCTTTGGGACGGCGGGAGCAGGGAAAGCAATTGGCCCTCAGCAACCGCAAGGTTTTTGAAGAAGAATTGGCGGTGCAAGTAAGGAATATCACCGAAAAAGGGGAACGAGAGGTCTCTAACGCCTTGGCCGCCCGCTGGCGGGATTACTTGACAGCCTATGAGAACTTCATCCAGGAAACGTCAAACGAGGCTTTGAGGGATCGTGTTTTCTCCGATCTTTTCCCTAAATTTCTTGCCATCAAAGAGGGTGCGGACCATATTCTCTCCCTGAACCAGGATGCCATGATCAGAAAAAGCGATGAAGTGCGCCAGGTTTCCCAGCGCCTGGAGAGATTGATTACCTTCGCCGCCCTGGTCGCCGCCCTGGCTGGCATTTTTGCCTCTAGCGTATTGACCACCAGGATTATCAGACCCCTTTCGGTTCTGACTCAAACCGCTCGCCGGATCAAGGAGGGTGATCTGGCGGTCCGGGCCCGGGTTGAGGGGTCTGATGAGATTGCCCTGTTAGCCCAGGAATTCAACACGATGACCGACAGCCTGGATCGTTATCGCCGGAGTTCTTTAGGGGAATTGCTCCAGGCCCAACAAGCTTCCCAGGCTGCCATCGACAATCTTCCCGATCCGGTTTTGGCTACCAACCTGGAGGGAAAAATTCTGGGCGCCAACCGTATTGCCGAAGCGTGGTTTGGCCCGATTTTATCCGGCTCTTGTGAGGAAACCGGGCAAAATCCGGAACCCGTATTGACTACCGCCATCAAGAAGGCCAGAAAATATGTGCTGGCCGGTAAGGGGGCGTATCGGCCTTCGGACCTGGAAGATGCGGTAAACATACATGCACCCGAGGGGGAACGCTCGGTGCTGCCCCTGGCTGTACCGGTGTATGATCAAAACGGCAACTTGGCCAGCGTCAGTCTGATTCTCCGGGACGTTACTCCCCAGAGCAAAATGGATGCCATGAGCAAAAGCCTGGTCGCTACTTTTGCCCATGAATTCCGGACGCCCTTGACTTCGTTACATCTGGCCATTCACATTTTGCTGGATCAATTGGCCGGTGCGATGACGGAAAAGCAGCTTGACCTGATTTATGCTGCCCGGGAGGATTGTGAACGGCTGCAAAACCTAGTGGATGACATCCTGAATCTGGTCCGCCTCCAATCCGGCAAGATTGAACTGCGGCGGGTGGTGATCCGGATTTTCTCCATCATCAAGAACATTATCGACCAGCACCGCCTTCTAGCCGAGGAGCAGGGACTTGATCTGGCCTGCGTCTATCCTCCTTTTGATGAAGAGGTCTTTGCCGATCCCGAGCGTTTGGAACTGGTTTTTGCCAATTTGATCACTAATGCCATCCGACATACGCCAGCCGGCGGCTCCATCGAAATCCGGGTCCTTCCTGAAAAAGAGTTCCTACGGATTGAAATAAAAGATACCGGTGAAGGCATTCCGCTGGAATATCAGTCCCAGATCTTCGAAAAGTATTTTCAGGTTTCCGGTAGTAGCTGGAAAGGTGTTGGCTTGGGTCTGGCCCTGGCCAAAAATATCATTGCAGCCCATGGTGGAGAAATAGGTCTTTCAAGCCAATCGGGCCAGGGAAGCACATTTTGGTTTACCCTCCCAAGACTGGAGAACAAGCCGATGGATAATGGCTTGTGATAAAACCGCGTTGCACTTAAGATCACGTTTTGAAGCTTCACAGGAGATTGGCAAGAAAAGAGTTTCGAGTTTTAAATTCCGAGTTTCGGATTAATAAAGAAATAACTTTTACACAGGCTGGAAGCCTGTGCCACCGCCAAATGATTTTCATAGTTTGCGGGCGATTTTAAAGAATAATAGTTACATAGAAAATAGCCGGTAGGACGGGAAAGCGCAGCGCATGCCGCCGCAGTTAGGAAATGATTGTTTCACAGGCTAGAAAGCCCGTCTACCAGCAATGGAAAGATAAAAACTTCAACATCTGGTGAAAAATGCGGGTGAAAACCCTCATTTTTTTTAGTGACAATATATTATAATTGTGTTAGTGGAAAGCAAAGTTGCATAAGTAGTAAAATCGTAACACTTCAGTTGTTTGGGGCGAATACAAGATTCTCCCCTAGGGGTGGGCCTGTCGGCGCTGTAGTGCTGTAGGGTGGTCACCGCCCACCATTCCTTGATCTATTTTCTCAGGTAGCTGAAGTATTACGTAAAATACAATTTGCCATAATCTTCCTCAGGTGCCAAAAAGATGGTAGCCGCAAAGCCTTCCTTCCTCTTCAGGCATTCATATCCAGGTACCCGAGCGCCTCTCTTTGACCATCCTGGCAGGAAAAATCCATGTCAAAAAACATAAAGAACCTTTTCTGGGGAATCATCTGTGTTCTCGCCGTTGGGGCCGGTATTTATCGCGGTGGATTGGTTTTGGGGTTATTGGTGGTTGTTCTGGCGTTCATCTTTTTGAAAGGAAGGGTTGGCCATGCAAAAGCAAAGTTCTAAGTTGGTTGCGGTTTCGGTTGGATTGTTTCTTCTCGGTCTCTATTGTGCCGGTTGTGCCAGCAGCAAAGGTTCGGTCTCAGCGGTTGCCCCTCTGCAAACTGATGTCTCCCTGGGAAAGTATGAAAAGGTGCTGATAGAGATTAAAAACAACGATAACATACAGATAACCGCCTCCGAAAAAGAAAGAATTTTAATGCAAATTATTGCGGCGGTGAAAAGAGATTATCCTACCAGATTTAAAGGTGTTAACGAAGGCGGCGACGATCCCGCCACTTTGCGGGCCATCGTTAACATCACCCAGTATGATAAAGGCAACGCCTTTGCAAGGGCCATGCTGGCGGGCTTGGGTCAGATAAAAATCAACGCCGACGTGAGTATCTGCGACAGCTCCTCTAGCGAAACCTTATGCAGATACGAAGCTTCCAAGAGATTTGCTTGGGGCGGGATTTATGGGGGATCTACGACTATAGAGACGGTTGAAGAGGGTTTTGCCAAGGCCGTGGCGGATTGCATCTGTGGCGCCAGTGAGGCCAGCAAGGGAAAATCGTAGTTCCTGCCGCATGCTCATCAGGGGGGGGTTATTCGCCCCCCCAACGCCAGGTGAAAGGGTTCATAATGATTAGCCAGCCACTTTTAAAAAGACCACCGCCAATGGCGGCAACGTCAGGTTGAGAGAGAACGGGCGTCCGTGATGCGGCCAGGGGTCGGCGTAGAGGCCGCCGGCATTACCCAAGCCACTGCCCCCATACTCGAGGGCGTCGCTGTTGAGTAATTCTTTCCAGAAGCCGCCGTGAGGAACGCCCGTGCGGTAGTTAAAGCGGGGCACCGGCGTGAAATTGCAGGCCACCAGGACAACATCCTCGGGACGCTGGCCCTGGCGCAGAAAGGTGATGACGCTGGCGTCCACGTCATTGCAGTCGATCCATTCAAAGCCGGTCCAGTTGAAATCTACTTCATAAAGGGCGGGTTGCTGCCGATAGGTCCGGTTCAGGTCGGCCAGCCAACGCTGTACGCCCGCATGGCTGGGAAAGTCCAGCAGATGCCAGTCAAGGCTGGTTTCATGGTACCATTCATTCCATTGGCCGAACTCCATCCCCATAAACAGGAGCTTTTTCCCCGGCTGGCCATACATATAGCCGAAGAGCAGGCGCAGGTTGGCAAATTTCTGCCAATAGTCGCCCGGCAGGTTGTGAATCAAGGAACCCTTGCCATGCACCACTTCGTCATGCGAAAGGGGCAGCACAAAGTTTTCGGTGAAGGCGTAGAGCATGCGGAAGGTGATGGTATTGTGGTGATAACGCCGGTGAATGGGGTCATGAGTCAGGTATTGTAAGGTGTCGTGCATCCAGCCCATGTCCCACTTCAGCCCGAAGCCCAAACCGCCCAGGTAGGTCGGGCGGGAGACCATGGACCAATCGGTGGATTCCTCTGCAATAGTCTGCACGTCAGGAAAGTTCTTGTAGACCTCTTCATTGAACTTGCGCAGAAACCAGATGGCCTCGATATTCTCCTTGCCGCCATAGATATTGGGAATCCACTCCCCTTCTTCGCGGGAATAGTCCAGATAGAGCATGGAAGCCACGGCGTCTACCCTGAGACCGTCGGCGTGGTGTTTATCCAGCCAATAGAAAGCGCTGCTCAAGAGGAAGCTGCGGACCTCATTGCGGCCATAATTAAAGATATAACTGTTCCAGTCCGGATGGAAGCCTTTGCGCATATCGGCGTGCTCGTAAAGATGCGTGCCATCGAAGTAACCCAGACCGTGTTCATCGGCCGGAAAGTGAGACGGCACCCAATCCAAAATGACCCCGATACCGCGCTGGTGCAGCAGGTCTACCAGATACATGAAATCCTGGGGATTGCCATAGCGGCTGGTGGGGGCAAAATAACCGGTGGTCTGATAGCCCCAGGAACCATAGAAGGGGTGCTCCATGACTGGCAGAAATTCTACGTGGGTGAAACCCATCTCTTGGACATAGTGGGCCAGTTTGGGAGCGATCTCCCGATAACTCGGTGAACGATTGGCGTCCTCGGGGATCCGCATCCAGGAACCCAGATGCACCTCGTAAATAGATATGGGGCTCTTCAAAGAGTTGCGGCGATGGCGCTCGGCCAGCCAATCCTGATCGCCCCAGGCGTAATCCAGTTCCCAGATGATCGAGGCCATGCGAGGCGGACCCTCATAAAATACCGAAAAGGGGTCGGCCTTCTCCACCCGGTAGCCGTTGTAGCGGGAATGGATATAATATTTGTACTTTGCCCCTTTCACTACCCCTGGGATAAAACCCTCCCAGATGCCCGATTGCCCGCGGGAACCCAAGGGGTGCGATTCTTTGTGCCAACCGTTAAAATCCCCGATGACCAGAACGCGCTCGGCATCTGGCGCCCAAACGGCAAAATACACCCCCCGGACACCGTCGGCCTCCATACAGTGCGCCCCAAATTTATCGTAGAGCCGGAAATGATTACCTTCGTTAAAAATGAACAGATCATCATCGGTGAGCCGGGAGATGTCATAGCGCACCGGACCCACAGGGATCGGAGCCGGGGTAACCGTGCCGGGGGCGGAAGACGTTGAAATGGTTTTCTTCTTCTTCATAGGCAAATCCAACCGACGGTTTTTCTGTAACGGCAAAATAGAAAGCCAACAGCATCAGGAGAAAATATGCAACCAATCGTCCTGAGGTTGTTGGCTGAGGGTTAACGTAGGCCAGCCTTAGCGATTTTTTCTCTCTGAGACTGGCAGTCGCGGCAGAGCGTCGTCTGGGGCATAATTTCCAAGCGACGAGGCTCAATGGGCTTGCCGCAGACCTCGCATTCACCGTAGGTGCCGCCCTCCAGACGCTCCAGGGCCTCCTCGATGGCTATCAGCTCCTGACGTTTCGGTTCTATGAGGGAAAACTGCGTTTCTTCCAAAAGGCTCACTTGAGCCTGGTCTTCCTCGTCCCGGGCGGTGGCCAACAGATCTTGATAGCTCTCTCCTAAACCACTCTTGATCTGGCCTTTAACTTCCCGCCAGAGCTTGCGTTTGCGTTCTAACAGGCGTTCTTTAAGTTCCGCCATCTTATCGACGTCCATGACTGTCATGGAGTTATCCCTCCCTCTAACAAGCAATCGGTGCCATACAGAATGAAAAAACCATCGTTTACTCCAGGAAATCCTCCAGAGTAGCTTTCCGGGTGGGATGTTTGAGACGCTTGAGGGCTTTCTTTTCTATCTGACGGATGCGCTCCCGCGAAACTTTAAATTCCCGGCCGATTTCCTCCAAAGTATGTTCTACTTCCGCCCCGATACCGAAACGCATCTTCATGATCTTTTCTTCCCGGGGGGTTAAGGTCGACAATATAGCATCCGTTTTTTCAGACAACTCTGAACTGATGATTGAGTCAAAAGGAGAAATCGCCTGATCGTTACGGATGAAATCTCCTAACCGGTCGCCTTCATCTCCCACAGGGGTCTCCAGGGAGATGGGTTCATCAGATAAATTAGTCACTACGAGAATTTTATCTTCCGGCACACCAGAGCGCTCGGCAATCTCTTTGAGCAACGGTTCGCGGCCCAACTCCTTGAGCAGATCATAAAAAGCCCGGTAGCAGCGATTGCGAATCTCTTGGAGATGCACCGGAATCCGGATAGTGCGGGTCTTATCGTAAATCGCCCGCGTTATGGTCTGCCGAATCCACCAGGAGGCGAAGGTGCTCAGTCGATAGCCGGTAGTGTAATCATAGCGCGTAACGGCCTTCATCAGACCCAGATTGCCTTCCTGAATGAGATCGGAAAAACTCAGGCCGCGATGCAGGTATTTCTTGGCAATACTCACCACCAAACGCAGGTTGGCTTTGATCATTTCATCACGCGCCCGCACCACTTCATTCTCTTTCTCTCTAATCTTTTTGGCCAACTGCTTGATTTCTTCAGCGTTGGGATAATGCCGTAAAACTTCCTTTAAAGTCCGATTAATGAAACGGAAGAGCTTTTCCTTGGCTTGAGCCGTTTTTTCCTCGTTTTGGAACCAATCCCGTACCTTGGACTGCAGATAACAGACCTCTTCATGATCCGAGCGAACCAGACTCACCAACCTGAGGATGGTTTCCTGGCCATTTTTGATGATGCGGCCCAACTCTTTCTCTTCCTCAGGGGTGAGAACCGAATACCGCAACATCTCCCGGAAATAGGCCGCGACGATACCCTCCTGCTCTGGCACCTCTTCAGTATCGAAGGCCTCTTCAATCTCCGCTTCCCCGGTCTCTTCAGTCAGTTCCATACTGGGGTAAGAGACGTCCTCAATACTGTCGACTACCTCAATCTCCTCCTCCTGCAGGGAATCAAAGACCTCTTTAATCTCAGTGGGATCAATGATATCCGAAGGGATCAGCTCATTCAGGTTGTCGTAGGTAAGGTAGCCGCCTTTTTCCTTCCCCAAGTGGATAATTTTGTCTATATAATCTCTATCCATGAGAGATTTTTCGTAACCTCCGCTGGAAGCTTCAGTAAGCAATAAAGAGTGATACTATCATAAAAATTTTTTTTTATCAAAATAATTTTTGCGACAATCAATTATTAACTATAACGAAGTTTGACGTGGGCAGGTCAGACTGCCGCATTTCAAGTTTGGAGAACAGATTCTGTTACCTACATCTATGTGATAACTCAAAATATATTGCTTTTCCAAGGGTCCTTCGGCCAGGAATCAATAACTAAAAATCCTTTCGGGGACAGTTGGAGAACCTCCTTGCCGTCGCGATACCGCTCGTTCCGGGGGTAATAGATTAAATTCCCACTCTTTCCTTGAGCGCATAATTGCAAGAGATCGCTATTCCAGGTTGAAAGGGCTTATTGTCATTTACACCGGGTTAATAACTTATCGGCTAAGTTATTATTTTAAGTTAATTATAGCAGAGTTAGATGTCAAGAAGCATTCTTCGGACCACCCCGATAACCTGTCCATTCTTCTTGCCGACCGGTTCCCCGGTTGCAGGTTGAAAAGAAGTTTCCCCGGTTGTCTATTCAGCCGCAGGCATGAACCTGAGGAAAACCTGTGGCCTTAAATCGGCTCGGTTGTAAAAAAGGAGACTCCCAACATGGCCCATGAATTTGTGGTCAACCTGAAAGAAGGAATAGATATCCAGCAGTTTTTTATCGTGCGGCAAGTCGAGGAACGTCTGACTCGCAAAGGGGAGCCTTATCTAGCGATGGTGCTGGCCGATAAAAGCGGGGCTATCCCCTGCAAGGTCTGGTCGAATGTGCGCCAGGAATTCCCGGGTTCTTTCCAGACCGGGGATTATGTGGGAGTGGTGGGGAGAGTTGAATCGTATAACGGCGAATTACAACTTAACATTAAGAAAATCTGGACCTTGGAGCAGATTTTACAGGTCAAAAAAGAGGCCAAAGATTTTGATGCCTCCCTGCTCCACGCCTGCACCGCATATGACCGGCAGCAGATGTGGGGAGAGTTGGAGGATTTAGTGCAAGAGCACCTGACCGGGCCGCTGCGGGATCTGGTCCAACGTCTGATGTCTGATCATGCCGAGGCGTGGCAGGCAGCCCCTGCGGCCCGTCACAACCACCATGCTTATTTCGGAGGATTGCTGGAACATACCTGGTTTGTGGGCCGATTGGCGCAGCAGGTGGCGGCTTTTTACCCCGATATAAATCGGGAACTAGCTCTGGCCGGGGCCATCTTACACGACATCGGCAAGCTCAAGGAACTGGCCAAGCCCTACTCACCGGAGTACACCACCGTCGGCCAGCTTCTGGGGCATATTGTCCTCGGATTGGAGATGATCCGGCAGACAGCCACAGCAATAGAGTTTCCCGATCCGGAGCTGCTGCTGCAATTGGAACATATTATAATATCCCACCACGGCTATCAGGAGTTCGGTTCACCCACTCCACCCAAGACCCGGGAGGCCCTGATGGTCTATTTTTTGGATGACCTTGACGCCAAACTCAAGATGTTTGAACAACATCTCAAGGCTGATACCTCCGAACGCCGCTTTACCGCCTACCACCGCCTCCTCCAGCGTGAACTCTACAAAGCAATCGAGGAACCCGGGGAACCCGCAGAAGAACAGGAGATGGGAGATATTAATTAACTGGTGGGCAGTGCCCTACCCGCCGGGCTCCTGCCCTGAAACCCTAAACTTTTTAAATTCACAGGAATAATTTCCATTGACACCGGTATCTTCTGACATTATGCTTTAGGTCAAGAATGATTTTCTGTTATTAAGCAATCGTAAGTTGTTTACCTTTTAAGTGCCGTTGGTGTATTATTGGAGTTGGTGGAAACCTACAGCAATACAAACCTGATAGGCCTCTTAGAAGAGAATCTTGGGAACCGAGGAATTGAGGTTAACTACTAATCTTACCTACGCAGCAGGAGGACGGCATGTTTAAGAAGATTTTGGTTCCTTTGGATGGTTCGGACCTGGCGGCAAAGATTCTGCCCCAGGTAGAAGAACTGGCAAAAATGTGTGGCGCCCAGGTGACTCTGATCACGGTAGGATCTTCCGGGATCGATCTGGCGGGAGTGGCTAGCCCAGAGGTTTTCCAGACAGCAGCCGAACATGATAAACGGGCTTCAGAGCGGTACTTACAAAAGGTCACCGGCGATCTGCAAGGTAAAGGCCTGACGGTAAACTGGGCCTATTTACAAGGTATGCCAGCCCAGGCAATCATCAAGTATGCGGATGACAATGATGTTGATCTTATTGCCCTTGCCACCCACGGCAAGGGTGAAGTTGCCTGGGTGTTGGGCAGCACCGCGGAAAAAGTGGTGAGCCATGCCACTGCGCCGGTATTGTTGATCCGAGTCATCGAGTTCAAACCGCCATTGCTGAAAGAGGAATTTTTCATGGGGGCCTAGGGCGCTATCGGCTGTCCACACTCTAGAAAAGCCTGGGGTGGAGAACACATACCCCCCGGGCTTTTTTGTTCTTTTATAACACTTCAGTTGTTTGGGGCAAATCTAGTATTCGCCCCCCCTGAGGATGACGCTACCTTCCGGGTTTACCACGATTTGACAACTACCGGGAAGGTACGAATTTTGTGTTCGGCCCAAGCAACCCATATCTGAGAACCTATAAATATTACAGGCTCAGGCCGACAACGGCAATTTTCGCCTGATCGGCCAAGTGCAGCATGGCATCGCGATCAAAGACAAGGGTTTTGCCCGCTTCCAGGGCTAGAACGCTCGCCTTGACCTCCCTCATAACCTGAATAGTCTCCACGCCTACGGCCGGGACATCAAAACGCAAATCCTGCCCTGGTTTACTGACTTTCACCACCACCGCCCCCTCACCGGCCAATAGACCGCCCCGGCGGATGGTAGCATCAGTGCCGTCGATGGCCTCCAGGGCAAGCACGGCCTGGCGGCGGACGACGACGCACTGGCCGATATCCAGCTTGCCGATTTCTTTGGCGATAGACCAGCCGAACCGGATATCCCGTTGCTCGCCAGCCGATGGCCGCCGTCGGCTGAGAACGCCAGCCGGAGCCAGCAGTTCCTCTAGAAATAGTGTAGGCGAAACAATGGTAATGCCTTCACTTTCCAATTCGTCAGCCAGGGCCCGCAGGATGCCATCATCGCGGGCCTGACCTACCCGGCGGATAATCTTAAGGGCACGCCAATCGGGCCTCAGGTGGGTGAAGAGTCGGCCTTTGGTAATGCCGCCGGCCATAACCGCCTGACTGACGCCGGCCTGTTGAAAAAATCGGATTATCTTCCCCAACTGACCTACATACACCCATTTTAGGGCGCTGACCATCTGCTCCAGGGCCGGATCGGTCTCGCCATGATGGGCGACCGCTACTACCTCTAGACCCTGTTTTTGTGCAGCTTGGGTAAATATCAGGGGAAATTTATTCTTTCCCGCGATGAGACCGATTTTCCCGGACATCAATAGGCGCCAGGCCTCTTTCTGAAGATTCAAGGAATTGCAGCATCTTGTGGATGGCCGGCTCTGCCGGAAACCGCTGCCGGACCTGAACTATTCCTTCTTTCAGGGTCAAGCCGGAGGCAAACAGGATTTCATAGGCAGATTTCAACGCCTCTAAGGTGGCACTCGTAAATCCGTGCCGCTTTAACCCGACTAAATTAAGGCCGACAATTTTGGCGCGGTTGCCGATGGCCATGCAAAAGGGAGGAATGTCCCGAGCCACTGCCGAGCAGCCGCCGACAAAGGCATAGGCTCCGATCTGGCAGAACTGATGGATAGCAGACAGCCCCCCGATAATCGCATGGTCATCCACTGAGATATGTCCTGCCAGAGTAGCAGCATTAGACATGATGACGTGATTGCCCACCGAGCAGTCATGGGCAACGTGGGTATAGGCCATCAGCAGATTGCCGTCCCCGACCTGGGTCAGGCCGCCGCCGCCAGCGGTACCCCGGTGCAGGGTAGCAAATTCCCGGATAGTATTGTCGTTGCCGATAACAAGCCTGGTTTCCTCACCCTGAAACTTCAGATCCTGAGGAATTTCGCCGATGACGGCAAACTGAAAGATGTTACAGCGCTCGCCAATCGTGGTATATGGCCGAATGACGACATGAGGACCGACCTTCGTATCGGCTCCGATGACAACGTTGGCGTCGATGATGCTGTAAGGCCCCACGCTCACCCCGGCGGCCAATTGGGCATCTGAATGAACGATGGCACTGGAATGAACATCAGGCATCTGCAGGACTCTCCTCCCGACTCAAAGCGGCCATAAATTCCCCTTCGGCAACGACGTTGTCCTCGACCAACGCCTTGCCGAGCATCTTCCAGACCTTTTTCCCGCCCCGGATGGTAGTCATCTCCATAATAAGCTGGTCTCCAGGAACCACCGGTCGCCGAAAGCGGACTTTGTCCATCCCGACAAAAAAATACAATTTCTTTTCCAGATGCGCCTGAGTGGACATATAGGCCAGGACGCCTCCTACCTGGGCCATGGCTTCGCAGATGAGAACTCCGGGCATCACCGGACGACCAGGAAAATGCCCCTGAAAAAAAGGTTCATTCAGGGTAACGTTCTTCAAGCCCTTGATGAACTTTCCCGGCGTTACCTGAAGTATCCGGTCTACAAGCAGAAAAGGATAACGATGTGGAAGATAGTGCATGATGTCTTCCACGGCCAATTGATCAGGCTGCGTCATGCAGATTACTCCTTGGCAAGGGCCAAACTCAGCTTGGCCACCTGCTTTTCTAACACTTTTATGCGATTATACATCTCTGGCAGTTTTTTCTGGACGGTGATCATGCGCAAGAATTCTCCGTGCGGCAGCACCGGACTGCCCATAACCGTCTGACCGGCCGGGACTGAATTTGACACGCCGGACTGGGCGCCGATGCGCACACCATCACCGATAGTTATGTGCCCCACCAGGCCGACCTGTCCGGCCAACATCACATTCCGTCCAACCTGGGTGGAACCGGAAATCCCTACCTGCGCCACAATGATGGAGTTTTCGCCGATTACCACGTTGTGGGCTACCTGGACGAGATTGTCAATTTTCACTCCCCGGCAGATGCGAGTATCTCCCAAGGCTCCCCGATCGATGGTGCAGTTAGCCCCAATCTCCACATCGTCTTCAATCACCACGGAACCTAATTGCGGGATCTTATGGAAGGACTCTCGATCCGGAGCAAACCCGAAACCATCGGCGCCGATTACCGCCCCACCGTGGATGATGACCCGGTTGCCGATGGTGCAGCCGTCGCGAATAGTAACATTGGGATGCAGCACCACGTCGGCGCCGATACTCACTCCGTTACCGACCACCACCCCAGGCAGGAGAATAGCGCGATCGCCCAGACTGACGTTATCACCGATCCAGACAAAGGGAGCGATAGACACCTGCTCTCCCAAACGACAGGCATTTCCCAGGTAGGCCTGGTTGCTGACGCCAGGCCAGCGCCACAGGGGCGGGGCAAAAACTTCGGCAATCTTGGCATAGGCCAGATATGGGTCGTCGGTAATAAGCAACGGGCGTCCGAGATGGCCCAGGTGGGGTGAGACAATAAAAGCCCCAGCACGGCTCTGTTCCACCCGCCTGGCAAATTTCGGACGCGTCACAAAGGTGATCTCATGCGGTCCGGCCTGATCGATGGCGTTAATGCCGCTCAGAGGGAGGTCTTCCGGGCCCCGACATTCGCCTCCCACCAATTGGGCCAATTCTTTTAGCGTCTTAGTCATACAGAGATTTAACGACCAAAGGCATCTTTCACTTTTTCGGTAATATCAACAGAAGGATCAAAGCCGATGACCACGCGTTTATCGAGAATCAAGGAATATTTCCCCTCCTTGGAAATCTGCTCGATAACCCGTTTAAATTTATCGTACAAAGGTTTCAATTCCTTTTCTTCCAATTTGGCCATTTCCTGCTGCGAGGAGCCGACTTTTTGCCGTAATTCCGCTTCCTTGCGGCCAAATTCCTCTTCTTTCCTTTTACGGGCATCATCTTTCATGACTGCTGCCTGCTTTTGGTACTCCTCCACCTGGCGGCCAAAATCAGTACGGCGGCGTTCAAGGTCTCGGCCCAGCTCTTCGCCTTTGCGTTTGATAGACTCCTGAGCCCGCTTGCCCTCGGAAGAATTAAAAATCACATCCGCCATATCAACGACGGCAACCTTGACATCAGCCGCTGGCGCGGCAGCAGCAAAGCTAAGAATTAAAACCAGAGTGGTGCACAGCTGAAATACTTTTAATTTCATCCATTCCTCCTTATGGAGATATTATATTTGCCCCTTTGCGGGAATCTGTTGGCAAATCTTTGAGAAATAAGGTTCTACCAATATACAGGTCTTTTCCTTAGGCCATACCGGGCAGATTCAAAAATCACTGCGCTGTTAAACAAATTGTCATTCCTGCAAAAGTCATCATGTTCGAAAGAATACCACAAAATATGAAAAAATGATTGGTGGCATAGGCCTCCTGGCCTGTGCATCAGCGTGCCGGCTGGAAAGCCTGCACCACCATCTTTCATTTAAGAGCTGTGGCAGCTGCTCACAACAATGCTTTTTCTGCTCACCGCTCACTGTTTTCATACAAATTTTTGCTCATCGACCATGTTCAACATCAGCGGCGGCCATTGGCCGCGCCCGCCGTTTTTAAGAGCATTGTTTTAATGCAATTACCCGCAAACCAGGCAAATCATTTGCCGGCAGCACAGATTTTCTAATCTGTGCTGCAGTCATTTTTTTCTCGAAGCTCGAAACTTATTTTCTCTATGGCAAAAGCCATTTTCCCATCAGAGCTAAGACAGTAATCGTCAGAAGTTGCCACCCACTGAGAATTCCCAGTTGCTGCGCCGCTCCCAGGGTTTGGGGTTGAGGTTATAACCCCACTCGACGCGTAGCGGTCCCATAGGCGAATACCAGCGGATACCCGTACCGACGCTAGTTCGCATGCTACTCAGATACGATTCGCCGGAACCGTAGACGTTGCCGGTATCGACAAACACCAATCCGGTCAGGCCGACTTTTTTGTATAAGGGGTAGCGGAATTCGAAGTTGAAAAATTGGAATTTGTCACCGCCGATGCGGTCATTGGTTACAGGATCGCGGGGACTGATTTCAGCGTATTTGAAACCGCGAATCGAATCAATACCGCCCAGGTAAAATTTTTCATAGGCTGGCAAGGCACCCCAACTGTTTTTCAGAACATATCCCAATCGACCGTGGATAACACCCACAGTCCCCCAAAATAAAGGATAATACCACCCGGAATCCGCCACAAAACGCGTGAAGGCGGCGTCGCCGCCCAACCCGGCCAATTCAGCGGTAAAACTATTGTCGGACCCACGAGTGGGGGTAAAAATGGCGTCCCGAGAGTCACGGCGGATAGTCAGCGAAGTAGAGCTGGTATTATGAATTTTAGCGGCTTCCAGCAACACCGGCGAGGCGTTTGCCACCATGTCGGTTAAATTGACATTTTCAAATCGATACATCCACAACAGACGGGTATATTCCCACCGCAAGGGATGACCCAGCCTGATATCCCCCCCGCGGCTATCCCGAGTATACTCATAAAATTCCCGCTCCCAATTGTAGGCGTCGAAGCCGAAGCTGAGGGGTTTGTCAAAAAGATAAGGTTCGCTGAAGTTGAGTCGATAGCGGCGGGTGATAGCACCCAAGACGCCCTGAAGACGCAACTGCTGCCCTCGGCCAAAAAGGTTTGACTGCGAAATCTCCACCATGCCGACAACCCGATCTTGACTGCTGTAACCACCGCCGACGCCGAACTGCCCGGTAGGACGCTCCTTCACGGTGATTTTAAGATTCATCTTATCAGGCGCACTCCCCGGACTAGTGCTAAAATTGACGTCTTCGAAAAACTCCAGACGCCTTAGATTCTGCGTGCTTTTTTTGATGTTGGTGGCAGAGAACAATTCTTGTTCATAAACCCGCAATTCCCGACGGATGACCTTGTCCCGCGTCTTGACATTGCCGGCGATCTCGATCCGCTCAAAATAGACTTTCTCCCCCTGGCGGATATCAAAAGTGATATCCACCGTCAGGTCCTGATCATTCTCCTTTAATACCGGCGAAATATCCGCCATGGCGTAACCCTGATCGGCATAGAGATCCGCCAGGGTGGTAAGGTCCTGCTGAATCACTTCCCGGCTGTAAACCTTTTCTTTCAGTATCTTCACTTTTCCAAGCAGACTATCGGCCGGTTCGATTAAATCCCCCTGAAAATCAATCTTGCCAACTTTGTATTGAGGACCTTCATCTATAGGGATTGTAATATAGATGCCCTTTGATCTGACCTCGATCTCCGGTTCGCCCACCCGGGCCTTGATATAACCGTGATTAAAATAAAAAGCGGAGATTTTCTCGGCATCCCGCTCCAGGACATCCTTCTTGACTATTCCCGAACCCGTAATGAAACTCAATAGGGTCTTTTCCTTGAGCTCCATTACCTCTTTCAGCTCTTTATCTTTGAAGGCGGCATTGCCGGTAAAATTGATCTGTCGGACGTAGAGTTTTGCACCTTCACTAATATCTAAGACTAAATTTACTTCAGTAGGCGTCTCTGGCTCTAAGTTATAATTAATTTCGGCTTCATAATAGCCTTTCTCACGATAGAGGGCCTTAACCTTGTTGATATTGTCCCGGATAGTGGCGTCGGAGGCGATGGAGTACTGCTTAATGTCCATGGTCTCCAGGATTTTTTTGGTCTTTATTTTCTTATTGCCCCGAACCAAGATCTGGTCAATGGACGGTTTTTCCTCCAGCAGAAAGGTGACCACCCGTCCTTGTGGGGTGTCGGTGACGTCAACTTTGACATCAGAGAAGTATCCCATGGCATAGACAGCTTTTAAATCCTCACGCAGCTTAATAGTAGAGGTCAAATCTCCCGACCGGGATTGGATAGTGGCCAGAATGGCATCATTCTCAATACGTCGGTTGCCTTTAAATTCGATCTTGGCGATTCTTTCCTGACCCATAATTTTCAGGCCGGCTTCTTGAGCCAACTTCCGGGCAAGTTGAGATGCCGAGGCCAGACCGACCCCTTCAAACTTCAGATTGATCGGGGCTAGTTTCCCAGTAAGATCGACTGCCTGTGCCTCCAGTGCCACCGTGGGTCCGATTTTGACCAATGAACCGGCGATGATGGCATCAACGTTCAGTTTCTTACCGATTTCCGTCGCTAGTTCAGGAGTCAGGGGAGCTTTTCGGAGAGCAATCTCTCGTTCTACCTCTCCGATCGGAACCATCCCAAAACCATCTTTTTCCATCTGCTCCTGAATGGTCTGCTGAACTTTTTCACTGACGCCGGGCAGCGGCTCTTTGCTCAAGATAGTAAAGGGAAAGACCGCCAAGCGTTTTAAGGTGATCTCTTGAGCAGCCGAGGGCGTAATCCAGAACAGACATAAGATTAGGGTCAGAGATAGTCTTTTCACAAAAAACACCTCAATTGTGATCTTGGGAAAGCCGCACCACCTTGCCTTCTCTGATGGTGATCTGGTTGCCGAGAAGTTCCGCCAGTTCCAGATTATGGGTGACTACTACGGTTGTCAACCTTTTTTCCCGATTCAAACCGATCAACAGTTCGTGAATCTGCCTGCCGATGCGGGGGTCCAGATTTCCAGTAGGTTCATCAGCCAATAGGACATCCGGATTCATGACCAAGGCTCGAGCCACTGCCACCCGTTGTTGTTCCCCTCCTGACAGGGCACCGATACGGTGCCGCAACCTTTCTTGAAGTCCCACCTGCTGCAATATGGCCTCAGCCCGGTCTTGGGCTTCGGACTTGGCAAGCCTGGCAATTAAACCAGGCAGCATGACATTTTCCAGGGCATTGAATTCGGGCAGGAGATGATGAAACTGAAAGACAAACCCTATCTTGCGATTGCGGAAGGCGGCCAGCTGCTCGTCATTAAAGGTGAAGATCTCTTCCTCGCCCCACAATAGCCTCCCCGCAGTAGGACGCTCCAACGCACCGATGATGTGCAACAGCGTCGACTTGCCCACACCCGAGGCGCCCACAATGGCCAGACTGTCCCCCGGCATAATCTCCAGATCAACGCCTTTGAGCACCTCGACCCGATTGCCGTTGGAAGTAAACGTCTTGATGAGATTTTCTAAACGTATCTGAGACCCGAGGCGTAGACCGGGTGTTGTTATCATGTTGCATCTCTCAAGGAATCTGGCACCGGAAAGCGTCTCCGGACTTTCCTGGCCATTCTCATGACTGTCTGTTGAATAAAAATGCCTTGGGCGGGTTTCTCAGCCCCCAAAAACTTCGCCAAGCTTAACCGAAACGAATGGCTTCGACCGGGTCCAACCGGGAGGCCTGCCAGGAAGGATAAATAGTCGCCAGAAAACTGATGAGCATCGTGGCCCCGGCGATCAAGGCGACATCCAGGGATTCCACCTTCACCGGCAGAGTCGAAATGTAATAGACATCACTGGGTAGTTTGATAAATTCATATTTTTTCAACATGGCGGTCAGCAGATAACCCAGCCCGAGGCCTAAAACGGTACCGATGGCGCCGATAATCAACCCTTCCAGGATAAATATCTTCATTATACTCCGCCGGGTGGCCCCCAACGATTTCAGGATAGCGATATCTTTATGTTTTTCCATGACCAACATGATGAGCGTGCTGGTTATGTTAAAAGCGGCCACCAGGACGATCAGGGTGAGAATGATGAACATGGCAATCTTTTCAAGCTTAAGGGCGGCAAAAAGGCTCCGGTTCATACGCATCCAATCGCGGGTCTGATACCCCGGACCTAAAGCGGTTTGAACGGCTGCGGCAACGGTATCGGCGGCGTAGATATCGTCAACCCGGATTTCCAAACCGGTGACTTTATCGCCCAGTCCCAAATACTCCTGCACCTGGGGAATACTGGCATATACCAGGGTATTGTCAAATTCAAACATGCCGGAATGAAAGATGGCCCCGACCTGGAAATTTTTCACGCGTGGGATGCGCCCCATTGGGGTCAGTGTCCCCAGAGGAGAGATGATTTTGATCTGGCTGCCGACCCTGACACCGATATTTTTGGCCAATTCGTTGCCCACGGCGACTGATGGCAGTTCTGCCGGCTGCACTTTATCCAACGTTGTGAAGCTGCCGTCCCGCACTTCGATGGCAGCAGGACCGCCCTGATGGATACTGGCCAGGTCCAGCCCCCGGATTACCCCGCCGGAAATATTGTTCGGACCCGAAAACATCACCTGGGTATAAATAAATGGCTTGGCTGAGGCCACCCCCGGCACGGCTTCTACTTTTTTTACCAAGGCATCGTAGTCGACAATGCTATAGCCGGGTTTAATCAGGATGACATGTGCGTTGACACTGAGGATTTTTCTCTTCAGGTCTTGATCAAAGCCGGTCATCACCCCGATCACTACCAACAGGGCCATAACCCCCACCGCGACCCCGGCAATCGAAATAAAAGAGATGAGCGAGATGAATTTTTCCCGGCGTTTGGCCTTAAGATACCTTAAAGCCACGAGCCGCTCGAATTGCATGAATTGTTATCCTTCGGGGCGTAACTGAGGGAACAGGATGACGTCCCGGATAGATGCCGAATCGGTGAGGAGCATCACCAAACGATCAATGCCGATACCCTCCCCCGCCGCGGGCGGCATTCCGTATTCCAAAGCCCGGACAAAATCTTCGTCCATAAAATGGGCCTCATCATTGCCAGCCTCCCGCGCCGCCACCTGTTTTAAAAAACGCTGCCGTTGGTCATCCGGATCATTGAGTTCCGAAAAACCATTGGCAATCTCCTTGCCGGCAATAAAGAGTTCAAAGCGGTCGGCCAATTCGGGGTTGACCTGGTTCCGGCGGGATAGCGGCGAAATTTCAACGGGGAAACCGGTAATAAAGGTCGGTTGGATCAGCTTCGGCTCCACGTGTAGATCGAATAGCTTGGCCATGGCTCGCCCATAGCCTTCGCCGGGGCGCAGGGTCACACCCTGCTCCAGTGCCAACTGCACCAACGCCTGCCGGTCTTGCACCAGGGCCGCCGGGATGCCGCCCACCCTGGTCAAAGACTCTTGCATCTCCAACCTCTGCCACGGAGGGGTAAGATCGATTTTGTGACCCTGATAATCGATCTGCCGGCCGCCAGTAATCTGCGTGGCAATCTGGCCGAACATCTCTTCGGTCAACATCATGAGGTCTTCATAGGTGGCATAGGCCTGATAGAATTCCATCATGGTGAATTCCGGATTATGCTGCGTAGAGACACCCTCATTGCGAAAGCTCCGGTTGATTTCAAAGACCCGTTCGAAGCCTCCCACCAAGAGACGCTTGAGATATAACTCCGGGGCGATGCGCAAATAAAGAGGCATCGCCAATACATTATGATAGGTTTGAAAAGGCCGGGCCGTGGCACCGCCGGGAATGGGCTGCATCATGGGGGTTTCGACCTCCAGAAATTCCCGCTGTTCCATAAAATCCCGCACTAACCGAATAATGCGGGACCGGGCCCGAAAAACGCCTTTTACCTCCGGATTGACAAATAGATCTAGATACCGCTGACGATACCGGCGCTCCACATCGCTCAGACCGTGATATTTCTCCGGCAGCGGCCGCAAGGCCTTGGTCAATAAGATAAAATCCTTAACCTGCAAGGTAAGTTCATTGGTCTTGGTCCGAAAGAGGCTGCCGCGAAAACCGACAATATCCCCCAAATCCAGCCGTTTAAAAAAAGTGTAAGCCTCGGGACCGACCTCCTGGCGTTGGATATACCCCTGCAGACGGCCGCCATCATCTTGAAAATGGAAAAAACTGGCTTTGCCGAACTGCCGCATCAGCACCAAGCGGCCAGCCAGACTAAAGATCTGGCCTAACCCATCCAGTTCCGCCCCGGTCAACCCCCCATACGCCGCCATCAACTCACTGATGCGATGCTCCGGATGGAAGGTATTTGCAAACGGCTCGAGGCCGGCGTCACGCCACTCCTGAACCTTCTTCCGGCGCTGTCCGATGATGTTTGATTCTTCTTGCATATTATTCTCACGCCACACCGCCGCCCGCGGCTAGGCATTCATTATGACGCCCAAACCGCACCCACTAACGGCACAAGCAGTTCAAGTGGCTTAAAAAGGCGAGGGCTGGCATTGATTCTTTCTACTATTAATTTATCTTATGAAACTTAAAATATTAGCTTTTGTTAGTCAAGTTAAAAGTCTGATGCCAAAAAATAACGGAGATCAGACACTTTCCACCGCTTATAAATTGTCATATTCTGGTGATCACAACGAAATATGAAAACAGAACCGTGGCGGCTGTTCACAATAGTGCTGTTTCTGCTCACCGTCCATTGCCCACTGCCCACTGTTTTTATACATGTTCACATGTTCTCCCGAACACAACGAAGCATGAAAGAATGATTGGTGGCATAGGCCTCCTGGCCTGTGCATCAGCGTGCCGGCTGCAAAGCCTGCACCACCTTCTTTCATACAAGTGCACATGTTCTGCCGAACACAACGAAGCATGAAAACAGAATCGTGGCGGCTGCTCACAATAATGTTTTTGCTGCTCACGGCTCACGGCTCACGGCTCACTGTTTTTATACAAGTCCATATGTTCTGCCGAACACAACGAAGCATAAAAACAGTCGACTTCCAACGGATTGCCAGGAGTCATTACCTCTTACCTCTTACACCTTACCTATAACCTGTTTTTATACAAGGGAGGCCGGCGCCAGAAACCATTAATACCGATTTTGGTCTGTCCTGTAACAAACTGCAACCAGAACAATAATTATGCTATAATTTACAGATTAGAAAATACGTTTGGGGATCAGAGTTAATAGGAAAATAACTTCCGCACCGGAGAGGAGGCCTGTACCACCGGCAGATGATTCTCATGGTGCGCGGGTGACCGACAAGTAATGGCAATCACCAGGAACTAAAGGAGGTGATCATGAGGCTGATCTGGCTGGAACTCAAGCAATGGCTCAAGTCAAGGCTCCGACTGCGCCCGACAATAACCCCTGATCCTCCCTCCCCGACCAAAGCAGCGATGACCGGGCAATCAATCGGCGATTTGCCTCAACCTGATCGATTGATAAATTCATTTACGACTGTCCAGAAGATTCGGGAGAATTTTTATCGCTCCTGTACCGCCATCACAGGTTACCTTGATATTAATCAGATGAACCAGCAAAAGCCATTCTTTAGGATTGAAGCTCCTCTCTGGTTTGAATCAGACTTATTGAGACGCACGGACATCTATGCTATATGCCAACATTCAACACGGGTGTCTCGGGAGCAGATGGAATCAGTCTGTCAAACCCTGGATGCTCTTGGCTTGTGGAAATGGCCCGAGCTCCCGACAAATACCCGGACCTGCGTCATAAGCATCCACTCGTTTTCTTCGTGTTCGCCATATGAACAAAAGAACGACGTCATTCGCAACTGCTCGCGTGCGACGTTCGAGCATGTCTTGGTCTCCATGAAGAAGGTTGTACCCGAGCTGGAATTGCCAAAGCCCCTGTTTGACCATATTCGAAGATTGTAGAGACCGGTTACCCCGCCCCTATTAGGGATAACCCCAAAAATAGAGGACTTTCCGGATGGCGATGAATTGAGCAATCAACCGGAGGCTTAGGCAAATTATTTTTTTGCCATCCTGAACGAATAAATGATCTTAAGCCTATCAATACATTAGATTCGCTACGCTCAGAATGACCATAATCCTAAGATGTCACAAACCCTTACTTTTCGGGAGGTAAGGCGATAAACTTTTTAAAAAAGGTCTCTTGACTTTAATCCTTTTGAATTATAAAATTTTCATTAATCGGTCTATGAAAGACCATACGTAATCCTATGAAGGGAGGAGAACGAAATGCAAGGAGTCCACGAACATCGGCATCTGCATGATCATGAGCATACACACCGGCATGATCATGAGCATCGCCACGGCGAGGTGGTTCATTCTCACGAACATACTCACGTCCATGAGCATGAACATATCCATGAGCATTGTCATCCCCATACGCATGTGGCAAACGTCCATAAGCACGACCATGAACACATGGGTGAGCATGGCCCCCATGAGCATGAACATCCGGCACATTATGCCGAAGTGCACGATCATGCCCATTAACTAGTTGATAAGACTACAGGCTACGAAAGGCGAACCCCCTCAAGGGTTCGCCTTTTGCATGTATGCGTCCAGAGTTGAAAATAGACCGGGCTCAAACCCCTGCTTTCTCAAAGATAGGGCAATCGGCGCTTTACTTTCCGACCGGAAACCGGAAACGATATAATGGCCCCGGTCTTTACAAATCCCTGCCGGATAATTAGTATTGAAATAGGTTAAAAAAGTCCTTTCAAATGTTTTTGCCTTGCGCCGGATGGTCTGCACATCCAACCAAACCGTGTTCGAGGCCATCCTAACAATCACATCAAATACATTCGCACGAAAGGAATAGCACGTATGGGAAAAAGAGGAACAGAAATCGTCGGAATGGATGTCAAAGAATTGCTGGACCTGTTAAACAAGGCCTTTGCCGATGAATGGCTTGCTTATTATCAATATTGGGTGGGAGCCAAGGTCGTGCGCGGGCCGATGAAGGACGCAGTGGCGGCCGAACTTTTGCAGCATGCCACCGAAGAACTGATGCACGCCGACATGGTGGCCAACCGTATCATTCAGCTAGGCGGGAAACCCATTACTGAACCCAAGAAGTGGTATGAATGGTCCGGCTGCGGGTATCTTCCCCCTGATGACGACTACGTCAAGAAGATCTTGGAACAGAACATTGACGGGGAACGCTGTGCCATCTCGTACTACGACCAATTGATGAAAAAAACCCGGGACAGCGATATCGTTACTTTTAATATGGTCACCACCATCCTAGAGCAGGAGGTGGAGCACGAGGAGGACCTGCAATCTCTGCTGGAAGACCTGGAACTGATGATGGGCCGCAGGTAAATTGTCAACCCTGGATACCGAAATTGCACGGGCGGGTATAAAAACCCGCCCATTTTTATGACTCTAGACTTATTTGAAAAAGGACCGGCGCACGAGGCCGCCCCGGCGACCGGAATCAGGCCCTGATCTCTTCCTTAATGGAGACGGCGATCTTATACAAAACCGTCAGGATAAAGAAACCGGTAGCCCAGATACCCAAAGTAATCATGGCCTCCAAACCGGTAGGCCAGTATTCCGTGATGTGCTCCAAGGGGTTGGGGATAAAACCGGCCGAGACCAGACCCAAACCTTTGTCAATATAGGTAGTGATGATGATAAAAACGCAGGCTATGGCCAGGTGATTCTCATTCTGCCGGACTTTCGGCGACACCATGAACAGTGCCGTAGCAATCATGCCCAGAAGAGAGAACCACATGAAGGGCACAAGCTGGCCTTTGCCTTCCAGACCCACGAAGAGATACTTGAAATGCAGCATGTGATCCGGAATCTGGCTGTAGAAGACGGTAAAGATCTCGCAGAAAAATAAGAAGATATTAACCAGGATGGCATAGGTGACAATTTTTGCCAGGGTCTGGATCTGCTCTTTGCCGGGATCAAATTTCGTGTTATTGCGCACCAACAGGCAGAGCAGGATGAGCAGAGACGGACCGGCGGCGAAGGCTGAAGCCAGAAAGCGGGGCGCCATGACGGCGGTCAACCAAAAACCCCGGCCGGGCAGACCGGCATATAAAAACGCCGTGACGGTGTGAATGGAAATAGCCCAGGGAATAGAGACGTAAATCAAAAATTTCACCCAGGGTTTGTACTTGGTGTCGTTGCGCTCCGCTTCCATAACATTCCAGCCGATGACGATGTTCAACAGGAGATAGCCGTTGAGCACCACCATATCCCAGAAGAGCACCGATCCCGGCGTCGGATATTTAATAATATTAAATAACCGGTCCGGCCGCCCCAGATCAGCAACAATGAACAGCAGACACATTGAAACGGCGGCCACGGCCAGGAATTCGCCCAGGATGGTAATACGGCCGAAGGCCTTATAATCGTGCAGATAGTAGGGCAGAACCACCATAACCCCGGAGGCAGCCACACCGACCAGATAGGTGAACTGGGCAATATAAAAACCCCAGGAGACGTCCCGGCCCATGCCGGTAATGCCTAACCCGGTAGTAAGCTGTTGATAATAACCAAGGGCGCCCAAGGCGATGAGAAAACCCAGACCGGCCAGCACCCCAAAATATTTTTTGGTTCCTACAAACGCTTGCTCAAGCATAGACACCTCACACGATGTAATAGACTTGGGGATTTGAGCCCAGATGTGCTTTGCGCCGCAAGGTAAAGTTGGCGCGCAGCAACTCCCGCACCTTAGACTTGGGATCAGCTAGATCGCCGAACACCATGGCACCCCCTGAGGCTTCGACGCAGGCCGGCAGTTGCCCCTTGGCTACCCGCTCATCGCAGAAGGTGCATTTCTCTACCACGCCGATCTCCCGGGTGGGATAATTCATGTTCACTTCCTTCAGATAAGGACGGGGGTCTTTCCAGTTGAAACTGCGGGCCCCGAAGGGACAGGCCGCCATACAGTAGCGGCAGCCGATACATCGATGCATGTCCATCATGACCATGCCGTCCGGACGCCGGAAGGTGGCCTGAGTCGGGCAGACCCGCACGCAGGGAGGATTATCACAGTGGTTACAGAGCACCGGAAACTTCATATGATGCAATTTTTCCGCTAGATTGGCATGCTCATCGCCCGGAAAGGCGTTGTGAAAATCTTCCGTCCAGAGCCACTTAATCCGAAAGCGGTTCTGGTCTTCCGGAGAGACGCCTGCAACCGCTTCTTTCGGCTGAGCAATATTTGGAACATTGTGGGTAAGGTGACAGGCGTTCATACATTTCTGGGCGGTCTTCTCGTCCATTTTGCGCATGTCGATCACCATGGCCCATCTTTTGGCTTTTAAGGCATTAGGCTCCGGGGCGTAGGTTTGGGCCTCCAATTGGCCGGGCGCCAGCAGTTCAAAAGCCGTTTTACCACCCAATCCCAGGAGCGTGGAGAGACCAGCTAAGCGTAAGAATTCTCGTCTGTTTATACCCATTACTTCGCCTCCGACTGCGCCACTTGCTTTTTCTCTTTTTCAAAATGACAGCCCCAACAGTTGGGAACGACTGCGACATAGTTATGGCACTGATCGCAGAACTGACTCTTGTTGGAGTGACATTCCAAACAATTGTTCGACAAGCTGGCGAGATATTTCTTCCCCTTGCTGTTGATATAGTCGCGATGGGCATTGCGGACCGCTTCATCCCGCCAGGATACTAACAGCAGCATGTGGTTGGCCCGCATGAACTCTTTGTCCTCGATACAGGTGCGGTTTTTTTCAGGAAGCGCCATGATAGCAGCGGTGTTGAGTTTAGGATCAGGCGCCGGCACCACCTTGCCGATGTTCTTCCATAGCGGCATCGTCACCAGAATCAGAAATATCGCCAGACCGGCCAAGATGCCTTTGATATTATAAAGCTTCTTGGGTACCTTGGGTTTGTCTGCAAACCAGCCGAATTCGTTTTTATAATCGCCGTTGTGTTCCATTTATTCCGCTTCCTCCTCTTCGGCAGCCTCTTCTCCGAACCCAACCAGATCGCGATCCCGCAGGTCGGTGGTACGTTCAATCTCGTCATCGAAGATCAGGGCGTTGCCCACCATTTCGGTGATGCCGGTAACATCGACCTCGGGCACCCAATACTGCATCAGCGTCGGCAGGGTCGCCCGGTCCAGGGCGCAGACACAGCCAAGATGGTTGACGCCATACTTCTCAGCCACATATTTGACTGCATTGGCTCGGGGCAAACCGCCCAACATCCGGATATCCATGTTCTCATTGGCATTCAGACCGGCACTGCTGCCGCAGCAGAACGTCTTTTCCCGGATGGTGTTGGGTGGCATCTCGAAGAAATTCTCTTTCGGCAAAACCTGGTTGATAATATACCGCGGCTCTTCGAGAAGACCCATAGCTCTCGCCGGGTTGCAGGAATCATGAAAAGTCAGTTTGATATGGGCGTTTCTCTGGGGATCAACTTTGAGCTTACCGTGTTTGAAGAGGTCGGCGGTAAATTCGGAAATATGCACCATCTTGTGGAGTTTGGCGGTCTCGAATTTAGTGCCGGTGATGGGAGAGACCGGCTCTTCCAGAAAATCCACCGGCGCGAACCACGTAGGCATATACTGGTTGCAGACCCGCCACATGTGGCCGCATTCGCCCCCCAAAATCCACTTCACCTTCAGGCGCTTGGCCTCTTCATACATCTTGGCGTTCAACCGTTTGCCCATCTCATGGGACACGAACCATCCGAAGTTACCTCCCTCGGCGGCATAGGTGCTCATGGTGTAATCGAGACCGATATACTTGAACAACAACAGATAGCCCATCAGGGTGTAGGTCCCGGGATCGGCAAAATAGTCCCCCGACGGCACGATGAAGAGAATCTCAGCACCCTTTTTGTTGATGGGCACCGGAGTGGAAATACCCGTGATACGTTCGTTCTCCTCCGCCAAGAAGTCGATCATGTCCTTGAAGGCCTGCGGAGTGGCGCCGATGTGGCTGCCGCGATCATAGCATTGGGCCACGGAAGCCATGGCCCAATCGATATTGAGTCCTACTGATGACAGCAATTCCCGGCCAATCAGGGTCATTTCGGCCATATCTATGCCGTAGGGACAGAAGACCGAACAGCGCCGGCAGATAGTACATTGATGCAGATAAAAGAACCACTCTTTCAGCACGTCTTCGGTAAGGTCACGGGCGCCGGCCAGTTCCCCTAAAACTTTACCCGCGGTCTTAAAATACCGCCGGTACACCGACCGCATAAGTTCGGCCCGCATGACCGGCATATTCTTGGGGTCGCCGGTGCCGAGGAAAAAGTGGCATTTGTCGGCACAGGCACCACACCGGACACAAATATCAAAGAAAAGCTTCAAGGACCGAAACCGCTCCAACCGGTCTTCCATACCTTGAAGAACAATCTCTTTCCAATTATCCGGGAGCTTCCAGTCGTCCTCGGCGACGTTCCAGTCTCTTGGATAGGGATAATCAACTAATTCCACCCACTTGCGGCTGGCGGCGTTGACGTAGTACCCGGGCCGGATATCAGCCTTGGTTTCCATCCAACTTTTGGCCGGAAGCTTGTAATCTATCTGTATTAATTCTGCAGGTTTAGGAATCTTAGCCATTACTTCTCCTTTTCAACTGGCAGTCCAGCCTCAATCATAGCTTCGCGATAATGATCTTCCTGGTGCATATAATCCGGAAATTTTACCGGATAATTCCATGGGTTGACATGCAGCCGCCAGCGATTGTCACCGGGGAGATTCCGGGTGGGGCTGAAAAACACTCCCGGAGCGTGCATCAGTTTGCTAAAGGGAAAATAAACAAACAACACACAAACCAGGAAAAGGTGGATATAAAAGATCGAACCGATGCCCGCCGGAACCACCGGTTTTAAGGTCGCCAGACCGATGGCCAACTGCTTCACTGCAGCGATATCGACCTTATAGAAGTAACGCATCAGGATACCGCTGACGCCGATGGAGATGATCAGCAGCAGGGGGAAATAATCCGCCGCCAAAGAGAGATAGCGCAGCGTCGGGGTGTAGATGCGGCGGGCCAGCAGATAGGTAACCGCCAGAACCAGAATAACCCCGGTCAGGTATACCGTGGGCACGTAGAATTGCACAAAACCGTCGGCTTCCGCCAGAGCCGTAACAAAATGCGGCACCGGTTGGGTGAAAAACCGGATATGCCGCAAGATCACCACCAGAAAGGCATAGTGAAAGGCAATAGCCCCCAGCCATAGCCACTTGTAGGACCAGTAGACCAGGCGGGACTTTTCCGGGTTGTCTTTATCCCGCCGCAACTCACTGCGAATGTTGCGGAAGAGACTGCGAAAAGCCAATACCTCCAGCGCCATGCGCGCCACCGTCCAGAGCCTGGTATCCGGATTGTCTAATTTATCGGCGATAGTTCTCTTAAACCAGGGCAGCGTCCTAACTTGGGCGCACGTGGTGGGAATTTTGAAAGGGACGGGCGACCGCGCCCAACTGATGATCCGATAGATCAGGCCCTCAAAGAAGATGAGCACGGCCAGATACGGGATCACCACCCCGAAAACAAACTCTAAATTGGCTTTGACCCCGATGTAGGCGATGGCCACGAGGGCTAGGACCGCTATCAAGGGCACAAGGAAATGACGCTTAAAAAAATCCATCTACAGTCACCTCATCATTAAATTGATAACCATGCCTATCTTGTGCTTAAGTTCCAGACCGCTCCTCAAAAACCTCAGAGCCTAAACCAAACCGGCGCAACAGGCCGCTGACACATCGTTTAACCTCTGATAATTTAACTTCGTTCAATTTTTCCCGCCGCTCCATATAGACGTTAAAACCCAACAGCGCCAAACCATCGATGCGATCCTCAATCTCATACATCTCCTGGATATAGGCGGGATTCTGCAACTGCTGGGCAAGTTCCGACCGGATGATTTTCTTTAAAAGAAATAAAAAAGCCATCGCCCGCGCAGGGGTGTGCTCCTGGAGGGCTTTAATCTTTAAGACCTCATCCAGATGGGTAAACAACTCCTCGGCTTGGATATCCGAAAGAAAGGCATCCAGCACCCCGGTCAATCCCCGGGTAAGTTGATAAGATATGGGGTTGGCAAAGCGATCTTTCTGCGTTTTTAGGAAACGAGCCGTCTCCGGTACATAACTTTCAAAGACCAAATTGCGCCACTGCTCTAAAATTTCAGCCCTTTTTGCCGCCAACAGATCAATTAATGCCATCGCCCGATTATCCCGTCCATTTTATTTGTGAAAGATACAACATTCTCAAATTTGGTGTCAAGGGAAAAATGCACCATCCCTCTTCTGCCGTATGTTATTGATATTTATATTATATTATAAATTTAGGGGCTCATTGTCGTCCGCTTGCTGCTCTCATAGCCTTCCATCGATCACAGCCTGATCCGGCCTTCTCAGGCGGTAAATTGCCGGACAAGTTGCCCTCACGTGTCAGCCTCAGGAGGCGGCAGGCGAAGGACCCGCTTTTCATGCTTGTCCCCTTGTTCCGGCGTCGGCGACCGCCAGGGGAAGGGAAGCTTCCCGCCATACTTCGACAGGTCAAACCAATAGAGGTTGACGGTCAATAAGAGGCTCAGACCGACAATATAAGCCGGACTATCCGCCTCCACTGCCCTCAAGAGGAACTTGGCGGCAATAAAACAGCAAAAGAAGCGCACGCCAAAACCGAAAATCCATCGCATCGGATCTGCTCGAACCGGCAAAATTCCTGAAATCCGGCGTTGTTTAACTCGCCATGGGGGTTATCAAATGCACCGGCACCGTCGACTGCGCCATGATCTTGCGGGCGACACTGCCAAAATCGGCGCTCTTCTGATCCAGGTCGTCATGGCCCCGGCCATGGGCGGTGAGCACCACGATATCCGCCTTCTCCTCTTGTATTGCCTTGAGGATTTCCGCCGCCGGATCCCCCTGGACCAACTTCAAACTCATAAAGGGACATGCCTTGAGATTCTGATCGCAGATGGCCTCCATCTGTTTCTTTGCCTGATCTAACTCCCATTCCTGAAAATGTCTCAGGTGTTCGGCGCTGGGATAGCTGTAAGCGCCGGTCATCGCAGTCAGATCGGTCCCCACGTACATCAATACGACCCGAGCCTGATATTTATCCGCCAGGGAGACCACATGCCTCGCAGCCTTTAGAGAATTCCTGGACAGATCGGTAGGCCACAGAATAGTCTGTACCTCCATAAAAAAAACCTCCTCCGCTCAGCCTTATCAATCATTGGTTGCCTGTGAGAATACCACATTCAGTGATATCTAACAAAACTTTTATGTGAAAAAAATTATTTTTACCGAAGCCGAAAAATACTATTCCGTGGAAAAACAACGACTATAATTACAAATCTCCCTGGAATCATTATATATACTATAATGGCAAGAATTTCTTGACAGATGTGATTGTGAAGGATAATTTAATCCTAGCATGCGCGGTAATCTTTAAAAGGAGGATGAATCTCTCATGGCCTGGAATGTTGAAGTTGATCATGACAAATGTACCGGTTGCGAGGAATGTGTTAACGTCTGTCCTGCTGGTGTCCTTGAGATGCAAGACGGCAAATCTACTCCGGTCAATATTGATGAATGTCTGGGGTGTGAAAGCTGCGTTGAGGTTTGCGAGGCCGGCGCTATCACCGTTACCGAAACCTAATCACTGGACCACGGTCAGACGACGCTGGCCGCACCGACGCAGCCAGCGTTGTTTGGTTCTAGCACCTGCCTCTCAGGTTTCACAGCTCTCCAACTCCCCCGCACAGGCCTCGCACTGTTGCAACGGTGCCAATTCCGGCGGCGTCGCCGGCCGCACTTCTAAGATCTTAACCCGATAATGCAGGTCCTCTCCCGCCAGGGGATGGTTCTGATCCACTATCACGACCTCACCTTTGACTTCGACAATTTTATAGGGGTACTCGACGGGAATGGCGCAGGGGTATGGCACTACCGCCTGTCCGGGTTGCAGATCAACATGGTATGGAAAGCGTTTGCGATCCCATTCCTGTACCAGCCAGGGATCACGCAACCCGAAGGCCTCGGTCGCCGGAATAATGAATCGACGCTCCTCCCCCGGTCTCATCCCCAGGAGTTGGTTCTCCAGAGCTGGCAGCAGTTCCCGATAGCCGACCACGAAGGTAAGCTCCTCCGGCTGCTCGGCCGATCCCCGGATATACTCGCCGGACGCCATCTGCAACCAATAAGCCAGACGCACAAAACAATCACGATGAATGATCATGTATAATTCTCCTCAAAAATCGACTTAATTTTTATGCCTATGATATCTAAAATTTCTGAATCAGGCAATCACGCCCCACTGCAAAATATTCTCTTTCTGTCAGGACACCTGAGCCATCTCATAGACATCCACAACGGATGAGGTTTGAATAATAATAAAGACTTTTAAAAATAATTCTTTATACTTAATTAGTCTCCAGTCGGAAAGAGCTTTATTTTTGGGGTTATCCCTTGGTCAGGAGGCTCATAATCATGCAGCTAATCGAATCTCAAACCTCTTTTCAACTGTTTTCTGACAGGTTTTGCAGAGTAAATGTGAATTTCAACTGCGGTCTGGGATGACGCAGCCAAGCGGAGGCCAGGATGCCCAACCACATCCTCGATACATTTTTTAAACCACAGTCCATTGCCGTTGTTGGAGCCAGCCCCAAGGAGAACAGCATCGGCCGCACCCTGGTAGAGAATCTCCAGAAGGACGGCTTCCCTGGGAACATTTATCCTATCAATCCCAAGCACAAAGAAATCTTAGGTATTCCGGTTTTCCCGTCAATTGCGGCCGTGCCTGCCGACATTGACCTCGCCATTGTTGCCGTTCCCATTAAAGGGGTAGCGGATGTCATGCGGGAGTGTGGCCAGGCCAAGGTCTCCGGGGCAATCATCATCTCCGCTGGCGGCAAGGAGGTGGGAGAAGAAGGGGAGAAGATCGAGGCCGACATCCATGCTGCGGCGCAGGCCTACGGTATCCGCTATCTTGGGCCCAACTGCATGGGGATTCTCTGTCCCCGGTCCCGCCTTAACGCCAGTTTTGCGGCGCATTCGGTACGACCCGGGAGTGTGGCCCTTCTCTCCCAGAGCGGCGCCATTTGCAGCGTCATCCTCGACCTGGCCGAGTCTCAGAACATCGGCTTTAGTCACTTTGTCAGCATCGGCTCCATGGCGGACCTCGATTTTGCCGAAATGATTGACTACCTGGGTAACGATGACCAGGTGCGCAGCATCCTTATCTATATGGAAAACCTGGTGCACCACCGCAAGTTCATGAGCGCCGCCCGTTCGGTATCCAGGGTAAAGCCAATCATCGTGGTAAAGTCTGGCCGAAGCGAAGCGGCCGCCCGGGCGGCAACCTCGCATACGGGCGCGTTGGCCGGCAATGATGCAGCTTATAATGCTGCGTTCCAGCGGGCGGGCATCATTCGGGTGGACACTATTGCTCAGCTCTTCGACTGTGCCGAGGCCATGGCCAGAACGAACCGTCCTCTGGGAGGGAATCTGGCAATCATCACCAATGCCGGGGGATTAGGGGTAATGGCAGTGGACGCCTGCAGTAAGTGGAAGCGGGAGCCAGCGGTCTTGAGTCCTGAAACCGTGGCGCTGCTTGATAAAGGATTGCCGCCCTATTGGAGCCGGAGCAATCCGATTGATATTCTGGGCGATGCACCGCCGGAGCGTTATCTAACCGCCGTGCGTGGGGTCATGGCTGCCCCGGAAGTCTCTGGCGTGCTTGCCCTCCTCTCACCGCAGGCCATGACCGATCCCACCGCCGTAGCCCAGACCCTGATACCCGAGATCAAAAAACAGGCCAAGCCCTTCTTTGCTGTCTGGATGGGGGGACAGGACGTGACTGCGGGGATCAAGCTGTTAAATGAGGCTGAGGTCCCCACCTTCGGAACCCCCGAGGAAGCGGTGGATACCTTTATGCAGATGTACTCCTACACCCGTAATCTGGAGCTGCTTCAGGAAACGCCGCCTCGGCTATCCGCTGATTTGAAGGTGAATACAAAGCCGGCCCGAACCTTCATTGATGAGTGCTTCAAACGCCAAACACTGCTCCTGACCGAAGTGGAAGCCAAAGCCATTCTCTCGACGTATGGCCTACCGGTAAATCCCACGGTGACCGTGTCTTCCGCTGCCGCAGCGGCCGCCGCCGCCAAAAAGTTGGGGTTCCCGGTGGTGGTGAAAATCCACTCCCCTGAAATATCTCATAAGTCGGATGTGGATGGAGTACGGACCTTTCTTAAAACTGAGGAGGAAGTGGCAGCCGCTTTTGAGGAAATCGTGAATCGGTCTCGGGCCGCCAAACCCGGAGCCAGGATCTTTGGCGTAACCGTTCAGACCCAGGTGGAAAAATCGACTCTGGAACTAATTCTCGGAGCCAAGAAAGACCCTCAGTTCGGCCCCTTACTGCTTTTTGGGCTGGGAGGCATACACACCGAAGTCCTCCAGGAAGCGGCTGTGGATCTTCCACCCCTCAATCTGCTCCTGGCCCGGCGGCTTATGGAGAGAACCCGCATCTATAAGATTCTTAAGGGATATCGCAACATCCCGTCCGCCAATCTGGAACTTTTAGAAGAAGTGCTTGTACGCCTCTCCCAACTCGTAACAGACTTCCCGGAGATAGCGGAACTCGATATCAACCCCCTGCTAATCAGCAATGGCCGTCCAGTTTGCGTAGATGCGAGGATCCTTTTGGAACCCAGTCCCGTTCGAGCTCCCCGGCATCTGATTATCGCCCCCTACCCCAACCAATATGAGAGCGATTGGCTCCTTGAAGACGGAACGCCGGTGCTGCTGCGGCCCATGAAGCCTGAAGATGAATCCCTGGTATCTGAGTTTCTCAGTAATTGTTCGGAAGACAGCATTTATTTCCGCTACTTCCAACATATAAAAAAGTGGACCCATGAAATGCTCATTCGCTTTACCCAAAACGATTACGACAGAGAGCTGGGTCTGATGGCAGTTGGCCAGCCGCCGGGTCCAGAGGTTATGTTGGGAGTAAGCCGCCTGGTAATGGCCTCCGACCGGTCCACTGCGGAATTTGCCGTGATTGTGGCAGACCCCTGGCAGGGGAAAGGCCTGGGTGAAAAACTTCTGGAACGGATCATTGAGATTGCCCGGGATAACGAAGTCACGAAGCTCTATTCCGAGGTCCTGGCTGCCAACCTGCCAATGTTGGGTCTGGTAGAAAAATTAGGCTTTACCATTAAGGCCGCCGACCAGGGGGTGAGGGAGGTGGAGATGCCTTTGGCAGTGAAATAAGGTGTGATCAGAACACCAATACTGTTCCCATCTTGCTTTCGTACCTCGCGAGAATTTAGGGTCATGAAATATTTTGGCAAACCTCCTCTTTATTAATATAATGCTGCGGTATATGGAGTCGACAGCTAAAAGCTGACCGCACCCTGAAACTGTTGAGATGCCTGGGGTGAAGCGATGGAAACATCGGCAGACCTCAGTCTAGAGGAGAGCATGGCCACCGGATTAATCAGAAAGGCGCGCATTGCCGACATCAACGCCATCAGGAAGATTTTACAGCTCTTTGCCGCCAAAGGAGAACTGCTGGCCCGTACTATGGCGGAATTATACAGCCTGGTGCGTGACTACTACGTTTACCAGGAAGACCACAACAGCCCTGTCATCGGCGTTTCGGCCCTGCATGTATGCTGGGAAGCTCTGGGAGAGGTGCGCTCCGTAGCAGTTTTAGAGCAGTACCAGCGCCGGGGCGTGGGTGCCCGATTAGTCGAAACCTGCCTCTCCGAAGCCATCACTTTAGGATTGGAACGGGTCTTTGTCTTGACCTACCGCCCCGATTTTTTTGCACGATTCGGCTTTGAAGTGGTGGATAAAAATATATTGCCGCATATCGTCTGGGCCGACTGTGTCCGCTGCCCCAAGTTCCCCGAATGTGATGAAATCGCCATGCTCCTCAAATTTTGACCGCGGCCGGATCGTTTCAGCATGTCCCGCCGCCCTATTGGCCATCTTGACAAGCACCTCTGAGGGGAGTACATTGACATATATGTCAAAACTACCTAAGAAGAGAATTGTATTTATATTCTTAGACACCTGAAACAGTACGTTCTCACCGCCCATCTCAACTATCAAAAGACCGACAAACCAACCTGAGAGGACGACATTATACGAGGCAAGAAGCCTGTCCGTCAGGTCTGGCCACCTCACTGAGGATAGATATGTTTGGATATTTTCTAAAAAAATTTTTCGGCAGTAAAAATGAACGCGAACTACGTCGGATGGCGCCCCTGGTGGATCACATCAACCGCCTGGAGATCGAGATCCGCCAACTACCAGACCACCGTCTGCAGGCCAAGACCGGAGAATTCAAAGAAAGGCTGGCGAAGGGAGAGGCCTTGGATGATCTGCTTCCCGAAGCCTTTGCCGTCGCCCGTGAGGCATCGCTGAGAGTTTTGCGGATGCGTCCCTTCGATGTCCAGCTAATCGGCGGTATCGTCCTGCACGAAGGCAAGATCGCTGAAATGAAGACCGGTGAAGGCAAAACCCTGGTGGCCGTTCTGCCGGTTTATCTCAATGCCCTCACCGGCCTGGGCGTCCATGTAGTTACGGTAAACGACTATCTGGCGCGGCGTGACAGCGAGTGGATGGGCGGCATCTACCGTTTCCTGGGATTATCGGTAGGCGTTATCGTCCACGGTCTCAATGACGACCAGCGCCGGCAGGCCTACGACGCCGATGTCACTTACGGCACCAACAATGAATTCGGATTTGATTACCTGCGGGACAATATGAAATTCTCTCTGGAAGACTATGTCCAGCGCGAATTCAATTACGCCATCGTTGATGAGGTCGATTCCATTCTAATCGACGAAGCGCGGACGCCGTTGATTATTTCCGGACCGGCGGAGGAATCCACCGAACTGTACCACCGCATTAATCGCGTCGGCAACATGCTCCAGCGGGACAAAGATTATACTGTAGATGAGAAATCCCGCGCCGTGGTGTTGACCGAAGCCGGCGTCGGACGGGCGGAAAAGATCATGAATCTGGACAACCTTTACGATCCCTTCAACATCGAAATCTTGCACCATTTAAACCAATCTCTGAAGGCGCACGCCTTATTTAAGAAAGACGTTGACTATATCGTTAAGGACGGCCAGGTCATCATCGTCGACGAGTTCACCGGTCGATTGATGCCGGGCCGGCGCTATTCCGATGGTCTGCACCAGGCACTGGAGGCCAAAGAGGGGGTGCGAATCGAAAATGAGAATCAGACCCTGGCCTCTATCACCTTCCAGAATTATTTCCGTATGTATCAGAAGCTGGCCGGCATGACCGGCACGGCAGACACCGAAGCCGAGGAGTTCAAAAAGATTTATAATCTAGAGGTTATGGTAGTCCCCACTCACAAACGGATGATCCGGGTAGACCACCCCGACGCCATCTACAAAAGTGAATCTGAAAAATTTCAGGCAGTGGTAGAAGAAATCAAGGACTGCCACCAGCAGGGACAACCGGTGTTGGTGGGCACCACGTCAATAGAAAAGTCTGAGCGCCTAAGCCGGATGCTGAAGGCGCAGGGCATCAAACACGAGGTGCTCAACGCTAAACACCATGAAAAAGAGGCCCAGATCGTCGCCCAAGCCGGCCAATCAGGGATGGTCACCATCGCTACCAATATGGCCGGCCGGGGAACCGACATCGTCCTCGGAACAGGAGTAGTAGATCGGGGCGGATTGCACATTATCGGCACCGAACGCCACGAAAGTCGCCGCATCGACAACCAGTTGCGGGGCCGCTCCGGCCGCCAGGGCGATCCCGGCTCCTCCCGATTCTACCTATCCCTCGAGGATGATCTGCTGCGCATCTTCGGCTCCGACCGCATTAAAAACCTCATGGGACGCCTGGGTATGGAGGATGGTCAGCCTATCGAACACCGGATGGTCAGCAGCGCCATCGAACGGGCTCAGAAGCGGGTGGAGGCCCATAACTTCGATATCCGCAAACACCTCCTCGAATACGATAATGTCATGAATAAACAGCGGGAGGTCATCTACGGAAAACGCCGGGAAATCCTGGGCGGCGAAGATCTCGAAGAAGAGATCCAACAGATGGCCGCAGATATGGTGGACGGACTCCTGGTACAGTTCACCGATCCCCGCACCATGCCCGAGGATTGGGACCTCAAAGGCCTGGAGGAAGCCCTGTGGCGCCAATTCGGCCTGCATATTGAGCTATCCCGCCTGAGCCCCGAAAACCTCGACGGAGAAAAATTACCGGAATTGCTACACCAACAGGTACTGGCTGCTTTTGAGGGCAAACGGCAGGCCATCGGTCCAGAATATTTCCCGTCGCTCCAACAACAGATTATGCTGCAAATGGTGGACACCCACTGGAAGGACCACCTCCTGGCCATGGATCATTTGCGGGATGGCATCGGCCTCAGGGGTTACGCCCAGGTAGATCCGCTCCGGGCCTACCAAAAAGAAGGCTATGACATGTTCATGGAGATGATGCAACGTATCCAGGAAAACACCGTGCGGACTATCTTCCTCATCAGGTTGCGGCAGCCTGAGGAAATTGCCCTGCTGCAAGGCCGTCAGACCCCCATGAGCTACAGCCACAGTGGCACCGGTGAAAGCCAGCCGGTCAAAAAGACGGCTAAAAAGGTCGGCCGCAACGACCCCTGTCCTTGCGGCAGCGGCAAAAAATATAAAAAATGCTGCGGCAATAAAACATAATCAGAGGGGCAGAGATCAAGTTCAGAGGCTGGAGGTAAGTTTAGGGTATTTAATTCATCTTCTAAACCGAATTTTTCCGGGCAGATCTCTTAGCCCTCATCAGACCTTTCAGGATATTGTCATGCAACACCTACAAAACCTGCTCGTTCCCGGGTTTCGAGCCGCCGCGGTGGAAGCCGCTATCAAAAAACCCGGCCGCCTTGACCTGGCCCTCATCGTCTCCGAGTACCCGGCTGCGGCCGCCGGAGTTTTTACGAACAATAAGGTAAAGGCTGCACCGATCCTGCTCTGCCAAAAAAGACTGCGCCGCGGCCGGGCCCAAGCCATCCTGGTAAATAGCGGTAACGCCAACGCCTGCACCGGTGAAGCAGGATTGGAGGCCGCAGTGGTAACTTCCAGGACCATCTCCAGACTGTTAGGTCTGTCCGAAACCCTGATTTTACCGGCCTCTACCGGAGTTATTGGCCAGCCGTTGCCCCTGGACCGCATGAACTCCGCCCTCCCCTCCCTGGCGGCAGGATTGCGCCCTGACGGCCTGCCAGAAGTGGCGCAGGCCATTATGACTACCGACACCTTCCCGAAAACCTCTCGGGTTCAGGCCCAAATCAATGGGTCAGTTGTCACTATCGCCGGAATTGCCAAAGGCGCCGGCATGATCCATCCGGATATGGCCACTATGCTGGTCTTTCTGCTCACCGACGCGGTTGTCGCTCCCAATACCCTCAAAGCTGCTCTCAAACAGGGACTGGTCACCAGTTTTAACCGGATTACGGTGGACGGCGACACCAGCACCAATGACTGTGTGCTGGTACTGGCCAACGGTATTGCCGGCCACAGCCCTATCGAGCAGTTGCAATCCCCTGGGGGTGAAATCCTAAGCACTTCGCTGCAAACGGTCATGGCAGACCTGGCGGCCCAGGTTGTACGCGATGGCGAAGGCGCCGCCCACGTCTTCAAAGTTATTATTGAAGGTGCGGCCAGTGCCGCCGATGCCGTTAAAGGAGCCCGAACCGTGGCCTTATCACCACTGGTCAAAACCGCCGTAGCCGGCAACGACGCCAATTGGGGACGCATCATGGCCGCCTTAGGCAGGGCCGGGATCAGACTTAATCCTGACCGCGTAGATATCTTCTTCGGCCCCCACCAGGTCGTCAGACAGGGTGTCGCTACCGATGCAGCAAACGAGCAGGCGGCCCACAGATTGATGGCAGACGGCAGTTTCGATCTGCGCATCCATCTCAACTTAGGGGCCTACACGGATTACTATCTCACCTGTGACCTGACTGCCGACTATGTCCACATTAATGCCGACTACCGCAGCTAGAAGCCTTTTTGGCAGACAGATAATTCTCTGGATCAGCATTTCTCTTAGTGCTACTATGACAGATGACTCTCAGGACTCCTCTTGCTGCCGCCAGTCATTGGATAGGATGTGACCTGGCGATTAGACCGGGCAAGAATTTTTTTGATCATTAGAAATTAACTTAGCCCTTCAATTTACCGATATTTAGTTATTGACAGCTTATAGCTGAACGCCTGGCAGAATTTTTAGGCCAACTATGCTTCCTATCAAAAAAGCCCTTCTCTGCTGCGTGCTGTTAGCCCTCTTCGCCCCCAATACCGCGGCCTGGCCCCAAGAAGACCTGCCGGCCATCGTCAAGCGCATCTCGCCCGCCGTGGTGGTGGTGGAAACCCGCAAAGGCGGCCGCCGAGGGCTGGGCAGTGGATTTTTTATCAATTCCCAGGGGCATATTGTCACCAATTATCACGTGGTCTTTGGTGCGGACCAGGCGACGGTGAAAACCTACGACGGTAAGCGTTATCTGGTCAAAAAGGTGCTGACCGAAGATAAAAAGGCCGACCTGGTGCTGCTGGCTATCGATATCCCCCCCCATACCGTCAGTTACCTCGAGGTGACGGGAAAATTGCCGGAAGTGGGGGAAAAAGTGTACGCCATCGGCCACCCCATGGGACTGGAAAAAACCGTCTCCGAAGGCATCGTCTCAGCCATTCGCAAGATGCCCAGATTGGGCGAGATCATCCAGATCACGGCGCCCATTTCCCAAGGCTCCAGCGGCGGTCCGGTATTTAACGCCTCCGGCCGGGTTATCGGCGTTGCTCGGGCGACCTATCGCACCGGGCAAAACCTGAACTTCGCCGTCCCCGGGGAAAAAGTCCTACGTTTAAGATCAGGCGGCGGCCAAACTTTTGGCGAGTTCTCCCAGGAAATGCCGGGAACCGCCCTGGAGCAGTTTCAGCGGGGAAGGCTCCTGCATACCCAAAAAAAATACCACAAAGCCGTCCAGGCCTTTCAGGAGGCCATTAGCGTTAAACCGGATTTTGCCGAAGCCTATTATGGCGTCGGCATGTCCTATGGCGCTATGGGGCGGCATCAGTTAGCCATTGACAACTTTCGCCAGGCGGTCAGGCTGCAACCCAACAACCCAGTCTTTCACTTTCATCTGGGCGTGGCCTACCATGTCTCGGGAGATACTCAGCAAGCCATGGAGGAATACCGCACCCTTAGTCGCCTTAATCCCAACCTCGCCCGAAAGTTGAAAGGAATCATGGAACGATAAACGGTCAATGCTGTCAGGATTCTTCATCTGGTCCGAAAAGGGCGGAAATATGAAAACTCTGATCACCTTCGGCTTGGCGATTCTCCTAGCCCTGAGCGTAGCCGCCTGCACCACCGGCCTCTATCGGCAACCGCAGGCAATCCAGCGGGAATTTCCCAGCGGCCCGGGGACCATACCGCCCTCGTGGTACGATTACGACCCCGCTTACGGCCACTGGTTCGATCCCTGGTACGTCAACCCCTATACGTCCTTATAACTCAAGGGCAACCCGATTTCACTCATCCCCCCCCACCCGGATCAGGGATAGGTAACCGAATACCGCCTCGAGGAAGATAGCAATATTCTATCTATATAATATTATTATTGAATAATATCAAGACTGCAACCCGGTCGCTAATGTAACCGTCAAAAGCTGCCAATATGCATTCTGAGGAGAATTTGAGGTGATCAGGTTCCCTATACACCGGAATCCCCAACTGGCTGCGGTCGCTGACTTCCTCCTCCTTGACGCTGTCTACGGTACTCGCGGTAGTACTCAACCAGATACTGCGCTCCAGGGAGATAGCGCCGCCTAAGTAAGCCGAAATAAAAATTACCGCTATTAATTGCCGAGGAAACAAGTTCTGCACACGATAGTAAGCCTGTGCTGCCAGCAAATGATTTCCAGAGCTTGCGGGTGTTTCTTAACGAGGGTTTCAATCCCAGCAATTTCATTCACCTGCTAATATCTTCTTGCCAGTCCCCTTGCAAGTCTTGCCGCCGGAATTATTCATTTAAAAAAAACCAGTTGCATGATATAGTAAACAGAGCTTAGAGATTAATTTGCTGAAAACCTTCCAGCCGTTTCAATTAAAGCGAGTTTCTTATGCAGCTATTGAATATCCGCCGGGCAACCGCCTGGCGCCTGATCCTTTTATTCCTGGCACTCCTGATAATCGTACATTGTGGACTCAAAAAGAAACCCCTGAGTCCGGGCGCCCAAAAATTTAAACAAGAGATTCAGAGTTTGATCGGGGTCCTGGCGCCATCCCTGATCGAACCGATACAAAAACGCGATATCCCGGCAATTCATACCTCCTTGGCAAAACATCTGGAAACCCATGACAGCATTTGCATAACCTGCTCTTTTCGAGTTGGGGTCTTAGACCGGCAAGGCATTGTACTGGCCACCTACCCCAAGATCGGTCTGGCAGGCATTAATTTTTCAACGTATCAGACCGTAACCGAGGCTTTGCAGAGAGGACGCATCGGCAGTCAACCGATATTCACCCCGCAAGGTGAGGCAGACTTTATCATCTGCGCCCCAGTCAACCGAGGAAGTAAGATTATTGGGGCCCTAGCACTGGCGGTCCGCAGCATTGATCTGGAAAATAAATGGGGCATTTCAAAAAAGGAATTCCCCTCCATTGATTTTAATACCGGATCTGGATTGGCGAGCAGTTGGTCCGAGTAAGAAGCAAGCTAGTCATCTGCGACAGCTTAAAGTTAGCGGCTGTTGCACTACCCGCACCCTTCGGTTCTGCATGAAGCCAACTCTTAAGAGACAGTATACGATCACCATCCAGCCGCAACCCGATGGTGGCCAGAAGCTCCTCATATCCGGCCGTCTGGAGTTATTCGATCTGGCGATATTTTCCCGAGAGATCCAACCCCTTCTACAGCAGCCGCAGCTATCCAGTGTGGGTTTGGATCTCGGAGGCTTGGAATACCTGGACAGTGCCGGGGCCCTAGCGGTCCTGCAACTGGCGGAAAAGCTTAAGTCTCAAGGAATCATCTGCACCTTAGACAATATTTCTCCAAAAATCAAAAAAATCTTGGACCTGATCGATATCCAGGCCTTGACCCACCCACCCCTCATCACCGTTGGCAAAAGGTTTGGGTGGATCAGCCAGGTGGGTGAAGCCTCCCTGGCCTTTTGGCGTGATATCATTGAGGTAATTGCCTTTTTTGGAGAGTTGCTGCTGGACCTCGCCTCGGTCTGTCTCCGTCCCCGCCGGGTTCGCTGGGAATATGTTATGTTTTACATGAAACGGGCGGGAGTCGATGGTCTGCCTATCGTCAGTCTCATCGGCCTGCTGCTCGGCCTGATCATCGCCTTTATGTCTTCATTGCAATTGCAGCAGTTCGGCGCCAACATCTATGTGGCTTCGCTGTTGGGGGTTGCTATGGTCCGGGAACTTGGACCCATCATGACGGCCATTCTGGTTGCCGGCCGCTCCGGCTCCGCCTTTGCCGCCGAAATCGGTTCGATGAAAGTCAGTGAAGAGGTTGATGCTCTGACAGTTATGGGTTTCAACCCGATGCGGATGTTAACCACTCCCAAGGTAATAGCCTCTCTGGTGGTAGTACCGCTGCTCACTATTTATGCGGATCTGCTGGGTATCATCGGCGGTCTGATCGTTGGCGTCACCATGCTTGACCTGACGGTCTACTCGTATATCCAAGAAACCCGAAGAATCCTAACCCTTTTCGACTTTACCTCCAGCTTCATCAAGTCGGTTGTCTTTGCCTTTCTGATTGCCGCCATCGGTTGCCAACGGGGTTTTCAGGTCCGCGGCGGCGCTTCAGCCGTCGGCTCGGCGACAACTTCGGCAGTGGTAGCGGCAATTTTTTTGATTATCGTCGTGGATTCAATCTTTGCCATCGTTTTGACATATGTTTGAGCTAGGTGTCAGGTATATAACTGACTGCTAAGAGTGCTCAGGGCGAATACAAGATTCGCCCCTGCGATACAAATCTACTTTCTATGGATGTCTTACGGCGAGTTAGTTAGAAAATAACCCGTTCACAGCCGGGAAAACCTCTGCCACCGGTAACTGATTTTAATGGTGTATGGGTGATTCATTAGTGATAACTATTACATCGGGAGCCATCTGTTGAATGGAAGCAACGGCGGCAATCATTCTGCCGCACCCTCGGAGCCGGTCATTGTCGTTGAGCATATGGCCTCTCGTTTTGGGGACAACCTCATCTTCCAAGACGTCAGTTTCCAGGTTAACCGGGGGGAGATCTTTGTCATTTTAGGAGGCAGCGGCTGTGGCAAAACCACCCTGCTGAAACATCTGATCGGCCTGTATCAGCCCGCGGCCGGCAGGGTAGTAGTCAACGGCATCGATATCGCTACCCCGAATCTGCAGCGACTGCGGCAGGTAAGAAAGAACGTCGGTATGCTCTTTCAGGCCGGAGCTTTGCTGGGTTCCTTGACCCTGGCGGAAAACGTGGCGCTGCCCTTGCAGGAATACACTGATCTCTCCGAAACCGAGATTGATCTGATTGTCAAGATGAAGCTGGCGTTGGTAAATCTTGCCGGTTATGAAAATCATCTACCGGAGGAAATCTCGGGCGGCATGAAAAAGCGGGCCGGACTGGCACGGGCTATGGCCCTTGATCCGGCTATTCTTTTCTTTGATGAACCCTCCGCCGGATTGGACCCGATCACCGCAGTGGAACTTGACCTCTTAATTAAAAATCTTAACTCCGGCCTGGGAACCACCATGGTCATTGTAACTCACGAATTAGAGTCTATCTTTATGATTGCTCATCGAATTATTATGCTGGATAAAGCCGCCAAGGGGATTATCGCTGAAGGCGACCCGAGATATCTCAAAGACCATGCCACCGATCCCAAGGTGGTTAATTTCTTTAACCGCAAGCCGATGACTAGCTAAAGGAAAGGGAAACCGCGCATGGCCAGGAAGACTTCGAGTTTTCTGGTGGGGCTCTTTGTCATCATCGGGGTCGCCCTGACAGTATTCGCCATCATCTGGGTCGGCGTGACCGGTTATTTCCAACAAGGCGCTACCTATGTCACCTACGTGGACGAATCGGTCCAGGGTCTGCAAAAGGATTCCGTCGTCAAGTTCCGCGGGGTTGATGTCGGTCGAGTAGAGCATATCCGCATTGCACCGGACAATAAACTCGTCGCCATCATCATGAAAATAAACCTGCCGGGAGACCTGACGGAGAACATAGTAGCCCAACTCACCAGTTCGGGCATCACCGGCATCATGTTTATAGACCTGGATTACCGGCGTCCCGGAGCACCCGACTTATCTCCTAAAATCGACTTCCCTTCGGAGTACCCGATCATCCCATCCAAGCCGTCGGAATATACCAGAATCATCTCCGGCATCAATGACGTTATCAGTCGGTTGAACCAGATCGACATAGAGGGTATCTCCACTCAATTAAAAGATGCCATTCGGGAAATCACTCTCCTCCTTAAAGGCGATAAGGTTCAGTCAATCCTGGCAAAAACCGAGAAAACGGCGGCGAATCTGGAAGCCTTGACTGGCAAGGCCAACACCCTGGCAGGAGAAGTGAAACTCACTGAAGTGATCAGGGAGACTACCGCGACCATCAGCGAGGCCAGAAAATTCGTCGTTGACCTTAATCGCCAGCTCTATGATCTCAAACTCCCTGAAACTATGGGGAAAACCCGCAATCTGCTCCGGGAGGCCCAAGCCATCGGCGAAAATCTTCACCGCACTACCGAGTCTTTGGAGATGTTCGCCGATAGGATCTATGAACGCCCGCCGGATCTGTTATTCGGCAAGCCACCGACACCGCGCTGGAATGAAAAGACGGCTCGATAACCCATTAGACCAAGGAAGCGACAGGTGCAACGAATCAGCAATTTATTTAATCGCCAGCTTGCCGCCGCAACGGCAGCCGTTATCATGATGACTCTGACTGCGATCGGCTGCGGCAAACCACCGGTGACGCTCAATCGCTACCTCCTGGAATATCCCTCCCCGGTTTCGGGTAGCAGACCAACCCTGCCGGACAGCATCCGGGTGGAGCTCTTCGCTGCGGTTCAAAGCCTCACCACCACTGCCATGATCTACCGTCCCAAACCTTATGAGGCCAGCTCCTATGCCTACAATCGCTGGCAGGTAAGCCCCAGTCATCTGGTCACCGATTATCTGCTGCGCGATCTGAGGAATTCAGGTCTCTTTCAGGGGGTCTTCGGCTATCAGCAATCCGGGGGGGTCAGTCGCTTTAAGCTCGAGGGCGCGGTCCAGGAATTTGCCGAAGTCGATGCCCCGGACGGCTGGAAGGCGGTCTTGGCCATTTCCATCAATCTATTGGATACCAATCAGGAGGAAATCACCCGGCGGGTAATCATGCAGCAGAATTATTGCTCGGAAGAGAGTATGCCGGACCAGACCCCGCTAGGTCTGGCGGGAGGTATGAGCCGGGCCATGGAACGCATTTCAGCCCAGGTGATCGCTGATGTTTACCAGGCCGCGAGCCGAGCCGGCCGGTAAAGACGCAGGTAATGAGGTTTCCGGCCTGGAATCATGAATCATCAGTGGCAGGGTCTTCCTAACTGCGTTGTGGTTATTGCTCATGCCGCATTCACCTCAGAGAGGTGGTTAACAGACCGCCAGGCAGAATTCCTTGAATCGGTTTACGGATAATAGATCAGGCTTCCAACCCAAATAATTTCTTGATGGCCCCACACTTCCAGGTCTGGCGAGATAAATCCGGGTCAGACCTGGAGGTCTTCCTACCAGGTCTTGCACCGGTTTATATGCTCCGAGTAAAACCGCTGAAACGGTAGAGGTCGCTCATCAGTTCTTCATGTTCCTGCTTGAGCTTTTGGTACATACGGGCGTTTTCCAGTGCCAGGGCCGCCTGTTCCGCCAGCGAGGTCATGAACATGATCTCCTCTTCGGAGAAGCTTCGGGGTTCGCTGGTATAAAGACGAAGGACGCCAACGACATTTCCCTTCAGTGCAATGGGGATGGAAATAATAGACTTGATGCCTTCTTCAGCCGCGGCCTGGGGATAGTTGGCCCGGGGATCGGAGGCCACATCATACATGATCACGGCCTTGCCGGTCATGGCTTCGGTGATGGACTGATCCGTTTCCACCGGCCCCTTGTTGATATAACGATCACTTAACCCGAAGTGGGCCACCAGGGCCATCTGTTTGCGCTTTTCATCCAGCAGGCGGACGGCCGCAGCCTTGATATCGAGGGCGTTGGTGGCGGTCTTGACCATCAGAGAGAGGACTTTCTGCACTTCCAGGGAGGAATTAATTGCCTTGACGACCTGTTGCAATCCTTTTAAAAATTCCAGTTCTTTTAATTTCGACTCATACATCTCAGCATTAATCAGGGCCTGGCCGCCGAGTTCGGCCACGGCGCCGGCGAAGTCAATCTCATCCATCAGAAATTCCCGAGGTTCGGCGGTGAGCATCCGCATGACGCCGATGACCTTGCCCTTTACCAAAATGGGGATGGCCACGAGCGTAGCAATACCCTCCTCTTTGGCCTCCAGGGGATATTGGATGCGCGGATCGGTGGTCGCGTCATAGATTGCCACCGGACGGCCGCTCAAGGCTTCGGAGATGCTTTTGTCCATGTCTACCCGGCCTTTGTGCAGATACTTCTCACTCAAACCGAAGGACGCCACCAGTTCCAGGGTGCTGGTTTTCGGGTCCACCATGCGGATGGTGCAACCCTTCAGATTCATCACCTCCGTCACTTTGCGGACGACGAGGTTTAATATCTCCCTCACCGACAGGGTGGAACTGATAGCCTTGCTGATCTCCTGAAAGCTGATGAGATACATTCTTTCTTTGCTGCTCATATCTTCAACTCCTTAAAATTAAGGATTTTTCCCAATCATGGCAGAAAGCCGGGTTCTTGTCAAAGGTTAAAACCGACAACGGCAGCTTTTCTGCCATCCTTGGGAACTTTGCGGCAACTTCCCCGGGATTGGAAGAAGTTTAACAGAATTGCACAGGTTATTCAACTACCGCAACTTATGATTACTGCTTTCCAAAGGGATTTTGGAACAGCGCCACCTGGCCCAACTCCGCTTCGATCTCCAGGAGTCGATTATACTTGGCAATGCGTTCGCTGCGGCAGACCGAACCGGTTTTAATCTGGCCACCGCCCATGGCCACGGCAAAATCAGCTAGGAAGGTGTCTTCCGTCTCACCGGAGCGGTGGGAGATGACAAAGGCCCACCCTGCCTGCCGGCATAGTTGAATTGCCTCTATCGTCTCGGTCACACTGCCGATCTGATTGAGTTTGATCAGGACGGCATTGCTGGCCTTCTCGGCAATGCCACGGCGGATGTAGTGCGGGTTGGTGACATAGAGATCATCTCCTACGATCTGGAGCCGATCTCCCAGGAGCGCCGTTTTTTTCTCGAATCCCGGCCAATCGTTTTCGGCCAGGCCGTCTTCGACCGAGACAATCGGATAGCGCCGCACCCACTCTTCGTAAAGCGCAACCATCTCGTCGGTGGATTTCTTCCCCTGACCGGATTTGGACAGATTATAGGTGCCAGCTTCAAAGAAAGAACTGGCCGCCGGGTCCAAAGCCAGGGCAATGTCCTGCCCCGGGCGATATCCGGCAGCCTCAATGGCTTCGAGGATCACCTCACAGGCCTCTTCATTGCTCTTGAGGTTGGGAGCAAAACCGCCTTCATCACCGACATTGGTATTGTAGCCTTTTTTCTTCAGGATATTCTTTAAGGTGTGAAACACTTCGGCGCAGTAGCGCAGGCCCTCGGCAAAACAGGCGGCGCCCAAAGGCATGATCATAAATTCCTGAAAATCGACGCTGTTGTCGGCATGCTTGCCGCCGTTCAAGATATTCATCATCGGCATGGGCAAGCGAAACTCTCCCGGTCCTCCCAGATAGGCATATAAAGGGAGATTAGCGTTCAAGGCCGCGGCCCGGGCGACTGCCTGCGAAACGCCCAGAATGGCGTTGGCCCCCAACCTGCCTTTATTAGGCGTCCCATCAAGTTCAAGCATCAGCCGGTCGATCTCGGCCTGACAGATGGGGTCCCGGCCGATGACCTCGGGAGCAATCAGCATATTAACGTGGTTGACTGCTTGCAGCACCCCTTTGCCGCCATAGCGCCGGGGATCCCCGTCTCGCAATTCCACCGCCTCATTTTCTCCCGTAGAAGCACCGGACGGCACCGAGGCCGAAGCCATGATGCCATTTTCCAACCCGACAAAGACCCGCAGGGTTGGGTTTCCACGTGAATCCAAAATCTCCATAGCCTTGACCGAACGAATGCTGCGGTTCATATGCTCTGTCCTTTCCGTAGTATGATTGAAATCGGTTATTAACTATAGCAATTTCTTCAGGCTTAAGAAACGGAGATTATGCTGATTTTCCTAAAGCCGGAATTCGTCCGCTAATATTTGATCACGCAAAATTTTTTGGCCACCAGGATGAAAATCGGTAAAGCCAGCAACTGGCTTGCCACTGAAAAAATGATGAGGTATATTAGGAAATTATTATACAATAGGCCCATGAGCAGGCTGCCCAAAAACCAGAACAGCCCATAGCCGGTCTGAAAAATGCCATAGGCCGAGGCCCGGCGCGGGGACGGCACCATATCGGCGATGGCGGCCCGCATCACGGACTCCTGGGCACCCATGCCGATGCCCCACAGCACCATGCCGGTCATGGCCCCGAAAAATCCGCCTAAGAAGACCAATGGCGCAAAAAAAGCGGACAGCAACGTGGCTCCCACCATTACCATAATCCCGAGGTGGTCATATATATACCCCAGGATCAGCGCGGCAACAGCGTCAGTGCCCATGGCCACGGCATAGGCCAAGGGAATCCAGGTATCGGTCATAACCGCTTCTTTTTTGAAATGATAGGCCACCAGCGGAAAATCCGCATAGCCGGCCCCGATCAGAGCTACCGCGGCGATATACAACCAAAATGGGCGAGATAAACCTGTTGATTCCACCTTAAGCACCTTTACTTCTAACTGGTGCGGCTGGGGATAGAGGTAGCGCCCGGTTAACAGCACCAACAGAGCTAATATCGCTGGAATCAGTAGAATGGCATAGCCGCTGGCGTAACCGCCTTTGACCTGAAAAAATAAAACTATGGCGACGATAAGGGGGCCAAAAATTGCCCCCAGTTGATCCATGGCTTCATGCAACCCAAAGCCCCAGCCCCGGCCCATGGTAGAGGCGGCATGGGACAGCATGGCATCCCGGGCCGGGTTGCGGATGGCCTTGCCTAACCGTTCGGTCAACATGAGCGCCGCGGCGATTTCCCAGCGCCCGGCCAAGGCCAGCAACGGCACGGCAAAAAGATTGAGGGCATAGCCCACCAAGGTGATGGTCCAATAGCGCTTGGTCTGGTCAGTCAGGTAGCCAGAGAGCAGGCGCAGGGCATAGCCGATGAGTTCTCCCAACCCGGCCACGGTGGCTACTACCGTGGCGCCCGCCCCCAGTAAGGCCAGAAAAGGCCCATTGATGCTCCGGGCCCCTTCATAGGTCATATCGCTCAGGAGGCTCACTACTCCAAGCAGGATGACGAATTTCAGCGCCGAGGGTTGGGTAATATCCCTTGATGTTGATTCAGGTTGGTTTTCCTGCGGCATATTGTCGTTGCCTGTCCCTTTTCTTATCGGACAATAAGAACGCTGCAGGGAGCATGACGGCTGACTTTTTCGGCCGTGGTGCCCAGGAAGGCCGCCCAGACCCCGGAAACGCCCCTGTGCCCCATCAGGATCAGGTCATGTTGCCCCTCTTTGGCTATTTCGACGATGGTACGGGCCGGATGGCCGAAAGGCCGCAAGACCTTGATTTCTATGCCAGCCTCCTGGGCTCTGGCCCGCACCTGCTCCACGATCTTTCCATAATGCGCATCCACCACTTCTTTCTCTTCCTGGACTTCATCAATGGTGCCCCCGTACCGCGGCAACTTTTCCTGGACAGTGACGGCCCAAAGCTCCGCTTGATGGATTTTAACAAGATTAATGCCTGTCTCCAGGGCTTTCTTGGCCCCCTCCGACCCGTCGTAGGCCAATAAGATTTTCTGAAACATCTTCACCTCCCGAAGTTGTTTCCCCTAAATATATTTATCTGGAAAGATCGAGTGTCTCTTGGTTCGATGCTTAGCCCAAACCTTTATGGATACGGCCTACATGACTATATTTCCTCTGGATAATGCAAAAAATGATCTGATGTCCCAAAAACTATCGGTTCATAAGGCACGGTGGTTTTAGGCTGGAACCAGGTTTGGGCGATAAATGTGGGTACCACCGCCGAGGCGATGACGACGGTCACCAGAACCGAATACTGCGCCTGGTTGATAATGCCATTAGTCAGACCATACAAGGCCGAAATGCTGCCGAAAGTTAGGCCGGTGGCCATTAACAGGGTGCAATAGTTGCCTTCCCGTTTGCCCATCCGGTAGAACCGAGTTAAAGGCCATACACCGACTATTTTGGTAACCATTTTGACCATGAACAGCAGTGCGATCAGACCTAATGAGGCGGCCAGAGCCGGAAGTGAAATCAGGGCCCCCGCCTTAATAAAAAAGAAAGGGGTGAGTAAGGTGAACGTAATTGTGCGCATGCGTTGGATCAATATTTTATCCTGGACAAAGACGCCGGCCACGACCAGACCAAAGAGGTAAGCCGGCAGCACTGCCTCACTACTGGCTGTGACAGCCAAGGCGCCTAGAAAACAAAGGACCAGGAAAATAAATTTGACCTCGGGTTCACTGACCCGCCCCCCGTATTTTTTAAACATCCAGCGGCTTAGGCGGGGCAGGACCCAAAGTGCCAGGCCGGTTACAACTACAAACACGAGCATCCAACGGTTATATGTGGCGAAGAGCACCCCCAGGGCAAGTACCGTTCCCAGGTCAGTGACAAAGCAGGCGGCCAGGATAAGCTTGCCTATATCAACTTCATTAAGCCGAGTTTCGATCATCACGGCGTAGACGACGGCCACCGAAGTGGTGGACAGGGCGACGCCAGCGATCTGCGCCGCCCGCAGGTCCCAGCCATTGACAAAATAAGTAAAGGCCATGGCTCCCAGGAACGGCGCCAAAAAGGATATGCCACCGATAACCAGGCTGGGTTTGAGATGTTTGCGAAAAGAGACGGGGTCGATCTCGGCCCCGGCCAGAAAGGTGAGCATCATGGAGCCGAAGGCGGCTAACACATCGATCCAGGGGACGGTATGGAAACCCAAAAAATTACCACCAACCATCCCTAAAAAAATCTCCACTAGGGCCACGGAAACCCCGGTGCGGATGGAGATAAGGCTGGCCAGTAAAGCCAGGCCGATCCAACTTGCTGCCGTGAACCAGACATGTTCCACGGTAAGCTCCCCCCCCTTGATATACAGTTTCAGAGCAAGTTCCCGTTTTATTTTCTAACGATTCGTTTTATCCAGGCGTTAAGAAGAGGCAAAACCGGTGCGCAACAGGGCCTCCCGGCTGACCATGCCTTTAAATTTTCCCTGGGCATCGAGAACCGGCAGCCGTTTAATGCAATTTTCCAACATCAGCCGGATGGCTTCATTAATTGGAGCATCTTCCTCAATGGTGATAATATGGGTATTCATAACTTCGGAGGCAGTTTTCACCTCCAGGTGCCGCTGGAGGTGCTTATGCCGACGTCTCCGCTCGGTAAAAGGCAGTTTGCTGACAAAGTAATCCCAGATCCCGGGATGCCTGTCGGCAAAGGCCACCAGCAGATCGCGATCCGAAATCAATCCCAGGAAATTGCCTTGCTGGTCTACGACACAAACCCGCTGTATATCCCCGCAGTCGATCAAGCGAATCACCTCCTCCACCGGTGTCTCAGGAAGAACCGTAGTAGTTTCACGACGCATGATGTCCGAAACAAAGCGCAGGTTCTCCACGTTGATTTTCTGTTTCTGAAAGGTCTGCCAATCCGGGCACTCCCGTAGGATGCTATGAAATATATCCACCCGTGAGAGGTTGCCCACGAGCTTCCCTTCGGCATCAACTACTGGTAGACGCTTCACCTTTTTTTCCAGCATGAGATTCACGGCCTCGGTAACCCTTTGCTCCTGCCCTATGGTCACCGCCGGTTTGGTCATAATTTCTCTGGCCTGTCTCGAACCCAGAGCCTCCAGTACCGCATCCACTTTTTCGTCGGCTGATTCGGATAGCAATCCCAACCGCATCGGCATCCCTGCTTTGTAGATTAGATCGGTCTGGGAGATGACGCCTACCGGATGTTTCTCTGCGTCCACCACCGGAAGGCCGGTAAAGGTGGAGGAGAGCAGCAGGCGTGTCACTTCGGCCAGCGAAGTCTCCAGATTGACCTTTCTCGGCTGTAAAGTCATCAGTTCCCGCACCTGGGTCTGCCTGGGAATGAGCAGACCCCGAGTCCTATGGGAGATTACTTGCACATCCTGAACCACCACAATACCGTCAGTGACCATCTCCTGCATTTTGATCAGAATATTCTCAGCTCCACTTAACGGGGCGATAATCGTAATCTGCACCGGCATGTTGTAGGACAGAACCTCAATACTGCGGGTGGCGATCTCGCCGCTTTCGTAAGAACCCTCAATCCCTCCGGTTACCATAGTGCGCGCTGCGATTTTCAGGTCGTGGACATACTGCACAATGGCCTTATAAAGAGGCTCCCCCCGCCAGCGGGCTTCTTCATCAGTAAAGATTTCAATGAGCTTATAGTGCTGCATACATGGACTCCGTTACCGCAGCCGACCCACCACAAGGCCCAAGAAAACCAGGGCCGAACCGATGACATTGTTGGTTAGAATGTTGGCCGTCGAGACGATATATCTTCCTTCTCGGAAAGCATTTACCGTCTCCAGGCCAAACGTGGAAAACGTTGTCAACGCCCCGAGATACCCGGTCATAAAAAAAAGACGCATAGAGGGATTCATGATGCCCAAACCGCGGTCTGCGAGAGCGAAAGCCAGACCGATGAGGAAGCACCCTAAAAGGTTAACGATGAGCGTTCCATAAGGGAATTTGGCACCAAATAGTTTTACGGCGAACAAAGAAACCCCATAGCGCGAAAGAGCTCCCAGGCTGCCGCCAGCCATCACCAAGAGTATTTTCATCATCCAACTCTCGAACGAAATCAACCGTCGAAAACAATTTATATTGAGCAGTTTGCGGAAGCGCACTATCTTGCAGACCCCAAAGAATAGTCTTGGCCAGGATAAGTCTTTGTAAAAGTTTAAACGCATATCATCATGATATAATTAGCTGATTTAACTGAAACGGAAATCTTCGGCCCGTTTCGCCCCCCCAAAAAAAAAATTCTACTGAAATCATGGAATCCCAGTAGAAGTCATCATCCCGAAAACATTTGCTTCAGGCGGTTGAAGGCGGACCCCATCGCCAGTTTACATTTTTCAAATTACCAATATGAAATAAAAAAAGCAATCTTTTTCCCGCTTTTATCTTTTTTAGGGTTTTTCCGGTTGACTGATATATATAGAAACGGTAATATTAGTGCAAATAGGTGATGAGGTCCACCATAACTGCCTTGCCGAGGAATTGGCCGGGATGATGACTTCTGCCCCACACTTAGGGCAGAAGTTTTTTTTGTGCTGAGGTTTTAGTAAATGAGTATTTATAAGCAGTTTCAGCAATCTCTGGAACAACAACTGAAAAATCTAGCACGCTTCCCAGAAATCAGCCGAACCAATATTTCTTTTATTTTGGATAAACTGCGCCAGAATCGCTTTAATCTGGTTATGTTGGGTGCATTTAAGAGGGGCAAAAGCACCCTGATCAACGCCCTCCTGGGTGAATCCTTACTGCCCACTGCGGTTATTCCCCTAACTTCGGTGGTTACGATCATCGGCTATGGCGAAAAACTACGAATTGATGTCCTCTTTCATAATGGTCAGCGGCGGCAGATAGCCGGTAGCGAATTAGCAGCCTATATAACGGAAAGGGGCAATCCTCATAATAAGAAAGGTGTGCTGGAAGTCGATATCGCCTACCCGTCGGCATATCTTAAAGACGGCGTCCGGATCATCGATACTCCCGGAGTCGGTTCAGTTTACAGCCACAATACCGAGGTCGCCTATAACTACCTGCCGCAGGTGGATGCCGCCATTTTTGTGGTCACGGTGGACCCGCCACTATCAGCCTCTGAGGAAGAGTTTTTAAAGGATATTCGGGAATATGTCCATAAGCTCTTTTTTGTGCTGAATAAAATCGATTATGTAGCCGAAGCGGAACGGCAGGAGGCCCTGGACTTTACCCGGCAGGTATTAACAACTAGTTTAGGGACGGACAATCTCCAGATCTTTCCCCTAACCGCCAAGCTTGCCCTTGAAGGCAAACAGGCCGGGCAACCCAAGCTGCTGGAAGAAAGCCTGCTGCCCCAATTTGAAGATCATTTGCGGACCTTCCTCTATCAAGAAAAGGGTCGGGTTCTGTTGATTTCGTGCGTCACCGGGGCCCTGAAGTCCATCACCGACTCAACCCTGGCTCTGAAGGTGGAACGGCATGCCAGCTCCATGCCTCTCAAGGAGTTGGAAGAAAAGATCGGACGGTTCAATCTTGAGTTGCAGGGCCTGGAAAAAGAGCGTGAAATGTCCCTGCTCCTGTTGGACGGACGCATGAAGGGGGTAATTGAGGAAGTCAACACCGATCTGGAAACCTTTAAAAATGAAACCATGACCCGACTGCGTCGAGAAGTGCAGGAGGCCTTCCAACAGAAACTTCAAGCCTCGGGAGATCTGCGCCAGGAGATGGAGAAGTTTCTCTTTGGCACCCTCCGCAACCTTTTCACCTTATGGCGCAGCAGTGAAATCGAAAAAATTACTCAGAATCTGGCGGGCGTCCATCAGGAATTCGCCGACCGCATAAATTCTATCCTGGAGCGGTTGACCGAACTTACGGCCCGGATTTTTGACTTTTCTCTTCGGGGATTTAGCGCCGAAACCGCCCTGACCGAAAAAAGTCATTTTTGGTTTAAGTTTAAAGAAGACCCGGTTGGCCTGGAAATCATTCAAATAACAATAACCTCTCTACTTCCGCGGGCCTTGACCAAAGGGATGCTCCTCAAAAAACTTTTGGAAAACGTCGACGAACTGGTGGACAAACATTGTGGCCGCTTGCGCTATGATTTTCAAAACAGGCTCAACGACATGGCCCGTGAATTTCGGCAAACTTGGCTGGCCAAAATCGATTACACCACAGACAGTATCCGTCAAGCTCTTGAACGCGCCCTGGCTCAAAAAAAGGACAATAGCCAAACTGTTGCAACCCGACTGGGGGAACTGGACAGGCGATTGGAGGCTATCCTGCAGGCCGAAGCAGCTCTATTAACTTTAAAAGAGCAGATCTCTGCTACTTTACATTAAGACTGCCCAGTATTAAATTTAAATTATTGTATAAGACGGCCATAGGGGCCACGGGTGAAATCTTAATCTTTTTTATTTCCTAACCTTCCCATTCAAAGGAGGTCGCTATGAAAGAGTACGATCAAATCATTGCCGAAAAGGGTCTCCCCCATGTCGGGCAGACAGTACGCAGCAAAAAGTATGGTACCAGATGGCGGGTCATGGAAAAGCGGGAAGTCTGGAATAATATCGATCCTGACCCAAAGAGCGGAGAACCTCGCATGATTCCAGCCATCTATTTGAGCTATTGGAAGATCGAGGAGGGCAGTCCCCCGGGCGTCGGCAAGATGATGGGGTTCTTGTATACTTTGTACGACAATACTTTTTTGTTGAATTGGGATATTATTGCATGATGATAGAATTTCATCTTTATTGTTCCGCTTCTTTGTGGTCGAGATTGCTACCGGCCTCAAAAGAGCATGAGTCAGGAGGCGGCCATGCAGGAATATGATGAAATTGTTAGGAAAAAGGGTCTGCCGAACGTTGGGCAGTTGGTGAAGAGCAAAAAGTACCACACTATCTGGCGGGTCATGGAAAAGCGGGAAGTCTGGCAGCCCCTGGAAGATGATCCGGCAACCAAAGAACCTCGCTGGACCTACGCCATCTATCTCAATTACTGGCGCGTTCAGAAAGACATGGAACCAGGCATGGGAAAGACCATGGGATTCTTATATACCCTAGATGACAATACTTTTCAGGAGAATTGGGATATTCTGTCCTGAGAGGGGTAGCACGAATGGTTAACTAAGAGCGGGGGGATCGTTTATTCGACCCCCTTTTTTTTGACCGGTTTCCGGTTGTTGGTCAAAAAATAAGTTTTGTACAGGCTAGAAAGCTTGTGCCACCAGGAAGCCATTTTCATGGTTGACGGGTGATTCATAAATAATGACAATTATATTCTAACGAAAATTTTGCCATCCAAAGCTACTCATATCGTATTATGATGCATCGCATCCCGATGGAGGAATAGGACAATGACTAAAATCATCCTGGTGCGCCATGGCCAGACCCCGTGGAATAAGGACAAGATTTTTCGCGGCTCCAAGGATATCCCATTGAATGAGCAGGGCCGGGAGGAAGCCCGCCTGGCCGGGGAATGGCTGCAGGAAGAAACCATCCACGCCGCCTATACTTCACCCCTCTCCCGCTCCCGGGATACGGCTCGGGCTATTGCTCAACATCACTATGTCGAAGTCCAAGACCTTCCCGGCCTCACCGACCTCTGTTATGGGGATTGGGAGGGATTGCCCTTGACGGAGGTCAAGGTCAATTATGCCGACCTTTACCGGCAATGGGAGGCAACACCGCATATGGTGCGGTTTCCTCAAGGGGAGACCTTAGCAGAAGTGCGCGGCCGCGCCTGGTCGGCAGTGGCCAAGGTAGTCGCCCGGCATCCGGATGAAACCGTATTGCTATCGGCTCACCGCGCCGTCAATAAGGTGCTTATCGCCGCCTTTATCGGCCTGGATGACTCCCACTTCTGGCGCATCGGCCAGGACACCACCGCGGTCAACCGGTTTATCTGGACCGGCGCCACCTGGCAGATTATTTCCCTGAACGACGTCTCGCACCTGCGCGGTATGGCTCGAGGGGAGTACGTCGATTTTTAAGGCCGGCGGACTGCAAAACTTGAAATATGGCTTGTTATAGCACAACATCCATGCCATTTTGTTACTTATGATTATTTCCTTCAAAAAAGAGGGAAATGAAGATATCTCAACGGGAAGCACACCAAAGCAGCCCGCATGATCTGCCCGGAAAGGTTATGGATACAACATGGCCTTGACAGACCGAATCAGATATCGTGATAAATCACATTAACTTAGCAACGACACCATAGGCTTCTGACAATACCTCCGGCAGCTTCTCTTTAGCAGGCCCACCGGCCTGAGCCATATCAGGCCGACCGCCGCCCTTCCCTCCTAGTCTGGCGGCCAGCTCACCAACAATCTTGCCGGCATGCAACCGGTCCGTCAGGTCTTTGGTGACCACGGTGATGAGCATCGCCTTATCGCCCCGACCGCTCCCCAAGATGATAACCCCGCTCTGAAGCCGGTCTTTGAGCTTATCGGCAAAATCCCTGAGACCTTTGGGATCGGCAACGTCCACCTCCAGGGCCAGTACTTTGACCCCATCCACGTGGCGCACCCGTTCCAGCAGGTCGCCGGAGCGGGCTGCGGCCAACTGTCCCTGCAGGGCTTCCACCTCTTTTTCCAACTCCCGCTGACGTTGCAGGAGCTTATCAAGCCTGGCAAGAATCTCCCCCTTACCGGCTTTGAGCCGCTGACCTACAGCGGAAAGTTCCTGGCTCTCTTCCTGAAGGTAACGCAGCGCCGCAGCACCGCACACGGCTTCAATGCGCCGGATGCCGGCCGCAACGCTGGATTCTGAAATAATCTTGCAGAATCCGATATCGCCGGTTTGGTCCACGTGAGCCCCGCCGCATAATTCTAGACTTACTCCCGGCACCGCCACCAGACGCACGATGTTGCCGTATTTTTCATCGAAGAGGGCCATGGCGCCGGTTTCCAGGGCCTCGGACATTGGCATATAGCTGACATTCACCGGTAGATTCTGTTGGATATCGTGCAGGAGATCGACTTCCAGCTGGGCCAGGACCGCATCGCTGAGGCCGGTAAAATGGCTATAATCAAAGCGGAACCGGTCCGGCGCCACCAGAGAGCCGGCCTGCTTGACATGGTCGCCCAAACGATGGCGCAAGGCGGCATGCAACAGATGCGTGGCGGTGTGGTGACAGGCGATCTGGCGGCGGCGACCGGCGTCTATAGCCAGTACCACCTTTTTTCCGACCCTGATCTCTCCCTGTTTAATTTCACCCTTATGAATAACCACATCATTGGGCAGCCGCTGGACATCGGTGATCGTGATCAAAAAATCGGGACCGCGGATCGTGCCGGTGTCAGCCACCTGGCCGCCGGATTCCGCATAAAAAGGTGTGGTTTCAACGACAATTTCCACCGACCGGCCGGCCTTGGCCCCGCTCACCGTCGCACCTTCCTGGATGATGGCCAGGATCTGGGATTCCGCCTCAAATTGGTCATAGCCCACAAATACCGTGGCCTCCAAGTCCTGAAGGACTTGATAGACCGGAGGAAGTTCACCCGGCAAGCCCCCCTTCCAGGATTGCCGCGAACTTTCCCGCTGACGGGACATGTGCTCATTGAAACCGCTGAGGTCCAACTCGAGCTGCTGTTCCTGCAGGACATCGGTAATCAAGTCCAGGGGGAAACCATACGTATCGTAGAGTTTGAAAGCGATATCACCGGGAAGCCGACGCTCCCCTCTGGCCTTGAGGTCCTCCAGATTGTCGGTGAGAATCTTCAAGCCGTGATCCAGGGTTTCAGCAAACCGCTCTTCTTCATTGTGTACCACCTGGTCAATAAAGGATCGGGCGTCCAGCAATTCGGGGTAATCTCCTCCCATCAGCTCAATTACCTTCTGGCCCACCGGCGCCAGGAACGGCTGCTTGAAGCCTAGGAGGCGGCCAAAACGCACCGCCCGGCGCAGGATGCGCCGCAGTACGTAGCCCCGACCTTCGTTGCTAGGCAGAACGCCATCCGTAATCAGGAAGGTAATAGCCCGGCAATGATCGGCAATGACCTTGAAAGCCACGTCCAAAGCCGGATCTTGACCATAGGCTATCCCAGCCAGCTCTTCGGTGCGGGCAATGACCGGCCGGATGAGGTCGGTATCAAAATTTGTAGGAACGCCCTGAATAACCGCCGTGAGGCGCTCCAACCCCATACCGGTGTCGATGCTCGGTTTGGGCAGAGGCGTCAGATTGCCCTGTTCATCCCGGTTGAACTGCATGAAGACCAGATTCCAGATCTCCAGGTAGCGGTCGCAGTCACAGCGGCCGATACCGCAGTCAGGACCGCAGGCCCGTTCTTCCCCCTGGTCGATGATAATCTCCGAACAGGGGCCACAAGGACCGGTGTCGCCCATAGCCCAGAAATTATCCTTCTCTCCCAACCGGACGATCCGCTCCCGGGGAAGGTGAATGACATCGTGCCACAGGTCGGCAGCCTCATCATCATCATGATAGACCGTAGCCCATAAGCGTTCGGTGGGCAGTTTATAATGTTCCGTCAGAAGCTCCCATGCCATTTCGATGGCCCCGGCTTTGAAATAATCGCCAAAGGAAAAATTGCCTAACATCTCAAAAAAGGTGTGGTGGCGGGCGGTTTTGCCGACGTTCTCCAGGTCGTTGTGTTTGCCACCGGCCCGGACGCATTTCTGGGCCGAAGCGGCGCGAGAATAGCCACGCTGTTCTTCTCCCAAAAAAAGCCGCTTAAACTGCACCATACCCGCATTGGTAAACAACAGAGTCGGATCATGGGCCGGAACCAGAGAGGAGCTGGCCACCCTCACATGACGTTTACTCTCAAAATAGGCCAAGAATTTTTCACGGATTTCTTTTCCGGTCATGCCGTTTCTCCCTTAACCGCCTCTGATTCGGACCCCGGATTTTTCGTAACGCCGAATTTTGCCCTTACTTGAGTATCAAGCTCGGCCAATACCTCCGGATGTTCCCGCAGGAAGGCCTTGGCATTTTCCCGGCCCTGAGCCATCCTTTCAGAGCCATAGCTGTACCAGGAGCCGCTCTTTTGGACCAGGTTCAGATCTGCAGCTAGGTCTAGAAGATCCCCCTCCCTGGAAATGCCCTGGCCAAAGATGACGTCGAATTCACATTCCCGGAAGGGCGCCGCCAGTTTGTTTTTGACCACCCGGACCTTGGTGCGCGAACCGATAATCTCATTGCCGTCTTTGAGCGGCAGCCCCTTGCGAATATCCAACCGCTGAGAGGCGTAGAATTTCAGGGCATTACCGCCGGTGGTGGTCTCCGGATTGCCGTAGACCAGACCGATCTTCATGCGGATCTGATTGATGAAGATCACCGAGGTCTGGGATTTGCTGATCGCCGCGGTGAGCTTGCGCAGGGCCTGCGACATCAACCGGGCCTGGGAACCCATCTGGGCGTCTCCCATGTCGCCCTCGATCTCGGAACGGGGCACCAACGCCGCTACCGAATCCACCACAATGGCGTCCAAGGCATTGGAGCGCACCAGGATTTCGGCAATCTCCAGGGCCTGCTCGCCGGTATCCGGCTGGGAAATGAGCAGATCCTCGGTCTTGACTCCCAACCGCCGGGCATAATTAAGATCCAAAGCGTGCTCGGCATCGATGAAGGCGGCCACTCCTCCCAACTTCTGCGCTTCGGCAATGATGTGCAAGGCCAGTGTAGTCTTGCCGGACGATTCGGGGCCGAAAATTTCTACAACCCGGCCTCGGGGGATGCCGCCGATGCCCAGAGCCAGATCGAGAGAGAGGGACCCGGTTGGGATCACCCCAATATCCGCCGTTCTTTCATCGGCACCCAACCGCATGATAGAGCCCCGACCGTATTGTTTTTCGATCTGGTTCAAGGCCTGCTCCAGGGCCTTGGATTTGTCATTCGCCAACGCGGTGGCCATAGTAGAATACCCTCTTGGTTAAATAAAAAGTTTCTAGTTTCTAGTTTCCGGTTTCAGACTTTAAGACTGATTGTCATGACCTCTCAATCACCCGCGCACCATGGAAAGGTTTTTATTATTACCCTCACCTTAACTCTCTCCCAGAGGAAGAGGAATTTTAGGAAGTTATTTAATGACCGATAACTTTGGCACAGGTTAGAAAGCCTGTGCTACCGGCAAATGATTTTTATGATTGACAGGTGATTTATAACTATGAATGGATAATTTACCTTGCAATCAAGCATCTTAGTCAGCACCCAGCAGTCAATGTGTCACCATTTAACTTTATCTCCTGCAGCACGGTGTAGAGCGATCCCTGAGGGCGTAGAGTGCTGCGATAAAGAACTACACAAGTTACCGAAAAATCGTCAAACTTGGGGAGGACGACGCCCTCCAGCAGTTGCTGCAACTGCTCCCGCCCTCGGTTGGAACGGACCCGGCCCAGGGTCAGGTGCGGGGTAAACTTCCGCTTTTCAGCAGGAAATCCGAGGAGAGCAAAAACCTGCTCCAAACTCCGATGCAGGCGCGTCAAGCTCTCGGTCTGGCCGTTGAGGCCCAGCCAGATCACCCGGGGATTGCGGAAACTGGGGAATGCCCCCACTCCCTCTGCTCCCAACAGAAAAGGCGGGGTAGTCCGGGCGATACCGGCTGCCGCTTGGATAATCGCCTCGATCTGAGAGGCATCGATGTCTCCGAAAAACTTCAATGTCAGATGGATATTATCCACCGACGACCACCGCACGTCGGCGCCGCTCTTTTTGAGATAACCCTGTACCTCTGACAACCCGTTCCGGTAACTCTTGGGCAGATCAACGGCTAAAAAGGCCCGGATCATTGCAGTTCTCGCCGGAGCCAGTCCATGGCGGTCTGGGCCGTGAGTATTTTGATTTCCTCGCGGCTGCCCTGGAAGAGACAGTGTCGGGTTTTGACCCCCTGAGGTCCGGCCAGACCCAGGTAAACGGTGCCGACGGGTTTTTTGGGCGATCCTCCCGTAGGCCCGGCGATACCGGTGACTGCCAGGCTGTACGACACCCCGAAAACATCCCGGACACCCACCGCCATGGCCGCTGCTGTCGGTCCGCTGACGGCGCCGTGGGTGTGCAGAGTTGACTCCGGAACATGCAGGAGGTTTACTTTCGCCCGATTGCTGTAAGTCACTACCCCACCTTGAAAGTAGTCGGAACTGCCAGGGATATTCGTCAGCCGGTGGCAGATCAGGCCGCCGCTGCAGGATTCGGCCACTGCCAGGGTCAACTGCCGAACCCGCAGTTGTCGACCCAGAATTTCCTCCAGGGTGTCGTCGCTTCCACCCAAAAAGGCGTCGCCAGCCTGAGCGGCAAGCTCTTGGGCTACAGCCTCCAGCTTTTTTTCCAGTGCCTCCGACTTGGGCCCGCGCACAGTCAGGGTAAGGTGGTTCTCGGGAAAATTGGGATAGTAGCCAACGCTGACCCCCTGATGGTCCTGGGCCAAGTTCTGGAAAAGGTCCTCCAGTTCGGTTTCGTGCAGCCCGAAAAAACGCAGGGTACGTTCACAGACCGCTTCGCCCCCGGCGGCTGCCAGGAGGAGGGCCGGCAAGACATAGTTGTCGAATAACAGGCGCATTTCCCGAGGCACGCCGGGAAGAAAATAGAGCCTCGCCCCCTGATGGTTCAGGTAGAAGCCGCAGGCGGCGCCATTAGGATCCAAGATACAAGCGCCCTGCGGTACCAGGGCCAGACGGGCAAACCGCTCCTCCCAAGGAAGCCCCCGCAAACGAAAACACTCCCTTAGGCGCGCCAGCAGATATTCATCCTGACGCAGCGGTAGATGCAGCACTTCCGCCGCTGCCGCGGCGGTGATGTCATCCTCCGTCGGCCCCAAACCACCGGTAACGATAATGAACCGGGAACGGCTGAGCCCCCGGGACAGGGTATCTTGAAACAGCGGGGCGGCGTCGCCCAGGATGGTGATGACCTGAACCTTGAGTCCCGCAGCATGGAGGCGGACGGCGGCATAACGCGCATTGGCATCGGCGATCCGACCGCTAAGAAGCTCATTGCCGGTAGTGATTATCTCTCCTAAGAAATCTGCAGTACTCACGGAATCATAAACCTTATCAGTGCAGTCAGCACGAGCCAGGCATAGAGTCCGGCCACTACATCGTCCAGCATGATCCCCAGCCCCCCGGTCAGACGGGTATTTATCAGACCGGCGGGAAAAGGTTTGACAATATCAAACAGCCGGAACAGCGCCAGGCTCATAAGCATAAAGAAAACATTCCTGGGACAGCCCGCCAGGGCGATAAGCTGCCCCACAACCTCATCAATAACGATAACCGGCGCATCATGCTGCTTCAGCAGCGTCTCCGCCCTGCCGCTCAGGTAGATTCCGCCAATGAGCAGTACTATGATCGTCAGGCTGTACTTTAGAATACTTAGGGGTTGGAGAAGCCACCACAAAGGCAGGACCGCCAATGATCCCCAGGTGCCGGGCGCCAGCGGCAGCCTGCCCGCCCCAAACCAGGAGGCTAGTAACACGATTAGCTTATCCTGCCGACTCATGCCGAAGTATCTAAGCGCCCGGCCAAATCTAGACTTTCTAGTTGAAAATACATGGATATGCCTCTTCTGTCAAGGGCTGTTGCAGCAACCGGCAGTGCTAGCGGCAAAAGCTCCGCCAGGAGAGATTAACGGTTGTGCCGACTCCAGAAATACCGCATAATAATATATACGGCCAGAGCAATTATAGCGTCAACTAGCTCAATGGTTCAAGGTCATTTAATCTGCAGAGGATTTCTATCTCTATGCTTTTCAAACTTCTCGCGGCCGCTCTTTCCGGTCTGTTGCTGGCCATAGCGCTGCCAAAATTCAATATTGCCTATTGCCTGTGGATCGGACTCATACCATTGCTCTGGGCCCTCCAGGGAACCAGCGGCCGCAAGGCCTTTCTGGTCGGTTTGATCAACGGACTGGCCCAAAACCTGGGCACCCTTTATTGGATCATGTACGTCACCGTGGTGTATGGCAAGCTACCGGCACCCGTGGGGGGAATCATTCTTCTCCTGCTGGCCGCCTATATCAGTTTATACCGCGGTCTTTGGGCCTGGCTCTACACCTGGGGAGAAACCCGCGGACTGGCCGGCTACTGGTGGGGTCCAGCCCTGTGGGTGAGTCTGGAGTTTGTGCAGACCTATATGTTCTCCGGCTTCCCCTGGATGCTGTTAGGCTACGGGTTGCACCAATCCCCCTATCTCATACAAGTTGTAGATATAACAGGTACATACGGTCTGGCCGCCCTCATCGTCATGGTTAATATCGGTCTGTATCAATTGCTGCAAGGCTGGGCCGTCGGTCGCGCCAGGTTCCGCCCGCTGGCCATCAGCCTGGTTTTTCTTGGTATTGCCCTGGGGTATGGCTACTTCCGCCTGCCGCAGGTGCAGCAGCAGATGGCCCAGAGCCCTACGGCGAAGCTCTCGGTGGTTCAAGGAAATATCGAGCAGGGGCGGAAATGGGATCCTCACTATCAGGGAGAGACAATCAATATTTACGGTGAATTAACCCGAAAAAGCAGCATTCAGCAGCCACAGGTGATTGTCTGGCCGGAGACCGCCGCACCCTTCTTTTTCCTGCGTGATAAAGAACTGTCAGCCCGGCTGATTAACATTGCCCGGCAGAACGGGTCTTATCTTTTCTTCGGCAGCCCGGCCTTTGAATTCGGCCCCGCTGGAGAGTTCTTTTTTAACCGGGCGTACCTGTTGTCGCCGGACGGCGAGGTAGTTGGTTCATATGATAAGGCCCACCTGGTACCGTATGGCGAATATGTCCCCCTGAGGCGTCTTTTTCCCTTTATCGGCAAAATGGTACCGATGGTGGGAGACTTTAAAGAGGGTCCCCCCGGCGTGGTGCTGGCACTACCCCAGGTCAATCTGGGATCGCTCATCTGTTTTGAATCCATCTTCCCCTATTTAAGCCGGGCAATGGTACGGAACGGGGCGAATGTCCTGGTAAACATCACCAATGACGCCTGGTTTGGCCGGACCAGCGCCCCCTATCAGCATCTGGCCATGGCCGTAGTCCGGGCAGTGGAAAATCGCGTGGCGCTGGCCCGAGCCGCCAACACCGGCGTCAGCGCCTTAGCAACCCCGGACGGCGGCATTCTCTGGACCTCCGAACTCTATACAACTGCGGCCCACACCGCCGCCCTACCGTTGCTTTCGGGCGGCAGTTTCTATACCCGCTATGGCGATATTTTTTCCTGGTCGGCTATTGGCCTGACTATTTTGGGGCTGGCCAGCGGTCTGGCCCTTGGAAGACGGCGGCGATGAGTCAGACGGAAAGGGAAAGAGTCAAAACCGAATTCCGCTGTGGCTATGTGGCTCTAGGCGGCGTTCCCAACGTCGGCAAATCGACCCTCCTCAACCGCCTGGTGGCGGAAAAACTGGCCATCACCTCACCCAAACCCCAAACCACCCGTCACCGTCTCCTGGGAATAGTTCATCTCCCCCGGGCTCAACTGCTGTTTATGGACATGCCCGGCATTATCGACCCTGGCTCCCTCTTGAATGAGAGCCTGGTCAACACCGCCCTCGGAACCTTAAAAGATGCCGACGTAGTGGTCTGGCTGGTAACGCCTCAGGAAACCGCGGCCGAAAGCCGGGTGATCCTTCCCCACATACGCCTGCTGGCCAAACCGGTGGTCATCGCCATCAATAAAATCGACACAATCCCGAAGTTGGAGATTCTCCCCCTTATTGAGTTTTACCACTCTCTTCTACCCGAAGCGCCAGTGACGCCAGTGGCCGCCCTTACCGGGGATGGCCTGCCCCATCTCTTAACTGAAATTATTAACCTGTTGCCGAAAGCGCCCCCTCTCTACCCCGATGATCAGCTCACCGACCAGACCGAGCGCTTTCTGGCCGCGGAATTTATCCGGGAACGGGTTTTTCACCACACTGCCGAGGAAATTCCCTATGCCGCTGCAGTACAGCTCGAAGAATTTGACGAAAAGGATCGCCCCCGCCTGATCCGCCTGCGGGCCGTCATCTATGTGGAGCGCGACTCTCAAAAGGCCATCATGATCGGCAGAAAGGGCGCCCGCTTGAAAGCCATCGGCCAGGAGGCCCGGATCGATCTGGAAATTCTTTTGGGATGCAAGGTCTATCTCGAACTATGGGTCAAGGTCTGGAAAAATTGGCGTAAGGACCCGCGAGCCCTCAAGGAACTAGGATATTTAATTTCCTGACCGAAAAGTTCGATAAATATGTATTAGGCCAATCTGAGAATCCGGAAGGCGGGATGCGCTTCGCTTTCCCGTCCACGTTTTCTACAGTTCTTGTCTTTACTCAAGATCAAGCACCCGGCACTCAATAAGATTATGTCATTCTCTGCTTCTCAGATAAAATCGGTGATCATCTTGTTGGGCGGTTGCCTTACGCTGGCCCCGCGGGCGGCTGGCGCGATTCAGACGCATGGTCCTCCCGAGGGCTTGTATGTCCATCAACTAGGACATCTGTGCTTTCTTACCGCTATGGTGTTTATCTGCTTGGTCATCTGGAGGCGGGGCCTGCGCCGCCAGCGCGGTTTCCGTTATATCTTTCGTGCCGGCATTCTTCTGGCGCTCTGGAACTTATTGACTTTTTGGGGGCATTGGGCTGAAGAGCGGCTCAGTCCGACCGCAGTAAGCGATCAGGCGGGATACTTTTCCAGGCAGATACAGATTACTGACCTCCCTACCCTACTCTATTACCTGGCTAAATTGGACCATTTGATTCTGGTGCCAGCTATGTTGATGTTTTATCTGGGTCTGAGGGCTTTCGCTTCCGAAGGGCAATTCCTGGAGGACAGATGATTTGGTCGCTGACTCCGGTCCTGTTCGTTGATATTATCGGCTCGCTGCTGGTCATGACCCTGGCCGGCCTCAGTTTCATAACGGCGCGTCGCCTGCTGCGGCGGGAACCGGACAACGCTACCTGGATATTCTTGTTCTGGTTAAGTCTGGCCCTGATGACCTTCGCCATCTCCCGCTCCCTGGGCCACATCCTGAGCCACACCTTGATTATGGCCGAACATCCTGAAATCTGGGGAATTCTGGCACCCTTCAGCGGCTCCCTCAATACCTTTACCTTTATCCTGATCACCAGCGTTACGGCCTTCTTTTATCATTTCCGGCGCATCTATCAACGCATGTCCGCCAACCACGCAGAGCTGGAGAATTTCAGCCGTGATATTTTAAACCTCAACCGCGACCTGGAAACTATGGTGATGGAACGCACTATGGCGGAAATGGCCCTGGGCGTGGCGGATGGCATCCGCAACCCCATCTGCGTCATCGGGGGCTTCAGCCGCCTGCTTCTACGCCGGTTGGAACCTGATGACCCGACGCGCGAGTGGCTGACGAGCATAGCTGCAGAAACCAAACGCATGGAAGAAATGGTGGCCAAATTCGAGGCCCTGGCAGAAAAACGGGATTATTTCTTCAGTCAGGAGGACCTCAATTACGTGGCGCAGAACACCCTCACGACCCTCAGACCGGAATTCGACAACAAGTTGATTGATGTTCAGACCTCCTGGTGGCCTCAGCCGCTTATCGGCAAGATCAATGCCCATCTCTTGCGGGTGGCCCTATCGCATCTGCTGCGCAATGCCATTGAAGCCACCCCTCCCGGCGGCGTCATCACAGTGTCCACCACCGTACAGGGTGAGCTGGCCCATCTGGAAATCCAAGATACCGGCCGGGGAATGCCGGCCGAAGTGGTAGAGAGAATTTTCACCCCCTTCTACACCACCAAAATCGGCGGTACCGGTCTGGGTCTGGTCTTTGTCCAACAGATCATCGAAGAACACCGGGGGACGATTAAAATTGAAAGCGAAGTTGGCCGCGGCGCCCGAGTGCTGATCGATTTGCCGCAACGGTTTGGCCCCCGGAAAGAGTCGGATTTTCGCCCCTCAGAGTGAACGTAATCCGGTGGAGTAAGGCTTACCAACTTCATACCCTGCTACCGGATATACTCACTGGCAGCTACCGCCAACTAAGCAATCCGATTCAATGCCTGATTCAGATCGGCCCGGAGGTCCTCTATGGCCTCGCACCCCACGGACAGGCGTACCAAATCATCGGTCAGGCCGACCTGTTCCCGTTCCTGGCGGGGCAGGCTGGCGTGGGTCATGGAAGCCGGGTGTTGGATGAGTGATTCGACCCCGCCTAAAGAAACCGCCACAGTGATCAGTTTGAGGTGATTCATCAGGATTCGCCCCCCCTCAAGACCACTTTTGACCCCGAAACTGAGCATAAAGCCGAACCCCTCCATCTGCCGCCGGGCAATCCGGTACTGCGGATGATTGGGGAGACCCGGATAACTCACCCAGGCAACTTTTGGATGATTCTGTAAAAATTCCGCCAGATTCAAGGCATTGGCCTGGGCCCGCTCGAGGCGCAGGGCCAAGGTACGCATCCCCCGCCAGATCAGCCAGCCCTGATGCGGATCCATTGTCGCGCCGGTCAGGGTCACGAATTTTTTTATCTTCTTCTCTAGGCCATCATCCCGGCCCACAATCATACCCCCCAGGACATCGCTGTGGCCGTTTAAGGCCTTGGTCAGACTATGCACCACCAGGTCCGCCCCCAACTCCAGCGGACGCTGACAATACGGGGTGGCAAAGGTGTTGTCCACTATGAGCAAGGCACCTACCGCATGGGCCAGGCGGGCGGCGGCGGCTACGTCGGTAATTTTCATGGTAGGATTGGCCGGCGTCTCCAGAAACACCAGCTTCGGTCGGGTACCCAGGATTTCCTCCAATAACTCCGGGTTCGAAGTGTCGACAAAGAACGATCGGATGCCAAATCGTGGCAGTTCCCGTTGTATGACCACGCGAGTCGGACCGTAGAGGCAGTCTCCAGCCGCTACCCCTTCCCCCTGGCTCAATAAACTCAGTAACACGGTAGAAATGGCCGCCATGCCGGTGGCGGCAGCTACGGCCCAGGTACCGTTTTCCAAGACCGCCACGGCGTCTTCCAGGGCATTGACGGTGGGATTGTTCATCCGGGTATAAATATACCCCGACTGTTCCCCGGCAAACCGGGCCGCTCCCTCTTCGGCGCTGGTGAAGCCGAAGGTGGAGGTCTGAAAAATAGGAGGCGACACTTCTCCGAAGATGGCCTCTTTCATGCCGCCAGCATGAACCGCTAGAGTCTCTTTTCTCCATTCAGACGTCGCTTTTTCTTCGGCCATGAGCTAACCCCCTCCTGTTGGACCTGGTCATAACTCCAAAAACCAGAAAGGGGAAAGCGGTCTTAACCGTTTCCCCCTTATTCTTTTTTATGGTAGGCGGTGCTGGATTTGAACCAGCGGCTTCCACCGTGTGAGGATGGCACTCTACCCCTGAGTTAACCGCCCTTAAATAAGGCTATGTGTAACATGAAGCTCTCGGTTTGGCAAGATTTTTATCCGATAAAAGTATAACCGCCTTTCCCCTGATCATTGGGGTTGAGTGGGACCTCCGGGGCGTTGGCGGCCTCCCCCCTGGCCCCTCCAGACCGGCGTTCCCTGAGCATCGCGTAGCTTCAAGGTCTTACCGTGCCAGGTAACTTCAGCCGCCATGATGACTTCCCCTCGGCGGGTAGAAACCTTGGACCCGGTTACTTCCAGAGAGTCTCCTACCTGAGGGGCAAGTTTCTGCTGTTCCATGAACCAGGATGGCCCCAGGTGTATGAGAAAGGTGCCCTGAGCGGTCTTGAGCTGGATTAACTGCACCTGCCGGCCTGAGGGCGCCGCCCCGCCACGTCGGTTGATCACCTCCAGTTTTTCCACCTGTCCTTTCACAGTAACAACGGTCTGCGGATCATAAAAACGCCCGCCTTGAGCCCAGGCTTCTGATCCCAAACCCAGGACCAGCGCCAGGAAAAACGCTGGCAGAACCAGTCTGAACTCGCATGGCATAATCAACCTCCATTAATTGGCCGGAGCGGACTGCTGGGGAGTCTTCGCCGGTTGATTAGAGCAACTGCCATCCCGCAAGCGCTGCCGCTGTTTGTTGCCTTTTGATTGACGGCTACGTTTTTGATCCGCCTGGCAGCCGCTCCCGGTTTCCTGATCAGTAGCAGCATAAGGGCAGTCGCCGCTGCGGCCGCCTCCGCCCGGGCCGCGACCTCTGGACTGCGCCCAGGAAACTTCCGTGAGCAAGAAACCTAATCCCACGGCCAACACCAGAACGCCGCCCAACCATTTTTTCAGATTCATTGGTTTCCTCCGACTGTTAAAAAACCTTTTTATTGAAATTAACCCAACCCGAACAGATCGGCCGGATTAAAAGTATAAAGCCCGGGGTGATGATTGTTTGACCTCGCCTTATGGGAACAAACCCTGATCCCCAGGTTGTCCAACAGAGCATCTTTACCTCGGCCCCCCCAGCCCCCTACCCCGGTGGGGAGGCGGCCCACAGGAACCGGGCCCACAGAGTCGCTGGCCGACCCGATGCAACAATTCCTGTTGCTGCTCCGGCCGCAGGATTTTTTTGGCTTCCAGCAGAAAACCGACCATCTGCTGCTCCAAGGCATGCTGATTCTCATTGATCGTTCTGACGGTAGCGAAGATCTGTTCTTCGTTCGGCTTCTCCGCCTGTAACAGATGAAAGAGTTGCAGCCGCTGTTGGGCCAACTTTCCCAGGAGATCATGGCCCTTCTGACGATTGAGACGGAGCCGTTGCTCCAGGTCCAGTTTCTGCTGCTCATCGAGATTTAAAGCGTGCAAAACCTTACCCAGATGTGGTCTGGGGGGCCTGACTTCCATCCTATGGGCCAAGGTATCCTGGGTACGGAAGTAAATCAGAGCCCCGATGGTACCGAAGTTGAGGGCCAGGGAAAAAATTACCAGATAAAGCAGCCAATTTTTTTTCATAGACTATTGCCGTTGTCCGGGTCATAAGAAGCAAGCATAGCGCCTAATGACTGTGAGGGAATTGCTTCTAACTCCTCCTCCCAGGCCACTTGAGACCCATTAAGCCCCTGGGGATTGGCAACTTCATGCAGACTCATCCCCAACTGACTTCCGAGAAATATTCCGACTACCAGCGAAGCCGCCAGGGCCAGAGAAGGCCACCACGAACGGCAGCGGGAGGGCAGCCGAGTTAGCACCCGGTCTGCTAAATCCGCCGGAGCTCGCACCTGCTCCGCCGCCAGGGCTTCCCACAGTCGGCACCAGGCTTCGTACTCCCGTCGGCATTGGCTGCAGACGGCCAGGTGACTGCTGACCGAATCCCGCTGGCTCTCGGAAAGCTCCCCGTCTAAATAGGCCGAGAAATAATCCTGGATTTTTTGGCAATCCATGCTGGCCACTCCTTAACTGTAAAGTGAAACTGACCGCGTAGCCCTCCAGGTCCCTACCCACCACGTGAGGCTCTACGGACATCGACTTTCCCCTGGCGGTCATCCGGATAATACCGCGAAGAATCTTGTTGCTATGAAACGTGCGGCGATCCTTCGAGATGTTTCAGGCGGCAGAAAACCATCTCACCAAAGGCACTATAAAAATTGGCGATGGGTGTTGCTAACTAAAACACTTATAGATCACCCATCCGGCGCCGTATCAGCTATTATACGATATAAAAAATGAAAAAGGGAGGCCCCCTGGCCTCCCCGAAAGGTTGAATTGATGGGATTATGCAGTCTTGACTTCAATTTTGCGAGGTTTAGCGCGCTCCACTTTGGGCAACACCAGCCGCAGGACACCATCTTTCATAGCAGCCTCGATGCGGCTCTGATCTACTATCTGGCCCAGGGTAAATTCCCGGAGAAAGTTCCCGGTGTCATACTCCCGAACCAGGAGATGTTCCCCTTGACCCATAGGCGGGCTGATCTCACCGCTGATAGTCAATTGATCTTCTTTCAAATCGATATTAACCTTATCCGATGCTACCCCTGGCATGTCTGCCAGCAGGACGATGGCTTCAGGGGTCTCGTAGATATCTACTGCCGGTAGAAAAACCCTTCCCGGGCGGGTGGTCTCCATCTTGACCGGTGCGGCTTCTTTCTCTTTGGGTTGTAGTTCCTTATCAGCCATAAAGCTCACCTCCTGTCAGACGCACTTCACAGTAATCTGTTTGGGTTTTACCTCTTCCGGTTTTGCCAGGGTGACGGTGAGAATACCGTTCTTAAAGGCTGCTTCCACTTTGGCGGCATCCAGACGTTCGGGCAGGCGGATGACGCGGCGGAAAGAGCCGGCCTCCCGCTCCCGGCGGTGATAGCCCACGACCTTTTCTTCAGTCGGAATCTTGCGTTCACCCCGAACCCTGAGCTTACAATCCTCTAGAGTGATTTCAATATCTTCGGGATGGACGCCGGCCAGTTCAGCCCGGACGTAAAAATTTTCTTTATCTTCCGAGATGTTTAAGAGAGGGAAAACCCCAACCCGGCGGCGATAACGCTCCGGACCAATAGCCTGTTCCCATAACCGGTCCATTTCCCGACGCAATTGATCCAGATCGCGAAAAGGTTCCCAGGACGGCTCAAAGGTATACCACGGCATATCTTTATACCCTCCTTATCTTTAAGATATATTTGATTAAATCGGTTTTTGAGTCGTATATTTATTAGGTAAGCACGAGGCGGCCGAGCGTCAAGAGGCGCATAAGCTCAAAAGGGAAAAAGACGTTAGACCAATATCGATGGTTTGGATGAAGGTAGTCGGGGCGTTATCAGGAAGCCAGTCTTTCAACCCCAAGCGCCGGTCAAGCCGTTTCAGTTCCTCAAACCGACAACAGACGCCGCCGGGAGGTAATTTCGCTTAGAGCCGGTACGACGTTGGCCAGCGTTTCAGGACTGATGACAAGCTGCTGGTAGACGGAAAATCCGGCTTCCCAGACCGCCTGCCGCCGCCAGTAGCGATCGCGGTCGGCGTCTTTGGAGTCATAACCCAACTCGAAGTAGACCCGGTCGATCTGGGCCGTGGCCAACAGCTTGAGACAGACATAGCAGGGCTCCAGAGTGACGTATAGGGAAGCCCCCTTGATAGCGACACCGTGCCGGGCGGCCTGGGCAATGGCATTGGCTTCGGCATGGGAAGCCCGACAGAAGTTATATTTATCCGAATCAGCCACCTGCAAAGCCCGGCGATGGCAATAGGGACTGCCATCCGGCATGGTCTGGTCGGTGCAATGGGGTGCGCCGGGCATGGAACCGTTATAGCCGGTGGCCAGAATCTGCCGGTCCTTGACTAACACCGCCCCAGTCGGCCGGGAGTTACAGGTGGAACGGGTACTCACCAGCTTGGCGATCAGCATAAAATATTCATCCCAGGAAGGGCGCATCTCTTAGAAACCACTTATCATTATCGGCTCTTGCAAGATTAATCTTTCCCTCCTTGGTCATTCTGAGCTGAGCGAATAATCTAATGTCCCTAAGAGGCAAAGATTTCCCACTTTGTCAAGGATGACCAAGACAGCTATTTGGCACGAGGTTCATTATGTTTAAAAACCACAACGGATCCTGCAAACCGAACCTTGGCAGTACTCACAATAATGCTTTTTCCACTTACTGCCCACTGCCCACTGCTTTCACATGAGAATGGTATACAAAAAAAGTCAGCAGGTCAATCTCCTACAAATTATGACTCCAATGCTGGCAGCTAGCAGCCTGGCCAAGAAAACTTCTTGTAGACCGACAGATCAAAAACATGATACATTCGGTTAGCAATTTATTTCGGTTCTTCTTGTCTCGGCTTGATTCAATTCCAAGAGATAGATGAGCCTTTTTAGGGTGAGGAATCTATATAGAACGATTATGAAAAAGACCCGCCAACGCCAGCGCCGCCTCTTGGAGGCAGTCATGCAGGTTTTCCGGGAGGTCCAGCATCCCCTTGGTCTGGAGGAGCTGGCCGCGCGGTTGGGAGAGCGCCCTTCCAAAAAGCGACAATTAGAGGAGTATCTTCAAGAGCTCATCAACGGGGGCAAGCTGGTAGCTCTGGAGGGAGGCCGCTACGGACTGACTGCCGCCATGAACCTCGTTGTCGGCCAGGTTTCGGTTCATCCCGACGGTTTCGGCTTTGTCACCCCCGAGAGCCAAACCGGAGATATCTTCATCAATCCTGGCAATCTCACCGAGGCCCTGCACGGTGACAAAGTGGTCGTGCGCCTGGAGCGCCGGGGGCGGCGGGGCAAACAGGAGGGTCGGATCATCCGGGTCCTGGAGCGCCGCGTGACGCGGGTTGTGGGGATTCTGCATGAGACCGGCAGCAGGTATTTTGTCGCTCCCGAAGACGAACACCTGCTTTTTGATCTAGTCATCCCGGATGATCACTCCCTGGCGCCGGTGGTGGGCCAGATGGTGGTTGCCGAAATTACCGACTACCCCTCGGCGCGGCTCAATCCCCTGGGCAAAATCGTGGAAGTCTTAGGTCCCCCGGAAGACCCCGCAGTGCAGGTCAAAGTGGTCATCCTGAAATACGAACTTCCTCACGAGTTTCCTGCTGCCGCTCAGCGGCAGGCCCTGGCTGCACCTCAAGATATACCGGAATCAGCCCGTTCAGGACGTCTGGACCTTACCCACCTGCCCATCATTACCATTGATCCTTTGCGGGCGCGGGATTTTGACGACGGCGTCGCCCTCATCAAAAAACCCGGCGGCGTTTCGGTGCTCTACGTTTCTATTGCCGATGTCAGCTACTACGTTCAACCCGGTTCGGCCCTGGACCAGGAGGCGGCCAAACGGGGGACCAGCGTCTACTTCCCTCAGCGGGTCCTGCCGATGCTTCCTCCGGAGCTGTCTACCGGCATCTGCAGTCTGAATCCGGGGGTGGAACGGTTGGCTGTAACGGTCATTCTCACCTATGACCGGCACGGACGGCTGAAGACCAAAGAATTTGCCCGCAGCATCATTCGCAGCCAGGACCGGTTGACCTATGACGAAGTGGAGCAGATTCTCCAGGGAGACCGCCAACTCCGACGGGGGCGTAAATCTCTGGTCAAAATGCTCACCCAGATGTCCGACCTCTGCCTCCTGCTGCGGGAGCACCGCCGTCAGCGAGGCAGCCTCCTGCTTACTATACCCGAGGCCGAAGTGCTGCTCAATGATCAGGGTATACCCTACCATATCCGCCGCCTGGATCACCTGCTCTCTCATCAGTTGATTGAAGAATTCATGATCGCCGCCAATGAGGCGGTAGCCGAATTTTTAGGCGAGCCTTGCATCTTCCGGGTGCATGATGTCCCCGAGGGTGATAAGTTGGCCGCTTTCCGACAATTCCTCGCCAAACTCGGGTTTGTCCTGCCCAAAGAGGTTGACCGCGACCCCCGCGCTTTAGTAAATTTTCTGGACAGCATCAAGGACCTGCCCCTGGCCTTCATGGTGCAGGTCATGCTCCTGCGCTCCCTGAAGCAGGCCCGGTATTCCAGTCACAACGTCGGCCACTACGGTCTGGCGTCTTCTTCCTATACCCATTTTACCTCCCCCATCCGGCGGTATCCTGATCTATTGGTCCACCGGTTGCTGTTAAGACGCCTCGAGAGTAAAACCATCTCCCCGCAGGAGGCCGAACAACTAGGGGAACAGGCCGAACAGCTTACCGTTCGGGAGCGGGTGGCAATCGAGGCCGAACGGGGAATGTTGGCCCGCATGCAGGTCCGGTGCCTGGCGGAGCACGTGGGCGAAATCTTCCACGGCGTCATCGTCGGCGTTACCGCCTTCGGATTTTTCGTCGCCCTGGACGAGATTTTTGCCGAGGGCCTGGTGCGGCTGGTCGACCTGCCCAACGACTACTATGCCTTTCAAGAATCCCGCATGCGATTGGTTGGCCGACGCACCGGCCGCAGCTTCCACATCGGCGACAAGGTCACCGTTCAGGTAGCCCGCGTGGACCTCCGCCGGCGGCATATCAACCTGCACCTGATTGAGGCAGAGGAACAGGAAAAGCAGGCAATGCATCTGCCCTGATCGGCGCTCATATCATAATGTTCTCATATTCCCGCCGCCCATCAAAATTCCGCCCAAGTTGTCACGTTCTGATGATCACAACGAAATATAAAAACCGAACCGTAGCGGCTGCTCACAATAATGTTTTTTCTGCCCACTGCCCACCGCTCACTGTTTTTATATAAGTTCACATGTTCTGCCGAACACAACGAAGCATGAAAACAGAGGCGTAGAGGCGTAGGTGGACATTGCCCACCCTACTACAAATACATTCTGTTTTTATATAAGTCATCCAACCTGGCTGCCCGTCATCCTGCCGCTCTTCCGCCATCCGGAAAAGTTCTAATAATTTCATAATCTTCACTATTGTAAAATTCTTTTTATTAGTTATTATCTGTGTTAATCTTTTTAAACATATCATCTACTTGATATGATTATATATATTAATATTATCGCAAATTTATGTTTAAAAATTAATACATTAATAGGCGTTGGGTAATTGGACAGGAATATAACCCATTGAATTATTAGCCTCTTTTTACTGGCGTAATTATTGCAGCAGGTCACGGTATAGTTTTTATTTTTCCCAAAGGAGGTGAAAGTATTTCATTGTTTTAACGTTCTTTCGAGATTTAACTGAAGGTATTCATTTCGGGAGGGAGATTATGAAAAGAAGGTGTTTAACCGGTTTAGTTTTATTAGGTTTTATTCTGATTCTCGCCGGAAGCGCTTCGGCCTTCTTCATGAACTTCGAAGAGGGTCTGGGCAATGACGGTGGCCAAATCGTCGGTATCCCGGGGGTAACCTTTACTAATTCCGCCGGCTTGAACTGGAGGTATTGCGACATCACTACCGGCGGCTACAATGTTACGTCTGTAAATAAAGGCGTTAGCTATGGCACCGGCTATTACAACATGTATGATTATGTCTGCGCCTGGTTGGGAACCTCGGGTAATTGGGGCCGGATTGATTTTGACGATCAGAACGGCACCTGGTTCCAAACCGGCGTCAGCAGCTACTCGAATTTCTCTGTAGAGGCTTATGACGCCGCTGATAATCTCCTCGACAGTGCATCAACCGGGCCTTGTACCCGCCAGCAGGGTTATACCGATATGGTATGGCTGCGGGTAGATGCGCCGGTTGGCCAAAACATTTCTTACGTCATTGTCCATGATAGCGGCAATTATTGGGAAGTTGACAATATGACCGGTGATATGGCCGGCGGGACGGTCCCGCTGCCGGGCAGCCTACTGCTTCTGGCCAGCGGCATGATCATTCTCTTGGGATATAGGAAGGTCAACAAGGTCTAAGCACCTCCCCACACCAGCGGAAGGATATGATAAAGGGCAGGCGCTTTTAGCCTGCCCTTTCCTATCAGTATACCGGGGTGTCGCTAAAAAAGAAAAAAGGTTAGCTCCGGTAAACTTAGCCCTTCGATTCTAGGCTTTGGTGGAGCTGGACGGAGTCGAATCGACGACCGCTTGAATGCAATTTTATTGAAATGTCCTTCTGAGAATAGATCTAGGAATAGTAGGCAGTGCCCACCCTACATGTAAAAACCTCGATGGCTCGATAATTGCCCTTGCCTGTAGGTCACCCGCAAACCATGAAAATCGGTGTCGGACCATTCCAGCAGGCGGGGTGCGCTCCGCTCCCCCTTCGTGGCAACCAGGTACACCGCCTTCGCCAGCTACCGAGCCTTCTGCCAAGCAATCAAATCTTCGAAGCGTTGTATTTTACTCAGTCCTCGCTACTCGTACCTGGCTTTATCGTCGCAATCCCTTCTAATCAGGCCAAGGGCAGTAACGAGGGCCGAGGACTGAGGACTGAGTGGTGAAGCTTCCTCAACCCTTCTGCTTCTCCACGGACGCCCGCAGACCTCCTAAAATGCGGGAGAGTTCCTCGGTCATGGCATGCAGCCGGGTAAATGTTTCTTGATCAAGATAGCCAATATCAAGGGCGAGATAGAGATGCGACCGTAATTCGGCGCAAGAGGATTTGGCACAGGCCAAGGGCAGTAACGAGGGCCGAGGACTGAGGACTGAGTGGTGAAGCTTCCTCAACCCTTCTGCTTCTCCACGGACGCCCCCAAACCTCCTAAAATGCGGGAGGGTTCCTCGGTCATAGCATGCAGCCGGGAAAATGTTTCTTGATCAAGATAGCCAATATCAAGGGCGAGATAGAGATGCGACCGTAATTCGGCGCAAGAGGATTTGGCACAGGCCAAGGGCAGCAACGAGGGCCGAGGACTGAGGACTGAGTGGTGAAGCTTCCTCAACCCTTCTGCTTCTCCACGGACGCCCGGAGACCTCCTAAAATGCGGGAGAGTTCCTCGGTCATAGCATGCAGCCGGGAAAATGTTTCTTAATCAAGATAGCCAATATCAAGGGCGAGATAGAGATGCGACCGTAATTCGGCGCAAGAGGATTTGGCACAGGCCAAGGGCAGTAACGAGGGCCGAGGACTGAGGACTGAGTGGTGAAGCTTCCTCAACCCTTCTGCTTCTCCACGGACGCCCCCAAACCTCCTAAAATGCGGGAGAGTTCCTCGGTCATAGCATGCAGCCGGGTAAATGTTTCTTGATCAAGATAGCCAATATCAAGGGCGAGATAGAGATGCGACCGTAATTCGGCGCAAGAGGATTTGGCAATGGAAATAAACTGATGGAATTCGGTCCGTCGGCCCCGTTCAAACCCTTCCGCCAAATTGGCCATGACTGATACGGCCGACCGCCTGATCTGATCCCGAAACCCAAAATCCCGAGACAATTCCCCCTTCGTGGCAACCAGGTACACCGCCTTAGCCAGCTACCGAGCCTTCTGCCAAGCAATCAAATCTTCGAAGCGTTGTATTTTACTCAGTCCTCAGTCCTCGCTACTCGTACCTGGCTTTATCGTCACAATCCCTTCTAATCAGGCCAAGGGCAGTAACGAGGGCCGAGGACTGAGGACTGAGTGGTGAAGCTTCCTCAACCCTTCTGCTTCTCCACGGACGCCCGGAGACCTCCTAAAATTCGGGAGAGTTCCTCGGTCATGGCATGCAGCCGGGTAAATGTTTCTTGATCAAGATAGCCAATATCAAGGGCGAGATAGAGATGCGACCGTAATTCGGCGCAAGAGGATTTGGCACAGGCCAAGGGCAGTAACGAGGGCCGAGGACTGAGGACCGAGTGGTGAAGCTTCCTCAACCCTTCTGCTTCTCCACGGACGCCCGGAGACCTCCTAAAATTCGGGAGAGTTCCTCGGTCATGGCATGCAGCCGGGAAAATGTTTCTTGATCAAGATAGCCAATATCAAGGGCGAGATAGAGATGCGACCGTAATTCGGCGCAAGAGGATTTGGCAATGGAAATAAACTGATGGAATTCGGTCCGTCGGCCCCGTTCAAACCCTTCCGCCAAATTGGCCATGACTGATACGGCCGACCGCCTGATCTGATCCCGAAACCCAAAATCCCGAGACAATTCCCCCTTCGTGGCAACCAGGTACACCGCCTTAGCCAGCTACCGAGCCTTCTGCCAAGCAATCAAATCTTCGAAGCGTTGTATTTTACTCAGTCCTCAGTCCTCGCTACTCGTACCTGGCTTTATCGTCGCAATCCCTTCGTAATCAGGTCAATGAAGCAGAGTATGGGCCGTGGAAAACGTCAATTTGATTGAGAAAATCCTGGTCGCAATCCCTTCGTAATCAGGTCAATGAAGCAGAGCGGTCTCTTGTTCCTCGGGTAGTGCCGGGATTTGGTCTTGTCGCAATCCCTTCGTAATCAGGTCAATGAAGCAGAGTCACATATTCACAGGGATTTCAATGCAGCCTTGATCTCGGCGTCGCAATCCCTTCGTAATCAGGTCAATGAAGCAGAGGAAAGCCAAAGCTGCTGCTGAGGGGATCAGCTACGAAGAGCTGAGTCGCAATCCCTTCGTAATCAGGTCAATGAAGCAGAGAGAGAGCAAGTGGAAACTGCGCTTCGGAATAGAGCCAAAGGTCGCAATCCCTTCGTAATCAGGTCAATGAAGCAGAGACCATTTGGGGGCTAGAGTCCCTGGAGGCCACTGGCGTCGCAATCCCTTCGTAATCAGGTCAATGAAGCAGAGAGCAGGTTTTATGCCGCTCAGCGAGCATCCTTGCTTTTTAGCTAACCACAACCATAGAGGACATGTCAAGAGAAAAATTGCTCTTTTCGTTATTCCCGAAATAAGTTTGAAGATGTCCCGGAATAAAATGCCGACTTCGCAGAGTGCATGTTCACAATCTCGATATCTATTGATTAATACTAGTATATTAGGATTATTGAATATTTGAAGATCCCAAAAATATTTCCTGAAAAGGACATCTTCAAACTTTTGGCGCTTGTGAGCTTGTATCTATTTTTTGTCATGGCTACCATATTGAATTATTTATAGATATAGATGCGATTGTTGGGCCTTGAGGGGCCAAAACCAAAAAGTTTGAAGATCCCCTAACGCCCGGTCCCGAGGGGGGGGATCTTCAAACTTTTTGACCCAAGACCAAAATCGGCTTTTATCGGCTCCAACCTATTGGTATTCAAAGAGAAAGAACCTCATTGGACCGATTTTCGAAAAGTTTGAAGATGTCCGGCCCGTTAAATGCCTCAATAGCGGCCCCGAAAAGAGCGGTAGCGTTTCTTGCCCTCCAGGTGGTCGGCCAACAGGCGGGCTTGTCGCCGAATAATCTCCTCCAGCGAGACTTTCTGGCCTCGATACGGATGCAGGGATCCTAAACGCTCCACCACCTGGGTAATGACTTTGCGTCGGGTCTCCTGCGTCAGCAGTGCCCCCGATTTTATCTGCGTCAGTTTTTCGCCCCGGGTCAACATGCTGAGAATGGCTCGGTCCACCACCTGGGAGCGGAATTCTTCAATGAGATCAAAGGCTAAAGTGGGCTTCTGTTCCTGGAAGGAATGCAAGAAACTGATGTGGGGATTCAGACCGGCCAGCAGCAGGGCCCGCCACACCCGGGGATAGAGCATACCGTAACCATAGTTTAACAAAGAGTTAACCAGATCAACGGCGCCGCGCCGTTCTCGGCCGGGATAGTCTATCTCGGGAGCCAGCAAGGTTTTGATCATGGCCCAATAAGCAGCACCGGCCTGTCCCTCGAGGGCGAATAAGCGCTTGCGTCCGGTATCATAGTCTTCGTCAAGTTGTAACTTTCCTAATTCTTGTTGGCAACGCTGCAGGATGGACGATTTTTCAGGATAGAGGCTGGTGTAAGGATCCTCAGTCTCGGCCTGACGCGATCGAAGATAATATTTCAGGAGATTAAGTTGATTGCGAATTTTGCCGTCAACAAATTCTTTGGCCAGCTCTAAACCGGTACGGGATTGCGACGCAGTGAGCTGCAACCGGCTTAAAGTTGCCTGGGGGGAGATGGGGGCGTGCAGCAGGGCATAGGGTTCGCCTCCCGGAGTGCAGAAGTGGATGGCCAGTTTCTTATCGCTCAGGGCTTTGATAAGATCGCTGGAAAGGGTTACCCCGGAGCTGTGTACGTTCAGCCCCCGTACCTTGATGAGGGGAATGCTGTAGACCTGTTTACGCTCCCGGCGGATAAACAGACGCCCCCCCTGTTTGCCGACAAAGGTCCCGGGGCTTGTGACCGCCACCTCGGTTTCAACTGCCAGTTTTTTGATATATTTTCGTTTTTTACGGGCTACGGCCTGATCCGCCTGGGCCAGGGCGGCCTGCGGCGTCTCGTCCCAGGGGGCCGCCTCCGAAATCTCGGAAATACCGGGAGCAGCTGGGGCTGCCCCAGACCCTGCGGTATCTGTCCGGGCAGACTTCCCAGCCTGTTGGTCAGGTTTCTGATCTGCGGCCGGGGTTGGGAAGGGAGGCGTTGCACCATCTGCCTGGCCGCCGTTCTGGTAGGCTGCGGCCGCAGGGTCAGTCGCCGGGACAGACGTTGGGATCGGCGTGGGAACAGACCTGGAGGTCTGTTCTACTGCTCTATCTCTTTTTTCTTTCGGGGGTTTGGAAATGGACTGCAGGGCGGCATTGCTACCGGGAGCGCCCTTGAACTCACGGGCCATTTCCCGGCCCTGACGGGCTACTTCCTGGGCTTTTTGGGCCTGGGCCTCGGGGTCCGGCCGGGCCAGCCAGGTGAGAGGGGTCAAGATGTTGGCGGCATCACTGATCTTTTTGAAAGTTCCCCGGCGGAAATGTTCTGCCACTAGTTGGCTGAGGCGATTTCTAAGATGCTTTTCCAACTGCTGAAACTGGGCCTGGGGATTGATCACCGTGTAGTAACGCCGGATGCCGTCCAGAGCTTCTTGCAGGTCGGCAACAATTTTCGTCAGGTCCCGACGTTGGCGCCTGTTGGTCAGCCAATCGATTTTCCGATGGATTTTTTCCATTTTGGGGTCACTCAAGCGGCGGTGGCGACCTTTGAAATGGATACCCAAAAAGGTGAAGCCATCGGCCACGTGCCGCAGGGGCTTGGCCTCGGGATTAAGTCGCAGTTTCAACATTTCCTGGGAAAAATAGATTAAATCATTGAGACCCTCTGTCCCCCGGGGCTGGCTGTCGGCCAGGATGAGGACGTTGTCGGCGTAGCGTATATAACGGTGGCCTTTGTCGGTAAGGTAAACGTCCAACGGATGAACATAAATATTTGAGAGGAGGGGTGAGAGGATGCCGCCCTGGCCAACGCCCAGATCCGCATCATCATAGGTTCCCTTGGCGCCGATACTGCCGGTGCGCAGCCACATGCGGACGAGTTTGAGGACCGGTAGCTCCTTGATCTTTTCCTGGAGACGCCGCAGCAGAACTTCGTGATCCAGAGTATCAAAGAATTTATCAAAGTCGGCATGTACGGCCCACCGGCATTTATCATGCTCCAGGTAATGAATAGCCCTGCCAATAGCCCGCCGGGGACCCTGGCCGGGTCGGTAGGCATAGCTGCAGGGAAGAAACTCCGGTTCGAACAACGGTTCGATAATGCGCCGCACCGCCTCCTGGACAATTTTATCTTTAATGGTGGGCAGAGACAGGGGGCGCAACTCGCCGGAGCCGTCCAGTTTCGGCACTTTAATTCTCTGGTGCGGTTCGGGTGTGTAGTTTCCAGCCTGGAGCGCCTGCCGCAGGTCTTCGAGATGGCTGGCGGCCTGGTCGCCGAAAGATTGGACACTGACGCCGTCCAAACCTCCCCGGGCCCCCTTTTTTTGAATCCGCCGCCAGGCATCCAGGAGGACTGTAATGGAGCAGATCTCTAAAAACAGCGAGGTCGGTGCCGCCATCATGATAAGGACCCCTCTGGCAAGTTCCCGCCGGCAGAACCTTTCTGTCAGGAAAAGGTAGACCTCCCCCCTGGCATTACAGGACCCAACGTTTTCCCGTGATCTGTTCCAGGGCCGGCAGCACTTCCACGTGCCTTTGGATCGATCTGGCCAAAAAGACGGCTTCGGGATCGGCCTGTTCTCCGGCTACCGGCAGCAACAATTCCAGCCTCAGCCGGGACTCTTCCCATTCCTGGACTTTTTTCCGGCTCCAGACGGCGTCCAGGACCGCCACCGGCAGGGTGCCTACCGCCAGGGTGATGCGGCCATAGTGGAGACCAAGGATATAAAGCCAGGTCAGAAACTGGTCCCAGCCCATTTCCAGGGTGTCCGGTAGGTCTTCGCCCTGAACCAGGGCCAGGGGAATGACATTATCCTCACCGGTCATAAGGCGGATGATTTCCTGGTCTCGAGACAAGAAGACTACTTTGCGCCCGGCCTCCACAAAATTACTGTAGGCATCCCGGATCAGGCGATCAGCCGACATTCCCGGCAAAGGCGGCGGGGAATCCAACTCCACGCAACCGGTCTCTTCCCGCAAGCGGTTATATTCCAGAAATCCCAGGTAACGCAGGCGGTCCTCCAGGTGGTTTTGATTGCTGAACAGTCCCCGGAAAAACGGAAAATTCAGGACGTCGAACTCCTGCAAGGCTTTGCGGCTGAATTTGGCCCGACGGTTTTTCAACTCCTCCCGAACCGTATCGCACAGGACAAAATCGATGCCGGGCCGCTGGCGGAGTTGGCGCAGATAGGTGGAATAGAACCGATCCCGCAACAGATTGGTGTCCAAGGCCAGATAATACACGTCTCCTCCCTGAGTCAGGGGGCGGCGGCCGGCCTCCTGTATCAGATTCGCCAGGGTTTCGCAGCCCTGGGGCAGCAGGGCGCCGCATTGGTAAAAGCTGTCCCGAAAACGGCGGTAGTCCGGGATTTCCTCCCGTATACTTTCCCTCAATACCCTGGTTATCTGCTGATGCCTGTTTTCGTAGGTCTTAGGAGAGACCAGGTTCTCCAGATGCATCCCCCCAGCCCCGGCTTGACAATGGACTAGGGTCAGGTCCCGCAACAATGGGACCTGGAGTCTCAGGTCGCGGGCAAACTCCAAATCACAGAGCGCATTGAATAGCAGGATGGCCTGGGGCGCCGGGAGCACAAAACTTTTCATGGGGTCTCTTCCTCACTGTGCCATCCTGAAACTGGCACCTGATGCAGCCGCACGGCCTGTCGGGGTATCAGGGGATAAGGCCGCTGCCGGAACAGGTGGCTGCCGTACTGGAGATAGATGATCTGACACGGCGGCTGCAGGTTGGCGGCCTGGCCCACCAGTATCAGCGGCACGAAGCTCCAGGTGGTAGGCGAGATGTCCAGTATTACTTGAGGAGAATCTGCTTGCAGGCGGCTGAACAGTTGCCGCACCTGACCGGCAAACTGGTCCACGTCTTCTTCATCGAAGGCATGGAACTCCAGTTTAAAATTCACGTGATAATGTTTGCCCAGAAGAATCAGGGCAGCCTGCAGCTGTTGCTGTAGATCGGCCTGCTCTGGGGTGATCCAGAGATGCAGGCTTTTGGGTTTAGCCAGTTGCTGGTCCAGGTGCAGCCAGAACGGGTTCAAGGTCTCATAAAGATGGTGGCCGGACAGGGTAATCCAGGTGTGGGGGAAGGCTTTAGAAGGCATTGTGTTTCCTTTACAGTATAATGTTATCCTGCTTCTGTCGTCTGCCAGCCTCGCTCTCACGCCACCATAAAGGCGCTGTTGGTTTCGAATAAGGACTATTATAACGGCTTTAAAGAGACGTTACGGTTGTGGACATACCACTGAAACCCAGGATAATCAGGGTTGGCTGGCACCTGGGACGGATCCAGGACTTTTTTCAACTTTTGGATGTTTGAAAGCTCATCAAAAGGTTTTGCCTCGTCGTTGCTCGTGGCTACGGCCGCTTTGAAGGCGTCAATATATGTTTGCAAATCAGTAGTGGCATCTTGGGGAGTGGTTTCAAGAGAGCTGTAGCGGTCTCCGTCTTGATAAAGCTGCAAAGATTGGCAGGTAATCTTCACGGTCCCGAAACCCACGGCCCGGGCCAGCCCCAGTTTGTGCCGGAGGTTGTCTTCAAGCACCAGGCAATACAAGAGCAGGCCGAGCTCTATCTCGCTGAGGTTGCGGAAATTCACCCTGAATTTAAAGGTGTTATTAGACTTAAGGGGTTTGACTTCGTTGATGACTTTTCGGAATTGCTGAGGATCCGGACATCGGTACGCGGCCCAGTCTTTTCTCGGGTGGTGGAAATATAACTTCCGGCCCCGGAGCTGCACCTCACCGGTGACCTGTTCATTTATCCGTCCTCTAGTGTCGGTAACGGGGTGGCCGTCATAGTTGCGAACCTGTTCAGGGTTGGTGGGATCAATGAGATAAAAGTTGTAGGACGTGGGGTGCGGTTCGCCCAATACTTTCAAGGGGAAGAACTGGTCAAGTTCGCCCGGACCGGAAAGCCATTCGGCATCGCTGACGCTGACCCGCCCCCGGGCGCTGTGCACGTCCGCTACAAACCCGAAAAGCTGGCAGGCGGCGCAGAGATTATTCGGGTCAGTACATTTATGAAACATTTGGGGCAGCAGGTCGGCCCGGCTTTTATTATACCGGGTGCGAGGGATTTCCACCCGGCTGAGGCGCACGGCGCAGTGGCCTTCCACAAGAAAATAAACCAGGGCTCCCACGGCTAACGGTTGATCCTCGGTTATGACAAAACCGCCGCGTTTCTTCTTTTCCTCCAACTGCCCTGCCAGAACTTTATTGTAGTCCTCCACTTCGGCGTTGCCGAATGTGTAGGTAGGCGCTGGATTTTTAAAAACAAAAAACCGATCCCGCTTTTTGTTATTGATGCTGCCTGCGGTGATTTTGTAGATGGCTCTGGAAAAACCGGCGGCCCGGGTTGGAGAAACCGCCGTCACCAAGTTAAATGAGCCACTGGGAGCACGAATGGGTATGCCGCGGGAATTAATATATTCGGTTATAGCCCTGCCCTTTACCCAAACTTCCTGCCCGCTCCTCGTACCGGCTAGAACTCGGGCGAGGGTAATATCTTGCGAAGTACCCTTTATCTTGGCCTTTACCTGATTAGGCGCTCCATTCATGGCCACCCAGGCCCGGTCCATTTCCTCAATTTCCCCATCCTGACCATGGGCTGGCATCTTGGTGATGCGGCCGGCTTTCAGACGAAGGGCGTTTTGGGTGGCCATGCGGTAGTCCAGGCGCTCGCCGTCAAAAATGGCGAAACAGGCATTGGTGACGGCCTCCAGGACGCTCCGGAGCATGCCTTTGAGGGCCGTGCCGGGCAGGGCCAACTTGTGCCCAATTTTGAAGTTCTCCAGTTTGGGGGGCGTTTCGTCTTCCGGATTGACCCGTTGGGCCACCAACATGGGGGTCTCGTTGGTCAGATGGAGGGTGATGGTGCCGCTGAGTCCCTGGAGGCGCTTATGGGAAGGCGGGGCCGGACGCAGCCGCACCGGCGGCCCGAAAGGAATGAAATTATAGGGGTTGTTATCGGGAAAATTACTTTCTGAGGCTGCGGGAGGAGATTGGGATGCTCCGGGATATTTCTGGGCACCCTCTTTTTTCTTTTTCTTTTTTTTGCCGTTCATAGAGCAACCCTCGTCCGCTTACAAAGGTTCGGTGATGGGCTTCTCCTCCCAGATAATCTGCAGAAAGATGCCGATGAGGAGAGCCAGTGGGACATAACCCACCAGTATTTCCCAAGGGATTTTGCCGAGAAGACCCGGTAGCCAGGTAAGCTGGGTTTCATCAAGGAATATATGCTCATCCATTTTTTGGTAAGACAGAGCTAACATGTCTAATATGACCAGCCCAATGCCCAGAGACCAGCCCAACCCAAGGGTATAGACCCTAAAACCTCGACAAAGAAGTTCCCATCTTTTCAAGGTGATATGCTGTATCTCTAAGATCAGGTAGCCGAAAGCTGCCGCCGCCGCAAGACCGATGAGAAACAACATTTGCCAGGAAGAGGGACTTTGCGCCAAAAAACTTATCGCCTGCCAGGTTTCGATACCCACTACCAGAGGCAGATACCCGACAATAATACATCCAGCCATCCGGGGCACCAGGAGTCGGATATAAAGATTGGCCATGGGATCAGTCAGAAGCCAGATGACACCCAGCGGCAAAGCGAGATACGTCAGAGAGATAAAAAAGGTATACACATAGCGTGACCAGAGGGTGAGCAGAGGTCCAAGGGCCAGAACCAGCATGATAACCAAGAAAAGACCTTGGAAGGCCCCTCCCCATTGCCATGTTGCCGACCCACTCCCACTCGTTGGCGAGGCCTTTTTAGACTCCGGTCGGGGCTGATATTTTTTAAGCTGTTGTAGTAACCAGGAGGCGGTTTTCAAATCATAGCGCCGGATGAACCAGGTGATGAGATAGCGCAGGTGCAGTTCACCTTCTTTGTCAAGGGTTTTAATTTCGCTGCCGAAAAAGAAACTATTGAGGCCATCACCATCCCGCATCAGGTCTTTAATGCAGGTTTCTCTATCCAGGGTATAGCCCTTACCATCTTTCCCTTTGAGGGTGCACGTCTGAAAATAAAACTCATCGGGAGGCTTGGGTGAAACACATATCCTTAACCAATCATGCAGGGCACTGCGATAGTCCTCCCAATAGTCGGGCTTCTCGATAGCTTTCTGAGGAGAGGTCATATAGGCCCAGGCCAAGGCCCGGATGGCATGAAATTTTTCGAATTCCTCCCACTTTTCACTGGATAATACCCCTATCAAGGAGATTTTGCCGTCGTTCTCAGCCGAGCGCCAATCCTCCAGAGTCCAGTCAAAAGTCTTTATTGCATCTTCTCTAGTCATCAAGCGTTCGTATTCTTTTTTGTTTTCGACTTATTTTTGATTCCTCTACAATTTTCTCATATGAAGGGAAGCAATCTACAGCTATTTTTGGAATAATGATAAGATCAGTGCTTTGTTCATATAAATAACAAACATCCATGTCTTTATTCCAAGCAAGAATAGTGGCGTATGGAATAATGGCCTTATAACCGCCAGTAACATTAAAATAACGTCGGGTATCTTTTTTGTCGGAATTCTTACAATGTATTTCAACCGTTTCTTGGAGCTTTAATAAACCCTTTTTAAAACCTTCCGAGTCATCCAAATTGAGAAACTCAGTTTTTATAGATTTGACATTCACCGTCAACTTGGCTGGGCCATACGAAGTTTTAATCACCTCCTCCAAGACCTCAGCGCAGAGCTTGCCATCATCCGTATCGGTGTGCAGCAGGAAAAACTCGTTATCGTCGGCTTTTTCACCTTGTTCTAACATACCTTCGGTACGCTTCATCGCCAAAAGGCTGCCCAATTCGGCAGTGTAATACCTGAAGTCTTTGGTGTCCTCGGGTCCCGAGTATCTTTTCAGATTTCCGCCGATCCGCTTGATTAACTTGGCTTTTAGGGAATCATAATATTCTTCCTTTTTTAATTCTTTCTTCAATGCTTCCAGGGACATTTTTCCCATCAGATCAGGATTATTGGTAACTGCCGACGTCCCCACGGTCACAAACACCTGCACAGTCATGCGGTCATCTCCTGTTTCTTATGAAGCCTTGCCTTTGAAATCGACTTTGAGGCGGCCATCCGGCTGTTTGTTGATCCGGACTTTGATTTTGTCCTGCGGCTTGATGTTCAGATACGAACTAATCCCGGTGACGGTCAGGGTCTGTCCGTCGAACTCAATCCTGGCCCCCTTGGCGGTAACCGCCAGCACGGTCACCACACGTTCCTTTGGTCCGGCCTTCTCCGGCTTTTTGGGGACCCGTCTGGGTGGAGGAACAGGGTCAGTTTGTACGTCATCCTGCAGCCCTTGAGGCGACCCTTCGGGCTTTGGGGGAGTGGCCGGGGGTGGGCATGGGTCAGCGAGAATGCCGTCGGCCGCCAAGTTCACGTGGCTGCACGGGCGGAACCAGCCGTAGCCCGGATAGCGCACCGATATGGCCCGCCTGGCGGGAAAGGTGAGCAGGGTACTGAGCTGGCTCCGGTCCTGGAAGGCATCTGCAGCCCAGGTTTCTTTCAGCTCCCGTACCTGGGTACGCAGCTCATCTCCGGTCACTGAGGTCTCTAATCCGTCCTTCCCATCTTCCGGCCAGGTGAACTCACCATAACGTCGGGCCGGTTGCATCAGGGCCATGCCTGTCACCCGAATCTTAACGCTTCCCAGACCTAGAGGTTTGCCCATCCCCAGCTTATGTGCCTTGAGATCAGGGGTCCGTTTACCCTCTGCATCAAAGGGGGGCAGGTCGTCCAATTCCAGGCCCCAAAGCAGCAGGCCCAATTCCCAACCCGTGAGGTTGGTAAAGCGGATGCGGCCGGTAAACACCGCCCCCGGCAGGATGGATTCCTGGATGGTGCAGTTGCGCTCAGTCTTATCCTTCGTATTTAACTTAGTGGGATCAGGATCATAGTGCAGGTAGAATTTTCGCCCTCTAATCTGGCCGCCGGTGTCCAGGTAAAATTGGGCATGCCAGGGTTTGGGGTCGGAGAGCTCCGGCAGAGTAAAATGAGAGGTGGAGATTACTTTTTTGTCAGCATCACTCAGATAAAAATCATCAAAGGTCAATCTACCCTGCAGGGCGGTATACTCTCCTGATTCCGGTTCCGCCCCGCCGCCAGCCGCCAGACCAAAGAGGCGGCAACAGACGCAGAGGCCATCAGCCGGATTTGTAACCGGACCGCCGGTTTCAGCCCGTAGCCGGCAACGGCCGGGTTTGACCTCGGCAGAGGCTTTGTTACTATAATCTAACCGCCGTTTTTTATCGTGCTGATCCTTTTTATACTTTCCGCCGTACAAGCCCAGACAGGAATCGCTGAGGACCTCCATGACCGACCGCACCGGCCCTTTTATCGAGGACCCCGGTATCATCTTCTTGTTGCCCACAGAATGGTAAAGGAATTTTTTATAAACCGGATGCTTGTTTTCCTGGTGTTTATCAGTCGTGATTTCCCAGCCCACATCCATCGGCCGTCGGCTGGGAATAAACAGGCGGGTGAAAACGGTGATGTCGGCCTGGAGATAGCCGCTGTAGGTGTCTTCAGCCAACCTGCCCCAGCCGGGGGCGGTTTCCACCGGCTGCCGGGGCACTGAGGCCGGCAGGGGCACGAAATTATACGGATGGATAAATCTGCTCATACCTCCTCCCCGCAGACTTCCTTGAGGCTGAGATAGCGTTCCAGCCACTTGGCCGGCGAGGGATCAAACTGCTCTGGATTATCGCCATTCGGCCGGGGAAGTTCCAGCACCTCCATCTCCAGCTTGACCCGGCAGGTTTTCTGGACCGGGCTGGTATCCAGTGGATAGCCCCGAAGCCCGGTGATAACCTGGGGGATGCGGCCCTCCACCCACTCGGCTGTCGGCTGGCCTTTTGAGGTAAACTGCCTTTCGCCCCAGAGGTAAACCGAGGCGGTCTTGCATGAGTCAGTCTGTCCCACTGAGGTAAAACCTGCGGGCAGCTCCTGCGAGCTTAGGAGCATCAGATGAAAAGCTCCCCCCCGGCGTCGCCGCCACTGCAAATGGGCGGTGGGACCGAAGACGACGCCCTGCTCCCAATCGGCCCAGGAGGTAGCAGGGTCATAGGTGGTGCATTGAATATCAGCCGGTTTTTGGAGGATCATGTATCGCCAGTCAGGTATGGCCGTGAGGACAGAGGCTAAATCGGTTATATTGGCGCCCAGACGGTAGCCCACGTTCATGGCTGCTCCTCCACCTCCGGGACCGGCTCAGCCGCAGAGTCGGTTCCGGCCGCCCGTAAGGTTTCTAGGGAACTAAACGTACCTTGGTTTTTGGCCCAGGCCTTGGCTGCCGCGGCCCAAAATTTCTTATTTTCCTTTACCTTCCAGGAAGTGCAGTAGGGCCGATCGCTGCAGTACGTCTCTAAAAGACCAGCTTCACCCGTGCCTGGTTTCAGGTCATATCGTTTCTTTTCCTCCTCGCCCACCAAATCTCCCATGTCCTGGAGAGGCGGCGGTGCGGTCAGCGCCGCCTGGCCGTAATAGGAAATGATGATATCCCCCACTACCCCCTGCACCTGGCCGTAGCCTTTGGTCTTGCCGTAGCCCATGCGGATCAGTCCGTCCTCCCAGCAGTAGAAATCCCGGATGACGTAGGCCAGCAGGCCCAATTGCCAAAGCTCGAAGTTGCGGATGAGGATGGCATTGTGGAATTTCACTCCGGCTTCGATGACCAGGTCCCGGAAGTTGGCCCCGGAGCAGACCCCGCCGGTAAAGCGGTCGATGCCGATATGATCCCGGTAGCTCAGCTTGTCGGCGGGAACTTGCACGGTAGGGCTGTCGGCGATGCGGATGCGGCTGGCCTGGCCGGTGCAGCCGAAGAGGCGGCAGACCACGCAGGCATGGCTATAGGCAAAGCCGGGAGGTTGCTTTTTCGCTTTCAGGTTGCCGAACCAGGTGCTGCAGCCCATTTCCGGGTCAGTTGGACTCAGAGGGTCGCAGCAGACCGGGGGATTAGGTAGCAACGTCCGCACAATGCGCTCCAGATGACTGCGCATTACTCCCCGCAACGACGTCCCGGGCAGATAGTACTCCTGATTTTTCTGAAAATCCTGGCGGTTGTCATGCCAGACCCGCCGGATGGGCAGACTGTCCGGGTCGCCCTTCACCTTTTTGGCCTTTTCCTCCTCGGTTTCAGCTTTTTTCAGACGCCCTTCCCGAATGATAAACGGCCCCTTGGTCTCGATGGTCAAGGTGAACCGGCATTCGTTGACAAGTCGCTTGAGCATTTTCCGGTCCTCCCTCAGGCAGCAGCTTTTTCCAACAAATTTTTTACTTTTTCGGTCAGGAAAGCCTTGACCTGGCCGCCGTTTTTAATTACCGGCCACGCTTGCTTGAGAAGATAGTGCTTCAGCCCGGAGGATCCGTCAAAGTATTCCAGCTTTAATGAATCTTCCCGGAGCTGGCACTGGCCCAGACCGGAGGTGTTTTTCTTGCCGCCCAGCCAGAAATGGCCAGAGATCATCTCCAAAAGGCCTATGGCCAACACCCCCCAATTGTCATCGGTCATATTTTCAGCCCAGAGCTCAAAATCGAATTTTTCCCCGGCCTCCACCACCTGATAGGTGAAGAGCAGACCCTTGGCTGCAGTCTCGGTATCCCGGTCAATGGCCACACCGAAGCGTTTCTGCCCCTGGGGATGGCAGTTGTTCTGCGGGAAAAGATCAGCCAGGCGGACCCGGGAAGACAGAAACGGTGAGCCGAAGATCTGGCAGGTGGGACAGAGATCGGTTGCGATCTTTTGGCAGATCTCCGTCTCTTTATTTTTCCCAACGAATTCATTCATTTTTTCCTGTTTGGCGCGATTTCCCGACGGGCAAGCCAGGTCACTCATTGGGTCCAGACAGCAACTCCCATTTTTCAGCAAGACACCAATAACCCGCTCCACCGTGGACCGCAAGGCCCCTCGCAGGGAGGAGCCGGGTATAAAGTGGCGGCCCTGATGGTCACAGATAAACAAGGAATCAATTTCATCATTCCCGGCGCCGCTGCCGATATGGGCGGCCTGGTTTAACATCAGCGTACCGGTGAGATGGTAGCGGTTATACATTTTTTCAAAGGTTATCATGAGCAGTCTCCTTGGGAATAGAGTTGCCCCTGGGTAAGAGTCACCTCCAAGACATCTCTGCTGCGGTAGAGACGGTAGAGGCAGGCCAGAAAGTTTCGGGCCAGACAATACTTGGCCATTGCTACCCGCTGCTGGTAAAGGTCGCCTTCGGGTTCGTCAAAATAATTGCGCACGTCGTCAGCCACATCCCCAGCAATGACTCTTACATTTTCAGCGAGTTTGTTCACCATCGCCAAGACGTCATCTTGTAGTTTTTTGACCAGGTTCTTGACGGTCTTCGGAAGATCGGCGGCAATCTTCCCCCAGCCGGTGACACCCTGCCGCTCATCCCGTTTTTTTTGATGGTTAAGGAATTGTTCAAGATTTTCTTTTAAGGATGGCCAATCCGACCATTTTTCCCACTCCCCCTTTAGGATGTTCATCTGGCTGGCTTTGAGGTCTGCCAGACCGTTATGCTGTTTGAAAAAAACGCACGCCTGTTCCGCCACCGTATCGTGGGTTTGGGTCAGTAATTCCTCTACTAATGTTTCGGCAATCATTTGAATGGATTCTCCCAATGGAACTCGTGGCAGACCCGCAGCCGGCCGAAGCCTTCGGCGGGGCGCTCCCCCAACCCGTTCCTTTCCAGGTCGGCCAAAATCTTCACCACCTCGGAAATCTGCTGGCTGTCGAGGGCCTGATCTATCCGATTCAGTCCGAAAACAAACACCGAGCCCCGGCGAATGGCCTGCTCCTCGGGTTTGGGAAGCTTCCAGGCAGCCTGCCAGCCACTCAGCCGCTGGACACCGCTCCAGGCGGTGAAGAGGCGAAATTCATCCAACACTGATTTCCCGGTAACGCCAACTGCAAGCTTGAGATCCTCAATGAGGGGCTGACAGCGGTAGCCCAGCAATTCATCCAGGACTATGGCGTCACTGAGCAGGGTCAAATTGAAACACCGCAGCCGACCGTCCTGATGCAGCCCGGCGTTGAACCCGGCCAGACGCTGGCCCACGGTATACGATGCTGTATCCTCTTCCTCAGCCAGGGACAGCTCAACCTCACCTAGCCCACGGCTCCGGGCCGTGCCCAACCAGCCCCGGGATTGAGTCGCCAGCAAGGCCAAGAGCTGCTGGACCTTGTCCGACGGCGCCGCCAGGTCCCCCAAAAATTCCTGCCCCTCCTGTAAGACTTCCAGGGAGTAGAGGTCTCCGGACTTGGCCACCTCCAGGGTTTCGAGGATGGCAGTGCGGGCCAGGAGACGTTTCTTGACGGTAACCTGTCGTTCTGAGCCGCCTGCCACAAGGTAATAGCCGTTCAGTCGGTCCAGGGGGGCGCCGCAACCCTCCCATTGGCAAACTTTAGCCAGCTCTTCCAGAGGGACTTGGGAATTGAACTGGTGGCGCAGCCAGGGGAGGACCCCGTCCACGGCCCCGTGAATATCATTCATTGTCCCAAATCCAGGATGATACTTACAGGTAAGGGCCGAGAAAGGGATAACCTGGGCACCCTCGGGGTAGAGATTAGGATAGCTCACGACCTCATTGATAAAGAGATCCCGGAAGTTAGCGTCGGCGCTGCAGCCGGGTTGTTCCAGATACAACTGGGCCAGTAGACCCCGCACGGTGGATCCGGGGATATAATCTAAGGTGGGCAGGGTGTTGCCTACTCCCCGATTTTGCACCAGACAGACAGGGGACAGAAGCTTTACCGTCAGTTTCCAGGTCATAGCGTCTCCCTTAAGTCAGACTGAGACTGCACCGGCCCAACCCCCGGGACTTGTTGGCCCCTAGATGAGTTAGGAGCTGCACTCCCCAGGTAAACAATTGTTCGGCCTGCTTATCCAGAGGTTTGACCAGAAAAACGGTGGCGGTAAAGCTGTATTCCGGAGAGATGGTCTCCCCGCAGAACAGCAATTTAGCCTCTGCTACCCCTCGGCGCCGGTTCAGGCGCACCTGGGTGCGGGCCTGCGCCACCTTGGGATCGATGCCGCCGGGGTAGAGGCACTGGCGCAGCAGCAGTTCGGTGCGCTTGGTGTCATCCAGCCGGCCGTCGCCAAAGCGCAATGCTCCCGGCCAGAACCGCGAACCAAAAAGCCGACAGATGACGCAGGGGTGAGGGGACTTACACGATTCGGTATCAGTGGCGGTCTGGCAAACTTTGCCAAAATCCCCCGGCAGACTCAAAGCCAGGCGCTTACACATACTGCGCAGGCGGCCTTTGAGCATGGAGCCAGGAATATACGGCAGGCCGTCGGCATCCCGCACTGCGGTGTGATCCACTCCCAGACCACGGCCCAAGCCGCTGCCCACCCGAAATGGCGTGCTGAAAGTAATCTGCAAGTGGCGTTCATGCGCCGGCATAGTCAGTTCTCCTCTTCTAGTATAAAATCATACAGCTCAGCTAAATCCAAAAGCGGCGTGTGGTAGGTAAAGTGATTATTTAAACGCCAGGGGAAGGGTGAAAGGCCAAAGGCCTCGGCCACCTGCAACAGCGCCTGCCGGGGTGACGGACTGCCCTGGTCGGACAGCCGGGAAAGGAGAACCAAGTAATCCAGGCTGGCGGCCAGACGCCCTTTATAAAGAGGCTGCCACAAATCGTTGATCTTGTTCCGGGGGAACCCACTCTTTTTTAATGTCCGTATCCGTTCCAACAGGATTTTGGCCTCCTCGATAGTATAGGGGCGTTGGGTCAAAGATAGGTTGTCATAGGCCAGTTCCTTCTGCCGTTGCTCCTTTACGGGCTGCAGCAGTGAACTAGACGTGGCCAGAAAATCAAGAGTGGAAACATCACCTTCCCGTTCCTTCCAGGCCCGCTGTTTGGCCAACTTCTGCAGCTCCCGGGCGGTATCGATAAGACTGTACAGAGGGTAATTCTGCTTGGCCAGGGCCACGCCGATGGCCACGGAGGCAGTATTATCCAGACCGGTGAAAAGAATTTCCCCGTTTTCATCTTTTCGGCCATTTTTATAGTATTCCCTAAATAATTCCGCGAACTTCAAGGCAATGGGAACAGCCTGGTGAGCCGGAACCGCAGCCAGCATATCATCCCCCCCGGTGATGAAAAACTGCACCGGATAGGTCCGGTTGTCCTGCGGTTGGCCCAAAACTTCGATTACCGCCTGAACCATGGCCCAGCGTGTCGCCTGATCCACACATTTACTGAACCTGGCGTAATTCTCCCGGGCCTTTTGTGGTTCTTCCTCTAAAAGTTCCTGGCGCCGCAACCCCATGCGGTTGCCGTCGGAGTAGATCAGGCCGATGTAACCCTCAGGGTCTGACTTTTCACCAATATTTGCCAGACTTTCAGGCCATTTTACACTCCCTGGCGATAAACTGTCCTCGATGGCCTGGTACATGAGTGAGTACTTGTATTTGGCCCCATTTTCCATCTGAATCTGACAGGACCTACAGATATAACCCTCATCTTTTTGGCATATTGTTGCTGGCAGCCGGCCGCAGAGCTCGCAGACTTTCTCATAGGGATTGCTTACCAAAGGTATTATCCGAACTTTTTCGTCCTTGCGGCGGCGCAAACCTCTTTCGGCACGTTCCACCCATTTCAGGAAAGATTCTCCCGCCTTCTCCGGTTCAATCCAGGAGGTTATCCCGGCAATGACTGTTTCGTCACGGTATAACTGCTCTAATTCCTGGCAATAATTACCCGCCCGTTTGGCTTCGTCAAAGGTGGCGGCCCCGGCACCCCCGCCCACATAGATTACCTGACCTTTATATTTTTTAATAAGGCCTAAGGTTTGCCGGTTCAAATTCAAATCTTCCAGCAGGAAACTGCCGCCCCGGATGGCCTTCAGCTTTTGAGTGGCAAAAACATATTCCTGAATTCGATCTGTATCAAAGAGCACCAAAAATGACATGCGTCATCCTTTCCCCGGATTGGCAGAAATTTTCACCATAATAATTAAGCCTCCAGACGATGGCTTCAACAATCGGTCTGCCCCCATTTACCAATACGCTACCAAATAAGTAAACATCTGACTTCGTACGAATATCCCCATAATGGTGCCGCATCATAGCACAAAAATCCTGTTAGGGAAATATTTTTTCAGGTCTTCTTCGAAAAAAATACTCGGAAATTTACTAGGACAATAAAGGGGGAGGATCGCAAAGAAACATAAAAGGCTCAAATACCAGGATTACGCTCCGCATGCCAGCATTAGTACGGCAATTAAGAGAAATGTCGCAATCCCTTCGTAATCAGGTCAATGAAGCAGAGAGCGCAAAGTCCCCAACGGCAAAAGCAAGGGCAAAGGCGTCGCAATCCCTTCTAATCAGGCCAAGGGCAGTAACGAGGGCCGAGGACTGAGGACTGAGTGGTGAAGCTTCCTCAACCCTTCTGCTTCTCCACGGACGCCCCCAAACCTCCTAAAATGCGGGAGAGTTCCTCGGTCATAGCATGCAGCCGGGAAAATGTTTCTTGATCAAGATAGCCAATATCAAGGGCGAGATAGAGATGCGACCGTAATTCGGCGCAAGAGGATTTGGCAATGGAAATAAACTGATGGAATTCGGTCCGTCGGCCCCGTTCAAACCCTTCCGCCAAATTGGCCATGACTGATACGGCCGACCGCCTGATCTGATCCCGAAACCCAAAATCCCGAGACAATTCTCCCTTAGTGGCAACCAGGTACACCGCCTTAGCCAGCTACCGAGCCTTCTGCCAAGCAATCAAATCTTCGAAGCGTTGTATTTTACTCAGTCCTCAGTCCTCGCTACTCGTACCTGGCTTTATCGTCGCAATCCCTTCGTAATCAGGCCAAGGGCAGCAACGAGGGCCGAGGACTGAGGACTGAGTGGTGAAGCTTCCTCAACCCTTCTGCTTCTCCACGGACGCCCGGAGACCTCCTAAAATGCGGGAGAGTTCCTCGGTCATAGCATGCAGCCGGGAAAATGTTTCTTAATCAAGATAGCCAATATCAAGGGCGAGATAGAGATGCGACCGTAATTCGGCGCAAGAGGATTTGGCAATGGAAATAAACTGATGGAATTCGGTCCGTCGGCCCCGTTCAAACCCTTCCGCCAAATTGGCCATGACTGATACGGCCGACCGCCTGATCTGATCCCGAAACCCAAAATCCCGAGACAATTCCCCCTTCGTGGCAACCAGGTACACCGCCTTAGCCAGCTACCGAGCCTTCTGCCAAGCAATCAAAATCTTCGAAGCGTTGTATTTTACTCAGTCCTCAGTCCTCGCTACTCGTACCTGGCTTTATCGTCGCAATCCCTTCGTAATCAGGCCAAGGGCAGTAACGAGGGCCGAGGACTGAGGACCGAGTGGTGAAGCTTCCTCAACCCTTCTGCTTCTCCACGGACGCCCGGAGACCTCCTAAAATTCGGGAGAGTTCCTCGGTCATGGCATGCAGCCGGGTAAATGTTTCTTGATCAAGATAGCCAATATCAAGGGCGAGATAGAGATGCGACCGTAATTCGGCGCAAGAGGATTTGGCACAGGCCAAGGGCAGCAACGAGGGCCGAGGACTGAGTGGTGAAGCTTCCTCAACCCTTCTGCTTCTCCACGGACGCCCCCAAACCTCCTAAAATGCGGGAGAGTTCCTCGGTCATAGCATGCAGCCGGGAAAATGTTTCTTGATCAAGATAGCCAATATCAAGGGCGAGATAGAGATGCGACCGTAATTCGGCGCAAGAGGATTTGGCACAGGCCAAGGGCAGTAACGAGGGCCGAGGACTGAGGACTGAGTGGTGAAGCTTCCTCAACCCTTCTGCTTCTCCACGGACGCCCCCAAACCTCCTAAAATGCGGGAGAGTTCCTCGGTCATAGCATGCAGCCGGGAAAATGTTTCTTGATCAAGATAGCCAATATCAAGGGCGAGATAGAGATGCGACCGTAATTCGGCGCAAGAGGATTTGGCACAGGCCAAGGGCAGCAACGAGGGCCGAGGACTGAGGACTGAGTGGTGAAGCTTCCTCAACCCTTCTGCTTCTCCACGGACGCCCCCAAACCTCCTAAAATGCGGGAGAGTTCCTCGGTCATAGCATGCAGCCGGGAAAATGTTTCTTGATCAAGATAGCCAATATCAAGGGCGAGATAGAGATGCGACCGTAATTCGGCGCAAGAGGATTTGGCAATGGAAATAAACTGATGGAATTCGGTCCGTCGGCCCCGTTCAAACCCTTCCGCCAAATTGGCCATGACTGATACGGCCGACCGCCTGATCTGATCCCGAAACCCAAAATCCCGAGACAATTCTCCCTTAGTGGCAACCAGGTACACCGCCTTAGCCAGCTACCGAGCCTTCTGCCAAGCAATCAAATCTTCGAAGCGTTGTATTTTACTCAGTCCTCAGTCCTCGCTACTCGTACCTGGCTTTATCGTCGCAATCCCTTCGTAATCAGGCCAAGGGCAGTAACGAGGGCCGAGGACTGAGGACTGAGTGGTGAAGCTTCCTCAACCCTTCTGCTTCTCCACGGACGCCCGGAGACCTCCTAAAATGCGGGAGAGTTCCTCGGTCATAGCATGCAGCCGGGAAAATGTTTCTTAATCAAGATAGCCAATATCAAGGGCGAGATAGAGATGCGACCGTAATTCGGCGCAAGAGGATTTGGCAATGGAAATAAACTGATGGAATTCGGTCCGTCGGCCCCGTTCAAACCCTTCCGCCAAATTGGCCATGACTGATACGGCCGACCGCCTGATCTGATCCCGAAACCCAAAATCCCGAGACAATTCCCCCTTCGTGGCAACCAGGTACACCGCCTTAGCCAGCTACCGAGCCTTCTGCCAAGCAATCAAATCTTCGAAGCGTTGTATTTTACTCAGTCCTCAGTCCTCGCTACTCGTACCTGGCTTTATCGTCGCAATCCCTTCGTAATCAGGTCAATGAAGCAGAGCTTTCGAGTTTGACGTTGATCAAGACCATCACGGGCGGTGTCGCAATCCCTTCGTAATCAGGTCAATGAAGCAGAGAGCAGGTTTTATGCCGCTCAGCGAGCATCCTTGCTTTTTAGCTAACCACAACCATAGAGGACATGTCAAGAGAAAAATTGCTCTTTTCGTTATTCCCGAAATAAGTTTGAAGATGTCCCGGAATAAAATGCCGACTTCGCAGAGTGCATGTTCACAATCTCGATATCTATTGATTAATACTAGTATATTAGGATTATTGAATATTTGAAGATCCCAAAAAATATTTCCTGAAAAGGACATCTTCAAACTTTTGGCGCTTGTGAGCTTGTATCTATTTTTTGTCATGGCTATCATATTGATTTATTTATAGATATAGATGCGATTGTTGGGCCTTGAGGGGCCAAAACCAAAAAGTTTGAAGATCCCCTAACGGCCGGTCCCGAAAGGGGGGATCTTCAAACTTTTTGACCCAAGACCAAAATCGGCTTTTATCGGCTCCAACCTATTGGTATTCAAAGAGAAAAAACCTCATTGGACCGATTTTCGAAAAGTTTGAAGATGTCCGGCCCGTTAAATGCCTCAATAGCGGCCCCGAAAAGAGCGGTAGCTTTCCGGGTCAACATGCTGAGAATGGCTCGGTCCACCACCTGGGAGCGGAATTCTTCAATGAGATCAAAGGCTAAAGTGGGCTTCTGTTCCTGGAAGGAATGCAAGAAACTGATGTGGGGATTCAGACCGGCCAGCAGCAGGGCCCGCCACACCCGGGGATAGTTTTTAAGAGCACTGCTTTCATGCAAGTTTACATGGTCTCCGGAGCACAACGAAGCATAAGAATGCTTTCCAAATAGAAAAAGGCAAGCTCAGGTTCTATCCCCGTAACTTGCCTTTATCACTGGCATTATATGGTGGAGCTGGACGGAGTCGAACCGACGACCTCTTGAATGCCATTCAAGCGCTCTCCCAACTGAGCTACAGCCCCACGTCGATTCTCTTTTCTTATTAACAGATCAGTTTTACTCTGTCAAGCGTTTGCCGACTTAAAAACTGCACTTTTTCAAATGGCCTCGGGAGGCAGAAAAACTCCGAGCGAACCTGTTATTAGCTTACAGCCTTCCCCAGATCGAGAACCCTGAGCTCCGGTTGATTGCGGCCCTGGAAAAAGTTCAGCCGCGTGCCAAAGGCCACATCGTAGCAGCCCCGCAGAGGATGGAGGGAGGCCTGATCAAAAGCAATAGCGGTCATAATCCGCCCTTCGCTGGCCAGCTTTAATTTCAGGTGTTTCTCCCCCACCACCCAGGAGTCGACAAGCTGGGCCGACAGGCAGGCCAGCACCGGCTCAGGATTGCCCTGTCCGAATGGACGCAGTCGATCAAGGTGAAAAAAGAATTCGTCGTCAAGCTCCGCCAGCGTCACTACGGCGTCCACCGCCAGTTCCGGCCGTTTGGGTTCAGACCCCAACTCCTGCAAAACTGTAGCCTCAAAGGCCTGGCGAAAATCGCCGACTCTGTCCGGGGCCAGGGTGAAGCCAGCGGCCGCAGCATGGCCCCCGAACTGGAGGAGGTGTTCCTGACAGGAGGTTAGACCCTTATACAGATCGAATGCTTCCACCGACCGGGCCGAGCCCCGACCAACCCCGTTTTTTAAGGTTAACAGCGCTACCGGTCGGAAGAAACGCTCCGCCAGTTTAGCGGCCACGATGCCGATAACGCCGGGATGCCAGTCTTCGCCGGCCAACACCAGGGCCGGGCGGTTTCCGAACCCCTGCTGCAGTATCTGGGTTTCCGCGTCGCGGATAATCTTTGCCTCCAACGACTGGCGCTCCCGATTCAGCCGGTCCAATGCTCCGGCCAACAGCCGGGCCTTATCCCGGTCCTCGGTAAGCAGCAGCTCTAAAGCCGCCTGGGCCTGGCCCATCCGACCGGCGGCATTCAATCGGGGGGCCAAACGAAAGACTACCTCCCGCAGCGACACCGGCCGATCTTCCAGATGGGTAACGGCCTTGAGGGCTTCGATCCCCGGACGCCGACTTTTCGCCAATACTTTCAGTCCCTGACTCACCAGGATGCGGTTCACCCCTGCGAGCGGCACCACGTCCGCCGCAGTTCCCAGGGCCACCAGGTCAAGATAGGCCTTGAGGTTAGGTTCCGGGCGCCTGGCAAACCAACCCATCTCCCGCAGGTAGGCCCGCAGACCCAGGGCCAGATTCAAGGCTACTCCTACTCCGGCCAGTTCTTTAAAGGCATAGCCGCAATCCGGCCGCTTGGGGTTGAGTATCGCGATGGCCGGCGGCAGGGTGGCAGGGACCTCATGGTGATCGGTAATAATGACGTCCAGACCCAAATCTCGTGCCACCCTGGCTTCCGAAGCATTGCTGATGCCGCAATCGACGGTGACTACGACCTGCGCCCTCCGGGCCAACTCGGACAATGCCGATTCATGCAGGCCATAGCCCTGGTTCAATCGGTTGGGGATATAGCTGATGACTGCCGCCCCCAGACTTTCAAGGAAATGCCGCAGCAGGGCGGTGGCGGTGAGGCCGTCAACGTCGTAATCCCCATAGATGGCGATGGTCTCACCCTTTTCCAAGGCCTGGACCAAACGCGCCGCCGCCGATGGCAGGTCTTGCAGACCTCCCGGCGGCAATAACCGGTTCAGGGACGGATCCAGAAAAGAGTCAATCTCCCCCGCCTGGGCCAACCCTCGATTCAAGAGGATCTGGGCCACCAGTTCCGGCACCTGATGCCGACGGCTCACATCCCGTACCAACTCGGGCTGGGAGGGGTATGGCCGCCATCGCTGCCGCCGCCTCATGCGGAGGTCCCGGACCCGGTCAGCCCGGTTCCAAAGCCGCTACGCAACGGACTCTCCCGGCCGCAGGGCGATGATGGTTATCCGGGGCTGATCCTGCAGGTGGGCCGCCAGCTCCTCGGGGGTGCCGGTCAGCACCGGAAAGGTGCCATAGTGCATCGGGATGACAAACTCCGGCTGCAACATCCGGCAGGCCAGGGCCGCCTCCGCCGGGCTCATGACATAATGGCTGCCGATGGGCAGCATGGCCACCTGTGGCCGGTAGAGCTCCCGGATGAGCTCCATGTCTTTAAAAACTGCGGTATCGCCGGCGTGATAGACCGTAAAACCATTGGCAAACTTCACTATAAAACCTGCTGCTTCACCGGCCGGAAGAAGTTGCCCCCTTTCTTCGATCGAAGAGGAGTGAACGGCGTGGGTCATGGTCACCGTCACCCCGCCGGTCGTCATACTCCCCCCTTTATTCATGCCGATGACTTTTTTCAGGCCTCTGCCAAGCAGGTACTGAGCCAACTCGTGGATAGCCGCCACTTCGGCGCCGGTGGCCTGGGCAATTTCGACCGTCTGTCCCAGGTGGTCGAAGTGTCCGTGGGTCACTAAAATTAACTGCACCGTTCCCAGGGCCGCAATGGGTGTGGTAAGCAGGGGGTTGCTGATCCAGGGATCAATGAGGACGCTGGCCCCGACCCCTTCCAGTTTCACGGCCGAGTGGCCATAGAACGTAATTTTGACGCCTTTACCGATAACCGACTGACTCATGAAACCTCCCTCAAGCCTGCAACAGACGCATAAGCTTGTCCAGGTTAGCTTTGGCCCCCAGAGCAATCAAGGTATCCCCCTGTAGGATGGGCGTATCGGACTGGGGGTTAAAAAGCATGGCGCCATCCAATCTTTTGATGGCAACAATGATCAGATCCAGGTTCTGCCGGATGCCGGAGTCTTTGATTGCCCGCCCGATAATGTCGCTGCCCCCGCCCACGGGAATCTCCTCCAGACTCAGATCGATGCCCTCTCCCAGGGCCACGTCCATAAAGTCCACCACCGTTGGCCGCAAGATAGTCTGGGCCATGCGCTGCCCGCCTAATTCATACGGTGAGATGACCTCGTTGGCCCCCGCTCGCCTGAGCTTCTGTTCGGAGCCGGCCTCACCGGCGCGGGCCACAATAATCAGGTTCGGATTCAGGCTCCGGGCGCTCAGTACGATATAGACATTATCGGCATCAGAGGTGACCACCGAGATCAAGCCCCGGGCCTGCTCGATACCCGCCGCCAGCAATACCTCCTCCTGGGTGGCGTTGCCGATGACATAGAGGTAGTGCGACCGTTCCATGATCTGGGTGTGCTGCGGGCGGTTATCGACTACTACCAGGGGAATGTGGTTATGACGAAGCTCCCGGGCAATAACTTCGCCAATACGGCCAAAGCCGCAGATAATATAATGGTTTTTTAAACCGTGAATTTCTCTTTCCAAACGTCGCCTTCCAAAAACATCTCGAAGTTGCCCTTCCACCACTACCTGGGCCAGCGCTCCGGCTACATAGAACATAAAGCCAAGACCCGAAAAGATCAACAGCATTGTGAAGAACCGTCCGTATTCCGACAGTGGCCGCACCTCGCCATACCCCACGGTAGTCAGGGTGATGACCGTCATGTACAGTCCTTCAAAGAAATGCCAGCCTTCGAGGACCATGTAGCCGAAACTTCCTGCCAAGAGGATAACGGTCAGCCATATGAGGCCAATGACAATGCTCCTGAGGGGATTCATTTTTCTCCGCCGCCCGTCTTCCGGGTTGTCAGTCGGCTGACATATGTGATATGAAAAAACATGCTGACGCGAACCGCCAAAGTTTTAGCTAGCTGCCTGCTGGGAATGATGCTGTTATCGGCCTGCACTTCATCCTGGCATCCGTCCGGGCTTTCCGGCGCACCGTTGCAGTCGGGACGCTTCTTGCAGAAATTTTACCGCAGCCCCGATCTGGCACCAGTTGGCGCCATTTTTCAAGTGGAACCCTTTTCGGTGGAACAGGTATCCGGATTTGACGCTGAGGCCGGCGGCCGCCTCTTTAACGAAGAATTGCTGCAGGCGATCCAGGCCAACGGTCTGACAGTAAGCGGGAACAACCCCCGTTATATCCTCAGTGGCCAAGTCCGCCGCTTCGCTATCCGTTCGCCCGCCCTGCGCTTTTTTACCGGCAAAGGCCGGGCCGATTTACGAATCGAAGGGGAAATCCGCCAGGGACAGGAAGTTGTCTTTGCCTTTCAGGATGAGGTGACCATTGCCCCGGCCATTAACCCGCGCTGTCGTCCAACCTTGGAGCCAGAGCTTATCGCCCGCCAGGCGGCCCGGCGTTTTGCCATCAACCTCCTGAACGAAATGCTGCTGCCGCCGACGCCTTTGGAGCCCGTAATCATCCCCTCCGCCCCTCAGGGTGCCCCGGCCGACGAAGGATAAAGATCGGCAAACACCCGTAAGATCAGACGCGGCCGTTTGTCACTCGAGGTCAAGATCTCAATCTTGCCTTTATAGTGGGCCGGGTTTTTAATTTTATTAGCCACTTCCACGTTAAAAATCTTCCCCGGCTTTTCAGGCTTGACAGTTACGGTCACCTTGTCATCCAGATCCGTCTCAATTCCATTGATTTTGAGCGGCGCCTGTTGGTGAGAGATCAGGCGCACTATGGCGTTCATACTTTCCTGAGGATTACCCACAAACCGGATAATGTGCGAGGGCTGAATCTCGATGAACGGTTTGGCCCTGCCGCACAATTGAATCACCACTACCGGCTTTTCGGGATCATTGCTAAAAACCTCACCTTTTTTGCAGAACTGGTGAATGACGGAATATGGTTTGATCTTAAAGACTATTCTGCCAACACCGTGAGGAGGAATCTGCCGATCATAGTTTACCAGGCTGCAAGCGCAGTCTAACTCTATCTTCCGGATCTGCAGCCATTCTTCACCGGTATTTTTCAGCATAAAGGTATGCTCCAGGGGCTGATCTTCGAAAACCTCTCCCAGATTATATACCGGCTGGTCAATCTCCAATCTGGGCGCCGCGGCCGCCGCCGTTGGAATGACTAATAGACTGCCTAAACCGATCCACCCTCCCCACATCAAAAATAATGCTAACCAAACAACCCGCAACATATTGCTTTTAATTTCCTCCGCTATACGCCCCAAGAGTTAACAGCGGGATGCGCGATGCCTTCCCACCCTCCGTTTTCTCTCTGCACTCAGGACTCTACACTTTTTTATATTTTGGACTATGCTTACAGCTCAAAATATGCCACTTATTATAGCAGCAGGGAAGATTTCGCCAACTTATAAAACAATCCGATCAGCAAGGAGAACCCGCCTATGACCGCTCAGAGCCGTATCGCCCGCACCACCCGTGAGACTGATATCGTTTTGGAACTGCGCCTGGATGGCAGTGGCCAGGTTGAGATCGATTCCGGCATCCCCTTCCTGGATCATATGCTCCATCTCTTTGCGGCGCACGGTTTTTTCGATCTGAACCTCCGAGCCAAAGGCGACTTGGAGGTCGACGATCACCATACGGTAGAGGACATCGGCATCTGCCTGGGTCAGGCCTTCCGGCAGGCCCTTCAGGTATTGCCAAGGTTTAAACGTTACGGCTTTGCTCGGGTGCCGATGGATGAGGCCGTGGCCCAGGTTACAGTGGATTTGAGCAACCGCCCTTTCCTGGTCTATAACGTCAATTTCCTTGCCGGCGGCGGTCGCTTCGACCCCCAGTTAGTCAAGGAGTTCTGGCGGGCCACGGCCCAACACGGCGGCATGACCCTGCATATCGAAGCCCCTTACGGAGAGAATACTCACCACCTCATCGAGGCCATCTTTAAGGCTGCCGGCCGCGCCTTAGACCAGGCTACTTTGCCTGAACCCCGCCTTAGCGGCACACCCTCCACCAAAGGAGTGCTTTAAAGATTTCGCCCCAACGAATAAACTACTTCTACAAATGACAGTTAATCGGCTAGGAATAGAATAGGTATGGGTTATCAGGGGAGAGAAAGAAGAAACCAGGTCTCACCGGGACGACTTTTTACCGTAATAACGCCCCCGTAAGGAGAGAGCAATCGCTGTGCCATAAAAAGCCCCAGACCGGCGCGGGGTTTTTCGGGATTGCCTTTGGTTGTGACAAAAGGGGTAAACAAAATATCTCGGATCTCCGGAGCCAGACCCGGACCGTTGTCACCCACGGCGATTATCCGGCGGTTTGCATCCAATCTGGTTTCGATGGTCAAAGATGGCTTATCGACCGATGAGAGGGCCTCCAAGGCGTTATCCACGATGTTGCGGAAGCTTTGGCTAAAGTCAATATAGAAACCCGAAATGGGGGGCAGCCGGTCCCGCCACTGCAAGTGTTTTTCCACCCGGTATTTAAAGAACCACTCTGTCTGGTAGGCGGCCAATTCTTCCCGCACCAGCTCATTGAGGTCAATATTTTGTACCCCCTGGTCATCTTCGTGGAAACTCTGATATCTTATAAGATGCACCAATCGTTGTAATTGGGCCAATTCCTCCTGAAGTTGGCGGTTTTTCTTCCGGCGGTAGTCGAAAAACTTTTGCCACTCCGCTTTGAGTTCCGGAGACAGGCGAGGAGCAAAGGTATTTTCTTCTTCTTGGAGTTTCCGCACCATTAATTCGGACTGCATGAGGATGGCCTGCAGGGGGGTGTTAAAATGGTGGATAATGCCGGTAGTGCGCCGCCCGACGGCGGAATGCCGATAATAGACCCTTAGCTCTTGAAAAAGACGATCCCAATCATCGGTGTTATTTACCTGTTTTCGGGTGTTCAGGTTCACCTCCATACGCCTTCGCGCTAAAGCATGCAAAACCATTTCGGTAAGTCTCAGGCGCTATTCGACCAGTCCGCCGGGAAAATTCCGGTAAACCGTTGGCCGGTAAGACTCATTTTATCTCAGTCCGGGCAGCAGCGGATTGCTCCGGGGCCGCCGAACTCCTTTTGTGGTCCTTCAATGGGATTATTTTACTATGATATTTCTTTTTTAGCATGTCAAATTGTTGTCGGGACAACAATAGCTCCGTAGATTGAGGTACCGGCGCCATATCACCGCTGATTTCGTCAGCCGCTCCCAATTGGCCCATAATATCGACGAAACGTCCTGCCAGTTCCGGATCAAACTGGGTCCCGGCGCAGGCCTGAATTTCCGCCAAGGCTTCCATACTGGTACGACGCAGACGATATGGCCGATCGGTGGTTATAGCGTCATAGGCGTCCGCCAAAGCTATGATGCGGGCCAGATAAGGGATATTCTCACCGGCTAAACCCATGGGATAACCCAGACCATCCCACCGCTCATGGTGGTGTAAAATAATAGATCTCTCTCTCGGGAGAAGATTAAGCGGGGCCACGATGTTATCCCCGACAACGGGATGCTGGCGCATAATTTCGATTTCTTCCGGTACTAACGCATCCTGTTTCAGCAGGATGGCGTCGGGAATGCCGATCTTGCCGATATCGTGCAACGGGCCGGCCAGGTTGATCGAATCAATCATTTCGGCGGAAAGACCCATCTTTTCGGCAAAGTAGGCGGCGATGCGGGTCACCCGCACAGAGTGATGACGACTGTAAGGATCTCGGGCCTCCAGAGAATTAATAAGCGCCCTCAAGGTATCATAGAGATTAGCAGAAGCGCTTTCATGCAGGGTGAGATTCTCCAGAGTCATGAGTGAGCGATCTATCAGGAGCTGAAGCGGGGCGATATCCTCCGGTTTAATATCCTTACCCGGAGCGCCATTGACATGCAGCACTCCTAACAGCTCTCCTCGCAGCCTGATGGGAAGACTTATGCTCGATAGCGATGCCCGTTGCTTCCCTGATCCTTTCTCTGCCGGAAGATAAAGAGGATCACTCTGCGAAATTGCCTGGCTGGCCACCTTCAAGACATTATCACTGCTGGTTTGGTCTCCGGTGTGAGTTACTGCCCGGAGACGACCAAGAACCTGATCGTAGAGGAAAAAAGTCGATTGAATACCGCCGGTAAGAATCAACGCCATGTTCGCCAGATTGGCATAAAATTCTTCGGTATTGCGAATATTCGCTAATTGCTCCCCTAAGGCATGCAGCGTATATTGCTCCTGCATTTTTTGGTGTACCTGCTCGGTCATGGTTTTTAGACTCAACTGCTCCGATCTGGAAGCTGGTTCTTTCTGCTGTTGCGCCTGCTCTTTCTGCTGCTTGAGTTTATCTAGTATTTTTCTCAATTCAGATAAGGAAATCGGTTTGGCCAGGAAATCCGTAGCACCTAAGCGGAGGGCCTCCAGAACAATATCATAAGACGGCTGGCCGGTGATAATCACTACCATAAGATCCCGATATTTCGGGCGAATCTTTTTTAAGAAGTCTAAGCCGTTCAATCCGGGCATAAATATATCAACCAGAATACAATCTATTGGCATACTTCGCAGGAAATGGAGGGCTTCGAAGCTGTCAGCCACCGGGTAGACATTATATTCATCACCCAACGCCAGGATCAAGTCCTTCAAGATTTCTCGGACGGATGGTTCGTCATCTGCCACCATGATGTGATATTTTTTTTCCATATCTCAATGACCCTATCGAGCTATCTCGGCGTAGGGGGGGAAGGCAAGAAACGGTTTTCTCAGGAGACAACCTTAATGAAACTGCAGAACAGTTGGCAGAAACGCGCCCTATTTTTACATATCGGTTTTTTTTCAGACTTCTTAAATATCGCCGGTTTGATCCCTCTCACTGGAAGTATTCAGATTTCTGCGTCAGAAGCAGACATCGCGTCATAAATACTCGGACGAAATCTCACGATTGTGCCACCCCGGACCGGGGGTGAAGGGTCTCTTGACCACAGCCAAAGAGCTCATCCCGATATCCCGATAATATTCTTTTCCCTTGACAATAATGGTTAAATTGTAGAAAAAGTATAACGTTTGGTACCTCTTTTATCAGGTTCCGATTCATATTCGGTACCCGTCATAAAAAATTTTTCTAAAGACTTGCACCTTCAGGTTTTCGTGATCATATTCTTAGCGAATTGTTATATGACAACAGTGGGCAGTGGGCGGTGAGCAGAAAAAGCATTATTGTGAACAGCAGCCACGGTTCTGTTTTCACGCCTCGTTGTGATCACCAGAACATGCCAATTTATATATACTTTGTCTAAAACCGGTGAATCCGGAAAGGCCGGCGCTCAGCACAAAGCTTTTACATCAAGACGATATCTGGCGTCCGGAGCGAAAGGAGTGGAATGTATGAAATCAGTGGCCGAACGCCTAGCTGAATTACAAGCGAAAGAGGCCGTAATCAAAGCCATGGGAGGCGCCAAGGCGGTTGAGAAACAACGCCAGACCGGCAAGTTGGCCGCCCGGGAGCGCCTTGAGCTCTTTTACGATCCGGGCACATTCCGGGAAACGGACATGTTCGTCAAACACCGCTCGGTCAATTTTGGCATGGACCGCATGGACATCCCGGCGGACGGCGTCATCACCGGTTACGGCCGGGTCAACGGCCGTCCGGTCTTTGCTTTTGCGCAGGATTTTACCTCCCGGGCCGGGACTCTGGGTGAGATGCATAGCCGTAAGATCTGCAAGGTCATGGACCTGGCATTGAAAGCCGGGGTCCCGTTCGTCGGTTTTAATGATTCCGGGGGTGCCCGCATTCAGGAGGGTGTTGACTCCCTCACCGGCTACGGCCAGATTTTTTACCGCAATGCTATTGCCTCCGGCGTCATTCCCCAACTTTCAGCCATTATGGGTCCTTGTGCCGGCGGGGCAGTGTATTCCCCGGCCATGACCGACTACGTCTTCATGGTTGACAAGACCAGCTACATGTTTATCACCGGACCGGACGTGATCAAAAGCGTTACCGGCGAGGTCATCACCCAGGAGGACTTAGGCGGTGCCATGGCGCACAACACCAAGAGTGGCGTGGCGCATTTTATCGCCGCCAATGATACCGAAGCTATAGAGCAGATCAAGCGGTTGCTCAGTTTCCTGCCCAATAACAATATGGAGGATCCGCCTATCTCTTCCTGCAGCGATCCGGTGGAGCGGCAGGATGCCGCCCTGGATGCCATTATCCCCGACAATCCCAATATGGGTTACGATATGAAGGATGTCATCCGGGCCATTGTCGATGATGGAGACTTCTTCGAACCCCACGAAATCTTCGCCCAAAACATCATTACCGGGTTTGCCCGGCTCAACGGCCGGCCGATCGGCATCATTGCCAACCAACCGATTGTCCTGGCCGGCTGCCTCGATGTCAACGCTTCGGACAAGGCCACCCGTTTTATCCGCTTCTGCGACGCCTTCAACATCCCACTATTAACCATCGCCGATGTTCCGGGCTATCTACCCGGCAGTGATCAGGAATGGAGCGGTATCATCCGGCATGGGGCCAAGCTCCTGTGGTGCTACTCCGAGGCCACCGTACCAAAAATTACCTTGGTAACCCGGAAAGATTACGGCGGGTCTTATCTGGCCATGTGTTCCCGGGACCTGGGGGCTGATATGGTCCTGGCCTGGCCCACTGCCGAGATCGCCGTTATGGGAGCCGAAGGCGCGGCCAACATTATCTTCCGCAAAGAAATCCAGGAAGCGTCCGACCCCAAGATTAAACGGGAGGAGAAGATCGAGGAGTATAAAGGTCTGCTCTATAATCCCTACATTGCCGCCAGCCGGGGCTATATTGACCAGGTCATTATTCCTCGGGAAACCCGCCCCCGTCTGATCGACGCTCTGGAACTGCTGTGCACCAAGCGGGAAAATCTGCCGCCGAAGAAGCACGGCAATATTCCGATGTAAGGAAAGGGGAGCGTATGGCCATCAATCCAAAAGTGGGAGCAGTCATTGCAGCCGCCGTTCAGGCCTACATCCAGGATGAAGAGGCCTGGCTGGCCTCCCAGGCGGCCGCCCCAGCCATGGTGGCGGCACCGGTTCCCTCCACTACCCATAATATCTGGGGTCTGGCCGGTCGGCAGCACGGTATGCAGATGCGTTATCTGATTCAGAGGCGGAGCTTGACATAATGTTTGATCCTCAGCGGTTAGCTGTCGACAGACACTAGTAAAAGTGATCTTCATATTTTTGATAATGAAACCTGATCTTTTGCATGGCCTCAGACAGGTGCCAGCTCATGGCCGATATGAGAAATACATTGAAAAACTACACCCTGAAGGGTTTATCACTTTAGTTTGAAAGATTGAGGAGATTATCATGGCAGGAAAGAATCCGATCCGATTTACCGATACCACCTTGCGCGACGGGCACCAGTCCTCATTGGCCACCCGGATGCGCACCGAAGACATGCTAGGCCTGGCGGAAAGATTGGATAACGCCGGTTTTTGGGCCATCGAGGTCTGGGGCGGCGCTACCTTTGATGTCACCCACCGTTTCCTGGGTGAAGATCCCTGGGAGCGGTTGCGCACCCTGAAAAAATTTATCAAAAAAACCCCCTTGATGATGCTGCTCCGGGGTCAGAACCTGGTGGGTTATCGCCACTATCCCGATGATGTAGTTGACGCCTTTGTGAAATATACCGCCGACTGCGGGATGAACGTCTTCCGGGTTTTCGACGCCTTAAATGACATCCGCAACTTTGAGGCCTCCTTCAAAGCCCTCCAGGACTGCAAGAAACAGGGGCTGGACGTGCATATTCAGGCCGCTGTCTGCTACTCCTTGACCCAGCGGCGAATGGGCGGGGAGGTCTTCACGAAGGAATATTACGTCGATTTCGCCAAACGCTCCGAAGCCATGGGCGCCGATTCCTTCTGTCTGAAAGATATGGCTGGCATGGTCTCTCCCTACGACGCTTTCGAACTGATTTCCGCCCTGAAGGCGGCGGTCAAGATCCCGGTGGAATTTCACACCCATTACACCAGCGGCCAGGGTTCCATGAGTTACCTCAAGGCCATCGAAGCCGGGGTGGACATCATCGACACCGCCCTCTCTCCCTTCGCCCTGCGGACCTCACAGCCGGCTATCGAACCTATCCTGGTTACCGTAGAGGGCACCGAGCGGGAATCCGCCATCGATCTGGCCACCATGATTGGATTAGGCCAGGATCTGGAAAAAGTGGCCCCCAAGTACCGCGACTTTCTGGACACCAGCAAGATGTCGATCATCGATACCGGCGTCCTCCTCCACCAGATCCCCGGCGGCATGTATTCCAACCTGGTCTCCCAGCTAAAACAGGCCGATGCCCTGGATCGCATCCTCGAGGTGATGGAAGACCTGCCCCGCACCCGGAAAGAACTGGGCTACCCGCCGCTGGTCACCCCCACCAGCCAGATTGTCGGCATCCAGGCGGTACAGAACGTACTTTTTGGCCGTTACAAGATGATCACCGGCGAGGTCAAAGGCATGGCCTACGGCTTATACGGCAGGACTCCGGCCCCGATGGACAAAGAAGTCCAAAAGATCTGCCTGAAGGGGTACGAACGCGGTGAAGAACCTATCTCCTGTCGGGCGGCCGACGAGATAGAGCCGGAACTGGAAAAGGCCCGGGAAGCCACCAAAGGTCTGGCCAAAAACATCGGCGACGTTCTCATCTACGCCATCTATCCTACTACCGGCCTGCGTTATCTGAAATGGAAGTACGGCGTCGAACCCGTTCCCGAAGAGGTCAAGCCCATAGAGCTGGACCGCATCAAGATGCAGGATGACGTCTACAACCGCATCAAGCAGAAAAACCTCTTCGCCAAAGTTCAGGAATACCTCGACCGTTTGGAAAAAACCCCTCCAGCCAAAGGTGAAGGCCTGCGCACCTTCAACGTCTTTGTGGATGGCGACTACTATGAGGTAGAGGTCGAATGTACCTCCGGCGCTCCGGTCATCAGCGCCGTTACCCCGATGGCGGCGGCTACGGCCCCGCGTCCGGCGGCGCCACCTAAACCTACCCCGGCGGCGGCCCCGGCTCCGCCCAAACCTGCCGCCCCGGCAGCCAAAGAAGAAGTGGCGGCCGGCGAAGTGGCCCTGCGCGCCCCCATGCCGGGCATGATCATCAGTTACAGCGTCGCCCTGGGCGATAAGGTCGAAGCCGGTAGCCCGGTGTGTATCCTTGAAGCCATGAAGATGCAGAACAATCTCCCCTCCCCGGCAACCGGCACGGTGAAGGCTATCAACTACGAACCCGGTGCTTCGGTGGCCAAGGATGCCGTCTTGCTGATTATCGCCACCTCCTAGCGATCAGTGGCAGTCGGGCTGTTTTAACACAAAACCAGGGGCGGCTGGATGAGGTCACCCCTGGTTTTTTAATGAATGAGCCTAAGAGAAAATAAGGCCGATACTTTTTTTAACTGACAAACAGTATCCAGCCTTACTACATCATTTTATATATTCAATCTTGACATTCTGAGCCTTCGGAAACAGCGCAGAATCTTAAAACCACGACCTAAGACCCTTCGCCTTCGGCTCAGGGTGACAGAAAAATGCGGTAGTGAATTTATGAACTGCTGTATTCAGTATCCGCCATTAAAACCGAGGAACTCATGCACCTCACCCTGATTGAACACCTGCGGCGGCGGGTTCAGGCGGAGCCGCACCGGACGGCCATCATCAACGTGGTCGGTAAGACGGTTCAGCAGATTTCCTACGGGGAACTCTATCAACAGACCCTCCGGACCGCCGGTTGGCTGCGGCAGAGCGGTATCGGCAAAAATGACTGCGGCCTGCTCATCATGGAAAACCGGCCGGAGTGGCCTATCTGCTATTTCGGGCTGCTGCTTGCCGGGGGGACGGCCGTACCGGTGGACCTCCAGTCCCGACCGGAGTTTGTCGCTTATGTTTTAGAACAGACGCAGGCCCGAGTGGTCTTCGCCTCGGCCAAGGCGCCGCTAGCCGAGATTGCCGCGGCACCGTCGGTTAAACATATTGTGATAGTGGGAGATTTCCTTGCTCACCCTGGTCTTTGGCCCACGAGCCGAGAGAATCGAAATGCTAAAATCCCTGGCGGCGATCGGCCTCACCCCCGGATTATCGACTTTGATGAACTCCGGAAAACGCCGGAAGCTAATGATCTGCCGCTTGTGCAATTAAATGACCTGGCCTCCATCATCTTTACTTCGGGCACTACCGGACCGCCGAAAGGCGTCATGCTGACCCAAAGAAATTTTGCCGCCAACTACGTCGGCATTGCCGCCCTCGAGGCTATTACCGGCAGGGACAACTTTTTAGCTATTCTGCCCCTGTTCCACGCCTTTCCTTTTATCACCATGATCAGCTCGCTCTTTTCCGGCGCCACGGTAACCTTTATCGACACCCTGAAGGCCGAAGCCATAATCCGCTGTATCAAAGAACAGCAGGTCACCATCCTGCCGGTCACTCCCATGGTGCTCCAGCATTTTTATCGGGGTATCGCCAAAAAGCTGGAGGAGTTGCCATTAGGACTGGGCCGGCTTCTCAACCTGGGACTTGATCTGGCTCAACGCGGGCGACAGAAATGCAGCCTCAACCTGACCGGTCCGCTCACCAAGCCTCTCCGGCAGGCCTTGGGGAGGCAATTCCGCTATTTTGTCAGTGGCGGGGCCAAGCTGCCGGGGGAGTTGGCGGCGGGTTTCGCCAGGTTGGGCTTTGTCATCCTCGAAGGCTATGGCCTCACCGAGACCTCTCCGGTGGTCAGCATCAACCCGCCGGAGGCCCCCCGTTTCGGTTCGGTCGGTCGGCCGCTGGCCGGCGTCGAAGTGAGAATCGCCCAACCCGATACCCAGGGAGTGGGAGAAATCCTGATCCGCGGGGATAATGTCATGGCCGGTTATCTGCACGACGTCGCCGCCACCGAGGCGGTCATCCCGGATGGCTGGTTCTACAGCGGCGACCTGGGCCGCCTGGATGAGGATGGCTACCTCTACGTCCAGGGACGGGCCAAAGATATTATTATCCTGAGTTCCGGCAAGAATATCTCAGCGGAGGAGGTGGCGGCGCATTATCTTCAGGCCCCGGCCATCAAGGAAATCTTCATTATGCCCGACGCCCGGGAGGAAAAACTCGTGGCCGTGGTGGTCCCTGATTTCGAATATTTCCGCCAGTTCGGAGAAACCGACGTTTACAACCGGGTGAAGTGGTATCTGGATTTCTATTCACAGCAGTTGGAGTCCTACAAACGGGTGCGGGATTTTGTGTTGACCAACCAGGAACTGCCCAAGACCCGGTTGGGCAAAATCAAGATGCAGGAAGCGGCAAAAATCTATCAAGCTCGGACCGGTAAGCAATATGAAGCCAAAAAGTCCGCTCTAACAGAGAATCTCTCGCCCGCGGGGGTTGAGGTGGTCAATCTGCTCCTGGATAAGACCGGTCGGCGGCTCATTGCCCTGGACGATCACCTGGAACTGGATCTGGGGCTGGATTCCCTAGCCCTGGTAGAACTGGCGGTGGCATTGGAAGAGCGGTTTCAGGCGCCCGTCAAAGAAGATGGTTTTGCCGATCTGTTCACGGTGGGCGAACTGATCCGGTTTATTGAAGCGCAACAATCCCAGGCCGGGGAAGTCGCCTTGGCCAGACAGCGCTCCTGGGAAGAAATCCTACAACAGGACCCTCCGCCGGAACTGCTCCGGCGCATCGAACTGGGCCACCCCTGGGGGGCGCGCTTTTTCACCCTCGGATGTTCAATCTGCTTCGGCCTGTTGGCCAAAACGCTTTTCCGGCTGCAGGTCTATGGGCAGGAGCATCTCAGCCCTGCCGCATCGCTCATCTGCCCCAACCACGCCAGTTTTTTGGACGGTTTTCTCATCTTCCTGGCTGTCCCCCACCGGCGGCGGCAGTCCTTGTTTTTTTTGGGCACGACCTTTTACTTTGATTTGCCGTTAGTCCGCCATCTGGTTCAGGCCTTGCGGGTTATTCCGGTGGATTCGGCCCGCCACCTGGTGGCGGCTATGCAGGCTTCGGCCTACGTGCTGCGCCACCGCAAGAGCCTGTGCGTCTTCCCGGAAGGCGCCCGCACCATCACCGGGGAGTTGCGGGAGATCAAGAAGGGCGTGCTGATCCTGGCCAAAGAGTTGGATATTCCCATCATCCCGGCCTTTATTCAGGGCTCCCGCCAGGCCTGGGGGGTAGGTATGGCCTTTCCCCGTCCCCATCCCATCCGGATTACCTTCGGTCCGCAGAGGTCGTATGCCCAACTAGTGGCGCGGGGACGGCGGCTGAGTCCAGAGGGGCAGCAAGATGAGGTAGCGGCCTTGGGGCTTAGGGAGGCAATCGCAGGTCTCGGTCAGTAAGATAACCATGTCCGCTTTCTTCTTAAGGCAGAAAGTTGTATTGATCCTGTCCGGGCAGGCCCCTTAAACCATTTTTACCGCGATAACCACGGTTGCTGCCTGATCTCGGCTTTTTCTAAAACTCTTGGAAGGTACCCGATGACTCCTGATTTCCGGACTGATATTACCTTGCCGGCAGATGCCAGAATACTGCAACTGGTACATGATTATGGCTATAATCTGGCGGTCCTGGCAGATTTTCCCCAGCATCAGGCGGAGTTATTGGCCCAGGCCCTGTGGGAGGCCTGCGAGAACAGCATTCAGCACGCCTATGATGATGAACCCGGTATTATCACCGTGGTTGGAGAATTGACGCCTAATGCCCTGATCCTGGCGGTACACGATCAAGGCCTGCCCTTCGACGAGACTCTCGAACCGAAACTTCACCCCATTGATACAGATGCCTGCCGACATCTCTCGCAGCACACTCTGGGCTTATCCCTGATCCACCGATGCGTCGACGAGGTGCACTGGATTAATCATGGGCCTCAGGGCAAGGAGCTGCGCCTTACGAAATACCGCAGTGAGTGCTGCCGTCTTCAGCCGCAAACCGCAGCGCCGCACGGCCCCCCTCACGAGCCGCCTGTTGCTCAAAGCCCTCAAGATTATACCATCCGCTTTGTTGACCCTGAAGATGCTCTTCGGGTGGCACAATTAATGTACCGGGTATACGGCTATACCTATCCTCGGGTCAATATCTATTACCCCGATCGTCTGGCCCACAACATTAAGTGCGGCATCCACGTGGGTGTGGTGGCCGTGACTGCAGATGGCGAGATCGTCGGACATGTAGGGTTAATCCGACCGGAGTTAGGCTCCCTGGCCGAATTGGAGCAACTTGCGATAGCGCCATCGCACCGGGGGCAAGGTTTATTTAAGCGCATGGATAAGCTGCTGCAAGGAGAAATCCAGCGGATGGAACTGGTTGGTCTCTACGCCGAGGCCGTCACCGTTCATACCATCAGCCAGGAGGGTAGCGAAAATAAAGGTTTGCACGCGGCCGGCATTGAGCTCTTACATCTAGGGGTTCATTTTAAAAAACTGGAGATCATCCAACACAATCTCGGCTATCGGGATACAAAACCGGGGCCGGTTTTTCAGGGGGAGACGGCGCTGGTATTCTATTTCGATTACCTGTCGCCCCCGAAAACGACGCGCCTCTATGCTCCGGACCGCCATCGGCAGATTCTAACGGATATTTATAGGAACCTCGGAGTACCGGTGGAATTTCTAAAGCCTGAGCCTGCTGCAGGAAACGGACGGCTGTCAGTACAGTATAGGAAGAACTACGGTGTAGGACTCATCCAGGTCGATCGCATCGGTTCGGATACTTTCCCGAAAATTGAGCAGGCCTGCCGGGATTTGTGTGATCTGGCCGAATCCGTAGCGGTCTTCCTCGATTTACCGCTGTCTCAAGGTGGTACCCCTGATCTCTGCGAAGCCGCCGAGACAATCGGCTTCTTTTTTTCCGGGGTCCGGCCAGGCTTCGCCTCCGACGGAGACTTCTTGCGCCTCCAGTACCTCAATGCCACTCTGGACCCGGATCGAATCCACTTGATTTCCCCCTTCGCCCGCAAATTGCTTGATTATATCCTTCGGGACAAGACGCGGGTGGAGCAGAACCGTTAGGCTAGAAAAAGATCTGTCAACCGTTGCAATCTCCAGATTGTGTTCCGGGCAACACTTCAGTTGTTTGGGGCGAATACAAGATTCGCTTCTACAGATGGGCCTGTCGGTGCTCTAGTGCTGTAGGATGGGCACCGCCCACCATTAATTGATCTTTTCTCTCAACTGGCTGGAGTATTACTGTTTAGGAAAAGGATGCTTGACATTGTTTTATTTTTTATTATACTTTCCACTCTAACAATGGGGGGAGAACCCTCCGGGTATAAAAGTACCTAATCAAATTCAATAATGAACCATGAAGGCTCAACTACCTAGAGGTTGGGCCTTTTTTTCGTTAAAAGCTACCTGCAAACCCTTTTTTCTGTCAGCCAAGGTGCAGTGAAGTTCTCAAGTCTTTAAAAATACAAGATGCTTCGCTATGCTCAAACCGATAACATTGTAGGATGAAAGGTTTTAAAATAGCTTCTAGTGCAGAATTTAAGTATTTTCTTTCACTTTAAACTTCGGTCGGAGGAGATTATCCATGTTTAGACTCGTACTGAATATTATGGGATTGTTGTGGTTGCTGCTGCTTTTTCCCGCTCTCGCCCATAGCCATGGAGTAGAGGGAGTCGTTGCACCGGGCGGGCTGGTAGCGACAGCCAATTATCAGGGGGGAGAGCCCATGAGTTATGCGAAGGTAACCGTTACGTCGCCGGAATCGGAGAAGCCTTTTCAAGTGGGCCGGTCCGACAAAAACGGCCGTTTCGCCTTCGCTCCCGATAAGCCGGGGAAATGGCATCTGGTATTTAATGACGAAATGGGGCATCGCCTTGATCTGGAGGTACAGGTGGATGAAAAAGGCCTGATAGGACAGCAGACGCCATCGTCCTCCGGGTCAACCAACCTTGGAACTAAAGCCTTCTTCGGCGTCGGTCTGTTTATGTTTATCGCCAGTGTATTTTTATGGTGGCAGGCCAAAAAGCTCGCTCTAAAACGGCGTCTCTCCTAAGTCTCGATAAGGCGGGAAAACGAGAGGCATCCCGCCTTCTGATTGCAATACCGCTACCCCTTCTCTCTCAGGGCGTCAAGCTGATGGGTGAGAATAACTCTTGATAGCCTAAAGTAAAAAGGTAAGTTGACAATATCCGTATATCCGGTTATAATCTAAACTTGTAACAGGTATCACAGCTTTGCCAATCCCTGGCGGACAAGACCCGCCTGATAATTCTCTGGCTCTTGCCAATCACCGAGAAACTCTGTGTCTGCGGCATCATGAGTTTTTTAGAGATCACCCAGTCCAAGGCCTCTTGCCGCCTCTAGCATTTGGGTTGGGCCAGCGACCGCCGGGATGGTCCCTGGATGCAGTATCACCTGACCGTAATCCCTGCCAGCCCCAATGAGAAGCTGCTCAGACTTTTGCGTAGAATATTTGCTGAGAATCATGAGGCACAAATGCTGCGGGAAAAACTTTCATTTCTCCCGAAAGCCGGGAATTATAACACTTCAATTGTTTGGTGGGAATACAAGATCCGCCCTTACAGATGGGCCTATTGGTGCTGTAATGTTGTATAGTGGGTACCGCCCACCAGTTCTTGATCTATTCTCTCAGATAGCTGGAGTATTACCAAAAATCAACACAGGTACACCCAAAGCGGGGGTGATGGGCCAAGGCAGTTATCCCAAGGACTTCCGGTCGTATGATTTTTTTTAGGTTTATGTAATTGTTAATGCGGTTATTCACATTTGCCTGGTCAGAAAATAAGTCCCGAGTTCTTAATTCTCAGGAGAGTAGCATCCTGGTGATCACGGCGATCCCTTTGTGGTGCTTGCGCTATCCCTTTGCCGTCTTCACCGCAGGCGTCAAAGAGAGGAATTATTTTCTTTGAGCTGTAAAAACTCATCTCAGAACAACCTAAGGAGCAACCGTTGACCGGCAGACTTTAGAATTAAGTCGGATAAGCCTATGATCCTGAAAAATCACAGGGCGAGGTTTACACAGAGATATCAATCCTATGGATTGTGCTATGGAGTATGGGATATGCTGTCATTGTTGCAAGGCTGGAAATTTATCCTTTCAGTCAGTTTCGTCATTATCGGTTGTATAGGCAATACCACGGCGGTGGGACAAGATTTTCACGCCCTCAGCCTGGAGGACTGTCTAGCCTTGGCGAGGGAGCAAAACCCGGTCCTTACTGCCAGTCGGGATAGAGTTCGGGAGTTGGTGGCTGATTACCAGGCGGCCAGGTCCAAGTTCTTCCCTCACCTGACACTGTTATCGTTTTATGATCGACAGCCGACCAATCGCTTTGCCGCCGGCGGCTCCACCCCTTTCGCCTTGTTTAAACGTGAGGGGTATGCAGGCATCGCCGGTAAACAACTCGTTTTTGATGGTTTGAAAACCTACTATAATACTCAGGCGGCTCGAACCGGCACCCAGGCCCAGAGACAGGAAGTCCATAAAACTGCTCTTGAAGTATCCTATAACGTAACCGAGGCCTTCTACCGATTAGTAGAGGCCAAAGAAAATCTCCAAGTAGCCCATGAGGCTCTGAAGGAAAGAGAAGATTTTGCCAAGCTTACCGAGGCTTTTTTTAATGCCGGGAAGGTCACCCGGTTGGATAATTTCCGGGCCCAATCGCAGGTTTCCCAGGCCGAGCAGGCTGTGGTGGAGGCCCAAAATGCCGTGTGCCTGGCAAGGGAAATTCTCGCAAGCACTATTGGGCTTAAGGAGACAATTCCGGTGGATGTGAGAGGCCATTTGCCCCAGCAATTTACTGCGGCTCCTGATATCCCGACGCTTTGGCAGGAGGCCCTTAAGAACAATCCGGAAATCAAACGGCTGGACCTGGAAATCTCCCAGAGCCGGTCCCTGGTAAAAGCCGCGCAAGGGGGATATCTCCCCGAAGTCAGCCTGCAGGCCACCAGCGATTTCCGCCACCGCGATTTGGGAGGCACAAAAACCGAATGGCTGGCCGCGGTTTTTTTGGAATATCCCTTTTTTGAAGGTGGGCTGACCAAAGCCCAGGTCGCTAAGGCTTCATCTCAATACCTACAACTCATGGAGAAAAAGCGGGACCGTCTGAACAGTCTCAAGGCTGACCTGACCACAGCCTGGAAGGACCAGGAGAACAGCAGGCAAGGCGTGAGCACTGCCCGGCAGACGCTGATTACTAATGAAGAAGCCTATGCCAGCGCTTTGGCCTTGTACCGTTACGGCAAGGCTATCGCCCTGGACGTGCTTACCGCTCAGGTAGAGTTGACTCGATCCCGCCTGAGTCTCATCAGTTATCAGGCTGGCTACGGCATTGGCCGGGCCCGGGTGCAACAGCTTGTCGGTTCTGACCCCGCAACCGTCTCAAGCAGGAAGCCAAGGGAGGGAAATAAATGAAAAACCCGTGGGGAGGGCAAAAGATCATTGTGGCCGCCCTCGCCTTTATTGTTCTGCTTCTCTTGGGATATAGTCTGTTCCTCTACCGCCCGACCGTCATGGTTATAGCGGCCCAACCGGTGGAGATTCGGGGAGAGGTTCGGGGACCGGGCACGGTCCAATCCAAGGTGCCTGTGGTAGTGAGCAGCAAAATAACGGGGATTCTTGAGAAGCTTTATGCTGACCAGGGAGACCGGGTGAAAAAAGGTCAGCTCCTGGCGGAAATGGACGCAGCGGAACTCAAGGCCCGCTTGGCAGCGGCTCGAGCGGCACAAAACCGGGCCCAGAAGGATGTTGCTCGCTCTCGGGCTACCCTGGCTAAGGCCCAGGCCAATCTAAACCTGGCCCAGAGCAATTATCGCCGCGACCAGGAGGTCTTCAAACCCGGCTACATCTCAGAAGCAGCCTTTGACACCACCAGCGCCGCTTTGAAAGTGGCAGCGGGAGAGACTGCTGAGGCTAAGGCTAGTGTCGCAGCGACCGAAGCGGCTTTTAAACAAGCTGTGGCCGAAGCCCAGGCGGCGGCGGCAACTTTGGATTACACTCGTATTTTGGCTCCTATGGACGGGCTGCTCACCGTACGTCGATCTGAGGTTGGAGATACAATCACGCCGGGAACCCCTATTTTTCACATGGTAGATATGGATTGGATTTGGGTAGCGGCCTGGATTGATGAAACCCGGATTGCGGTCTTAAAGGCGGGGCAGGAGGCCCAGATTCGTTTGCGCTCCGGCCGCAATTTCACTGGCACGGTAGTGCGCCTGAATAAGGAAGCCGACATGGTGACTCGGGAAATGGAGGTAAATATCAAGTTCGCTTCTCTCCCTGAGCCTTTGGTGATAGGTGAAGAAGCCGAAGTGGCCATTGCCACCGGCTATACTCGGGTTATTGCCGCCCCCTGGAATGCCGTGCAGGAGCAAGACGGTCATCCCGGGGTGTTGGTCGTGGATGCCGGAGTGGTCAAATTTCGTCCTATCACCCTGGGATTGCGAGACCGCCAACGGGTAGCGGTAAAACAAGGTCTAAAAGAAGGCGAACTTATTGTTTCGCCATCCTCCCAAACCAAACCCGGCGTGAAAGTCAAAAGCCGTCTAGTGGCGGGGAAATAATCCCATGGACCTGGCCATTCGGGACATTCGGCAGCATCTGGGACGGTTTCTGGCCACCGTCGTGGGCATCGGCCTGCTCTTTGCCATTGTCCTGTCTATGAACGGCATCTATCGGGGGTTTGTCTTTGAAGGACTTGCTCTCATCAACAGCACCAATCCGGACTTATGGGTGGTGGAGCGCTACCGTGGCGGCCCTATTAACGAGCAATCCATTCTCCCAGAGTTTTTTCATTATAGCGTCGCCGCCATGCCCGGGGTGGAGAAGGCCAGTCCTTTCATCGTCTATCCAGTGGAGCGCCGCATTGCCGGGAAAAGTCGACGTTTCACTATCGTTGGCTATGATGTCTTTACCGGATTGGGCGGGCCCAAAAAACTTCTGGCTGGCCGTCCCATCACCCAAGCCCATTATGAGGCCGTAGCTCATCAGAAACTTGGTTTGCGCCTGAATGAAAACTTTCGACTGGGTCTACACACCTACACCGTGGTCGGATTAACCAAAGAAGGAACCTCTCCCGACGGCGAACCCCTCCTCTATCTCTCCCTGCCTGACGCCCAGGAGGTAATATGGCTGCCGGATAACGAAGAAGTCCGCAACCAGCGGCTGAGAATTTACCAGAGCCTGGTGCATCCCGGCCTTTTCACCGTTCAGGAAGCAGAAAAATATCTTTCCCGCTATTCTATCGAAATGCACCGCATCAACGCCGTGTTAGTTCGCCTGATGCCAGGCGCCCAGGCAAGAGAAGTTGCCCAGAGTATTCGAGACTACCTCTATCTCTCAGTTTTCACTACTCCTGAACAGATCGAAATCATGTCCCAGGGACGTTTGAACCGCCCTCGCATGCAGTTGTTTCTTTTTCGCACTCTGCTGTTGATTGTTTGCGTGGTGATCATTGCCATGGTGATCTTTACGTTAACTATGGAAAAAATTCGCAGCATTGCGGTGATGAAACTCATCGGCGCCCCCAACCGGGTGATCATCCGGCTGATTATGGAGCAGTCCATCCTTTTGACCTCCTGCAGTTATCTGATTGGCTGGGTTATAATTCATAATACGTATCACGTCTGGCCTCGACTGGTGCTGCTGACTCCCCTGGATGACCTGGTCACCTTTGGATTAGCACTGATAGGAGGCATCATCGCCAGTCTATTGGGCATCTGGAAGGCCCTGAAGACGCCTCCCGCTCTGGCACTGGGAGAACAATGAACATAACTGAAATCCTGAAAATCGACTGCTTAAGCAAAACCTTCGGTACCGGCCACCTGGCGGTAGAGGCATTGAAAAACATTAACCTCTCCGTGAAACCTGGGGACCTGGTGGCCCTCCTGGGTCCGAGCGGCTCCGGGAAGACCACCATGTTACTCTGCATCAGCCTGATTCTGGAACCCAGCGGCGGCAAAATCCAGTTGGACGGGGCGACTCTTTGGGATCATGGGTGGCGGAACATAAACATCCGGCAGGTGCGCCTTGAAAAGATCGGCTTTATTTTTCAGGCGCGCAATCTTATTCCTTTCCTGACGGCCCTGGAAAATGTCCTGCTGCCCTTGAACCTGTTGGGGATGACACAACGTGAGGCCCACCGCCGGGCCATGGAACTGCTGGAGTACATGGAAATCGCCGATCGGGCCGACTACCTGCCAGCTTTGATGTCGGGCGGAGAGCAGCAGCGGGTGGCCATTGCCCGGGCTTTGGCCGGCTCCCCCAAACTGGTGCTGGCTGATGAACCTACCGGCGCTCTTGACAGCGTCCGTGGCAAGAAGGTCATGGAGATGTTAAAAAAGATCGCTCGGGAAAACCAGACCGCGGTCATTTGCGTTACCCATGATGAACGGATGATCGAAGGATTTGATTTTATTTATCGCCTCAGAGACGGTCAGATTAATCTTAATGCCTGAGTCTTCGCGCTGATCTCCTTTTCTATTTTTCTTGAATTTTAATTAACTATCGATTATTACAATTAATTGATAGTTAACAGCAGAACAGTGGTTCATTATTATACTTGCTTAATCGGTAAAAAAGCTTTTTACTATAGCAAGACCGCTTGACTTTTTGGTGGGTTCCGGCGCGCAACCCAATATGGAATGTGGTGAAGTATTAAAAGTCAACGGGGTGACCTCAACGCTAACCTTCGGAGGCTGTTATGGCTGAAAACTTAAAAATTGTCGTCGTGGGCGGCGTTGCTGCGGGTCCTAAAGCCGCAGCGCGAGCCCGGAGATGTGATCCCCAGGCGGAGATAACCGTCCTGGAGAAGGGACAGTTTATTTCGTACGGCGCTTGCGGTCTGCCTTATCTTATCGGCGGCCAGGTTCCGGACCTTAAGGAACTCCTGGCGACGCCGGTGGGAGTGATGCGCAACGCCGATTTTTTCCGGGCCGTGAAAGGGGTTACTGTCCTCACGGGAAAGGAAGCCACGGCAATCGATCGGGCCAACCGCCTGGTCAAGGTCCGGGACCTGGCCACCTCCCAAGAGGAGACCTACCCCTACGACCGGCTGGTGCTGGCGACCGGGGCCGTTCCCGTGCGCCCGCCGCTACCCGGTATCAGTTTGAAAAACGTCCATGTCCTCCGCCACCCGGGTGATGGATTGAATATTTTGGCCAGCCTGCAGGAAAACAAACCCAAGAGAGCCGTACTCATCGGCACCGGCGCCATCGGCCTGGAGGTGGCCGAGGCCCTGGTAGATCGGGGTTTGGAAGTTACGGTTGTCGAGGCTATGGATCAGGTCTTCCCCGGTTGGCTGGACTTCGAAATGGGCGCTATTTTGCAGCGTCATATCGCCAGCAAAGGGGTTCAGGTCCGCACTGGCGAGCGGGTCAGCAGCTTTGGCGGAGATGAGGATGGCCGTCTGGAAGTAGTTTACACCGACAGAGGCGAGTATCCGGCAGATCTGGCGGTGCTTGCCATCGGGGTGCGGCCCAGCGTCGAACTGGCCCGTCAGGCCGGACTGGAGATCGGCCAGACCGGCGCCATTAAGGTGGATTCTTACCTCAGGACTTCAGATGAGAATATCTACGCCGGCGGCGACTGCGCTGAGGTCTATCATCGCCTGCTCAAACGACCGGTCTTCATCTCTTCCGGTCAGATAGCCAATGTTCATGGACGCATCATCGGCACCAACATCACCGGCGGCAAGGTTGCCTATCAGGGCATGGTGGGAACCGGAGTTGCCAAAGTCTTCGAGTTTACTGCCGGCTGCACCGGTCTGACAGAGGCAGTGGCCCGGAAAGAGGGATATGACGTTATCACGACCCTGGCGCCGAGCCCCGATCACGCTCATTACTATCCCGGTTCCAAATTCGTCGGTTTAAAGATGATCGCCGACCGGAGCAGCGGCCGGGTGCTGGGGGTTCAGGTGGTAGGCCCGGGCGACGCCGCCAAACGCCTCGATGCCGCCGCCACGGCGATTACCATGGGGGCTACCGTTTCCGACCTCACTCAACTCAACCTGGGGTACGCCCCGCCCTACTCCACGGCCATCGATGTACTCATCAACGCCGCCTGGGTGATGGAGAACAAGCTTACCGGGTTGGCGCAAGCCGTGACTCCCATGGAAGTGCAGGAATTAACGACCAAAAACGAAGATTTTATGCTGCTTGACGTCCGCAGTCCGGGAGAGTTTCAGGAAGTCCGTCTCAAACACCCCAAGGTCTTCTTCATGCCCCTCGGAAAACTTAGGGAGAAGGCCAAGGAGTTCCCGAAAGACAAACGTTTTATCCCCTTCTGCAAACTCAGTCTGCGGGGCTACGAGGCCCAGAAGATTCTACAGGGGATGGGATTCACCAATGTACAGTTTATGGACGGCGGCTGGGTACAATGGCCCTACGAACTGGAAACGGGACCGCCAAAAGGTGAATAAACTCCAATGGCAGTACCGAGAAACGTTCCTGGCCATTTTGGGCTTCCCCCAAAAATGAATATCTTCGTGTCAGGGCGGGGATATCCCGTCCTGACAATTTTTCTCCCCCCGTTGGTAAAGCTCAACCAATAACGCCAAGTTTTGCCTGTCTGGCAATACACTTTAGGAACCTACTACGGTAATGGCGAAATCTGCCAGGATCCAACCCGATACAGTGGAATCGATTTAAACTTGAAATGAGGTAATACCTCAGTTAATCTTTTTGACCCAAGATTCTCTATGAAAGAATTTCTGCCCTCCTGAGAAGACCTCAGATTAAATCAAATTCTATTCGAAGAATATTATTTTCCAAATAATTCTCAATCATACTCCCCCATCAGGAAGTTTTAAAACTTTATTCAGGGGGAGAAGAGAAATGAGAAAAAAACCACCTTTTAGAATCGGGCTGCTGACGGCTGTCGCAGCCATGCTGCGAGGCAGAGCTCTGCTCGGCTTTGCCGCGGCATTTGCAGTCATGCTCTGCGGCGTAATAGCGATATCTCCTGCTCAGGCCACCAGCGATCCGCTAATTGAGGTGCTCATCAGGAAAGGAGTACTCACGCCGGGTGAGGCCATGCAGATAGAAAAAGAGGCCCGAGATTTGGAAAAAACCCGGGAACAGCAGGTCGACCAAAAAGTCAAGGCATCGGAGCAGAAAGTCGTTGACCAGGTCGACAAGAAGCTAACCTCAGTGGAAAAGAAGGTGGCCGCGAAACCGGCGCCCAAAGATTCCTGGAAGGTTCACTGGAAGAACGGCTTGAAAATAGAGAGTCCGGACGGCAAAAACAAATTCGGTTTAGGGGGAAGAATCATGGTGGATTTCGCCAGCGTCTCTTCAACTAGCCGTAGATTTGCCGACCAGGTCCGGCAGGATGAAGGAACCCCCCTAACCGGTTTCGGGAGCGAATTCCGGCGGGCCCGGATCTATGTGTCGGGAACTGTTTATGACAATTACTTTTTCAAGGGGGAGTATGATTTTGCGGAAGGCAACGGCACCGTGGGATTCAAAGACGTGTTCATCGGCATGAAAAATATCCCCGGTATCGGGCATATCCGCATCGGCCATCAGAAAGAGCCGTTCTCTCTGGAAGAGCAAACCAGCAGCCGGTTCATCACCTTTATGGAACGCGGGCTGCCGAACGTTTTCGCCCCTTCCCGCAACACCGGGATCATGGCGTACAATACGGCGTTTAATAAGCGGATGTATTGGGGATTTGGGGTTTTTCAGGATGTGGATGACTTCGGCAATGACTTTGACAATAACCAGGACTGGAACACGACGCTGCGAATCGCCGGAACCCCATGGTATGAGGATAAGGGCAGGCACCTACTCCACGTCGGTTTATCCTACAGCCACCAGTTCCGCAACAGCAATGATTTTCAACTGCGCTACCGGCAGCGCCCCGAGGTGCATACCACCGACGCCCGGACGGTGGACATGTTTACTAACCGGTTATGGACCGAAAACATCGATCTAGTCAACCCCGAACTCGCTTTTGTGTGGGGACCCTTCTCCCTGCAAGGGGAATATATGTTTGCCTTCACCGAGGCCAGCCGCCGGCAGTCACCAGCCCAAAACCTGTTCCTAAACCAGAGTGATCCGACGTTCCAAGGAGCGTATATCTATGGCAGCGTCTTTCTCACCGGCGAAAGCCGTAACTATAGCCAATCTGGCGCTTGTTTTGATCGAATTAAGCCGAACAACAACTTTGACCTGAAAGGCGGTTGGGGTGCCTGGGAACTCGGCGCCCGCTACTCCTATCTGAGCCTGAGCGATAAAGGCGTCGGGGGCGGCAGAGAAAACAACTTCACTGCCGGTCTGAACTGGTACCTAACCCCCAACACCCGCTGGATGTTTAACTACGTCTATGCCGATGTTGATGGTCGCCTGGTTACCCCGCGCCCGCCGACCTATCCTCAAGACATCGTCAACGGCACGGCACACGTTGCCCAAACCCGTTTTCAGATTGACTTCTAAGACCTGATCGCATCACGTAAAACATCACTCTGGGCAGGGCCGCAAAAGCGGCCCTGCCCTTTTTCATTTTCTTCCAGGCGTCAGGCCAAGCTTGATTTGTTCTGTCCCTGTCCGGTTGAATAAAGGCAACCTGGTAAAGAGCTCTTGTCAAAATGCGTGAGTGCGGCCAGATGTTTGGGAGCCTGTTCGCGAGATTCCACCCGGCCCTGTCCCCTACCCTTCCCTGGCCCCCTCTCCTCAATATCCGGCTGGATAAAGAAAGCGAAGAGGAATAACACCGCGCAGAGACAGACAAAGCTGACCATAATAATCGGACGGTAGGCAGCATTAGCAAAAAATCTCTTGAACAGGCCGACAATCATATCCCAGTGCAGAATGATATGGAGCACAAGAAGCCCCAACAGGAGAAATGCCAGGTAGAGATGCACTTCGCCCCAGTCATGCCGGTCCCAGCCCAGCCAGGATAGTTCAACCCTCCTGCCATAGAGCGCCCGAGCTGCACTGCGGGGAAGCAACACGTATTTCATCAGAAAACCAATGCCTGCTATACCGGCCATACACAGAAACATCAAGGCATCAATGAGGAAGTTCAACTTGCCTTTATCCATCCGCACCATCCTTTCAACCATCAGATAAAAAAGCCAAAAAACAGATCAGCAGCACCTTCTCGTTATCCAGAATTTCAGCGCACATGCCAATCATCACCCACGGCCCATGCCGGACGCCCGGTTTTGACATCTCGGAGCAGCATTATGTCGTTGCCTATTTGAACCTTGGCTGCAATCAAAGAGGTCTTCCCGGGAAGCATGATCCGAGACCCGGTAATCTCCAGTTGATCCGACGGCTTAATGTTTAGATTTACTGCAGGCTTGTAACTCTGAGGTTTCAAGATAACCCAGACATTGCCCTTGGAGGTTTTAAGGGTAAGATACTCACACATATCCCTACCGTTGCCGGAGATGGTCTTCCCCAAAGAGACGACCTCGCCGCGAATCTTCTCGACTGTCTCGGGTTTGTAGAGGGTACTGTAGTGAATCCGCCCTCTATCTGCCCTCGAGGCCGTACGGCCCTGCGCCCAGGAAGAAGAGGTAAGTAATAAAAAGGTCAAACCAAACAACAGCATCAGCTTAGGAAACGTTTTCATGATAATCTACCTTCTTGATAATCGCTACGGCATTTATCGGGGGCAGGGTCCGACCTATAAAATTGGCGACATGGCGTTGCCCCCTTAGGTAATCAACACGCTAAATCTTCCTTTCCGGCGGAGAGTAATCGTAGAGATTATCCTCTCTCAAAAAATAGATTTATGTGAAAAATGACCAACCAGGTTAAAATCTTAGGGAAATGAGATGACGCGAGTCTTGGGCAGAGGCATGATTGGGAAAGGAATCTTTTAGGCAAACGACCCGAAGGAGCAGAGTTCAGCCGATTGACGCTGCAGAGGACCTTTTATCAGGAATATCTTCGCATGACGCCCTTAATTTTATCATATCGCGGTGGCAAGTTTCTCTTTTGTAACACTTCAGTTGTTTGAGGCGAATACAAGATTCGCCCCTCCAGACGGGCCTGTCGGTGCTGTAGTGTGGTAGATTGGGCACCACCCACTATTCCTTGATCTATTCTCTCAGATAGCTGAAGTATTATACTTTTTTTAGTAAAGATTCGGGATAGTCCTTTTTTTATTCCACCGTAAAGTCAATGGTCTTCTCATCCTGACCGTAGCCGGTGATAACCTGGGTCTTGAGGCTGTATACGCCGGGAGCGCTGTTATCCGGCATAACAAAAGAGACCTCCTGGCTGAAGGAGCCGTTGGGGGTACGCAAATTTTTAGAGAACGTTTTACCGAGTGATTTCCCCTGGAAAAAGATTTCCCGGCTGATGGTTACCGGAATACCGATATCACTCGCCGTCAATATGGTATAGGCCAGATCGATATAGGCGGTGCGGCCCCGCTGCACCCGTTTCGGAAAGATGGCTAATTTCTCCAGCCGAACGACGCAGCCACCGGTGGGACAATAATTATGCTTGGCCGCCGCGGCCTCACGCTCCAACCGCATCTCATTTTTATATCCACCCCACATAAGCCCTACCGGACCGCCGGTGGGTGATGAAAAAAATTCCCACCCGCCGGAGCCAGGTCCCTGGCCGCCGTTATAGGCCCAACCGATTGCTACTGAGGCCAACCCCACAACCACCGCCAACGTAAAAATCCATCCGATTCTAACCTGCATCGCTCCTCCTGCGCCGCCTGGCATGACCTTCCGGTTATATCAAACGGCCATTATAGCAAATTTAGGAAAATCACCTGAACTTATAGTCAGTTAATCATACTTGGAGAAGTAATGTCAATACTATCCGAAAAGCAAAAGGTCTAATAGCTGCTCCCTCTTGTCTGTTGCCAGGGAAAGGTTTTCGGGTAGCACTAGTACTCTAATCGTGGTAGATTATTCCGGCAATCTATTAGCAAACCGGAAACTTGGACCTTTCGGGCTACACCCAACCATAAATTTCTTCCCCGACACCTGTAAAAGGATTTATTTCTGTGCAACAACCCGACAGATAGGTTACATAGGAAGACATAGATTCCGATAATAGCCTAGAAACCGACAGTTATATATTACTGCCAAACAAGGCGCTCAAAAACACTGAATTATTCCGGAGGCTGACATTCGGACCATTGCCTTTCTCTTCCAATAGCTGCCCTAGGCATTCCTTCAGGGCAATGTTCTCCACACATCGTGACAGACCGATACACTTCAAGGCGGAGTTATGACATTGCGATTCACCAGGCTGGAACTGCGGGAAGTAAGAATCCCTTTCCGTTTTGCTTTTAAACATTCTCTGGCAGTTCGACGCGAGGCCCACAATCTCATCCTGACGCTGGCAACCGATGCCGGGGTAATTGGGTATGGCGAGGTCATCCCTCGCACTTATCTCACCGGAGAATCTGTTGAGACCGCCTGGCAGGATATCAGATCTCATTATTGGCCCACAATCCGAGAGTTGAAACTGTCCACCGCGGCCTCTCCCTGGGAGGCGCTGCAGCCTTGCTTCGCCTGGGCCACAGCTCATCGGAAGACGGCGGCTTACGCCGGGCTCGATCTGGCTGTGTGGGATGCCTGGGCCCGAACCGCCAAACGACCGGGCTACAGCCTTTTTGGACAGAGGCGGCCCTTGCCGGTATCCATCACCGGACCCTTGGGGGTCGGCTCATTACATCGGGTCTGGAAGCTAGCCAGTCTTATGAGATTCCTGGGATTTTCGCAATTTAAATTGAAAGTCGGCAATTCCAGTGACTTAGCCACCGTGCGACTGGTGCGCCAGATTATCGGACGCCAACGGGACCTGAGAGTAGACGCCAATGGGGGGTGGAACGTCGACCAGGCTATAACCCGGATCCAGGAATTTAAGCAGTTCGGAGTTAGCTCAGTGGAACAGCCTATCCCCGCCGGAGATTCTCAGACACTGGCCCTGGTACAGCGGGAGGGAGGTCTTCCGGTAATGGCGGATGAGTCCCTCTGCACCCTTACAGACGCCAAAAATCTTTTAGAACATCAGGCCGCCGATATCTGGAACCTGCGGCTGGCCAAGATCGGGGGTTTTACCGGTCTGCTGGCTATGCTCGAAGTCGCTGGCTTCCCGTTGCCCTGGACCCCCAAACCCCTCGTAACCGGCTATCGGCCCCAGATGCAACTGGGAACCTTGGTAGGTGAAACGTCCATTCTGACGGCCGCAGCCCGGGCCTGTTTGGGGCTGTGCCCGTTCCGGCATGTTGAGTTCGGTTTCCCTCGAATTCTCCTGCAGCAGGACCCTTTCCGAGGGGATCCTGGCGGCTATCTAAGCGTCGGCAATGTCCTGAGCAATGGATTCGGGCTGGGCGTTTCTCCCCACCCGGGTCGACTGGATTCGGTGACCCGGCACCGGGAGGTGTTGACCTGAAAGAATGGGAGTTGCAAAAGAAATAGAAATAGAAAAGGAATAGCAGTAAGTTATCCTTCTATTACTATCGTAGCAATTTTTCATAGCAAACGGCGCCATCGGAATCCAGATTCATAATAAAAGTCGCTGAATATGCAATTATTTTAAGATAGTTGATTTCTTATCAGGTTGACTAACAATTTTCTTCTTGATATCGTAGTCATATGTTTGCCAGACGGCAACTAAGCGAGCTTTTTTCTCTATCCGAGCAGATTAGGTAAGTTTTCCGTACTTAGCTCTCAGCCGTCAGCTTAACGAAGGTAACCGGTAGGATACGGTATCCTCGGTAATTTATTCCGTCTGCAAATTAACTTCACATATTTGCTGAATCTCAAAGAATCCCTTTTGGCAGGATAACTATGCGCCTCCTCTTTATGGGTTATAGCAATATCGGTCATACCTGTCTGAAGGTGCTTATCGATCTGTGTCGCCAACTTGACGATAATATCGTTGCGGTGGTGACGCACGAGGACAATCCTCAGGAGCAGATCTGGTTCAGGTCCGTTCAGGAATTGGCGTTAGCCCATAACTTGCCAGTATATACCCCGGAAGACCCCAATAATCCGGAATTCGTGGAATTGTTGCGCGGGTTAGCGCCCGACTTTATTTTTTCCTGTTATTATCGCAAGATGCTTAAAAAGGCCATATTGAACATTCCTCCTAAGGGTGCTCTCAACCTGCATGGCAGCCTGCTGCCGCGTTACCGGGGACGCTGCCCCATTAATTGGGTTCTGTTACACGGGGAACCTTTGACTGGCCTCACTCTTCACTATATGGAGGAAAAGCCGGACTATGGCGACATGGTAGCCCAGGTACAGGTCCCCATCATTCCGGAAGATACAGCCTTGACCCTGTCCGACAAGATGGCTATTGCGGCTGGAACATTGATGCGACAGGTGTATCCTCTCCTGCGGGTGGATCTGGCACCCCGGATTATGCAAGACCATAACCGCGCTACTTATTTCGGTGGCCGGAAGCCGGAGGACGGCCGGATTGACTGGGAACAGCCAGCGGTGCAGATTTATAATCTTATCAGAGCCGTGACCCATCCTTTCCCTGGCGCGTTTACCTTCTGGCGAGGCAAGAGACTATTTCTTTGGGCTGGCAGGCCGAAACCGGAGAATCAGGGACCGCTATTGCAGCCGGGCGAAGTAGCATTAGATTCGGCGGCCCAACAACTGGTCATCGGTGCTGGCCAGGGAAGACTGGCGGTGATTGCAGCCCAGTTGGAGGGATCTCCGGAAGTGGTTGGCGAGGCCCTGGTTCAGCAGTTGGGATTTCTAGCGGGCGAGATCTTGGGGAGGTCCTGAAGAGACCTTCTATAAAGAGTAGTCGCTTTACTAGCACCCTACCCCCTTGAACTTTAAACCAGGTCAGCGCCATAATGTCTGCCGCCTAAAAGACCTGGAACAATACAATTACCATGTAGGACAGCAATGTGGAGGTATTTTTGAAGATACTCATCCTCGGAGTGAATGGTTTTATCGGCAACGCCTTGGTCCGCCGAATACTCAACACCACGAATTGGCTAGTCTACGGCATGGACCTGTATAATAATAAATTGGACCATTCTCTCAACCATCCCCGTTTTAACTTTCTGGAAGGCGATATCGCCATCAACAAGGAATGGATTGAATACCACATCAAAAAATGTGATGTAGTGCTTCCTCTGGTGGCCATCGCCACGCCCATGACCTACGTAAAGCAGCCACTTCGCGTCTTTGAGCTTGATTTTGAGGAAAATCTGCGGGTAGTACGCCAGTGTGTCAAGTATGGCACCAGGATCATCTTCCCCTCAACCTCTGAAGTGTATGGTATGTGTCCTGAAGCTGAATTCCATGAGGACTCCAGTACCTTGGTTCTGGGTCCGATCAATAAACCGCGCTGGATTTATAGCTGCTCCAAACAACTGTTGGATCGGGTAATCTGGGCCTATGGACAAGAAGGAAACCTGCAGTTCACCCTCTTCCGTCCCTTTAACTGGATCGGGCCGAAGTTAGATGATATCTATGCCGCCAAAGAAGGCAGTTCCCGGGTAGTAACCCAATTTATCATCAACCTGGTGAATCGGGAGCCCATCCGCCTAGTCGACGGCGGTCGGCAAAAACGCTGTTTTACTTTTGTAGAAGACGGTATCGGTTGTTTGATGAAGATCATCGAAAATCCGGGAGGTGTTGCGGATGGCAAAATCTTTAATATCGGCAACCCCGACAACGAGGCTTCGGTAAAGGAACTGGCCCTGATGCTGCTGCAGATGTTCAAAGAGCATCCGGAGCATTGCCAGGATGAGGATTATGCCGAGATTATCGAAGTTCCCCACGAAGAATATTACGGTCAGGGCTACCAGGATATCTTTACCCGGAAACCTTCTATCGCTAATGCCCGAGAATATTTAGGTTGGACGCCTGAGACGGATCTGGCAACCTCTTTGCGAATTACGCTTGATGCCTTTTTAGAAGAGGTTCGGCAGTATAACAACCAGATTGCCGGACAAGAGACATATTGATGCGCCTGGCTCTGAAAATCGACGTTGACACCCTGGTGGGATTTAAAGAGGGTGTTCCGGCCCTGTTGGCTTTATTGGCCCAGAAGGGCATAAAAACCAGTTTCTTTGTGGCCATGGGGCCGGATCATTCCGGTCGGGCCATCCGCCGCCTCTTTACCCACAAGGGATTCCTGCAGAAAATGCTGCGGACCGGCGCGCCGCGGTTGTACGGTTTCAAGACCATGTGTTATGGGACAATTCTTCCCGGTCCCCCTATTGCTGCTTCCGCTCCCGAACTGCTGCACAAGATTACTGCGGCCGGGCATGAATTGGGGCTTCATGGCTACGACCACGTCCGTTGGCAGGATTCCTTAAGCCGACTTTCCACCCCGGCGGTGCTTAAGGAAATAATCCAGGCCCAGAAAGTTTTTGTAGAGATCATGGGCTATCCTGCAGTCTCCTTCGCGGCGCCGGGTTGGCAATGCACCGCAGCCGCTTTGGACGTCCTGGTACAGGAAAAATTTTATTATTGCAGCAACACCCGAGGGTATGGTCCTTACCTTCCCTGCACGCCCGACCGAACCTGGCCGTTGTTAGAGATTCCCACGACGCTTCCAACCATGGATGAACTGTTGGGACTAAATGGACGCACCGGGGCTGATTTTAACCGGGAGATTCTGGCCAGCCTCAAATCCGGACAGACCCAAGTATTGACGATTCATGCCGAAGTTGAGGGTCGACTGTATGCAGCAGAGTTTTCCTCCCTGCTTGATCAGATTCAGGACAAAGGGGTAAAATTCATCCGTCTGCTTGATTACGCCCAGGAGCTTTGGCGATACCCGGAGCTTTTGGAAAAGGCGGAAGTTGCACCGGGAAGGTTGCCAGGACGGGCTGGAACTGTTAGTTGCCAGCACTCAAAGAGAGGCACAGTATGAGAGTGGCGGTTATTATTCCGGCTGCCGGAACCGGGCGACGGATGCACCAAGCCACCCCCAAACAATATCTCTGTCTCGGGGGCAGACCCATATTGGCTCATACTCTTGAGGTCTTTGAGAACCTGCCCGAAATCAATGAGATAACCGTGGTAGCCCAAACCAAGGCCTTGGAGTTCTGCCAGAACCAAATCATCACCCCCTTCGGATTTAAAAAAGTGCTACGGCTGGTGCCTGGCGGTAAAGAGCGCCAAGACAGCGTCTACAACGCCATTAAGGCCTTACAGCGGCAGGATGACTACGATCTTATCGTAGTGCATGACGGCGTACGGCCTTTTGTCACCCCGGAGGAAGTTCGCCGGGTAATCGGTGCCGCCTTAGAGCACGGGGCAGCGATCCTAGCCACGCCGGCCAATGATACCGTGAAAAAAGTTAACCACACCGGCCGCATCCAGAAGACCCTGAACCGTCAGGATATTTGGCTTGCCCAAACCCCTCAGGCTTTTCAGGCTCCTATCATCTGGCGGGCCTTCGTTGAGGCCTACGGCCGAGATTTTTACGGTACCGACGAGGCCTCCCTGGTGGAGGCCATCGGGATACCAGTCTTCGCGATTCCCGGTTCTGTTTACAACATTAAAGTAACTACACCCGAAGACCTGGTCCTGGCAGAGGCCATCTTGGCACTCCGGCAGCAATCTCGAACTACCACCCGGGACAGAAAAGATCAGCCATGACGACGATACGGGTTGGAAACGGCTACGACGCCCATCGTCTGGTGAGCGGCCGCCCCCTGATTCTGGGCGGAGTGGAAATCCCTTATGCTTTGGGGCTGGCCGGGCATTCCGACGCCGATGTCCTCACCCATGCTATTGGCGACGCCTTGCTGGGAGCAGTGGGGGCCGGAGATTTGGGCCGCCATTTTCCGGACAACGACCCGGCCTGGAAGGGCATCTCCAGCCTGATCCTGTTAGCCCGTATCCTGACGGTGGTCCACGCCCGGGGCTACCGCGTCGGCAATGTGGATGCCGTTATTATCGCCCAGGCCCCCAAACTCTCTCCCTACGTCCCCGAAATGATCTCCCGCCTAGCCCCGGTTTTGCAAGTTCAACCAGCAGCGGTAAACATCAAAGCCACCACCACCGAGGGCATGGGTTTTACCGGCCGGGGCGAGGGCATCGCCGCGACCGCGGTGGTGCTAGTGGAAAAAATCTCCTGATCTAACTCTTCCATGCGTTACGAAGGCCCTATTTACCGTCCCCCCAGCGAAGCCGACAGCCTCCTGATCCAGGCTACGGTCGGTTGCCCTCACAATAAGTGCACCTTCTGCATGGTTTATAAAGATAATGTACGCTTTAAGGTGAGAGCCACGACAGAGATCAAAGAAGATCTGGACGAGGCTTATAAAATCTACGGCGACGCCATCCGGACACTGTTTCTCCCGGCCGGCAACACGATTGCCATGCCCACCGCCGCCCTGGCAGAGATCTGCCGTTATAGCAGGAAATTATTTCCGCGCTTGCAGCGCATCACGGTCTATGGTTCGGCTCCCTACATCAATCAAAAAGGGATAATCGAACTCAAACAACTGGCAGAGGCCGGTCTGAGCCGGATTCATGTCGGTCTGGAGAGCGGTGATGATGAGATCTTGAGGCGCGTCAAGAAAGGCTGCAACCAACAGATACAGATCGCCGCCGGTCGGATGGTACGACAGGCCGGTTTGGAACTGAGCGAATACGTCATTTTGGGTCTGGGCGGCAAAGAGCGAACCA